>NZ_SRTD01000007.1:0-346055 GCF_004792105.1 Mesorhizobium sp. M8A.F.Ca.ET.161.01.1.1 | reverse complement strand
CAGAAACGCACCGTCGAGGAAACTTGGCGCCACATCGGCCACCTCGTCGAAACCATCGAGGCAGCCGAATGCAAGAACTACTTCGAAAACGCCGGATACGCTTCCGTCAAAACATGAAACGCTCTAGCGTGGCCGATCGGGCCCCCGTGGCTTGATTGCCACGTGGTTCCCCCAATCCGTCGCGGCTTCGCCGCGCCACCTTTCCCCCCTCCGGAGGGAAAGGAAGGGAGCGCTACTGGGCGAGCATTGACGGCAAAAAGCCTGGCGCTTTTCCTCTCCCCCGTCGATCGGGGGAGAGGTGGCTCGGCGAAGCCGAGACGGAGTGGGGGTCGACCAGCGCGGCACAAGACAATTCACGCGCTAAGCCGTCATGCCACGCGATCGCCGCTACCAGCCGCCCGGAAATGCGCGCGTCCCGTAGCGCTATGGCGGGGCAAGAAACCCAACTCCTGGAAGGCCGACGCTTCTAATGCGTCTGCCACATCGGAATGATCGAGGCGGCCAGCACCAGCGCCAGCACGATGTTGAGCGCGCGCCATTGCCATTCGGTCTTCAACAGCCGTGCCAGCACCATGCCGGCCGCGCACCAGGCAGACAGCGAGATGGCCGCGGCAAGGCCGAAGGTCGAGCCGAGCAGCAGCGCCAGTTGTCCTGGCCCGTCGGCAAGCGCGGCGAAGGAGGCCGCTGCGCCCAGCCCCATCGCCCAGCCCTTCGGGTTCATCCACTGGATGCCGGCGCCGCCCAGGAAACTGTTGGGCCTGGCCATCGCCACATCGAGATTGGGTGGGCCGGCACGGCCGATCTTGATCGCCAGCCAGACAAGATAGAGCGAGCCGATGATTTTCATCGCCACCTGTAGCGACGGCATGGCCAGCAGCAGGCCGGCCAGTCCAGCGCCGGCCGCGCCCGTCACCGTTGCGAGGCCGGTCGCACTTCCGACCAGCAGCGGAACGGAGCGGCGGAAGCCGAACCGCGCGCCTGAAGCGGTCGACAGGGTGGTGGCGATGCCCGGCGTGGCGGTGGCTACGAAGGCAAACAGTATCAGCGGCAGAATAGGCTGGAGCATGGGGCATCCTCGTCGGGAGATCCATGGTAGACGCGGGCTTGCATCAGTAAATGCAATGTTTGCGATGGTCCGCATTAGCGTCTATAATGCAACATGATCCGCAATCTCGACACCAGCCTCGTGCGAACCTTCGTCACCGTCGCCGACAAGGCCAGCATGACGGCGGCGGCGAACGCGCTGCACCTGACCCAGGGCGCGGTCAGCCAGCAGGTCAAGCGCCTGGAGGAGACGCTCGGCTGCAGCCTGTTCGAGCGCGACCGGCGCGGTCTGCGCCTGACCCATTCCGGCGAGCGGCTGTTCGACAAGGCCAGGCGCCTGCTCAGCCTCAATGACGAGATCTGGTCCGAGATGGCGGGGAGCGCTGTCGCCGGCCAGGTGCGGCTCGGCGTGCCCTACGACCTTGTCGGCACCTTGCTGGCGCCCGTCCTGAAAGCCTACGCTGAAGCCTATCCGCAGGTCGAGATATCGCTGCTCTGCGCCTCCTCGCCGGAACTGGCGGCGGCACTGGCGGCGGGAACCATCGACCTCGCGGTGATCGAGGAGCGGGTCGGCCCGACCTCGGGCGAATGCCTGGCCGTCGACCGGCTCGTCTGGGTCGGGGCGAGGGGCGGGGCGGCCCGCGCCAAGCGGCCATTGCCGGTCTCGATCGTTGCCGACACCTGCGCCTTCCGGCCGGTGGTGCTGTCTGCACTCAACGCGCATGGGCTGGAATGGCGCAGCGTGTTCGAGAACGGCAATATCGACGCGACCACGGCGACGGTGCGCTCGGACCTGGCCGTCACCACATGGCTGGCTTCCACCGTGCCGGCGGATCTCGACATATTGCCGTTCGACGCCGGCCTGCCGCCGCTGCCGAATTTTGCCATCAACCTGCATCTGCCGGGGCATGGCGTGGGTACGGCTGCGCGGGAGTTCGCGCGGCATATCCGTGATGGGCTGGGGCGGCGGGTGCAGGCGGCTTGATGGTGCGCCCTTTCTCCCTGTACAGTGACGGGGAGAAAGAACCACTCACTTCCAGTTCCTACGCCGCTCGAGTTCGGCGTCGGATGGTTCGCCCGTAACAAACGAGCCGACCTCGATTTCGCCCGCGCGCTCGTAGGTCGCCATGATGACGCCGGTGGTGGATGCCTGCGATTTGACCAGCTTGAAGGCGGCCGGCATCGCGGCATCGCCGAACAGCCGCTTGCCCTTGCCCAGCAACAGCGGGAAGGTCATCAGCCGGATCTCGTCGATCAGCCCGTTGGCGAGCAAGGTCTGGATCAGATTGCCCGATCCCTGGATGAGCAGGTCAGGTCCATCTTCTTGGCGGAGGCGGCGCAAAGCCGCGATGATATCAGGCCCGAGCGCGTGCGTGTTCTGCCAGGCCAGGGTATCCGGCCGATGCGTCGCCACATATTTGGTCGCGGGGTTGAAGGCATCCGCGATCGGATCTTTCTGATAAGGCCAGTACGCGGCGAAGATGTCGTAGGTTCTGCGGCCGAGCAGCAGGGCGAACGGTTTGGAGAACAGGTCCTCCATTGCCGCGCCCGCCACCTCGTCAAAGTAGTGGAACGTCCAGCCGCCGAATTTGAAGCCGCCGACCGGATCTTCTTCCGGGCCGCCCGGCGCCTGCATGACGCCATCGAGACTGACGAAGGTCGCGGCGATGATTTTTCTCATCCGTCTTCTCCTTTTTGCGATCCGCACCGTCACGGCCGGATTCAACCTTACGACGAACGGCAGGCTTCCTTTTCGACACGCGACGACAAATTTCTAGCCGTTGTCGCCGGCGTGAACGGGGTCGGAGGAGAACCAGACTTCGCCGAGGATTGCGGTGGCGGTGCTGTCTGGCTGCCTGTCCTCAATCAGCCAGACAGAACGGCTGCGCGTGGCCTCGTCGCGTGTCGGGATCTTCGCCGCAGGAGGGATCGCCGAGGCGCCGACGCAAGGGATGAACCACGAGCGCATGAACGGATGGCAGGCAAAGCCTTTTTCTCTGTGAGTCACCATCACCGCGAACGGAATGCTCTCGGCCGGACGCCACGGGAAGATCATGCGGCCACCGGGGCGCAGCGCCCTCAGCCATCCGGCGAGAGGGGCCACGACGCCAGCATTGACATAGATGATGTCGGATGGCGGCAGGGGCGAGGTCACGGCATCGCCATGGACAACCGTCGCATTGCCATAGGCTTCGAGATTCCTGCGCGCCAGTTCGGCCATCTGGTCGTCGAGTTCGAAAGCGGCGACGGTGCCGCCTGGCGAAACCAGCGTGGCCAGCAAAGCCGTGTAGTAACCGCTGCCGGCGCCGATATGCGTGACGGCCTCGCCGGGTCTTGGCGCCAGCTTTCCGATCCACATGGCGTGCAGGAACGGCTCGCCATTGTTGATGCCCTTTTCGGCGTCGAGCGTCACCAGCACATTCTGGTAGATATGGGCCGGGTCGGCGCTCGGCGTCGTGATCTTGGCGTTGCCGGCAATGACCGTCCATGGCCCCGGACCGAGAAAGGCCTCGCGCGGCACGCTGGCGAACACCTCTTCCAGGCGCGGATCCGATGAAGCGGCGTTGGCCGCCATCAGCCGCGCGTAGAATCTCCTGATGTCTTCGATGTTGCTCATGGCATCGGGAAAGATAGAGCGATCTGGCGGTTTGTCTCGGGATTAGACGGAGCTTCAACCAACCCCGGACATGGTGTCGTAGAGCAGCTTGAAATTGAGCACCAGGATGACGGCCGCGACAACCCAGGCCAACGCCGCCACGCCGCGCGGGATGGCGAGGTTGCCCATCTTCTTCTTGTCGGAGACGAACTGCACCAATGGGATGACCGCGAAGGGCAGTTGCATGGACAACACCACCTGGCTGAACACCAGCAGCTGGCTGGTGCCCTTCTCGCCATAGAGCGCGGTAACGGCCACCACCGGAATGATGGCGAGGCCGCGCGTCAGCAGCCGTCGTGCCCAGTTGGGAATACGCAGACGCAGAAAACCTTCCATGATGATCTGGCCGGCGAGCGTTGCCGTCACCGTCGAGTTGAGGCCCGAGGCGAGCAGTGCCACGGCAAACAGGATCGAGGCGATGCCCAGGCCAAGCAGTGGCGACAGAAGCTTGAAGGCCTGGTCGATCTCGGCGACATCCTGGTGGCCGGTATCGTGGAAGGCGACCGCCGCGACGATCAGGATGGCGGCGTTGACGAACAGCGCCAGCATCAAGGCGATGCTGGAGTCCGCCGTCGCCCATTTGATGGCATCGCGCTTGCCCGCGTCGGTGCGTTCATAGGCGCGGGTCTGCACGATCGAGGAGTGCAGATAGAGATTATGCGGCATTACCGTGGCGCCGATGATGCCGATGGCGATGTAGAGCATCGCCGGGTTGGTGACGATGTCGGAAGACGGCACGAACATCGAATGCAGGATCGTGCCGGCCGGCGGGGCGGCAACGAAGATCTGGATCGCAAAGCAGCTGAAAATGATGATCAGTAGCGCCACGACGAAGGCTTCGAGATAGCGGAACCCCTTGTTCATCAAAAGCAGCACGAGGAAAGCGTCGAGCGCGGTGAGTATGGCGCCGCCGATCAGCGGGATGCCGAACAAAAGCTGCAGCGCGATCGCGGTGCCGATCACCTCGGCGAGGTCACAGGCGATGATGGCGAGCTCGCAGGCGATCCACAGCACGAAGTTGACCGGGCGCGGGTAGTAAGCGCGGCAGGCCTGGGCGAGGTCGCGGCCGGTGGCGATGCCAAGCCGCGCCGCCAGCGCCTGCAGCAGGATCGCCATCAGGTTGGACAGCATGATGATGAACAGCAATGTGTAGCCGAACTGGGCGCCGCCGGCGAGGTCGGTCGCCCAGTTGCCCGGGTCCATATAGCCGACCGAGACCATGTAGCCGGGGCCCATGAAGGCGAACAGCCGGCGGAACCAGACGCCCGAACTCGGCACCGCGACGCTGGAATTGACCTCGCGCAGACTGGGCTGATCGTCCTCCTCCCGTTTGGCGAACCGCCATGCGGACCGGGGGGCTGTGACGTCTGCTTCTGACATGAAAAGGCTTTCCGCAGGTTCCGGAGAATGCCCATAAGCTATGCCATGGCTCAACATTATGCAATAGGCTATATTTCATTGTCGGTGCTTGTTGTGACGGGCGGGCAGCCGGAGACGCTGGTTGCACCTCTCGCGGAATGCAAATAAACGGCCTGAAGAATCAGAGCCTGTGCTATAAAAGCAGCGACGGCTAAACTTCCGAGGAGGAGCGCGCATTGGCGCTGAAGAACAGACCGGTCCCGCGTGAGCCGCTGCTCGATGCCGATGTCCATTCGGAAGGGTTCCGGCAGACGCGCGAAGCGCGCCGCAGCGCGCTGGTCGAAGATTATGTCGAGCTGATCGCCGACCTGATCGAGGATGGCAACGAGGCGCGTCAGGTCGACATCGCCGCGCGGCTCGGCGTCGCCCAGCCGACGGTGGCCAAGATGCTGACGCGGCTGTGCGCCGACGGGCTGGTGTCGCGAAAACCCTATCGCGGCGTGTTCCTCACCGAAGCCGGCCGCAAGGTCGCACAGGAAAGCCGCATCCGCCACCAGACGGTGGAAGCCTTCCTGCGCTCGCTCGGCGTCAGTGCCGAGACGGCGCGCATCGACGCCGAGGGCATCGAGCATCATGTCAGCGCCGAGACGCTGGACGCGTTCCGCAAGGCGATGACGGCGCGCTGAGGCGTGTCATTGCCGGGTTGCCGGACAGCATTAGCCGCTGGAACCGCCGCCGCTTATGCGCGTTGCATCTCATCGCGCGCTTGTTGCGCGCCAGGGAGGAAGCAATGGGCGTCGAGCAGGCACCGACCGCGAAAGGCAAGCAGGCAGCCACAGGACTGAAGCAGGCGGCGGCCATGGATGAGCGCAAGACCGAGGCTGAAATGGGTCATCCGCTGAAGAAAGGCGCCGACCGTTTCGAGGAACGCTCGAAAAGCTCGGACGGCAAGAGCGCCGGCGCCAAGCAGAAAGAGTAGGCCGGCAGCAATTCTGGATCGATGCTGATGACGATCGAGTGGCGCCCGCCCGAACGCTTTGTCTTTCAAGGACATTCAATCGCCTGGGGTGTTATGGGGGAAGGACCTCCCGCTGTCGTTCTCCATGGTACGCCATTCTCCTCGGTGGAGTGGCGCCGCATCGCGCCATGGCTCGCCAAGCAGCGGCGCGTCCACTATTTCGACATGCTTGGCTATGGCTGGTCGGACAAGCCTGTCCGCGATGTGTCTCGCGGCATTCAGAACGAATTGTTCGCGGCGCTCTACGCCCACTGGAAGGTGGAACGGCCCGACGTGGTCGCGCATGATTTCGGCGGATCGACCGCTCTGCGCGGTCATCTGCTCAATGGTTTGGAGTTCCGCTCGCTGGTGTTGATCGATCCAGTGGCCATCAGCCCGCAAGGTTCGCAGCTGGTCCAGGCAGCCAAACAGAACGAGAAGGTTTTTGCCGAGCTGCCCGCGTATGTTCACGAAGCGATCCTACGCGCCTACATCAATGGCGCGACGTACAATCCGTTACGCGAAGACGAGATGCAGGCCTATCTGCGTCCATGGCTTGGCGACGAAGGCCAGAAGGCATTCTGGAGGCAAGTCGCGCAGATGGATGACAAGTACAGCGAGGAGGTGGAGTGGCGATATCGCGAGGTTCGATGCCCGGTCACCATCCTCTGGGGCGACAATGACGATTGGATCCCGGTAAAGGACGGCCGGGAACTGGCGCGGCGCATTCCCGGCGCGACGTTTCAGACAGTCCCTGATGCGAAGCATCTCGTCCCGGAAGACGCGCCAGAAGCGATCGCCGCTACGGTCCTTCAGTTCTGGCGGAGCATGGAATCCGGCTAGGGGACCGATCAACCCTTTGTTTTGGCGTAATTCCCGTGCTCCTATCGGGTCTCCGCGTAGGCCATCTGCTGGACCGTCGTCACGGTGCCTGTCGTCAGCGATGATACCAGCGGTTCGCGGCCGCGGTGGCCGGGCACCAGCCGCACCACCTTGTAGCCCTTGGCTCTGAGGTCGGCCAGCAGGTGCGGCAGCATTTGCGCGGTGCGCGGATGGATGTCGTGCATCAGGATGATGCCGGAACCGCGCTGTTCGATACCCGCCATGGTGCGCTTGCGCAGCTGGTCCGGCGTCGACGGGAAATAATCCTTGGAATCGATATCGGCGTCGATGACGACGATGCCGCGCGCCGCGAGCTGGCGGCGCAACGTCGCCGTCGAGGCGAGATAGGGGAAGCGGAAGAAGGGCGCGACGCCGTGCAACGACGGCACCAGTGCGGCAGACACGCTCTTGATGCCGCCGTCGATCTGCGCTTGCGCTCCCGTGGCACTCATATGCGTCAGGTTGGCATGGTTCTGGGTGTGGGTGCCGATCGTGTGGCCGTGCGCGGCGACCTCGCGCACCAGGGCGGGGTAGGAGCGGGCCATCTGGCCGACCATCATGAAGGTCGCCTTGACGTCGGCATTGTCGAGCACTTTCAGGACGTTTTCGGTGCGGCCGGGCATCGGGCCGTCATCGAAGGTCAGCACCACCTCGTGGTTGCGCAGCCTGAGGTCGGCGATGCTGTTGACGGTGACGCTGCGGCCGGCAAGACCGCTGAAGGAATGCGAGGAGAAGAAGCCGCCGGCGCCGGTCTCCTTCGGCTCTGTCGCATAGGCGAGCTTGCCATCCTTGGCGTCGGTCGCAGGTTTCGCCGTCGTGCAACCGGTGGCCAACGCGCCCAAGGCGACAATGCCAAACAGCTGCGCCAGACGGCGCCCGGACACAAAAGCCATGGCGGAAGGATCCCTTTGAATCGCTTACGCTTTTAGTCCGCTTATGGTTAATGAAAGTTTTACTTCGGGCTGTTGCGCAGTCAGCGGACAGCTCACTCGCTAACATCCTGCTTCCAGCTGCGCGGGTGGCCGTCGACGCGGAACTGGAAGATGAAATAGGGCGGGATGCAGGTGCCTTCGCCAGGCTTGGCCTCGGGCAGATCGTCATATCCGGCGGTGCAGATATAGTCCTCGCGGCAGGGATGCGCCTTGTCGCAGGCGCGCAGGCCGGCGGTCTTGGTGAATTCCTTCGTGCAGAATTTATGGTCCTTGCCGGACGCGATGCAATCATTGAAGCCGGTCTTGGCGAGGCGACCGCAATTTGCCTCGTCGGGGAGCTTGTCGCAGCTCGCCTTGCGCAGCATGCCGCCGGGAAAGCCGCCGGTCTTCTGTTCGGGATTGTCGTAGCGCTGGCGCGCGGCGCCATAGCCGGCGAGCTTGACCGCCGGCTTCCTGTCGCGTGCCGGATCGATGGCGCAATCCTTGGCGGTTGCCGGCGACAGGCGGCAATACCGGTCGCTGCCCCAGGTCGACATCCTGATTTCGCCGAATTCCACGGGGTCGCCGACCGCGGTGCCTTTCTCGCTGACGCAGGTGCCGAAACCAGGATGGATGGCGCTTTCGTGGACCCCGGCGCAGCGCAGGCCGGTGCCGCAGGCCCAGTCCTTGAAGCTTTCATCCTCGCCGCGATAGCAGATCGAGCCCCAGCCATTGTAGAGATCGGTGCCTTTCAGCGCGTCAGCGTATTTCCGGTCCGGACGGGCGGCGAAACCCCTGGTGAAATCGGGATGGCCGCCGGCGGCGAATTCCTCGACGATGGCGCGGCGGCGCGGCAGGTCGGCGAAGAAGACGGCCGAGCCCGGCACGAAGACGGCATTGCGGCGCGGCTCGCTGGCCGGGTCGGCGCCGGTATAGTGGAAGCCGGCAATGCCATGCGTCTGGTGGCAGCCGGTGCAGGACATCTCGTTGAGGCGCAGGTTGAAGCCGGCGACCGACTTGATGGTGGCAAGCGTGTTGCCCCTGGCGACATAGTCCTTCAGCGCCTTGTCGATGTCGGCGTCATCGACCAGCCCATGGACGATGTTGTTCTGCGAGCGGCTCAAGCCGCCGGGTGCCACCGAGACGGCGCTCTTGGCCAGGAATTTCTCGTCGACGACCAGCCGGCCATGGTCGAGATCGTAGATGTTGCGGTCGGTGAGCAGCCATTTGGCGAAGGCTGGCCTGTCGGCCAGCACCGTCGCCCGGTCGATCTCGTTTTCCATCCTGGCTTCATAGAAGCTTGAAATGGCCGGATCCCATTTGAAGATCTTCAACAGGTACTCGGCATGGCCGCCGAAATCGCGCCGCGTCGACGCCGACAGCCTGAGCACCTGCATGTTGAGCTCGAGCCGCATGATCTGCGAGGAATTCAGCATGGCGCCGGACAGCGGGCCTTCGTCGGAGCGCAGCCAGGCGGCCAATTGCTCGGGTGGCAAGTCCTTTCGACCGGCGGCCAGCCAGCGCCGGGCGACGTCCGCGCAGGACGCGTCGGTGGCGCTGGGAAGGTCCTTAGAAGCGCGGGCCTGCGCCTTCCCAGGCTTGGCGTTGAAGACCAGGCTCATGGTCAGCGGCAGGCGCGATGAAATGCGCTGGCCGGGCTTGCCGTTCGCCGGTTTTTCCTGGACCGAATAGTGGAAGCGGTAGATCAGCCGGATCTCGCCGCATTCGGTGTGGCCGAGGTAGCCTCGGTCCATGCGGTTGACGACGCCGGTGAGGTCGAGCGTCGAGCCGTCGTCATCGATGTATCTGGGATTGAATTTCTGGCTGGTGTCGTTCGATTTCGCCATGGCCGCGACATAGGGGTCGGGGCTGGTCTTGGGCTCGTCTGATATCTCGCGCTTGACCGTGTCGCGCACCGTGGCCAGCGCCGGCACCGAAAACAGGCCGCGATTGTCGACGTCGCGGGTGAGGCCGAGGGCGGGGCCGAGCAGGCGGCTGATCGACAGGCCGCCACGCTCCAGCGCTTGCAGGGTGGCGGGATCGGTGACCGCGACGCTGGAATCGAGCGTCACCGCGCCGGCATTTGCAAGCCCAAGGCACAGCACCAGCAGCGACAGGAAACCTGCGATCGTCCTCAAGCCTCGAACCCCTCCGATCCCGGCGATGCTACAGGCCTTGCGCGCTCCCGGCCAGTGCGGTGAAACGGCCACCCAGCGCTGCCGCCCTCACGAAAAATGCTGTGACTTGGCGCAACCATTACGATAATTGTTTGTTGGATTGAGCCGGCCTGCCGGAACAACGGGAAAGTTTGCAGCGAGGAGTTGCCATGCTCTGGAGAGGCCGTCGTCAGAGTGACAATATCGAGGACGACCGCAGCGACAGTGGCGGCGGCGGGATCGGTGGCGGCGGCGGTCAGTTCCAATTGCCCATCGGCGGCCGGACGGGTGGCGGCGGCAGTATCATCCTCGTCATCCTTGTCGTCATCGCCGGCTGGTATTTCGGCTTCGATCCCTCGGCGATCCTGGGCGGTGGCGACGGCGGCCTGCTGCCGGGCGGCGGTGGCCAGATCACGGACAACAGCGGCGGTGGTCAGGATAGCAGCGCGGGTAGCCCGGCCAATGACGAGATGAAGCAGTTCGTGGCGACCGTGCTCGCCGAGACCGAGGACACCTGGACGGGCATCTTCAAGTCGCAAGGCCTGACCTATGAGGACCCCAAGCTGGTGCTGTTTTCCGGCCAGGTCCGCTCCGCCTGCGGTTTTGCTTCCGCCGCGGCCGGACCGTTCTATTGTCCTGGAGATCACAAGGTCTATCTCGACATGACCTTCTTCCAGCAGCTCGACCAGCAGTTCGGCGCTTCCGGCGAGTTCGCCCGTGCTTACGTCATCGCGCATGAGGTCGGCCACCACGTACAGAACCTCACCGGCATCATGGGCAAGTTCGACCAGATGCGCCAAGGCATGAGCGAAGTCGATGCCAACCAGCTGTCGGTGCGCATCGAACTGCAGGCCGACTGCTTCGCCGGCGTGTGGGCGCACTACACCGGGCAGAAGGGCATATTGGAGCAGGGCGACTTCGAAAGCGCGCTGAACGCGGCCAAGCAGATCGGCGACGACACGCTGCAGAAGAAGATGCAGGGCTATGTCGTGCCGGAAAGCTTCAACCACGGCACCTCGCAGCAGCGGCAGACCTGGCTGGCGCGCGGCTACAAGAGCGGCAAGCTGTCGGACTGCAATACGATGAGCGGGCCGCTCTAAGCAGTCGTTTTCGGAAAAAGACCTGACGGCGCGACGCCGTCAGGGAGTGTCAGGATCAAAGCTTCCTGCCTGTTCCCTCATTGTTCCTTTTCGCTTGCTCGCCTATAAGGTGCGTCCGCCCGCCGCCCCAGGGCGGCCAGAGGAGCTTGACCCATCATGATCGACCCCAAAACCGCCAGGCGGGGCCTCGCGCTCGTCTTCACGACGCTGCTGCTCGACATTATCGGCTTCGGCATGATCATGCCTGTGCTGCCGGCCTTTCTCAGGGAGTTGACCGGCGTCGGCATCAGCGAAGCGGCGATCGAGGGCGGTTGGCTGTTCTTCGTCTATGCGGCCATGCAGTTCTTCTTCGCGCCCATCATGGGCGGCCTGAGCGACCGGTTCGGACGGCGGCCGATCCTGCTCGCCTCGGTGCTGACCTTCTCCATCGACAATCTGATCTGCGCCATCGCCTGGTCCTATCCGATGCTGTTCATCGGACGTGTGCTGGCCGGCATTTCGGGCGCCAGCTATTCGACGACGTCGGCCTTCATCGCCGACATTTCGAACGACGAGAACCGGGCGAAGAATTTCGGCCTGCTCGGCATTGCCTTCGGCGTCGGCTTCGTCATCGGGCCGGTGCTGGGCGGCCTGCTCGGCACGTTCGGACCGCGCGTACCGTTCTTCTGTGCCGCCGGGCTCGCTTTCGTGAACTTCCTGATCGCGATGTTCTTCCTGCCTGAGACGCTCGATGAAAAGCACCGCCGCCGCTTCGAGTGGAAACGCGCCAATCCGGTCGGTACGCTCCTCCAGATGCGCCAGTACCAGGGCATAGGCTGGATCGGGCTGGTCTTCTTCCTGATGACGCTCGGCCATATGATGTATCCGGCGGTGTGGTCGTTCGTCTCCAACTACCGCTATGGCTGGAGCGAGCAGCAGATCGGCTTCTCGCTCGGCGCCTTCGGCCTGTGCGGGGCGATCGTCATGGGCACGGTGCTCCCGCGCGTCATCCCCAGGCTCGGCGAGTGGAGAACGGCGGTCATCGGCCTGACCTTCACCGCGGCCAGCGCCTTCGGCTATGCCTTCGCCTCGCAAGGCTGGATGGTCTATGCGGTGATCGTCGTCGGTTGCCTGGAGGCGCTGGCCGATCCGCCGCTGAGAAGCCTCGCCGCCGCCAAGGTGCCGCCTTCGGCACAAGGCGAGCTGCAGGGCGCGATGACCTCGATCTTCTCGATCACCTCGATCATCACGCCGCTGCTCTATACCGCGATCTTTTCCTGGTTCACCGGACCCAGCGCGCCCGTCACCTTCGGCGGCGCGCCCTATCTGGTCGGCGCGTGCTTCCTGGTGCTGGCGGTCATCGTCTTCGTCACCAAGGTGACGAGACCGGCGACAATCGGAAACGCCGCCGCCGATGTGGCTGAAGACGGAGCACAGGCATGAGCCATGACGGCCGCATCGCGCTGACCAGTGACGGGCTGTCGCTGTCGCGCCTGGTCTTTGGCGCGTGGCGCCTGCTGGATGGTGGCGTGCGCCCGGACGCCGGTGCTCGGTTCGATGAAGCCGGAACGTCTGGCTTCCATGGCCAAAGCACTGAATATCGTGCTCGACCGCCAGCAATGGTTCACTATCCTGGAAGCCAGCGAAGGCCGGCCGGTGGCGTGAGGTTGGGGATCAGGCTTCAATCCATTCGCCGGGGACATCCAACGCCTTTGCCAGCATCGTGCTGGTTTGCGCGGAGGGTTTGCGGCGATTGGATTCAATGTCCGACAGGAAGCCCTGACTGACCCCAATGGTCCGCGCCAGGTCGGCTTGCGTCAGCTTGCGCCAGTTGCGCAGCGCCTTGAGGCGGCTGGAACCTCGCAAAATATCCATGGTCACCTCGGCGGGCAGGGCCTTTTCAGCTTTGAACTCAGACTTCCGCTCATCGTAGATAGCCACATCCGCAGCGTCTTCCTGGGCTTCTTCGGCCGCATGCAGCAATGCCTCGTAATCCGCCTTCGGGATAACGACCAGTTCTTCGCCGGTCGAGGTCCTTATGATTTGAGGGGCGTTCATGATGTCCTGTCCCATGGCCTGCTGTAGGTCGTCGTTTCACGCTTGCCGATATAGATCGCAAGGATCGTGGTGCGATCTTCATCGAATATGACGCGGTAGCGGCCAATCCGGAGCCTATAGCCGTCCCTGCCGGAAAGGCGCTTTACATCTCCACGGCCGCTGGCCGCGTAAGCGATCAAACCCTCGGAAACCTGCTCGCGGACATCAGCCGGCAGGTTGTCGAGATCGCGAGCCGCCGGTGCCGAAAGAATGATCGTCTTCACGAGTACAAATATCGCATAAATATCGCTCTTTGTTAAGCGATATTATCGCAGCCGCCGATTTTGCGGGATCAGGCCCGCTCGGCCAGCAATTCCTCACCGCGCTTCTGGCGGATCAGGTTGACGAAGCGGCGGAACAGATAGTGCGAATCCTGCGGGCCGGGCGAAGCCTCGGGGTGGTGCTGGACGGAAAATACCGGACGGCCGGTGAGCGCGATGCCGCAATTCGAGCCGTCGAACAGCGAGACATGGGTTTCCTCGACACCCGCGGGCAGCGAGTCGGCATCGACGGCAAAGCCATGGTTCATCGAGACGATCTCGACCTTGCCGGTTGTGTGATCCTTGACCGGGTGGTTGGCGCCGTGATGGCCCTGATGCATCTTGGCGGTCTTACCGCCCAGCGCCAGCGCCAGCATCTGATGGCCGAGGCAGATGCCGAACACGGGGATGTCGGTCTTGAGCAGGTCCTGGATGACCGGCACGGCATAGTCGCCCGTGGCTTCCGGATCGCCGGGGCCATTGGAGAGGAAGATGCCGTCGGGCTGCATGGCGAGGATTTCCTCCGAACCGGTGCTGGCCGGAACCACCGTCACCTTGGCGCCGAGGCCGGCGAGCAGGCGCAATATGTTGCGCTTGACGCCGTAGTCGATGGCCACGACGTGCAACGAAGGCTCGTCCTGCTCGCCAAAGCCTTCGTTCCAGACCCAGGGCGTCTCGCGCCAGACCGAGGACTGGCCCGACGTGACCTCCTTGGCGAGATCGAGCCCGATCAGGCCCGACCATGCGGCGGCGCGCCGCTTCAGGTCGGCGAGGTCGAAGACGCCGTCGGGCGCGTGCGCGATGACGGCGTTGGGCATGCCTTTTTCGCGGATCAGCGCGGTGAGCGCGCGGGTGTCGATGCCCGAGAGCGCGACGATGCCGCGCTTCTTCAGCCATTGATCGAGATCGCCGGCGGCGCGGTAATTGGACGGGTTGGTGACATCGGCCTTGAACACGGCGCCGACGGCGCCGGCGCGGGCGGCCGGATTGAGGTCTTCGATGTCCTCGCCATTGGTGCCGATGTTGCCGATATGCGGGAAGGTGAAGGTGACGATCTGGCCGGCATAGGAAGGGTCGGTGAGGATTTCCTGGTAGCCGGTGAGTGCCGTGTTGAAGCAGACTTCGGCCACCGCCGAGCCGGTGGCGCCGAGGCCGCGACCCTCGATGACGGTGCCGTCTGCAAGCACCAGAAGGGCGGTCGGCTTTTCAGTGGCCCAGGGTGGGGTCAGCGCGGGCGTCATCTCGGCCATGGCGGCACTCCTATCAGGCCGCGCTGCAACGACCCTGGCGGGCATTCGCGCGGCAAACGGCGCGAAGCAGCGATTTCGCAGCCTCCACGCAGTCAAGCTTCAGTTCATGCAAGGCCCAGTACATAGGGGAAGGGGGCAGGGCGGTCAATGATCATGCGAAACGCCGCCGCGATTTATTTCATTGAGGAATATCATAGGCTTGCCCTGGCATATGAGGGTTTGCGTTGGCCTGTCCCCGGCGCTATTGTCCGCGCCGACCGAAGGAGAGAGATCAATGCGCGCGAAAATCGCCGAATCCCTGAAGACCGCGATGAAGGCGCAGGACAAGCACCGGCTGCCGACATTGCGGCTGATCCAGGCCGCCATCCACGATCGCGA
This sequence comes from Mesorhizobium sp. M8A.F.Ca.ET.161.01.1.1, assembly GCF_004792105.1. Taxonomy (NCBI): domain Bacteria; kingdom Pseudomonadati; phylum Pseudomonadota; class Alphaproteobacteria; order Hyphomicrobiales; family Phyllobacteriaceae; genus Mesorhizobium; species Mesorhizobium sp. M8A.F.Ca.ET.161.01.1.1. The sequence goes on along the minus strand of NZ_SRTD01000007.1, from coordinate 330,986 downwards.
CATCGCCAATCGCGGTGCCGGCAAGGACCCAGCCAGCGACGAGGAAATCCTGCAGATCCTGGCCAAGATGGTGAAGCAGCGCGAGGAATCGGCCAAGGCCTTCGAGGACGGCAAGCGGCCGGAACTGGCGGCTCAGGAGCGCGGCGAGATGGAGATCATCCGCGGCTTCCTGCCGACGCAGCTTGACGATGCGGCGGTCACGGCGGCGGCGCGCGAGGCGATTGCCGCCACCGGTGCGGCCAGCCAGAAGGACATGGGCAAGGTGATCGCCGCGCTCAAGCAGAAATATGCCGGCCAGATGGATTTCGGCAAGGCAAGCGGCATCGTCAAGGGGCTGCTGCAGTAGGGCTTTTACCCGCGCGTCGGCAGGCGTCCAACACGGCCACTCACGGCAAAGCCGTAGCTTGCTATTGGGTTGATTTCCCAGGCTCCAACGCACGGCGCAAAGCCGGCGCTTCCTGCTGGATATGGTTCCACAGACGGTTGGCGACCGGCCCGTGCGGCCGGTCGCGGCGGCGCGCCACGACCAAGTCGTCGGTGCGGCCCGGGAGATGACTGCCGGCAATGGACAGGAGCTGCCCGTCGCGCAGCTCTTCCGCGATCAGGAAATGCGGCAGGTGGCCCCAGCCGAGGCCTTGGAGGATGATTTCCTTCTTCATGGCTTGATCGGGGACCAGACATTGCGGCGCGCCTTCGACCACGAAGTAGTCCTGTCGTGGTGAATGCAGGGCAGTGTCGCGCATCACGCATTGGGTGAATGCCTGCATCTTCTCCAGTGTGATCGGTCGTTCGATGCGCTCGGGCAGGAAGCCCGGCGCCACCACGGGAATGAAGGGCACCTTGCTGAGGTCGATCCATTCGATCCGTGCGTCGCCCTTGTCGATCCAGTGCAGGATCAGATCGACTTTGTCGTCGAAAAGACGCTCCGACGGGCCGCCGACGGCTTCGAAATGGAGATGCAGCCGGGTGCCGGGGCATTGGGCGAAGAACCGTCCGAGCATGCCCAGCACCCGCGGGCGCGGGCAGAGGTCGCCGATCACGACATGGATTTCGCTTTCCTCGCCCATCGAAAGCTGGGCGGCATGGACGCGCAGGCCGTCCAGTTCGCGCAGCAGCTGCTGCGCGCGCCGCTGGAACGACAGCCCCGCTTCCGTCGCACGAACGCGATAGCCGCTGCGGTCAAGAAGAACCAGATCGAGCTGCCGTTCGAGCTTGGCGACAGCGGCGAACACCGCCGGGTGCGAGCGGTGCAGCATGGCGGCGGCCGGCTGAAAGCCGCCGGTGCGGATCACGGCGTCGAAGCACTGAAGATCGTGCAAGGTGAATTCGGCCATGTCAGCTTTGATTACAGAGATTGTCGTATCTTTGTAATATCACCAAAATCCGGCCACGGCTACGCTTTGCCTCATTCACCGTTCCAAAAGGATTTTCATCATGAGTGAGCTGAATTTCGTGACTGTCGGCGACGGCACGCGCATCGCCTATCGCTTCGACGGCGACGCCGGAAAGCCGGTGCTGGTGCTGTCCAACTCCATCGCCACCACGCTGCATATGTGGGATGGGCAGGTCGGCGAACTGTCCAGGCATTTCCGCGTTCTGCGCTACGACTTTCGTGGTCATGGCGGGTCGAGCGCGCCAGTCGGCGCCTATTCCCTCGACCGGCTTGGCCGCGACGTGATCGAACTCATCGATGCGCTCGGCCTCGGGCGCGTGCATTTTCTCGGCCTGTCGCTGGGCGGTTTCGTCGGGCAGTGGCTCGGCGTTCATGCGCCCGAGCGGATCGACCGGCTGATCCTGAGCAACACCTCGTCTCACCTTTCGCCAGCAAGTTATTTCGACGAGCGGATTGCCGTCGTGCGGCAGGCGCCGGACATGTCGGAAACGGCCGAAGTGTTTCTCAACAACTGGTTCCCGGCGGACATGGTGGCGGCCAACGAACCCGTCATCGAGGAATTCCGCGCTATGCTGCTTGCGATCGACCGGCAAGGCCTGGCCGGCCTGTTCGCGGCGGTTCGTGATGCCGATCTTCGCCGCACCATCGCGCTGATCTCCCGGCCGACGCTGGTGATCGCCGGCGAGCACGACACGGTGACGGCGGCGAGCCATAGCGAGCTGATCGCGGCCGCGGTGCCCGGCGCGAAGCTCGTCGTGCTGCCCGCGGTCCACTTGTCGAACGTGGAATACCCCGCTGAGTTCATGAAGGCCGTGCTCGATTTCCTGCACTAAGCCGGTGCAGGGCGCCGTGGGTACCGTCTCACGGCTCCTTGCAGATCGGCAGTGGCTGCGCAGGTGGCGCGGGATGATCCTGCTTATATTGGGCGATGACAGGCTCGAGGGTTTTTCGCGGCCAGAATTTCGGCGTACCGATCTCCTTCAGGCAGGATGCGTTCCAGTAGGTGCCTGAAGCGGAATGGCCGCTCGCAATGGCGGCGATGTCGCGCGATTCCGGGTAGATGTAGAGCGTCGTCGGATTGTCCTTCACCATCGAGATGAGTTGCCTGGCATCGGCCGGGGACCAACTGGTGCAGCCATTGCTGCGGCCGCCGGCATAGTCCACCAGCTTGCCGAACGGCACCATGCCGTCGTGGTCGGCATAGGCGCTGTTCGGGGTCTTGCGCATGCACATGGTGCGCAGCACCTGCGCCGCGTGGCCGCCGATCACGCGCTGCCTGGCGTTGGCGGCCTCGCCTTCGCCGTCGAACTGGATGAAAGTGCGCTGGAAAGCCACGTCCTGTTTCGCGCCGGTGCGATAAAAGCCCTTGAACGAGGTTTTCGCTTCGCGGGTCATGTAGGCGCCGCCGGCGGTCAGTTCCGAATCCATGGCGTTGCCGAAGTTCTTGGCGCAGCGCCTGCCGTTCGAAAAGTTCACGGTGCCTTTCAGGTTCCGGCCGCCGCCATGGCCCGCCGAAATCGCGCGAAACGACTGGCTGGCTTCGCACACGACATAGTAGCGGCGTCCCAGCACGCCATTGCCGAGATCGCCGGGACGGGTGGCGTCCATGGCGAAATAGCAGGGGTTCCGGACGGCGCCCTGCGCCACCTTCTGCAGGTAAAGCGAGCGCGCCCGCTCCAGCACCACTTGTGAAATCTGGCCGTCGGCGTTGCCGACGTGGGCCTGCAGCCAGGCGGGAACGGCCGATGGCGCGGCAAAGGATCGGGCCGATGCCGTCAGGGCAATGACGACGACGAGGAGGCCGAGGAGCGTAACGACACCCAACGGGACAGATCTCAACCGCACCGGACCCATTCTCCTGTCGAAGCCGTTCGTGATTCCCCACGATGAATCACCCAAGCACAATCATAAAACGCCGCGCGCCATCAGGCGAAACACATCTTGTTTAGCGCGCCGGCAAGTATGCGCGAAAAGCCGAGGGAGACGCGCAACCAGCCATGCCGGCCCAAGGCGGCTGTGGAAGCCTGAAAAACGTCCCCCCGATTTTCGATCCGCCGAGATCCGCTTTCAGGCGGCTTGAGCGCTCTGCTGTCCAAGGGTATGCCTGCTTCGTTTTTCAGGAAGCATCGACCATGATCGAGATCGTCAAACCCGCGCTCGAACATCTGCCGTCCTACAAGGCGGCGCTCGAACGCGGCTGGTCGCCGGACAATGTGCGGCTCATGGAGGCAACACGCGCGGAGCTTGCGGCGATCGACGAGGACCCCATGGCATTCCTCGCCAGCCTCGACGATCCCGAGGCCAAGGGGCCGCCCATCGCCTTGCCAGACGGCACACAAGTGCCACGCCTGCCGGGTTTCCGCCGCTGGATCTGGGACGGCGAGGCGTCGGGCTCGATCGGCTTTCGCTGGCAGAAGGGCACGGCGGAACTGCCGCCGCACGTGCTTGGCCATATCGGTTATGCCGTGGTGCCGTGGAAGCGAAAGCGCGGCTACGCCACCGAGGCGGTGAGGCTGATGCTGGACGAGGCGAGGGCGGTCCGCCTGCCCTATGTCGAGCTCACTGCCAAGCCGGGCAATCCGGCCTCGCACAAGGTGATCCTGGCCAATGGCGGCAGACTCGTCGAGCGCTTCTTCGAGGACGCCGCCTATGGCGGGGTAGAGAGCCTGCGGTTCCGGATCGATTTGTAAGCCTATCGCCTTTCAACCTGATCGCCGAACCAGTCGGCGAGCGATGCGCGGTGCGTGCCGGCCCGGCCGGTGAAAGCGTCGGCGGAAAGCATGGAGTTCAGCACCGCCTCCTGCGTCGCTTCCGCCGCCGCCCTGAAAAGAATGTCGATGCGCGCTTCGTTGAGCGCGAGCAGCGGCACCAGATCGCGGTTTTCATCATGGTCGATCAGGCTGCCGGTGCTGAAGGCGATGGCGATGTCCCCGCTGCCATTGCCCCAGAAGGAGCCAAGCCTGGCGATGCCGGCCCCGGTGCGGTGCGCCACGCGCTCGAGCTGGCGGTGTTCGAGCGGCACATCCGTCGCCAGAACGATCATGATCGAGCCGCGTTCGGGCTCGGCGTGCCGCCTGGGATCGGGCCGGCGCCCGTCGGGCAGGACGAGGTCGCCGGGCCTGCCGAAATTCGACAGGACCAGAACGCCAAGATGATGTCCGCCGCCAAGCGCGATCTTCCTGGAGGCCGAGCCGATGCCGCCCTTGAAGCCGAAGCAGCTCATTCCCGTTCCGGCGCCGACATTGCCCTGTTCGACGGCGCCCTCACGCGCATCGGCGAGCGCGGCAAGGGCATGCTCCTCCGATATCGCCAGGGCTTGGATGTCGTTCAGCGGGCCGTCATTGCACTCACCGACCACCGGATTGACGGTTCCGGTGGTGCGGCCGATATCGGGGTTCTGGCGGATGGCGTCACGGATCAGCGCCGTGGCGCAGATGCCGACCGAGAGCGTGTTGGTCAGGAGAACAGGCGTCTCGATGGTGCCGAGTTCCTGCACCTGCATCAGCCCGATGGTCTTGCCGAAGCCGTTGATGACATGGCTTGCCGCCGTCACCTTTTTGCGGAACAGATTTCCGCCATGCGGCAGGACCGCGGTCACGCCGGTGTTGATGTCGCCGTCGCGCAGCGTGCAGTGACCGACGCGCACGCCAGGCACATCGGTGATCGCATTGTGCGTGCCCGTCGGCAAGGTGCCGCAGGTCAGGCCGAAATCAGCGACAGTCCTTGCCATGTTATTCGGCGGCCACCGGTACCGGCGGGCTGATGTCGCTGCGCCGTTCCCAGAGGTGGGAAATGACAGCCACGATGACGGCAACCGCCATCGCGAAGGCGCCAACAACCGGCAGGCTGCGATAGCCGTAGCCGGCATTGAGCATGGCTGCTCCGAGCGACGCGGCCAAAGCGATGCCGATATTGAAGCCGGACGGGATGAGCGAAGCGGCGAGACCGGAGGCATCCGCCGTCCAGGCCAGGATGCGGGTCTGGATGGGGGTGCCGATGGCGAAGTTGAGACCGCCCCAGACGATGATCGCGACAACCATCGGCAGGGGGTAGGGGCTGACGAGATAGATGATGGCCAGCGTCACCGCCTGCAGGGCGAGCATGGAGATCAGCGACGGCATCAGTTTCCAGTCGGACAGTTTGCCGCCGAGGAAGACGCCAAGCGTGGCGCCGACGCCGTTGAGCAGCAGCACCCAGGGCACCAGGTTTTCGTCGAGCCCTGTGACCTCCAGCAGCGTTGGGGTGATGTAGGTGAACAGGCAGAACTGGCCGAGCATCAGCATCAGCATCAGGATCAGCGAGGTCCAGACCTGCTGGCGCGCCAGCACCCGGACCTCGCTGGCAAGGCTCGCCGACTTGGCCTGATATCCGGTAGCGCGCGGCAACAAAGCCGCCATGGCAAGAGTTGCCGCCACGCCCAGTGCGCCCATCACCCAGAATGTCGCGCGCCAGCCCCAGATGTTGCCGATGGCGGTGCCCGCCGGCACACCGATGACGTTGGAGACGGTGAGGCCCGACAGGATGACGGCCACCGCCATGCCGCGCTGATCCTCGCGCACCAGGCCGACGGCAACCACCATGGCAACGCCGAAATAGGCGCCATGCGCGACGGCCACGGCAATGCGCAACAACAGCATGGAGGTGAAGTCGGGCGCCAGCGCACAGGCCACCTGGCCGAGCGTGAAGGCGACAGCGAGGCCGAGCAGCAAGGCCTTGCGCGACAGGCTCTTGGTGGCGAGCGCCAGCAGCGGACCGCCGATGGCGATGCCGCAGGCATAGCCGGAGACGAGGTAGCCGGCGGAAGGAACTGAAACGCCAAGCCCTTGCGCCACCTGCGGCAGCACGCCGGCGATGACGAATTCGGTGGTGCCGAAAGCGAAAGCGGCGATGAACAGGGCGATGAGCGGCAGCGACATGAAAAACAAACCCTCGAAATGGAAGGCTCAAACCATGGATGGCCGTGGCGGGCAATCCAGAAATTTTTGTCGCCGGTTTAGGTTTTCTTGAGCGGGGTGCGGCGATGAAGCGCCAAACTCCCCCACGAGGGGGAGATTGGCAACTTTGTCAGCTCGCCTTCAGTCTGGATCCAAAAAGCAGGCCGCGCTCTTCCAGCACGGGATAGGCCATCGACGCCAGCAGCGAGTTGATCTGCTTCAGGTCGCGGATGGTATCGAGGTGGATCGAGCTGGTTTCGACGCTTCTGGCGGTGCCTTCGCGCAGGCGCAGGAAATGGCTGGCGCTGGTTTCCTTCTCGCGGTCACGCAGCCGGTCCTTCTCCAGCACGAGCTGGCGAGCGGTCTCGGGGTCTCGCGACACCAGCACGTTGAAGGCAAGACGGGCATTGGCCAGCACCGAGCCATGGAAGGCGCACAACTCGCTCCAGCCTTCGTCGGTGAATTCCAGGCCGCGCTCGAATTTCTTCTTCACATGCACAAGCATGTTCCGCACGATGATGTCGCCGACCTGCTCGAGCTTGACACAGGCGCCGATCAGCTCCTGGCAGCGCAGCGCCTCGTCTTCGGTCATCGGGTTCCTGGTCACCTTTGCGAGGTAGAGCTTTATGGCCGCGTGCCTGCGGTCGACACGGTCGTCGAGGGCCGCCAGCGCCTTGATCTTGTCCGAGTCGGCGTCCTCATAGAGTTCGATGATGCGCTTGAGCATGATCTCGACCGTCTCGCAGACCCGCACCACCTCGCGTGTGGCGTTGGCCAGAGCCTGGCTCGGCACATCGAGCGCGCTTTCGTTGAGCGCCGACAGTTCGACAACCTCGAGCGTGGCGGCCGGCGCCGGCTTGGCGCCGAGGGCCACGATCCTTTCGGAGGCTCGGTAGACCAAACCGGCCAGCGGCAGGCCGGCGAGCAGGATGATCACATTGAACAGGATATGGGCGTTGACGATCTGATCGGCCGCCGTCGAGCCGAGGAAGGCGACATGCGGCCGGAAGATCATGAACAGGATCAGCATGACCAGCGAGCCAAGCCCGCGCATCAGGAGGTTGCCGACCGGCACGACACGGACTTCGGGGCTGGCCGAGCGTGTCAGCATCGGCGCGATCAGCGACGAACCGAGATTGACCCCGAGGATAAGGACGAGGCCGAGTTCAGGGCTGATCAGGCCGCGGCCGGCCAGCGTCGCCATCAACAGCACCGCCGCGATGCTCGACTGGAACAGCCAGGTGATCATTGCCGCCAACAGGTAGGCGGTGATGGAATCGCTGGAGAAATAATTGAGGATGACCGGCAGCAACTGGCTGTTGCGCAGCGGCTCGGACGCCTGGCCGATCATTTCCAGGGACAGGATCAAGAGGCCGATGCCGACCAGGATGCGGCCGGTCTGTCGCCAGTCGCGCCGCTCGGTGGCCATGAACATCACCGTGCCTGATATCAGGCAGAGCGGTACCAAGAGCGTGAGGTCGAAGGTCAGCAGCTTGACCACCAGAGCAGAGCCGATCTCGGCGCCCCGTACCGCCAACTGGCCGGCGGCGCCCGAGACGATGCCGGAACCGGCGAAGGAGCCGACCAGCAGCGTGACCGCGGTCGAGCTTTGCAGCGCGATCGCGAGGCCGGTGCCGGCCAGCACCGCCATGATCGGGTTGCGCATGGTGGCGCGCAGGCGATGACGCAGCACGTCGCCATAGGCGCGCTCGACGCCGGTCTTGACCATGCGGGTGGCAAACAGCATCAGCGCGACGGCGCCGGCCAGATGCAGGAGGACGACGGAACCGCTCATCGCGGCGCCTGCATGCGTGCATGGCGCTCGCTGCGGCCGGCATGGCGACGGGGGGAGAAGGCGAGGGTACGAATCATGGTCATGACAGCCTTGGAATATAGCCGGAATATTTTAGCCGAATAATAAAAATTTGTCGATTTCAAGGGGCCGCCGCGAGGCGACAGCCGGTGTCGGAAAATGGACGGGTCAGCAAACGGTTGCACCGGCTTGAGCGGGGATCGGCCGGATCTGCGATGTTTTGGGGCCGATCTTTGTGATGATGTTCAAATCTTTTTTGTAAGCAGAGGAATTCATTACACAATTGTAATGCTGGCGTTCAGTTTCGGTTCATCCCCTGGCCGTTATCCCTCCTGGCATCGACAACCAAGGAGACTTCTGATGAAACGCATTGTTCTTTCCGCCCTCGCTTTCTCGATGCTGGCCGCCACCTCGCTTGCCGGCCAGGCAGCGCCGATGAACGCGCCAGTGGCGCCGCAGTCGAACTACACCAAGGTCGACTGGCAGAAGCCTACCCACCGGGACGCCAAGAAGCGCGTCATCCAGAAGCGGTTCGTCCAGAAGAAGGTGGTCGTGAAGCGGAACAACTGGCGCAATGGCCAGAAATATTCCGGCTGGAGGCGGCACCAGCCGATCCGCGACTATGGCCGCTATGGCCTGCATCGTCCCGGCCGCGGCCAGGAATGGATCCGCGTCGGCAATGACTATGTGCTGGTCGGCATCCTCTCCGGCGTCATCTTCGGCGCGCTTGCCGCGCAGTAAGTCGGCGCAAACCTGACTGACAGGGAAGGGCAGCCTGCAATGGCCGCCCTTCTTTTTGCCCTGTGGAAACCGGGTATGGCCTCTATTGGGGGTCGTCTGAAATCGCGGGCATGATTATATGGTGGCGAAACGAGTTCCCCGATGCGCTTTCCGCCCGCCTTCCTCGACGAGATACGCGACCGTGTGCCGATTTCACAGCTTATCGGCCAGCGCGTGGCGTGGGATCGCAAGAAGACCAACGCATCGCGCGGCGACTATTGGGCGTGCTGTCCGTTCCATGGCGAGAAGAGCCCGTCCTTCCACTGCGAGGACAAGAAGGGGCGCTATCACTGTTTCGGCTGCTCGGTCTCGGGTGACCATTTCAAGTTCCTGACCGAACTCGAAGGACTGAGTTTTCCCGAGGCGGTCGAGAAGATCGCCGACATGGCCGGCGTGCCGATGCCGGTCCGCGACGAACGGGAGGAACAACGCGAGAAGGAACGCGCCAGCCTGACCGATGTCATGGAGATGGCGACCGCCTTCTTCCAGGAGCGCCTGCAAGGGCCGGAGGGCGCCAAGGCCCGCGCCTATCTCAGGGATCGTGGGCTGACGCCGGCGACACAGCAGTCGTTCCGGCTCGGCTTCGCGCCCGACAGCCGCAATGCGCTGAAGGAGCATCTGGCGGCCAAGGGTGTGCCGAAAGCCGATATCGAGGCCTGCGGGCTGGTGCGCCATGGCGACGACATTCCGGTCTCCTATGACTGGTTCCGCGACCGCATCATGTTCCCGATCCCGGATTCGCGCGGCAAGATCATCGCCTTTGGCGGCCGCGCCCTGGCCCCCGATGCGCTCGCCAAATACATGAACTCGCCCGACACCGAGCTCTTCCACAAGGGCAATGTGCTCTACAATTTCGCCCGCGCCCGCAAGGCCTTGGCGAAAGGCGGCACTGTTATCGCCGTCGAAGGCTATATGGACGTGATCGCGCTGGCGCAGGCGGGGTTCGAGAATGTCGTGGCGCCGCTCGGCACCGCGCTCACGGAAAACCAGCTCGAATTGTTGTGGCGCATGGCGCCGGAGCCGATGCTGTGCTTCGACGGCGACAAGGCCGGGCTGAAGGCGGCATGGCGGGCAGCCGACATGGCGCTGCCGTCAGTGCAGGCGGGACGCTCGGCGCGCTTCGCGCTGCTGCCGGAAGGCAAGGACCCCGACGATCTGGTCAAGGCCGAGGGGCCTGACGCCTTCCGCGCCGTGCTGGCCGATGCGCGGCCTCTGGTCGACCTGTTGTGGATGCGCGAGACGGCGGGCGGCGTCTTCGACACGCCGGAGCGGCGTGCCGAACTCGAGAAGACGCTGCGCGAACTGACCAGCCGCATCCGCGACGAAAGCCTGCGCTACCACTACCAGCAGGAGATGCGCGAGCGGGTGCTGAGCTTCTTCGGCTCCCAGCGCAATGCGCGGCAAGGTCGTCAGGATGGCGGCCGGCCCGGTCAACGCGGCCAGGGCAAGCCCGCGCCCGGCGGCCAATTCGCCAAGGCCGGTGGCGGCCGCATGCCGATCACCGAAAGCCTCGGCCAGTCGGCGCTGGTCAGGCGCGGCGAGGGGATGTCGGTGCGCGAGGCGACGATCATCGTGGCACTGGTCAACCACCCGGCACTGATCGACGAGAATTTCGCCCATGTCGAGTTCCTCGACCTCGCCAATTCCGACCTGACGCGGCTGCACGCCGCCATTCTCGACGCGATGGCGCATGACATGGCCAATGACCGCCACGCCGTGGTGGCGACGATCGAACGCGCCGGCTGCGCCGAGATCTGGGAGCGCGCCGTCGGCCTGATCAAGCGGGCGCGGCAATGGCCGGCGCTGGAGACGGCGGCCCTCGAGGATGCCCGCGACGCTCTGAACCAGGCGTTGCACTTGCAGCGCAGCGCGCGCACCTTACATAAGGAGCTGAAACAGGCGGAAGCGGCCCTCGAAGCGGATCCTTCGGACGAAAACTTCCGCCATCTGATCGAAATTCAGGCGCAATTTCAGGATGTACAAGCGACGGAAGCGCTGATCGAAGGATTCGGCGTTTCGTCGGGCAGAGCTGGGCGAGCCTAAGTGCAGCTGAGTGCGGGAATGAAGGCGCGGCCACGCTTCCCTTGGGGGCGAGGCGCGCTAAGTCGGGTAATTGATTCGCTTTTTTCATGCGAATCATGCCAGAGGCGCTTGACCTTCGGACAGAATGGCGGAATCAGGACGATTCGAAACGTTAACCCGCACCCGCATCGACGGGAAACAAGCGATGCAAGGTACTTGATCACTGGACAGGCGGCCCGCCTGCCACAGATATTAGGGTTAATCTGGACTTAATGTATGCCGCCCAAGAGTGGAACCCGGTTTTGGGGCAACGGCATGCACCAAACAAAAGAGTGGATGCAGCTCATGGGCCGGGTAAAGCGCGTTTAGAAAAACGGGCGTATCCGATTTGACTGGTCCGACAGCTTACGCGGCCCCGATGGCCAGCCGCTAGGAGAAGATAAAGACTATGGCGACAAAGGAAAAGGAAGAGGTCGAGACCGAACGCGAAGGCGCCACCGATGGGCCCTTGCTCGACCTTTCCGATGATGCTGTCAAGAAGATGATCAAGGCCGCCAAGAAGCGCGGCTATGTCACCATGGACGAGCTGAATTCGGTGCTGCCTTCCGAGGAAGTGACCTCCGAGCAAATCGAGGACACGATGGCGATGCTGTCCGACATGGGCATCAACGTCGTCGAGGATGACGAGCAGGGCGAAGAGGCCGAGGCGGGCGACACGGCCGCCGATGCCGAGGAAGACGCCAACGAGCTGGCCGAGCAGACCGGCACCGCCGTCGCCGCCACCACGACCAAGAAAGAGCCGACCGACCGCACCGACGATCCGGTGCGCATGTATCTGCGCGAAATGGGTTCGGTCGAGCTCCTGTCGCGCGAAGGCGAAATCGCCATCGCCAAGCGCATCGAGGCCGGCCGCGAGACCATGATCGCGGGGTTGTGCGAAAGCCCGCTGACCTTCCAGGCCATCATCATCTGGCGCGACGAGCTCAACGAATCCAAGATCCTGCTGCGCGAGATCATCGATCTCGAAGCCACCTATGCCGGCCCCGAAGCCAAGCAGGCCCCCGTTGTCGAACGCATCGAGGAAGCGCCCAAGGCCGAGGAAAAGCCGCGCCGCGGACGCGACGATGAAGACGACGTCACCAATGTCGGCGCCGACACGCGCGGCATCGGCGACGACGACGAGGAAGACGAGGACGAGGCGAGCCTGTCCCTGGCGGCGATGGAAGCGGAACTGCGCCCGCAGGTGATGGAGACGCTCGACGTCATCGCCGACACCTACAAGAAGCTGCGCAAGCTGCAGGACCAGCAGGTCGAGAACCGTCTGGCCGCCGCCGGTACTTTGTCGCCCAGCCAGGACCGCCGGCTGAAGGAACTGAAGGACCAGCTGATCAAGGCGGTGAAGTCGCTGTCGCTCAACACCGCGCGCATCGAGGCGCTGGTCGAGCAGCTCTACGACATCAACAAGCGCCTGGTGCAGAACGAGGGCAAGCTTTTGCGCCTCGCCGAAAGTTATGGCGTGCGCCGCGAGGAGTTCCTGAAGGAATATCAGGGCTCCGAGCTCGATCCGAACTGGACGCGTTCGATCGCCAATCTGACCTCGCGCGGCTGGAAGGAATTCACCAAGAACGAGAAGGATGCGATCAAGGACCTGCGCGCCGAGATCCAGCACCTGGCCACCGAAACGGCGATCTCGATCCTGGAATTCCGCAAGATCGTCAACCAGGTGCAGAAGGGCGAGCGCGAAGCCGCGATCGCCAAGAAGGAAATGGTCGAGGCCAATCTGCGCCTCGTCATCTCCATCGCCAAGAAATACACCAATCGCGGCCTGCAGTTCCTCGACCTGATCCAGGAAGGCAATATCGGCCTGATGAAGGCGGTCGATAAGTTCGAATACCGCCGCGGCTACAAGTTCTCGACCTACGCGACATGGTGGATCCGGCAGGCGATCACGCGTTCGATCGCCGACCAGGCACGCACCATCCGCATCCCGGTGCACATGATCGAGACGATCAACAAGATCGTGCGCACCTCGCGCCAGATGCTGCACGAGATCGGCCGCGAGCCGACGCCGGAAGAACTGGCCGAAAAGCTCGCCATGCCGCTCGAAAAAGTGCGCAAGGTCTTGAAGATCGCCAAGGAGCCGATCTCGCTCGAAACGCCTGTCGGCGACGAGGAGGATTCGCATCTGGGCGACTTCATCGAGGACAAGATGGCGATCCTGCCGATCGACGCGGCGATCCAGGCCAATCTGCGCGAGACCACCACGCGCGTTCTGGCCTCGCTGACGCCGCGCGAGGAGCGCGTGCTCAGAATGCGCTTCGGCATCGGCATGAACACCGACCACACGCTGGAAGAAGTCGGCCAGCAGTTCTCGGTCACCCGCGAGCGTATCCGCCAGATCGAAGCCAAGGCGCTGCGCAAGCTCAAGCATCCGAGCCGCAGCCGCAAGCTGCGCAGCTTCCTGGACAGCTGAGTTCATTTTTGTCGCGAAGAGTTAAGGGCGCCGGTTGGCGCCCTTTTTCGTTTCAGGCGTCAAAGCAACGGCACGTTCAGCCGCGCGCCCTTGATGATAATGCCGCCCCGGTCGCCGATCTCGATGGAGCCATAACGCTGCCTGAAGCAGTCCGGCAGCGGACGGTCGCCGGGGACCGACAGCCACAGGCGCAGCATATGACGCCGCTTGGCCGGATCCGGCCAATCGCGAAAGCCCGTGCGGTCGTGAAGCAGCGAATGATTGTAGACGAAGTGCATGTCGCCGGGCCGAAGCCGCATCGACAGGTTTAGCAGGGGATCATTGGCGAGGCTGTCGAAGAGATCCAGCGCTTCGACATGGGCGGCGGTGAGGCGCATGGCATCGGGAAAGCGTTGCGCGCTGTCGATGTACTGGCGCTGATAGATGCCGGTCAGCAGTCCGGCATGCCAGTTGAGCACCGGGATTTCGAAATAGGGCTTTTGCCCTTCCGGTATTTCGCCGCGCCGGTCGGTGGCGATCGGATCAAACAGCATGCGGACGAGATCAGGCCGTCTTTTTCGCATCTCGTTGTAGATCGTCACCGTGCTGACCAGCAGGGACTCGCCGCCTTGCATGGCGTCTTGCAGGCAAAGCAGGCCGACGACATCGGCGGAATCGGTGTGAAATGTCTGGCGCTCCGCCGTCTGGTAGATGCGCGTCCTGGTGTCCCTGGCGTCGGCGCCGATGTCGCGGACATGGCCGAGGATATGGCCCTGGGCATTCTGGGACCGCGCGCTACCCAGATGGGCGCCAACCCCGCAGAAGATCGTTGCCGCCATCTCGGCGGAATATCTTTCGACCGGGAGACCGCGCAGCACCTCGAAGCCAATACCGGCAATCAGTTTTTCGCGAACCGCGGCAAGATGGCAGTCAAGCCGGGGCAAAGGGAAATCAGCCTGGGTCAGACCGCCGATATCATGCGAGCCGGCAAGGAAGCTGGTTGCGGCGGCTTCCAACTCGGCTACGTCCTGCGGCTCCAGTTCGACGAGCCATGTCTCGGTGTGCCTGGCCATGTCCTCACCAGTCCACGCGGCGGGAATGTCGATCTGTACCGGTGGCAGGTCTGTTGTCTCGCGCATGAAGCTCTCCGGCGGCTGGACGGGCCTCGGACGTTTTGCCGGGCTGACGCCACGACGGAGATTGCCGCAATCAAGCGGGTTTTCAAACAGGGCTTCAACTGGCCGCGCTCACTGCAATGGGGCCGGCGCGGTAGTGCTTGCAGGACGTCGGCAGCGGGAGGATAATCCGACGTCGGATGCATTTTTCGGGCGACAACCCCGGAAGCCCGCCCCGGTCGAGACCGTGTCGACAGACCAACGGCCTCGTTGCCGTGCTCCGTGGCCCCGGAGGGAGGTGTGCCATGACAAGCTACATCGTGCTGATGAACTGGACCGAGCAGGGCGCCAAAAATTTGCGCGAGTCACCGAAGCGGCTCGACGCCGCCAGGAAGCAATTGGGTGAGATGGGTGGATCGTTCAAGGCGTTCTACCTGACCATGGGCGAGTACGACATGGTGGCGGTGGTCGAGGCGCCCGACGACGCGATCCTGGCGCGTTTCTCGCTGATGCTGGCGGCAGCCGGCAACATCAGGACGCGGACGATGAAGGCCTTCCCCGAATTCGCCTATCGCGAGATCATCACCTCACTTGGATAATGAGGTTTCCGACGGCCGGATCAGGTGCCGCCTCAACGGCACCTGATCCGGCGTTCCGACAAATTCGACATCTGCCTCGGGACAGGGCGCCTCGCCATGGTAGACGCGGCCAGGAGAGATCGCGATGAACATTCTTTCGACACCGGCCATCGGCCTTGCCTTGATATCCATGATGCTCGTCGATGCCGGCGCCGCGCAAAAAACGGTCGCCATGGCCAATCCGGCATCGGTCCATTGCGGTGCGATCGGCGGCCGCTTCGTGGTCAGGAAGGACAAGGCCGGCAACGAATACGGGTTTTGCCGCTTGCCCAATGGTCGCCTGTGCGAGGAGTGGGCGCTGTTTCGCGACAACAAATGCGTCGGGCCGAAGGCGGCGATGCATCGGAACTGACGCATCGGTTGGACAGCGGCGCAAGCCGTGTCGTGCGGTCCGTCGATGACATGGCGCGCCGCCGTGATAGGGTGAGCCATGTCCGAAGCACAGTCCCATTCGCATCTGTGGCCAGGCGTGCCGCTTGCCCTTGGCTCGGCCGCCTTGTTCGGCGCGACGCCGCCGCTGTCCAAATTGCTGCTCGGCAGCGTCAGCCCGTTCATGCTGGCGGGTCTGCTGTATCTCGGCGCCGGCATTGGCCTGGCGCTCTACCGGCTCTTGCGCGGCAGGCAAGCCGGCGCCGGCGAAGCGCGCCTGGCCGCCGGGGATATTCCGTGGCTGGCGCTGGCGATCGGCATGGGCGGCATCGTCGGACCGGTGCTCCTGATGTTCGGCCTCACCCTCAACACGGCGTCCAGTTCCGCCCTGCTGCTCAATCTGGAGGGGCTGGCGACGATGGCCATTGCCTGGCTCGTCTATCGCGAGAATGTCGACCGGCGCCTGCTTTTCGGCGCCTTCGCCATCCTGGCGGGCGCGCTGCTGCTGTCCTGGGCGGGGCAAGGCATTGCCTTCAATCTTGGCGCATTGCTTGTCGCGGGGGCCTGCCTGGCATGGGGCCTGGACAACAATTTCACCCGCAAGATATCAGCGGCCGATCCGGTGGCCATCGCCATGCTGAAGGGGTTGGTGGCGGGCGCCGCCAATGTCGGGCTGGCGCTCGCCTCCGGCGCGGCGTTTCCGGCCGCGACCACGGTGATGGCCACGGCCGCGGTCGGTTTCTTCGGCATCGGCGTCAGCCTCGTCATGTTCATCCTCGCGCTGCGGCATCTCGGCACGGCACGCACGGGAGCCTACTATTCGCTCGCTCCCTTCATCGGCGCGTTGCTGGCGATCCTGATGCTGGGCGATGCCGTCACGCTCAAGCTCGGCATTGCGGGCCTCCTGATGGGGGTTGGCCTGTGGCTGCATCTGTCCGAGCGTCATGATCACGAGCACGACCACGAAGCGCTCGAACACGAGCACAGCCATGTGCATGACGAGCATCACCAGCATCATCATGACGGGCCGGTCAGCGAGCCGCATTCGCACTGGCACCGGCATGCGCCGCTGCGTCACAAGCATCCGCACTATCCCGACCTGCACCATCGGCACGATCACGGCTGACCGATGCCAGGGCCAGCGCTGACCGTCTGGTACAACACGCGCTGCCCGGTCTGCGATGCCGGCATCAGCCGGCAGAAGCGGCGGTTGATCGAGGCGGTCAAGGCCGGGCGGATCGAGTTCCGTGATATCAACCTGGAGCCCGATGCGCTGTCGTCGCATGGCGCCTCGCTGGAGGACATCCGCCGCCGGCTGCATGCGACCGATGCCGAGGGTGGATTGCTCGTTGGCGCCGACGTCGCGATCGCGGTCTGGCTGGCAACGCCGGGCGAGGGCTGGCTGGCGAGCCTGTTCGGCAATCGGCTCGTGCTGCCGCTGACCCGCCTTGCCTATGATCGCTTCGCCGATCTGCTCTACGCCTGGAATCGGCGCAAGGCCCGCTGGTAGCCTCCCTCCACACTATCCAACCCAGCCGGGCCTGACGCGTCGACGCCATGGATGTCGCTTGGCTCATGGCCAGATACATCGTAAGATATATCTTGACTCAGCAGTTTGGTGTGCCTAATTAAGATATATCGTAAGATAGAACTCAAGGAGCAATCAAATGCACAAGCACAATTTCGGGCACAATCACTCAGACCATCGTAATTTCGGCGAGCGCATGTTCATGCACATGGCCGGCAAGTTCGGTGGCAGAGGCGGCGGCGGCTTCGGTCCGTTCGGGGGCAGGGGCGGCGGGCGCGGTGGCCCGGGCGACTTCTTTCGCGCCGGGCGGATGCTCGCCGATGGCGACCTCAAGCTGATCACGCTGTCGCTGCTGGCCGAAGCGCCGCGCCATGGCTACGACATCATCAAGGCGCTGGAGGAGCGCACCAGCGGCATCTACAGTCCGAGCCCTGGCGTGGTCTACCCGACGCTGACCTTCCTGGAAGAGGCCGGTTATGCCGTCTCGTCGATCGAAGGCAACAAGAAGGTGTTTTCGATCACCGAGGCCGGGCAGGCGCATCTGGCCGACAACCGCGAGATGATCGACGGCGTGCTCGAACACCTCGAACGCTTCGGCCGCAAGATGGCCAAGGCGCGCGACTGGTTCGGCTGGAACGATGATGGCGAGGACCGTCGCGGCGGCCGTGGCGGTCGTGGCGAACGCTCGGAAACGCGTGACGAATTCCGCGCCATCCGCCACCGGCTGCGCGCGGCGCTCGGCGACATCGTCGATGCCCCTGCCGAAAAGCAGGCCGAGGCGATCGCCATTCTCGAAGCCGCCGCCGAAGCGCTGGAAGCGCTTACACACCGCTGAGCCAGCAAGACCGGATCTTGCCAGTTAGACCGCAAAAAAGCCCGGGGAGACCCGGGCTTTTGTCGTGGGGCCATGCCGGCATCATTCCTTGCCGACATATTCGCTGATCAGCTTTTCGTTGCGCGCCTTTTCGATCTTGGCGGTGGTCTCGGCGGAGATACGCTCGTCGGTGCGATACTTGACCAGGTTCACCAGGCTGCCGGTGAGCAGCAGGATGCCCATGCCCCAGTAGCCCTTGGTCGACAGGTCGACGGGCGCCAGCCACAGCGACAGGCCAAGCATGAAGTAGGCGGCGCCGACCGAGACGGTGTTGAACATGATGTAGGTCTGGTTGCTGTTCATTGTCGTGTTTCCTTTGATTGATTGGATCGAAGTCGGGTTTGATGTGGTCAGGTCCAAGGCCTTCAGTTGATGGTCTTCAGGCGTTCCAGCACGTCCTTGGCGCGCACTTTCACCGCCGGGCCGTGCCCGGCGTCGGCAAGGCGGTCGCGGATCGCGTCATGACGCAGCTCGCCGTCGATCTCGTCGAGAATGCCGGCCTCCTCGAACGGATCGCTGGCTCCCTTGGATGCGGGCTAAAAGCTCCTCGGCGTCGTTGAGGCTCGCCGAATGGCCGATCGACCTGACGAGGCGCGACTGCGCCTTGCGCTCGGCATCGATGGCCCGGGCCGAGATCATGCCTTGGTTGAGGTCGATGATGCGGCGGTGCGCCCGCTCCACCGAAACGCGCATCCGCAAGGTCTTTTCGCCAAGGCTATGAACCGTGGCACGGCGGACCTCGCGTTCATTTTCCAGTTCGGCGATGGCCGCGGCACCGCTTTTGGCCAGCCCGTTGTTGCCGGCAGCCAGTGCGCTGATCGTGCGTGTCTCCAAGTCGGCGTGGCGGCGGTCGAGATGGTCGAGGCCGGCCTGCTCGGCACGTTGGCGCACGATCAGTGAGGCAAGCGTCTGCTTGGCGGCGGCAAGTCCCGTCTCGGCATCGCGAATGCGCTGTGCCAGAAGGTCGGTGGCGAAGCGATCCTTCAGGCCGTCCTCGGCCCGTGCGCTCGCGCCGTCGAGCAATGTTCTGATCAGGCTAAGCATGGTTCTTCTCCCTTCGAAGTTTCTGTGAACAATGTTCACGATGCCAACGTAACAGGAAATGAACACTGTTCAAGAGCTTTTTTGAACGCTGTTCACGATGCGCGGCATATGGTAAACGAAGCGGCATCGGGGTCGCGAACAGCAGGCCATCCGCAAGGCGCGCTCATTCAGAAGGAAAAGCATGGCACTGGACAAGGAAGAGGCGGGCGAGCGGGTGCTGGCCATTGCCGAGACGCTGCTCAACGAAGGCGGCATGGACAATCTGAAGGCCAGGACCATCGCCGAACAGGCGGGCATCTCGGTCGGCTCGGTCTACAATCTGTTTTCCGATCTCGACGGTGTGCACCGCGCCGTCAACATGCGGCTGCTCGACCGGCTGGGTGTCGCGGGGGCGGCGGCGATGGCCGACCTTGGCAGGCGCGGCATCACCGACGTGCGCCAACGGCTGATGGCACTGGCCGGCGCCTATGTGCGCTTCGTCGAGGCTCATCCCGGCAGCTGGCCGGCGCTGCTTGCCTTCAACAGGCGGCGTCCGGTGCTGACCGAGCCCGATGTCTATGAGGCGCGGCTCGACCAGTTGTTCGAGATCATCGCCAGTGTCCTTGCCGATGGCGGCTTCGATCTCGACGAGGACACGCGCCGGATCGCCGCGCGAACCCTCTGGTCAAGCGTGCACGGCATCGTCACCAGCGGTTATGCGGCCAGGTCCGTGCGCCGGCAGGCGGACGAGATCGACCAGCAGATCGCGCTCCTCGTCTCTGTCTTCATCAGGGGGCTGGAACGAGGCGGCACATTCGCGCATGCTGGGAAAACAACGTCGTGAATCGCATACCGACGGCGGTCGCAGGCGACAAGGAGATTTGAGCGATGTCTTTTCTGAAACGTCTTTTCGGCGGCGGTGGCGGCGAAGCGGCCGAGCCTGCAAGTGCCGCGCCCGCCAAGCAGGTCGAACACAAGGGGTTCACGATCAGCGCCACGCCCTACAAGACCGAGGGCCAGTACCAGACCTGCGGCGTCGTCTCCAAGGAGGTCGATGGCGTGGTGAAGGAGCACAAATTCATCCGCGCCGATCGCTTTGCCGGGCTGGACGACGCCGTCGACATCTCGATCAAGAAGGGCATCCAGCTGGTCGACGAACAGGGCGAGCGAATTTTCGGCTAGGGCACAAGACGCGCCATGCCTTACCGAAGCAGATGCATCAGTTCGTCCGGGATTGAGTGACCGCCGGCGCGGGAGCAACCGTCGGCGTCGGTGCGGCCGTCGCCGGGGGAGTGGCCTTGGCCTCAGATCCACCAATGACATAGCCCGGCTCTTCCGAGTACGAATAGACCTTCGTTACGATGCCTGATTTGAGCGCTTCAGCGTCCCAGACGTTATATAGGCCCTGCGGTGTTGCCAGCCCCATCATGGCGAACACATCGGCGCTGTTGAGGCCCATTTCGTCGAAATAATCTGACATCATCTGCTTCAGCGCCGGATCAGCCACCGTCGAAATTTCATCGAGATTTCTTCTGCCGTTGTGCATTCGGGGTTTGTTCCGGCCGTTCGTTATCTGATGGACGGCGATACGGGCAGTGGCAGCCGCGGCGCGAACCCGGCCTCCGGCCAAGGCCCATGGGCAAGCCGAGAAACAGTACGCCCCGCCAGAATGAACTTCCCCTTCCGACCAGCCGTCCTTAACGATCTTTTCCGGACAGCGCGGAACCAGCATCGGGCAGCCATTCAACTGCGTCCTGCCTATCGCGGTTTCGAGGTTGGCGTCCCGGATCATGTGCCCGATCGCAAGCGCCGCATCCACGTTCCCGCCGCCGGACTGAAACACGATCGGAAGTCTCTGGCCCTTCAGACTCCGCAGAAACTTCTCAAATTGTCTATCTGTATCAGGTTTAATGATACCTTCTGCGGATATCCATTGAATGCAGCTTACATTGCAATCGCCGTTCCGAACCAAAATGAAATTCATAGGCCATTCTTCGGGCGCTTTCTGCTTTGCGGCGCCCGACGAGGTGCCAACCAAGGTCAGCGACGCAAGGAAACCTGCGACAATCAAGCGAAAGACTGCCCGCAAGCCCAGGCGAGTTGCCATGATGGAAACCCCCACAAACAAAAGAAGAACCCTCGAGCACTCCGTCTGAAGCGCTCGAGGTCCTTATATCAGCCGGTGTGCGTTCAGGCTGGTATTATCCGCGCTTTTGGATGACGCCGTAGAGCACGTTGCGGTTCTCGCCGAAGTACACCTGCGCCTCGACGGTGTTGCGGTCGACGCTGGCATTGATGATGTTCCACATGTCGACCTCCGACCGCAGCAGCAGCACCCAGTCCATGAACGTTTCCCGGTAGCCGGCGTCAGGAGTGCCCTCGGCGTAGTTCGCAAACAGGAATGTCCCGTTCGGCTTCAGCATCTGCAGGCATGTCTTGGTGAGTTTCACGGCGACATTGTGCTGGAGGTAGTCGTAAAGGCCCGACGCATAGATGAGATCGAACTTGCCGAGCTTTTGGCTCCTGGTGAGCACGGTGCGTACCGAGCCGTCGATGGCCTCGACCGCGGTGCCCTGGAAGTCGCGCGCGATCAGTCCGACGCTCTGGGGATCCTGGTCGAGCGCGACCCAGCGCTTGAGGCGGCCCTCGGCCAATGCGGTCGAACGGTTCGCTTCGCGCAGATGGCCGGCCGCGATCGCCAGGACTTCGGTTTCGGGTCCATTCTTGGCCGCGGTTTCATCGACATAGCGGGTCAGCAGATCGCGGCGTTCCCGTGCCGCGACGCATGACGGAACGTTCTGGGTATGGCTGTAAAGCGCCTTGCCGATCTCCGAGGCGCTTGCCACGCTCTCGGCCACGTGCGGGTCACAATAGATGTAGTCGAGCAACTGCGCGTCGCCGGAATACCCCCTGGGCTTGGTGAAGGACCAATGCGTCAGCGGATCCTCGAGAAAGTACTTCTGGAGCGGGTGGTTCTGCACCAGCGGTATCAAGGCTTGCCACACGTCGGGATGGACCTTGGCACGCAGCGCGTTGAGGAGCGACAGCAGGCGGCGAACGATCTCGGCGGGAGATTTTTGCTGCTCGACCTGTTGCTGTGTCGTCTGGAGGATGAGCGCCAGCTCCGCGCGAGCGGTTTCGAACGCTTCGCCGTGATGCTCGGGCTTTCCGCGACGGAGACCGCCGGCGATCGCCTCCGCGGTAATCAGACTCTGGCCGTCAAAGACAGTTTGCACACCAAGGCTCCATAGTTAACAGTCAGTTAACTTATTGCTTAGAATACTCGATTTGCCAATGTCGGCTCGCGGGCATTTTATCGGTATGATTAATTTCCCGCTAACCATGTCAATTCTTTGAGGTTTTTAAGGAGGGGATTCCGGGTTCGAGTTAACGGAAACTTGTCCTGCATCATTGCATTTGATCGCGCGGCAAGACGTGTCGTGCCCAAGGAGTCGGTCTGCGTTGGGGGCAGAAGCTGCAAAAGAATTCGGAACGCGAGATGCCCTTCAGCCGGGATTCGTCGTGAACGAACGCGCGTCGTCCAGAGTGGCAGATGCGGTGGATTCGGAACCGCACGACCCGCGCCAGGAACTGGGGGCGGCTGAACTTCGCATCCTTTACCGGACGGAAGCCCAGGCGAAGCGAAGAAAGGAGGCCAGGCCGGGCCTTTGGATCGCCGTCGTCATCTATGTCTTGTTTTCGGTATCGGATCTGCTGCTGATACCGGATGTCGCGGCCCTTACGATCACGGCCCGCTTCGCTGTCGGACTGACCGCACTGTTGGTTCTGGAAGCACAGCTTCGCCGGGGAGTCGCCACGGACTGGCTTGACGTGACCTGCGCCGGGGCCATCATCTTCGGTTATCTCGGCTGGCTTGGCCCTGCCTCCATGGGCGCGAACAAGGAAAGCGTCGCCTATTACATGGTCTTCGGCACCATTTTCATGATGAGTGCCAATCTTTTCTTCACGTTCCGGTTCAAAGTGTCGATCATAACGTCGACCATAATTTTGTGCATCTTGTATGTGGTGAACTACTTTCTACCGGCGTCGCTGACATACAAGATGGTATTTGGCACTTTCTACGTTTCGTGCTTCACGTTCACGTCCTATGTGAACTGGAAGCTGAACGAAGAGCGCTACAACGTCTTCCTGAACGCGCTGGAAGCCAAGATCCAGCACAATGAGGCCACCGAGCGCGGCAAGGCCCTGCTCAGGCTGTCGCGGACGGATCCGCTTACAGGTCTGGAGAACCGGCGCGCGATCGACGAGAAACTGCGCGACTACTGGAATGACTGGCAAAAGCTTGGCCATGGTTTTGCGGCGATCCTCATCGACGTCGACTTCTTCAAGAAGTTCAACGACTGCTATGGCCATCAGGAAGGCGATCGTTGCCTGATCCAGGTCGCCAATGCGCTCAGCGAGCTGATCAAGCAATATGACGGCTCCATCGGCCGCTATGGCGGTGAGGAATTCATCGTCCTGGCCCGCATGGGCAGGAAAGACCAGGTCGCGGATCTCGCGGAAGCCATTTGCCGCACGGTCGAGAACCTGGCGATCGCGCACGAGTTGCGGCGGGACGGCATCGCGATCGTGACGGCGAGCGTGGGCGCCGCATTCACCAGGAAGCAGACCGCCGCCAAGCTGGAAAAGATCATCCACGAGGCCGATCGAGCGCTCTATCTGGCAAAAGCCAGCGGCCGAAACTGTGTCCGGCTGTTCGATCCGACCGATCCCCAGAGCAGCGACGAGAGCGAGAACCTGGCGGCTTTGCTGAAGATCGCGATCGGCCAGGATCTCGTTTCGCTCGTCTATCAGCCCATCCAGGACGTCGCGTCGGGCAGGGTCGAGGCCGTGGAGGCGCTGATGCGCCTCAAGATGCTGGACGGCACCCTGGTTCCGCCGAGCCTGTTCATTCCCGTCGCGGAGCGAACCGGCGCCATCCTCGAGCTCGGGCGTTGGGCAATAAGGACGGTGTGCGCCGAGCTCCTGGCGCAGGATCACGTGCGCGTCGTCAGCGTCAACGTCTCGCCGATCCAGCTCAAGACGCCCGGCTTCGCGACATCGGTCGCGACCATTCTGGGCGAGACCGGCGTGACCGGCAACAGGCTGGCCTTCGAGATCACCGAAGGGCTGGAGATGGAGATGCACTCCGACATCCTGCGCTGCATCAGCGACCTGAAGCTGCTCGGGATCAGGATTTGGCTCGATGATTTCGGGACGGGCTTCGCCGGCCTTTCGTGGCTTCGTCTCATCGATTTCGATACGGTCAAGATCGACCGCTCGTTTCTCCACGACTGCGGCACCCCCAAGGGCATGGCGATGCTGCAGGACATCATCGCGCTGGTCAGAAATCGCGGCCACAAAATCCTGGTCGAAGGGGTGGAGACCGAGGAGCAGATGCTCCTCATGCGCCAGTTCGGCATAGACAAGGTCCAGGGCTTTCATGTCGGCCGCCCGGCTCCGGCCGCGATTTTCCAGGCCAAACGGGCCGTTCAAAAACGGCCGTTCACGGTCCTCAAGTCGGCGTGACGCCGAAGCAGGCGGTGGCTTGACCGGCCATTGGCCCGTCAAGCCCGCGTGTTTCTGGCCGCGATTGCCGTCCGGTCGTGCCTACAGCATGTCGCGGCGAATAGGATTCGCCCGACCTGCTGTAGGTGATTTTATGCATGTCGTTATGCCGGAACCGAGGACACTTCCGGGCGGCATGCATTATGCCGTCTGGAACGTCCTGCGTGGCAGCGGCGGGAAGGCGATGGCTATGCCCGCGGCGCCCAGTCCGATGACAGCCGAGCCGATGAACAGCCAATGGTAGCTGGCATAAGCGTCGAAGATCATGCCGCCGGCAAGCGGCCCCAGCGCCATGCCGAGGCTGGAGAGCATGGTGGCGGCGCCGAACACGGTGCCGAGGATGCGCTGGCCGAAATATTCACGCGCCAGCACCGCGTAGAGCGGCATGACGCCGCCATAGGTGGCGCCGAAGATGACGGCCAGCATATAGAACTGGTCGAGCTGGCTGATCGAGAGATAGGCGGCAATGACGATCGCCTGGATCGCCAGCCCGGCGATCAGCACCGGCTTGACGCCGAGCCTGTCGGCAAGCACGCCGTAGAGCAGCCTGCCGCCGAGCCCAGCCAGACCCTCGACACTGTAGATCGAGACAGCGGCCATCGGGGCGACGCCGCACAGCATGGCGTAACTGACCATGTGAAAGATCGGGCCGGAATGGGCCGCGCAGCAGGCGAAGAAGGTCAGCCCCAGCACGATGAATTGCGGCGAGCGCAGCGCCTGCCCGACCGTCAGGCCGGCGCCTTCGGCGACTGGCGCCGCGGCCGCATCGGAGGCGGCGGGCTTCGGCGGCTGGCGCACCAGAAGGACGGCGGGCAATAGGAGCACCCAGGCCAGGAGGCCGATGTCGAACATGGCGGTGCGCCATTCATAGGCCGAAATCAGCCAGCGGGCCAAGGGCGAGATCGTCATCGGCGCCACGCCCATGCCGGCCGAGACCAGCGATACCGCCAGCCCGCGATTGGTGTCGAACCAGCCTGAGGTCAGCGCGATCATGGGCGCGAAGAAGGCGCTGGCCGCAAGCCCGACGAGCACGCCATAGGTGATCTGGAAGGTGAGAAGCGAACCGGCGCGGCTTGCCAGCACCAGCGCCAGCCCGAGCAGCACGGCACCGATCGTCACGACGATTCGGGCGCCGAAGCGGTCAGACAGGGCGCCCCAGGCGAATCCGCCGAGGCCCATCACCAGGAAGTTGAGCGTCATGGCGCTCGAAATGCCCGCGCGCGACCAGTTGGTATCGAGCGCCATGGGTTCGAGGAAGATCGCCAGCGAGAACATGGTGCCGATGGCGACGCAGGACATCAGCGCGCCAGCCGCGACGATGACCCAACGGTAGGAAAGGTTCATGGTTTTCTCCCATGCCGGAACGCAGTCTTGAGGCGGCACGGTCCAGCTTCGCCGTGCCCTTGCGTCCGTAGGACGCCGGCATCGGCGTTCATCCTACAATCCGGTTGCATTTTTTATCCAGTCTGGATGCCCGGATTGCGGCGGTGCCCCGAAATACTGGCTCCCTGAATTTGACCTCCATTTTCGATCGTGCTTTCGAGTTGCAAGCTGCTGCATTCCTGGCCTGTCCTAGATCGGCAGTTCCGACGTGTATTTGATCGTCTGGCTCGGCACGTCGGTCTTGACGTTCTGCACGCCCTTGATGCGGCTGAGATGTTCCGACTGGAAGCGGCGGTAGTCGTCGATGCCGGCTGCCACCACGCGCACCATGGCGTCGCAGTCGCCCAGCATGAGATAGCATTCCATCACTTGCGGCAGCTTGGCCACCTCGGTGGCGAAATGTTCGATCGTGTCCTCGTCCTGCGCCTTCAGCCAGATGCGGGTGAAGAAGGTGAGGCCCTTGCCGATGCTGGCCGGATTGATCACGGCGACATAGCGGTCGATGATGCCGGCTTCCTCCAGCAGCTTGACGCGCCGCAGGCAAGGCGAGGGCGACAGGCCGACCTCATTTGCCAGATCATTGTTGGCCATGCGGCCGTCGCGCTGCAGCGCCCGCAGGATGCGCTTGTCGATGTCGTCGAGCTTCATGGTGTTGAATTCCATTTTCCTGGCAATATGTGACAGTGAATGCCAAAATTGGCTCAAAGACAACAATCTTCGCAACCAAATTGCCGAGAAGTGTGGGTATGTTTTGCTCCTGACACCCAAGAAATTTCAAACGCAGGGCAGGGCGGCTGTGAGGCTGGCCTGTGGCAGACCATGAGCATTTCACAGGCAGTCGAAGCGGCCGGCAATGGTTCGCAATCCGAGTTCCGTCGTGGTGTGACGTCCTGCGCGCCGGTGCTGGTCGGCACCATTCCCTACGCGCTGGTGCTTGGCGCCCAGGCCACGCAGAAGGGGCTGAGCACGGTCGAGTTATCGATGATGACCGGGTTGAACTTCGCCGGCGGCTCGGAATTCGCGGCGATCCAGCTGTGGACGTCGCCGCCGCATATCCTCCTCATCGTCGCCATCACCTTCCTGGTCAACAGCCGTCATTTGCTGATGGGAGCGGCGCTGGCGCCATTCCTGCGCGAACTGCCGCGGCGCAAGGTTTTCCCGGCGCTGTTCCTCATGTGCGACGAAAGCTGGGCGCTGGGCCTGGCCGACGCCAAGCAGCGCGCCGCCGCGGGCATCGGCCCGGCCTTCAGCCCGCGCTACTATATGGGCGCCGCGCTGGCGATGTATCTCACCTGGGTGGCTTTCACCTCGCTCGGCGCCTTGCTCGGCCCGATGCTGGGCGATGTCGGGACCTATGGTTTCGACATGGCGTTTCCGGCCGTCTTCCTGGTGCTGATGCGCGGCATGTGGAAGAGCGTGGCGGCGGCGCGGCCCTGGCTGGTCAGCCTAGTCGTCGCGGCCCTTGTCTATCTCTTCATTCCCGGCGCCTGGTATGTCGCGGCGGGTGCGGTGTCGGGGCTGCTTGCTGCCTGGTTGATGGCAGGTGATGCATGATCGACATGACAACCCTTTTCACCATCGTGCTGATGGCCGGCGTCACCTATCTCACACGGATCGGCGGCTATGTCGTCCTGCGCAACCGTGTGCTGAGCGCGCGGGCGACCGCGGTGATGGAGGCGGCACCCGGTTGCGTGCTGATCTCGGTCATCGCGCCGGCCTTCGTGTCGCGCAATCCCGCCGACCTTCTGGCGCTGGCCATCACCTTCATCGCCGCGACGCGGCTTTCGATGCTGCCGACCGTGCTGATCGGCGTCGCTTCGGCGGGCCTGCTCAGGCTTTTCATTGGCTAAAACGAAAAAGGCAGGCGCGAACGCCTGCCTTTCGAGTTCAGATGATCGCGAGCCTTACGCGGCGGCAGCGGCCTGCTGGCTGGCCACCACGGCATCGACCTTGGCGGTCGCCTTGGCGAGCGCCGCGGTGACCGCGTCGGGCCCCATGCCGACGCCTTCGATGCGGATGACATCGACATCGGTCATGCCGAGGAAGCCGAGCACGCCGCGCAGATAGGGAATGGCGTGATCGAACTGCACGGCCGCGCCCTCGGAATAGATGCCGCCCGAAGCCAGCACGATATAGACCTTCTTGCCGGTGACGAGGCCCTTGGGGCCGTTCTCGCCATAGGCAAAGCTCCGGCCGGAGCGGGCGATGTGGTCGACCCAGGACTTCAGCGTCGAGGAGATGTTGAAGTTGATGAAGCCGGTGGCGAGGATCACCGTGTCGGCGGCGAACAACTCGTCGAGCACGACGTCGGAAACGCCCACCACTTCGGCCTGGCGCGGGGTGCGCGCTTCAACCGGGGTGTAGATGCCGGTCGCATAATCGGTATCGATATGCGGCAGCGGGTTGGCGACGAGATCGCGCACGACCAGCGTGTTCGACGGGTCGGCGGCCAGAAGCTTCTGGGCGAATTCGGTGGCGATGCGGGTCGAGTGCGAGGCAGCGCCGCGCGGGCTCGAGGTAACAAGAAGAATGGACATAGCGGGTCTCTCCAGTGGAATGAATTGTCCCGCTCCATATGGGGCTATCGATCCATCAGATAAACTGGTATATTTTCTATATGATCCATCTATCGAATGGATAGGATAAATGCAGCCGAACCCGACCCTCGACCAGCTCCAGATCCTTGTCGCCGTTGCCGACACCGGCAGTTTCTCGGCCGCGGGCCGCAAGCTCAACCGGGCGCAATCCGTCATCAGCTACGGCATCGCCAATCTCGAGGCGCAGCTTGAGCTGAAGCTGTTCGAGCGCGAGGGCACGCGCGAGCCGCAACTGACCGAGATCGGCCGGGCCATGCTGGAAGACGCGCGGCGCATGGTGAGCGTGCTGCAGCGCATCCGCTCACGCGCCGACGGCCACCATCATGGGCTGGAGGCCGAGGTGGCGCTGGCGGTCGACGTGGCATTGCCTTCACCCGTGCTGGTGCGGGTGCTGAAGGCGTTCGAGAAGCAGTTCCCGACCGTGACGCTGCGCCTGCATATCGGCACGCTCGGCCTCATTCCCGATCTCGTCGTCAGCGGCCAGGCGGATCTCGGCATTGGCGGCTTGCTGGGCGATGTCGACGTGCACCTCGTGCGCATCGGCTTCATGTCCCTGGTGCCGGCGGCCGCACCCAACCATCCACTGGCGCTGCTGCCGAAGCCGGTGACGCTCGAGGATGTGCGCGAGCACACGCAGCTCGTCGTCATTGACCAGTCCGAGCGCACCAAGGGACGCGATTACGGCGTCTTCGCCTATCGCACCTGGCGACTGACCGACATGCGCACCAAGCACATATTGATGCGCGAGGGGCTGGGTTGGGGCGGGCTGCCGCGCTGGCTGATCGCCGACGATCTGGCCAGTGGCCGCCTGGTGGAACTTGATCTCGAACCCTACAAGGAAACGAGCTCGCCCTTGTTTGCCATGCACCGCAACGACCGCAGCCCGAAGCCGGCGGCCGCGTGGCTGATCGACCGCTTCAAGCGCGGGCTCGGCTGCTTCAACGAATTCGAGCCCGGCGAGGTGCCCGAGGACGAGCCGGAGACCCATGGCGCTTCTGGTTACGGTATCTGACCTGGCAACTCGCAGCCGAACTTCCATGTCCCGCCGCGGACATCACCGGATCACCGTCACCCCGGAAACCACGATCTGCGCCGTGCGGGCCGTCAATCTCCCACGTCTGCGTAGCGTCGGTTTTTCATAGGTCTTTTTCATCTGTCGGTCCCAATGTAAGCCTCGAGGGATGAGTTGAGCCCTGACATAACGAGATACGAGCGTTCCGGTTGCCTCGCCATTCCATCCTCTGCCGAGGAGGGAGGGATTCAAATTAGATTGCGTTCAAACTCTATCCTTGTTATAGATGTCGAACGAAATCTAAATTGGGAGTCGAGATGCGAGTCAGTCGCACACAGGCGGAAGCAAATCGCGACGCGGTGATCAACGCGGCGAGCCGGCTTTTTCGAGAGCACGGCTTTGACGGTATCGGGCTGAAGGATCTGATGAAGGGTGCCGGGCTGACCCAAGGCGCCTTTTACAAGCAGTTCGACTCCAAGGAGGATCTGGCAGCGCAGGCATCGCGGCGAGCGATGGAACACGCGACCCGCAGATGGTCGGCTGTTGCTGCCGGAAGCCCCGACCCCCTTGAAGCCCTTATCGGGCTCTACCTTTCAACAGGGCATCGCGAAGAGAAGAGCGACGGTTGTCCGATCGTGGCGCTTGGTTCGGACGCGGCGCGCCAAGGCGAGGAGGTCAGGGCGCCATTCCAGGATGGCATTGCAGCCCACCTCGAGGTTCTCGACGAATTGATGCCGGCGGCAAAAGGTCCAAAAACCCATCGCAAGGCCATGGCGATGCTGTCTCTGATGGTAGGTGCCGTGACGATCTCCCGTATCCTCAAGGATGAAGAGATGTCGCAGGGTTTTCTCGATGCCGCCGCCGGCGAAGTCAGGCGAATTGCGGCCGCGCAGGAATAGAGGCGGTTATCGCGACCGGGCGCCCGCGCTGCGCCATCACGCGAACGGATCAAGCAGAATGACAGCTGGAGTAGAGATGCGTCGGATCGTTATTACAGGCATGGGAGCAGTCAGCCCTCTTGGGGCCAGCGTGGCGACGTCCTGGTCCCGGCTCCTGGCTGGCCGCTCGGGCATAAGGAGCCTGCCGGCCGAAATGGTGGGAGACCTGCCGGCGAAGGTCGGCGGAACGGTTCCCTCGTTGCAGGAAGACCCCGAAGCCGGCTTCGATCCAGACACCGTCCTGGCTCCGAAGGAACAGCGCAGGGCGGACCGCTTCATTGTCTTTGCACTGGCGGCGGCGGAAGAGGCGCTGGCCCAGGCGGGGTGGAAGCCGGTCTCGGACGATGACAGGGCCCCCACCGCGACGATCATCGCTTCGGGTGTCGGAGGATTTCCCGCGATAACCGAAGCCGTGCGAACCGTCGACCAGCGCGGTGTTCGGCGTCTCTCGCCGTTCACCGTGCCATCTTTCCTGGTGAACATGGCAGCGGGACAAATTTCGATCCGACACGGGTTCAAGGGTCCGCTCGGCGCTCCGGTGACGGCCTGCGCGGCCGGCATCCAGGCGATCGGCGATGCGGCGCGTCTCATCCGCGCCAATGAGGCCGACATCGCGGTCTGCGGCGGAACGGAAGCCTGCATGAATGCGGTCAGCCTCGGCGGCTTTGCCGCGGCACGCTCCCTTTCGACCTCCTTCAATCACCGTCCCGATCAGGCGTCCCGTCCGTTCGACATGCTGCGAGACGGCTTCGTCATGGGCGAAGGAGCCGGAATCCTGGTCGTCGAGTCCTTGAGCCATGCGCTTGCGCGCGGCGCCAAGCCGCTGGCCGAGCTCGTCGGCTACGGCACGACGGCGGATGCTTATCACATCACGTCCGGACCCGAGGATGGCGACGGTGCGCGCCGAGCCATGGAGATCGCGATCGCCCAAGCCGGCATTTCGGCACGGGAAGTCCGCCATCTCAACGCGCACGCGACCTCCACGCCGGTCGGCGATGCGGGAGAGATCGCGGCGATCAAAAGGGTCTTCGGCACGGACTTCGGCATAGCGGTCAGCGCAACGAAGTCGGCGACCGGACATCTGCTCGGAGCCGCCGGCGGGCTGGGGGCCATCTTCACGGTGCTGGCGCTCTGGGACCAGGTCGCACCGCCGACGCTCAATCTGAGCGCCCCCGATCCGGCCGGCGACGGGATCGACTTCGTCGCAAACCACGCCCGGCCAATGGAGATGGACTACGCGATCTCCAATGGCTTCGGCTTTGGCGGGGTTAACGCCAGTGCGTTGTTCCGGCGCTGGACGGACTAGCCAGCCGGTACGAGCGCCGGAGCGGCCGCTGATAAGCCGCCGGCCCTGGACGACCAGCGGGCCACATTTTCGAAACGCAACCCTGGCCTAAGAAAGAATTTCCATGAACAAAACCAATCTCGGCGTCGCCCTGGTCACCGGGGCGTCCTCCGGCATCGGGCACGCAACGGCCAAGGCCCTGCTCGAGGCGGGCTTTCGCGTGTTCGGAACCAGCCGTCGCGAGGCGGGCGAGAGGACCGACGGCGTCACCATGCTGACCTGCGACGTGACCGATGACGCGTCCGTGGCGAAACTGGTCGATGACGTTCTGGCCAAGGCCGGACGCATCGACCTGCTTGTCAACAATGCCGGGATGGGTCTGTTTGGCGGCGCGGAGGAGTCCTCGACTGCGCAGGCCCAGGCACTGTTCGACGTGAACGTCTTCGGCGTGTTGCGCGTGACCAATGCGGTGCTGCCGGCAATGCGGCGCCAGGGAAAGGGCAGGATCGTCAATTTGAGTTCGGTACAAGGGTTCATCCCGGCTCCCTATTTCGCGCTTTATGCGTCGACCAAACATGCCATCGAGGGCTATTCCGAATCACTCGACCACGAACTGCGCCCGTTCGGCATTCGCGTTGCATTGGTCGAGCCCGCCTATACACGCACCTCGTTCGAGGAGAATCTCGCTGCTCCCGATCAGGTGCTTGATATCTATGACTCCGCGCGCGCCGGCATGACCCTAGCCGTGCGGAAATCGATGGAAAACGGCGATGCGCCCGAAGCGGTGGCGGGGACGGTCTTGAAAGCGGCCACCGATCCCGCTCCGAAGAGGCGCTATACGGCGGGAAAGATGGCGCGCCAGGTCAGTCTCCTGCGCCGTTTCGTCCCCGCGACCGCATTCGACAAGAGCCTGCGAAAGCAGCTCGGGTTGCCGGTCTGAGAGGGGGCTTTACTCGCGAACACCGAGCTGACCAGGAACCAACTTCAGGCGCGCGACAGTCCGTCGATCAGCGCCATAAGGACGGCGCGGTAGTCCTCGGCTGATGCGCCCGCCTCGATGGCGAGCGCCGCCCGATCGAAAGCCGAGCCGAGCAGGGCTGTCAGCGCCTCCGCCGGCAGCTTTGTCATCGATCGTGCGCGCATGGCCGCGACAAGGCCTTCGCGCAGCGAGCGGTTGCCGTGGCGGTTATCGATGGCATCCATGGCGGCACGGCCGAGTACGGCCGGGCCGTCGAGCAGCAAGAGCCGCGTGCGGCCGGGCGCGCGCATGGCGGTGAGATAGGCTTCTGACCCGGCAATCAGCGCATCGCGGGGGCTGAGCGAAGGCGGGGAGGCGCGGTCGATCTCTTTCGCCACCGCCGCGGCCTCCTGTTCGACCACGGCGGCGAATAGCGCCTGCTTGTCGGCAAAGTGGTGGTAGAGCGCGCCGCGCGTCACGCCGGCGGCGGCGACGATCTCCGGCGTGCCGGTCTCGGCATAGGACTTCTCCGTAAACAGTTTGCGCGCCGCCGCGATCAGGTCGGCGCGTGTCGCCTCGGTGCGGTCGCGGTTCGAGCGGCGTCCGGATCCCTGTTGCATACATGCAGCCTGTATGTTAATCGAATTTACATGCAGACTGTATGTTAATTGACGGGAGAAGGAAAGATGAAGACGACGAGCTACTATCCGGTGCTGATGACCGGCGATGTCGCCGGCACGGCGGCCTTCTATGTCGAGCATTTCGACTTCCGGGCCCTGTTTACGAGCGACTGGTACGTGCACCTGCGATCGGTGGACAACAGCAGAGTGAACCTCGGCATCGTCCAGGGCAACCACGAGACGATCCCGGAGGAGGGGCGAGGGCGGACCTCGGGCCTGCTGATCAATTTCGAGGTCAGGGATCCCGATGCGGTCTATGAGCGGATCCTTGCTGCCGGCCTGCCGATCCTGCGCACGCTGCGCGACGAGCCTTTCGGCCAGCGCCACTTCATCACCAAAGACCCCAACGGCGTGCTGATCGACGTCATCAAGCCGATCCCGCCCAGCGAGGAGTTCCTGGCGCAGTATGCGGAAGGCGCGGCGGGGGCTTGAGCGGCCGCCTCAGCTCGCCCTTGCCACCGGTGTCACCGCCACCTGGCTGACGCCGGTGCGGCGCACCACGGTGCACTGGGTCTCGCGGCCGATGCGCTCGGCGTCGAGCATGCGCACGAGGTCGTCGACGCCGGTGACCGGGCGCCCGTCAATGGCGGCGATGATGTCGCCTTCCTTGAGACCCGCCTTGGCCGCCGGGCCGTCCTTCTCGACGCTGCGCAGCCGTACGGCCGTGCTGGTCGACACCTGCGACAAGAGTGCTGCGCGGCGCGGCAAATTCACGGTGTCGGCGGAGATGCCGATGAAGGCGCGGCGCACCCGGCCGAAGCGGATGATCTCGGAGATGACGAATCTTGCGGTGTTGGAAGCGACGGCGAAGGCGATGCCTTGCGCGCCGTGGATCATGGCGGTGTTGACGCCGATCACTTCGCCCGCCGACGACACCAGCGGCCCACCGGAATTGCCGGGGTTGAGCGCCGCATCGGTCTGGATGACGTCGTCGATCAGCCTGCCGGTCGAAGCGCGCATCGAGCGGCCGAGCGCCGAGACGACGCCAGAGGTGACCGTCCACTCGAAGCCGAGCGGATTGCCGATGGCAATCGCGATCTGGCCGCGCCGCAGCCGCTTGGAATCGCCGAGCGGCGCCACATCGGCGAAGCTGCCGTCGGCGCGCACCAGGGCGATGTCGGTATCGGGATCGCGGCCGAGCACGCGGCCCTCGCTGGAGGCGCCGTCCGGCATCGAAACGCGCACCGTCTTTGCATCGCCGACGACATGGAAATTGGTGACGACCAAGCCGTCCGGCGCGATGACGAAGCCCGAGCCATGGCCGCCCGGGCCGCCGATGCGCTCGATGCGGCAGACCGCCGGGCCGATGCGGTCGACGGCGTCGGCTACTGTTTCGGAATAGGCGTCGAGCAAGGTGTCATCGGATTGGATTTTGGGGGCGGCGAGGGCCATCGGTTGGGTTCCGTGTTTTCAGGCTTTTTCGTGACTATATGTGCGGAGCGGCCCGAACCGCCGCGACCTGACCAGATGGCCAGTCGAACCCGTAACTAGCCGTCAGGCGAGTACCTGCAGGCGCGCCGTCGAGCGATATCTGGGACATGCAAGAAACCCAGGAGACCCTTATGAGCGACTTCAATCTGAGCGCGTTTTCAGACGCCATCGCCGATCTGGCCGCCAAGGCCGCCCCCGCAACGGCGAGCTTCACCACCCATCATCACCGCACGGCCAGTGCCTTCCATTGGAGGGATGGTTATTTCGTCACCGCCGAGGAAGCCGTCGAGGCCGGCGAGGAGATCGAACTGACGCTGGCTTCGGGCGAGACAGTGAAGGCCGAGCTGGTCGGTCGCGATCCTTCGACGGGCGTCGCCCTGATGAAGCCCACGGGTGCGGCCAACGCGCCTGCCCTTGCCAAGGCCGATGCCGTTCGGCCGGGCAATATCGCCATTGCCATCGGCAACAGCCAGGGTTCGGCACTGGCTGTGTCCGGCTCGGTCGGCGAGGTTGGTCCGGCCTGGCGCTCGATGCGCGGCGGCGCCATCGACCGGCGCATCGATCTGGCCGTCGGCGCCGGCGGCCGCTTCGAGGGCGGCCCGGTGCTCGACGCCAAGGGCGCGCTGATCGGCATGCTGCTGTTCGGGCCGCGCGGGCGCGCGCTGGTCATGCCGTACGAGACGATCAAACGGGCCGTCGCCACCTTGCGCGAAAAGGGCCATGTCGCGCGCGGCTATCTCGGCGCCGGCCTGCATCCGGTTCGCGACCGCGACGCGCATGGCGCAATGGTGATGAGCCTCGACGACAATGGCCCGGCCAAGGCCGCCGGCCTCTCGCTCGGTGACATCATCGTGGCGTGGAACGGCGAGGCCGTGCATGGTCCGCGCGACCTTATCCGCCGGCTCGGGCCCGACAGCGCGGGCGCTTCGGTGACGTTGGGTGTCGTGCGCGGCGGCGAGCAGCGCGACGTCGTGCTGACTATCGGCGAAAAGCCGCTGAGCTGAGAGGATCGATGGAAACACTCGCCAGCGACCGGATCGGGACCGACAGTGCGGCTTCGCGGCGGCTGGTGGTGCTGATTGCGCTTGCCGATGCCGGGCGCGCCGAGCGCCTGGCGGCATCGCTTGCTGCCAGCGACGACCTGTTGCCGATGGTCGTTGGCGGCGGCAGGGCCGACGTTGCGGTCGTCGACGACAGGAGCGGTGATGCCGTGCCGGCCTCGGTGCCACGGGTGCTGCTCTCGGCGCGTGCCAGCGCAGAGCGGCCTGCCGGCGAAGTGTTTGCCGTCATGCCCGCCGGCGCGGACGACCTGCTGATCGCCGCGGCGGCGCGGTTGGCCGCCGCTGGCTACAGCATATCGGGCAATGGCCGCGCGCCCGGACATCGCGAGGATTTCCACGCAGGCGAGCCGTTCGAGGATGAAGTTTTGGACGAGCACGCCGCCCGGCCAGCGCTGTCGCCACGCGAGGCGGAAGTGCTGGCGCTGCTTGCCGAAGGGGCGCCCAACAAGGTGATCGCGCGGCGGCTCAACATTTCCGTGCACACGGCGAAGTTCCATGTCGCCGCGATCCTGATCAAGCTCGGCGCCGCCAATCGTACGGATGCCATCGCCATTGCGATGCGTCAGGGGCTGGTGCTGGTTTAGCGGTAATCATCACCAAGGTCAGCGCTGCCCCTCATCCGCCTGCCGGCACCTTCTCCCCGTATAGTGACGGGGAGAAGGGAATTGGCAGCCACCTCGGCGCTATTCTTTGCAACGTCAATGATTGGCGAAGGCGGCGACCACGGCATCTTTGTCGCCGTCACTATACGGGGAGAAATGCCCGGCAGGGCAATGAGGAGCGGCTCCACCATGCTAGACGGACCCTCCGTAGCGTCATCATCAGTCCCCCCTCCAGCCTCTTGTATCCGGCTTCGCCGCGGGCAAGGATCGCGCCGACGAAAAGTTGCAGGGAGGCGAAGAAAATGTCGATCGAGGGAAAGACGCTGTTTATCTCCGGCGGGTCGCGCGGCATCGGGCTGGCGATCGCGCTGCGCGCCGCGCGCGACGGCGCCAATGTGACCATCGCGGCCAAGACCGCCGAGCCGCATCCGAAGCTGCCGGGCACCATCTACACCGCCGCTGAAGAGATCGAGCAGGCGGGCGGCAAGGCGCTGCCGGTGCTGTGCGACATCCGCGAGGAGGCGCAGGTCGCCGAGGCGGTCGCCAAAACCGTCGAGAAATTCGGCGGCATCGATATCTGCGTCAACAATGCCAGTGCCATCCAGCTCACAGGCACGCTGGAAACCGACATGAAGCGCTATGATCTGATGCATCAGATCAACGCGCGCGGCACCTTCCTCGTGTCCAAAATGTGCATTCCGCACCTGAAGTTGGCTAAAAACCCTCACATCCTGAATCTGGCGCCGCCGCTCGACATGAAGGCGAAATGGTTCAAGAACCACGTCGCCTACACCATGGCCAAGTTCGGCATGTCGATGTGCACGTTGGGCATGAGCGCGGAATTCGCCAGGGATGGCATCGCGGTCAATTCGCTGTGGCCGATCTCGACCATCGACACGGCGGCGGTGCGCAATCTCCTGGGCGGGGCGACCGTGGCGGCGATGAGCCGCTCGCCCGATATCATGGCCGACGCCGCGCATGCGATCTTCATGCGGCCGTCGCGCGAGGCAACAGGCAATTTCTACATCGACGAGGAGGTACTGCGCGCCGAGGGCGTCAACGATTTCTCGGTCTATGCGCCCGGGGCTACCGGACCGCTGGCGGGAGATTTCTTTGTGCCGGACGAGGTGTTTGCGAATTCCGATACGAAGATCAGGACAGCCTTCTAGAAATGCCTGGGATAGTCCATGCGCTGATGCAAAATGCGTACGACGTTGATGGATCCCTGGCCCATTCGCAGAAACACCACGTGTGACCCGACGGCATACTTCAACAAATCCGGACGGATATTCGAGGCGCTTCTCGCGATCGTTGGGAATTGATCTATAAGTTTGACCACGGAGTGGATGGTGCGGATATACGCCTCCGCTCGCTCCGCGCCCCATTCACCTAAGGAATGGTCCCATATGGCGTCCAGGTCTGCTTTCGCCTTCGGCGAAAACCGGACGGTCCGCTTCACCGGTGTTTCTTGGACTTGAGAAAAGCCTCGATGTCGAATGGCTCGGGATCGCCAGACTTGTCCCCCTCATCAATAGCAGCCCGAAGCTGCTCAAGCTTCAGTTCCTGTTCTTCCAAAAGACGCAGGCCTGCGCGAACGGCTTCGCTGGCTGAGCCGAAGCGGCCGCTCGCGATCTGTCGCTGGATAAAGGCGTCGTACTGATCACCCAATGTGATGGACGTGTTCTTGGGCATCATCAATCTCCGATACCAATAGATGGTATCAATTCGTCGGAAAGTTGACAAGCATTGGAGCGCGGTTTCTCATTCACGCCTGCCTTGCTCAGGCCCCTCAGCCGGCGTTGGCAGCGTATTCGGCCACCAGACCATCGATGGGCTTGATGCAAAAAACCCCGCCGGAGAGGGCCGGCGGGGCTCGATGCGTCCCGCTGGAGTCGGGACGGGGCAGGGAACGCCCAGTGCAGAATCTGGGGTGCGAAGCCCGGTGATTCAATGAGCCGGCTCCAAGGGCTGTACAATTCTTGTTGACCCGGCAGCGCTGCTGCCAGTTCCAGCCCATCCCGGTGACCGGGATGAGCTGCTATTGCCGACCTGATTCCAGAAATCACCGCAAGGCGCTGGAAACGCAGGTCAATTGTTGCTCGCCACCGGCGCCACCAGCGAGGTGATGCGACGGATGGCGACGCGCCTGTTCTCGCGGTTGGGCGCCGAGGTGTCGACCTTCAGATACTCCTCGCCATAACCCTGTGTCGTCAGATTCTCGGGCGGGATGCCGAAGGCATTGGTCAGCGCTTCCGCAACCGCTTCGGCACGGCGATCCGACAGTGCAAGGTTCGCCTCCGGCGTTCCGACGGCGTCGGTATGGCCCTCGATCAGGAAGGTCTCGGCTGGGTTCTTCTTCAGCAGTTTCTCCATGGCGTTGGCGACGCCCTCCAGTTTCTGCACCTCGGTGTCGGAGATCGAAGAAGAGCCGAATTCGAAGTTCAGCGTGTCGAGGTCAATGCGCCGAGCAATGTCACGCACGCGGGCCGAACGCTTGACCTCGTTGATCGAATAGAGGCGCTGCACCTTCTCCACCGGCGGCTGTTCGAGGAAGGTATAGTAGTCGTCGTCGCTTTCGACATCCTCGGAATCGAGAATGTAATCCCGGCGCGGGATGGTCAGCCGGATCGGCGGCAGGTCATCGCCGGGATCGCGCCAGTCGTTTTCGTCCTGGTAGCTGCGCTCGTCGACATAGCTCAGCACATATTCGCGACCGTCGGGCGCGATGCGCGACCGCTGCAGAATGTCGCCGTAGCGGTTGCGGATGGTGACGATCCGGAAGCCATTGTCGCGCTCGACCGTCTCGCGCGTGCGGCCCTGCGGCAGGTCCTCGTAGTAGACGTCCTTGGCGCCGCGGGTCAGGCGCGGGCGATCATTGCTCTGGACGAACGTCTGATCGTTGAACTGGATGATGACCCGGTCACCGATCTCCTTGAGCACGTCGACGCCCTTGGGCCGGCGGCGATCACGAATGTCCTCGTCAGGCGCGCGCTCGAGGCGCTTGCCCTGCTCCTGAGTCACAGGCACGATCTTTTCGGGCCTGATCGCCTCCTGGGCGGTCCTATCGTCCGTTGGGGGCGGACCCTGATCCACCGGCGCCACTACCGGCTTGCGGCCCTGGTCACCGCCCTGCTGGGCATTCTGCCCGCCATTTTGCTGCCCACCATTCTGCTCTTCGCCATTCTGGTTGGCGGGCTTGCGGCCGCCCTGGCCATTCTCGCCGCGACCCTTGCGCTTGGCATCCTTCTGGCTGTCGAGGATGGGGGCGGCGTTCTTGTCGGCGGGTGCTTCCCCCTGAACGGGGTTTTCGCCCTGGACAGGCGCGGCCTTCCCGCCGGTGGCGGGCTGCTCTCCCGTCGCCGGCTGTTCGCCGGTGGCGGGCTGTTTGCCGGTCAGCGGCTGTTCGCCGGTCGCAGGCTGCTCACCGGTCGCCGGCGGTTCGCCAGCCGGTTTCCTGCCGTGTTTCTTCGTCTTGTCCTGCGACTGCTCGCCCTGGGCGGCAGGCTGCTCGCCGGCGGGGGCCGGTTCAACCTTCGGCGTCGCTTCGCCGGCAGGAGCTTCCTTGGGCGTCGGGGCGGTCTCCGGCACGGCGGCCGGCGCCTCTTTCTGCTGATCCTGCTTGTGTTTCCTGCCGGGCTTGACCGGCTGGTTGTCGTTGGCGGGCGCTGCCTCGCCGGCGGGCGCCTGTTCGGTCTGCTGCTGCTGGTCGCGCTTCTTCTTGCGCGGCTGCTGCTCGTCGGTGGCGGGCGCTGCCTCGCCGGCGGGCGCCTGTTGGGTCTGCTGCTGCTGGTCGCGCTTCTTCCTGCGCGGCTGCTGCTCGTCGGTGGCCGGCGCTGCCTCGCCGGCGGGCGCCTGCTCGGCCTGCTGCTGCTGGTCGCGCTTCTTCCTGCGCGGCTGCTGCTCGTCGGTGGCGGGCGCTGCCTCGCCGGCGGGCGCCTGCTCGGCCTGCTGCTGCTGGTCGCGCTTCTTCCTGCGCGGCTGCTGCTCGTCCGTCGCCGGCGCTGCCTCGCCGGCCGGTGCCTGCTCAGCCTGCTGCTGCTGGTCGCGCTTCTTCTTGCGCGGCTGCTGTTCTTCGGCCGCGGGGGCGGGCTTCTCGGCGGCGGGAGCGGACTCCGTCTGCTGCTGCTGCTCGCGCTTCTTCTTGCGCAGCTGTTCCTGGTCGCTCTGCCCCTGATCGGTGGGCGTGTCCTGCGCCAGGATCATCAGCGGCGTCGCGCCGCGCTGCATGGGGCCGAACGCGGCTGTCCCCTGGAGCGGGGACGCGCCTAACGGCGCGGATGCCATCAACAGGCCAAGGGCTGTGCCTGCCAGAATCCGTGGTTGGCGTTTCATCGAAATTCTCCTTGTGGGGTCCCATCCTTGCCGAAACCGCTTTTAACGAAATTGGTTCCAGCGGCGCATCGTTAGGGGCCGTACGGGGCTATTGGCCGGCCTTTTGAAGGCAAATTCGTGTCATTCGAACGAGTTACCGCGCCATTTCCCGCTCTTGCAGCGCTTGACCTCGGCGGCGGCTGGGGCCACATGCCGGAAATGGAAACGCCGTTCTGGAAAACCAAGACGCTGGAAGAGATGAGCCCCACGGAGTGGGAATCGCTCTGCGACGGCTGCGGCAAGTGCTGCCTGTCGAAGCTCGAGGACGAAGACACCGGCGAAATCTACTGGACCAGCGTCGGCTGCCGGCTGTTCGACGCCGAAAGCTGCCGCTGTGCCGACTATGCCAACCGACTGGCGCGCGTTCCCGATTGCGTCGGGCTGACGCCGCGGAATGTGCGCACCATCAGCTGGCTGCCCAGCACCTGCGCCTACCGGCTGGTGGCCGAGGGCCGCGACCTCTACTGGTGGCACCGGTTGGTATCGGGCAGTGCCGAGACCGTACACGAGGCCGGCATCTCGATGCGCGGCCGGGTCAAGGCCAGCGAGACCGACCTTGCCGAGGCGGAAGACTATTTTGACTATATGCTCGACGACGAGCCCTGACGCGCGGACATCGGCAGGAGTTTGCCTGTCGGGAACAAGGACGAGGGAGGCGTTTGGCGCGGATATTGTTTGAATGCCGGCAAGGGATTTGGCCGGCGGGGGATTTGCAAATGACCGGGGCTTTGCCCCGCCGGCGCCAGATGAACCGCAGATGAACGGGCAGTTCGTAAACAGTTCAGGCAGGCCAGTGCATTCTCCCGCCATCGGTTTCACGAGGACGGGCGCAAGCCCGCAACAAGGAGAGAGAACCATGTACACCACCATCAAGACGGCAGCGCTTTCGGCTCTGGTCGGCCTCGGCGCGCTGACGGCCATTCCCGCCCATGCCGACAGCCTCTATCTCGGCTTCGGCAACAACCAGGATCCGCGCTTCGGCGTCTATGCCGGCGACGACGGCTATCGGCATCGCCGCGACGACTGGCGCCGCGACGGCTGGCGCCGCGGCTGCTCGCCGGATCGCGCCCTCGACAAGGCCGAGCGCATGGGCCTCTACCGAGCCCGCATCGTCGATGCCAACCGTCGCGTGGTCAAGGTGATGGGCCGTCAGGACGGCGACCGTGTCGTCATCGTGTTCGCCAACGAGCGCGGTTGCCCGGTCATCTATCGCTGAGGCTTAGGCCTGGAGGCTGATCTTCTGCGAAGACCAGCCTGGAGACACGACCTTCCATGAAGGTCGGTCTGGACTAGCGGAGCCCCTGTCCCATTGGGCGGATGCGGCTCGAAAAAACCCCGCGGGAGCGATCCCGCGGGGTTTTTCATGCGGGCCAAGGGGCGGACGATGGCCGGCAGGGCGGCCATCCACTCAACCGGTTACTTCAGTTCGAAGGTAACGGTGACCTGGACATTGTAGGCGTTCTCGCCGGCCTGCACCGGCGCTGCCCCGGCCGCGGCGTCGAAGGCCTTGGCGTTGATCGGCATCGGCGCCGGCCTGATGTTCTGATCCGTGATCTCGAGCACCCGGCCGAGGCTGACGCCGGCCGCCTCGGCCAGCGTCCTGGCCTTGGCCGTGGCGTCGGCGACAGCCTTCTTGCGCGCCTCGGTGACGGTGGCCGCCGGATTGTCATTGGTGAAGGCGATGCCGCCGCCCTGGTTGACGCCGAGCGACACCGCCTTGTCGAGGATTTCGCCTGTCTTGTCGACGTCGCGCACGCGCACAGAAAGCGTATTGGTCACCTGATAGGCGACGAGTTCGGCCTCCTGGCTGCCGTCGGGCTTGTTGGTGTAGTTGTAGCGGGGGTTGATCTGGATGCCCGCGGTCTGCAGGTCGCGATCCTTGATGCCTGCGGCCTTCATCGCGGCGATCACGGCGGCCATGGCGTCATTGTTGGCGTCGAGCGCGG
The DNA here is from genome assembly GCF_004792105.1 of Mesorhizobium sp. M8A.F.Ca.ET.161.01.1.1. Lineage (NCBI taxonomy): Bacteria > Pseudomonadati > Pseudomonadota > Alphaproteobacteria > Hyphomicrobiales > Phyllobacteriaceae > Mesorhizobium > Mesorhizobium sp. M8A.F.Ca.ET.161.01.1.1. The sequence continues at coordinate 288,213 of NZ_SRTD01000007.1, read as the reverse complement.
CGCGCGCCGTCTTGGCTTCGCGCATGACGCTGAGCGTCAGGATCGCCAGATCGGGGGCTACGGTTGCTTCGCCCTCGCCGGACACGATGATGCGGGGCGGCGTCGGCAGATCGGTGGCTCCAGCCATCGCCGGAAAAGCGATTGCAACGGCGAGCGCGAGTGGCAAAAGATGTCTCGTCATGAAAATCTCCTTGGTCTGCGATCAGGTCGCAAGGGTCGCGTAGAGCGCGATTATGGGTTGATTTGGGCGATCTGCGAAAGCCCGCCGGTAAAGGCTTGTGCGGCGATGCGAAAAACATTAATCCAGCCCGCGTGGGGCCTGTAGCTCAATGGTTAGAGCCGGCGGCTCATAACCGCTTGGTTGGGGGTTCGAGTCCCTCCGGGCCCACCAAAAGTCTCACTCAAGTAGTTGATTTTGATAGATATTTCAGAGGCGGCCACAACGTGGACTCGAACCCCTCTTCCTGACCAGAACTACCCCCGGCGATTTTCCTTGCGATCTCGGAATCGCTTGGTCATTAAGTTCACCTTCGCCGTTTCCTGAAGCAGACATCGTCGGAGACTGCGTTTCTAGGTCGCGAGAATGTTGGCCCTTTCTTGGTCGCGTCTTACAAAACTGCGCCACCCGCCATAGGCGGAGATATCGGCGGCGTCAGTCAGGCCGGCGGTTTCCACCAAAAACCCCTTGGCTGCGCTGCCATCCTCGAGTTCGATCGTTCCTACGCCCAGCGGTGGGGGGATGGCGGCGACGAATCGTCCGAACGCCTCCGGACCCAGCCGCCAGACCTCGACGTCTATTCGCATTCCATCCCTGGAGACCCGGACAAGGCCCGGCTTGGGCACGGATTGGCCGGCAAGCGCGTAGAGCCGGTAGGCAGGTGTGGTTTTCGTTACTCTCGAGAATTGGGCGCCTAGGTCCCTTAGCTGACCGTTGAGCGGCATCCCCGACAGATGCGCGCCGACCACCACCAGATCAATCGTCTGGTCCTGTGCAACGTTGCCAGGCAAGGCACTCCCCGGCTGCGCCCAGCCGGTCGCGCCGAGCGGAAGAGCGCTCATGGCATGAACGTCGCGCGCGAGCGACGCCGTGAGCCAATCCTTGCCCACCATACCCAGCAGGGTCACGCTCATCGGCAGCCCATCGTCGCGCTTGCCGGTCGGCACGGCGATGCCGCACATATCGAGCAGATTGACGAAATTTGTATAGGTACCGAGCCGACTGTTGGTGGTGATCGGATCGGCAAGCACCGCCTGGAGAGCGTAATGCGTTGGTGCCGTCGGCACACAGAACAGGTCGACAGAGGCGATGATCGGGGCGAGCTTGGCCTTGTAGGCCTGAAGCGCATAGAGGCCGTTGAAGGCATCGGCCGCTGACAGGCCGCGCGCGCCGCCAATGATCTTGCGCGTTACCGGATGCATTGCGGCTTCGTTGGCGTCCATGAAGTCGCGGATCGCCGCGTAGCGTTCGGCAACCCAGGCTCCTTCATAGAGAAGATTTGCGGTGGCGTAGAAATCGGCGAACGGAATTTCGACCAGCCGGCAACCAAGCTTTTCCAGCAAGCCAAGCGCCGCCTCAAAGCCCGTCTGCATCGATGCGTCGCCGAAGAATTTCAAATCCGCCTTCTGCGGCACGCCGACCGTCAGCACGGGTGGGCGAGCGGAAAGCGCCGGCACCTTGATGGCGCGCGAATAGGCATCGGCCGGGTCCTTGGCCGCCGCCACGCCGTACACTGCGTAGGCATCGTCTACGGTGAGCGCGAATACCGAGATGCAGTCGAGCGTACGGCAGGCTGGCACAACGCCGGCGGCCGAAAGCGCGCCGACCGTCGGCTTCAGCCCGACGATGTTGTTGAGACCGGCGGGGATGCGGCCGGACCCGGCCGTGTCGGTGCCTAGCGCGAAGGAGACGATGCCGCGCGCCGTCGCAACGGCGGATCCCGAAGAGGAGCCGCCGGGCACCAGGCTGGCATCGACAGCGTTCCTCGGGATCGGATAGGGCGTGCGCACACCGACCAGACCGGTGGCGAACTGGTCGAGATTGGTCTTGCCGACCACCAGCGCCCCGACAGCCTTCAGCCGCGCCACCACGGTTGCGTCCTTGTCTGGTATGTAGGCATATTCGGCGCAGGCGGCGGTTGTCGGCATGCCGGCGACATCGATGTTGTCCTTGACCGCGAACGGCACGCCCCACAGAGGCTTGGCCACCGGATCGAACGGCCCGAGCTGTTTCGCCTGCGCCAGCATCTCTGCCTTGGCGGCGAGATGAATGAAGATGCCGGGATCGTCAGCCGCCTCGATGCGGGCGTGAACTGTATCGACCATGTCAGCGACGCTGACGCCGGCCGCATAGGCGGCGTGCAGGCTGCCAATGTCGAAGTGGATCTCGCTCATGTGGCCTCCCCTAGAATGATCACCGGCAGGTCCCATTGGATCAGCACGACGCAGCCGTCCTTGGTCCACACCGAATGCTCGGTCCCGACCGGGTTCAGGATGACGCTTCCCGTGGGATAGTCGCCATTCTCGTCGCTCTGCGTACCCTCGAGCACGACGATGGTTTCAAGCCCGACATGGCGGTGGCGCGGTACGCCGGCGCCGGGCCGGTAGTCGAGGATCGCCACCGACGGCTCGACCGGTCCGCCCTTGAGCAGCCAGTGCACCGTGATGCCTTCGCGAAAAGGCTCGAATGCCAGCTCGCGCCAGCCGCCACCGACGAGGCCGGCAAAACTCAGATTAGCCATCGGCAAGTCCTTGCAGCACCTGGTCGGTCGTCGCCGTCCAGCCGACAATGGCGCCTTGCGCCCGGATCATGGCGATGGCCGCCGCCTTGAACTCGGGAAAATAGCTTTCCGTCGCATCTTCGGCGAGCAGGCACTCATAGCCGCGATCATTGGCCTCGCGCATCGTCGTCTGGACGCAGACTTCGGTGGTGACGCCAGCGAAAACCAGTTGCCGCGCGCCGAGCCGCTTCAGTTCCTCATCAAAACTGGTCGCGTAGAAGGCGCCTTTGCCCGGCTTCTCGATGACGACCTCGCCGGGCAGCGGCGCCAGCTCGTCGAGGATCGCCGTTCCCGGCTCGCCAACGATCAGCACGCGGCCCATCGGCCCGACATCGCCGATGCGGATCGACGGATTGCCGCGGTCGCGCTTGGCAGGCGGCAGGTCGGAGAGGTCAGCCCGGTGGCACTCCATGGTGTGGATCACCGGCAGGCCGGCGGCGCGGAACCCCTCGATCAGTCTCTTCACCGTCGGCACGATCGCGGTGACCCGGCTGACATCGTTGCCGAGGCTGGCGCCGAAGCCGCCCGGCTCGGCGAAATCGCGCTGCATGTCGATGACCACCAGCGCCATCGTGTCGGACTTGAATGCAAATGCAAACGGCTGCGCATCGATTTCAGCCATCAATGATGTCCCGCCATATGTTCGCCGATGGTCTGCACGCTCGCCTGCGCGATCGGCGTTTCGTAGACCAGCGCGCCGTCCGACATGACGAAGATGCGGTCCGACAGTTCCAGCAGTTCGTCGAGGTCCTCCGACATCAGCAGCACGGCGGCCCCGGCATTGCGCGCCTTCATGATACGGGCGCGGATCTCGGCCACCGCCGAGAAGTCGAGGCCGAAGCATGGGTTGGAGACGATGAGCAGATCGACCCCGCCGGTCAGTTCGCGCGCCAGCACCGCGCGCTGCACATTGCCGCCTGACAGCGAGGCGATGGGCGACGACAGCGATGCGGTCTTGACCTTGAACTGTTCGACTAGCCTGGCGCTGAAAGCACGGATCGCACTGGCATTGATCCAACTCACCGGTCTGCCATCGCCGTCCATGTCGAAGGTGCGAAAGGAGATGTTCTCGGCCACGGTCATTTTCGGCGCGCAAGCATTCTTCAGCGGCTCCTCGGGAATGAGCCGGACATTGAGCGCGCGCGCCTCGGCCCGCGTCGCTGCGTAGGTGGCGCCGCGCACAAGCACCTCGCCGGCCTCGCGCGGGCGCTGACCGGCCAGCACTTCCAGAAACTCCTTCTGGCCGTTGCCGGAAATGCCGGCGATGCCGACGATCTCGCCCGATCGCACACCGAGATCCTCGATGCGGATCGACTTCAGCCCGGTTCGATCCGGCGCCTTCAGCGATTTGACCTTGAGCACGATCTCGGCATCGGGTTTTGGCGCCGCACGGCTGTCAAGGGCGGCGATCGGCTGGTCGCCGATCATCATCGCGGCCATCGCCTTATGGTCCAGGTCGGCGACGCGGCCGGTTCCCGTCAGCTTGCCCTTGCGCAGCACGCTGACATCGTCGGCGAAGGCGGTCACCTCATGGAATTTGTGCGAGATCATCAGCACGGTGAGGTCGCCGGCTTTCGTCATGTCGCGCACAAGCCCCAGCACCTCTTGCGCCTCGCCGGGCGTCAGCACCGAGGTTGGCTCGTCCAGCACCAGGAAGGAGCGGCCAAGATAAAGCTGCTTGATGATTTCGAGCTTCTGCTTTTCGCCAGCAGCAAGCTCCGCCACCTTGACGTCGAGCGGCAGCTTGAACGGCATGCGCTCCATGAACACGGCAAGGTCGCCGCGCTCCTTGCGCCAGTCGATGATGCCAGGAACCTTCTCGCGCGAGATGACGAGGTTTTCCGCCCCTGTCAGCGACGGCACTAGGGTGAAATGCTGGTAGACCATGCCGAGCCCAAGCGCCGAAGCGTCGCGCGGACTGGCGATTGCCACCTCGCGGCCGTCGACCAGCATGTCGCCTGATGTCGGGTGATAAAAACCCATCATGCATTTGACCAGCGTCGACTTGCCGGCGCCATTCTCGCCAAGCAGCGCGTGAAAGGAACCTGCCGGCACTTTCACCGACACGGCGTCCAGCGCGGTGAAGCCGCCGAAGCGCATGGTCATGCCGATGGTTTCGACGCCGACGGCTTTTCGGACGCTGTCGCTCATCGCGGCCTCCTCATGGCAACTGAGCCACGAGCGCCGTCGAATTCGACACCGTGCCGAAGACGCCGCCTTGCATCTTGATCATCTTGATCGCCGCCAGATGGTTGCCGTGGTCGGTCGCCCCGCAGCAATCCTCCAGCATCATGCATTCATAACCGCGGTCATTGGCCTCGCGCATTGTGGTGTGCACGCAGACATCCGTGGTGATGCCGGTCAGTACGATGTTCTCGATGCGGCGCTGGTTGAGGATCAGCTCCAGGTCGGTGGCGCAGAACGAGCCTTTGCCAGGCTTGTCGATGATCGGCTCCCCCTCGATCGGGTAGAGGTCGGGGATGATGTCCCAGCCCGGCTCGCCGCGCACCAGGATGCGCCCGCACGGGCCGGCATCGCCGATACCGGCATTGATGCGGCGCGAGCGCCAGCGCTTGTTGGCCGGCAGGTCGACGAGATCAGGCCGATGGCCTTCCCGCGTGTGGATGATGGTGTAGCCCTTCGCCCGCATGGCTGACAGCACCGACTTGATCGGCTCGATCGGTGCGCGCACCAGCGATAAATCGTAACCCATATGGTCGACATAGCCGCCTGGCCCGCAGAAATCGGTTTGCATGTCGATGATGATCAGCGCCGTGTTGTCGGGCCGCAGGTCACCATTGTAGGGCCAGGGATAGGGCTCGGCATCGATGGTGTGCTGGGCAATCTCGGCTCTGGCGTTCATAGGCAAAACTCCAGTCATTTGGTGCCAAGTCTCATTTGGTGATCGACAATTCGCCTGGCGCGCCGGCAAGCGTTCGTGTCGGCGAGGAGGTGACGATCATGATGATGAGGGTGAGGATGTAGGGAGCGGCGTAAAACAGGTAGTAGCCTTGCGTGACGCCGACCGATTGCAGCGCCGGGCCGAGCGCGCCGGCTCCGCCGAACAAAAGGGCCGCGGCAAAGCAGCCGAGCGGGTTCCAGCGCGCGAAGATGACCAGCGCCACCGCCATCAGACCCTGGCCTGACGAGATGCGCTCGGTCCAACTGCCGGGATAGTAGAGCGATAGGTAGGCGCCGCCGATGCCGGCCAGCGCGCCGCCGACGCCGGTGGCGAGCAGCCGCACCGTGTCGGGGTTGAGGCCCATGGCGCGTGCTGCATCGGAACTGTCACCGACGACACGCACTATGAGGCCGGCGCGCGTGTTGCGGAACGCCCACCACAGTATGACGGAAAGCACCGCGCCGATCAGGAACAGCACGTTGACGTCGAGCGCCGCCTGCACCTGCGGGATATCGGACCAACCGCCGAACGGAATGGCCGGCAGGTTGGGCGCCTTCGGCTTGATGAACGGCTTGCCGAAGAAGAAGGCGAGGCCCGAGCCGAACAGCATCAGCGCGATGCCGATGGCAATGTCGTTGACCCCACGAAATTTGCAGATCCAGCCATGGAACAGGCCGAAGAACAGGCCGGCGAAAGCTGCGGCAAGCAGGCCGAGCCACGGCGAGTTGGTCATCACCGCGACCGCATAGGCGGTCATGGCGCCGAAGACGAGCGTGCCTTCCAGCCCCAGATTGATGCGGCCGGAACGCTCGGTGATCGCCTCGCCCAGCGAGACGAAGATGAAGGGCGTCGACACGCGGATGGCGCCGCCCAGAATGGCCAGCGGCACGCCCCAGAGGCCGATCTCGGTCGCGTCCATCAGGAGGCCCTTTTCCAGAGGTCGGGATTGAAGGCCTTGAAGCGGCCGTAAAAGGTTTCGCTGAACAGGATGACGATGAAGATCATGCCTTGCAGCACCAGCACCGTGGCGTCGGGCAGGTCCATGCGGCGCTGGATCAACCCGCCCGAGGCGTCGATGCCGCCAAGCAGGATGGCGACCGGAATGATGGCCAGCGGGTTGTGGCGGGCGAGGAAGGCGACGAGGATGCCGGTGTAACCATAGCCGGCGGCGAGCGAGGCATTGGCGCTGCCTTGCACGGCGGCGACCTCCAGCATGCCGGCAAGCCCGGCGAAGCCGCCCGCCAGTGCCGTGAAGCCGACGATGAGCGGTCCGACGGCCAGCCCCTGCACCTGCGCCGCGCGCACATTACCGCCGGCGATGCGCGCGGCAAAACCCCAGCGGGTCTTTTCGATGAGCACCCAGGAGAGAACGCAGGCGACCACGCCAACGACCAGCCCCCAATGCACGTCCATGCCCGGAATGTTGCCGATGCGGTAGATGTCCGCCAGCGGCTGGGTGGAAGGTTTGTTGAGCGAGGCCGGGTCGCGCAGCGGCCCTTCCACCAACTGGTTCATCAGCGCGATGGCGATGTAGGCCATCAGCAGGCTGGAGATGGTTTCGTTGACGGCCCGGTAGTGGCGCAGCGCGCCGACGGCACCGATCCAGATGCCGCCGGCGGCCATGCCCGCCACGCCCATGGCAAGAATGACGATTGACGATGGCGAGCCGCTGAGCGCCACGCCGATGGCAGCAGCACCAACGCCGCCCAGCACGATGGCGCCCTCACCGCCGATGACGACGAGGCCAAGCCGCGCCGGGAGTGCCACGCAGAGCGCCGCCAGAAGCAGCGGTGCGGCCCGCGACAGCGAGTTCTGGATCGAGAACCAGGAGCCGAAGCCGCCCCGCCACATGGTCTCGTAGAGCAGGATCGGCGACTTGCCGACCAGTGCGATGAACAGGCTGAACAGCGCCATGCCGACGACAAGTGCTGCGAGCGGAATGACGAAGGCTTCCGCCCGCCGCGCGATCCATTCCAGCACCGGAGGATATCCCCTGGCGCCGAAGAGTGCCGGCATGCCGGCCCCTGTCACCGTGTCCACCATCGTCCCACCCCCAGATCAGGCGGTCGAGCCGACGACGCCCTCGACCAGATAGTCCATGCTTTCGAGCTCGATCGCTGTCTCCGGGAAAGCCTGCCCCGCAGTGGCGACGACGGCGCCCTTGTTGCTCTTCAGCGGTCCCTTGATGACGGCGAAGCCGCCCTTCATCATTTCAGCCAGGGTGGCGTCGAACTGCTTGCGGCCTGCTTCGCCGACGGCGGGCCCTAGCGGGCTCATCTTGACGAAGCCGTCGGCAAGGCCGCCACGCGTGAAGTTGGGCAGCGGCGTGCCGGCGACGAGATCGTCGACGAACATCTTGTAGACCTTGGCCCAGTTCCACTCGGCGCCGGTGAGATACTTTTCGGGCGCCAGCGGGCTCTGGTTGGCATGGTAGCCGCAGACGAAAGCGCCGCGCCCGGCGGCGGTTTCGACCACCACTTTCGGGCTGTCGACATGGCAAGTGATGACGTCGGCGCCTTGGTCGACCAGCGCATTGGTGGCTTCTGCTTCCTTAACCGCCAGAGACCACTCGCCGGTGAAGATGACCTGGCAAGTGATGGTCGGATCGACCGAGCGCGCGCCGAGCAGGAAGGAGTTGATGTTGAGCAGCACCTGCGGAATGGGCTTGGCCGCGACGAAGCCGAGCTTCTTGGTCTTTGAGGTGTGGCCGGCGACAACGCCGTTGAGATACTGGCCCATGCCGATATAGCCGAAATAGGAGCCGGCATTCATCGGGTGCTTCGCCTTGTCCCACATGCCGCCGCAATGGCGGAACTGCGCGTTGGGGAATTTCGCGCACATGGCCAGCATGTGGGGGTCGAAGTAGCCGAAAGAGGTCGGGAAGATCAGCGAGGCGCCGTCGAGATTGATCATCGATTCCATCGTTTTCTGGACGTCGACCGTCTCCGGTACGTTCTCCTCCTCCACGACGGTAATGCCCTCGATGGCCTTCAGCGTCGCCGCACCTTCGGCATGCGCCTGGTTGTAACCATAGTCATCCTTCGGCCCGACATAGATGAAGCCGACGGTGGCGCTGGCGGCAAAGGCCCTGCTGACGGGAAAGGCCGCGAACGCAAGCCCGAGTGCCGCTCCGGCGGCGGAGGTCTTGAGCAGCTGGCGGCGGCTAAGCAAGAATCGGTCGGTCATTTCTTATGCTCCCCTGTAGGACCTTTTCCGGGTCGGTTAACGCCTTCTCAAGAAAGTGCATGCAATTGCTATGCCAATCCAGAAATTAAAATTTACCCAATAAAATCAGTAATAATATCTTTTGGCATTGCACAATCGAAAGGCAATTGCATGCACTTTTTGCCTTGAAATCAGACAATTTGACAGGAAGATTAAAACATAGGCATACAGGGTACGACTCGGAAGCGGACTTTCGTTCGGCCGGTTCATGGTCTGGAAATGAAAACGGAGGCTTGGAGGAGGCGTGTCGGGAAAGCGCAGCTTGGTCCGATTGGGAACGACCGTTGATCAGATGGTGAGGGCCATCGGCGACCGCATCGTCACCGGCGTACTGCGCCCTGGTGAAAAGCTCGACGAAACCTCGCTTGCCGCCCGCTTCGAGGTGTCGCGCACCCCTGTGCGCGAGGCGCTCGGACAGCTAAGCGCCATGGGTCTGGTTGAAAGGCGACCGAACAGAGGCGCCATCGTCGCCGTCGTCACCCAGGAATATCTCACCTCGATGTTCGAAAGCATGGCTGAACTTGAAGGCATATGTGCGCGCTTCTGCGCCGAGCGCATGACCGTCAGCGAGCGCCGCGCGCTCGAGGCCGAGCACGAGGCCTCGGCACGGCTGGTGCGGCTGGGCGCCGAGGAAGACTATGAATATTTCAACACCGAGTTTCACAGCCGGCTCTATCGCGGCGCTCACAGCACGCACATCTATGAGCTGACAGCGACGACGCGCAGCCGTCTTGCCCCTTTCCGGCGTGCCCAGTTCAGGTTGGCCGGACGCCTTGCCAAATCCTGGCAGGAGCATGACGCCATAGTCACCGCGATCCTGCGTGGCGACAGTGCCGCTGCGGGGGCGGCCGCAAAGGACCATGTCGCAATCGTCAGCGTGGCAAGCGCAGTTTTTGCCGTCGGTGAGCAGCCAAGTGGCCCAAGAGCAGCAACGCCATTCGCCGCCACCTTATCAGGCAAATGACCTGAGCTTCTGAGGCTCATCCACTTTCGAGTATGTTGGCCCCTGAGGCCTGCTCACAAGCGGCATTGGAATTGCTCAGTGTTCGAAAGGCTCTCCCAGCGAAGCCACGCCGTTGAGCTTGAGCAGGCGCCGGTTCGAGGAAATGACGCCCAGCACGACGATTGTCACGAGATAAGGCAGGCTCGACAGAAGTTGCGAGGAAATGTCGAGCCCGGTCGCCTGGGCCGCGAGGCTTGCGAGGGAGACGGCGCCGAAGAGGCAGGCGCCGAGGAAGATACGGCTGGTGAGCCAAGTGCCGAAGACCACGAGCGCGATCGCGATCCAGCCGCGCCCGGCGATCATGCCGTCGGCCCAGAGCGGCGTGTAAACCACGGCCGCGTAGGCACCGGCGAAACCCGCAAACGCGCCGCCGAAAGCGACAGCGGCGAAGCGCACGGCAATCACCGGATAGCCCAGCGCATGGGCCGCCTTGGGATTCTCGCCGACGGCGCGCACGACAAGGCCGGTCTTGGTGTAGGCGAATATCGCCCAGATGGCGACGGTCGCGGCCAGCGAGAGCCACACGATGACGTCCTGAGCGAACAGGCCGCCGATGACCGGGATATCTGAAAGCCAGGGCAATGAAAGCTTCGGTAGGCCCTTGACCGTAAGGCTCTCATAGCTCTTGCCGAACAATGCCGAGAGGCCCTGGCCGAGTATGCCTATAGCGAGTCCCACCGCGACCTGGTTGGCGCGGAACCCCAGCGCGATGATGGCAAAGACAAGGGAAAGAGCCGCGCTGGCGAGGCCCGCGGCGAGGAAACCCAGGAGGTGACCGCCGCCGTGATAGACGATGATGAAGGCGACGACCGCTCCCATGGCCATCATTCCCTCCACGCCGAGATTGAGGACGCCGGCCCGCTCGGCCACCATTTCGCCCAGCGCGGCCAAAAGGAACGGCGTGGCCGCCGCCAGCATTCCGGCGACGATGAACTCGAGGGCATTCATGGAGTGCTTCCGTGAGCGGCATGGCGCCATTCGAGCCGGTAGCGGACGAAGGCCATGGCGACGAGATAGGCGAGCAGCAGGCTACCCTGGAAGACCCGGACAGCGGCGATCGGCAGATTTGCCGAGACCATGGCGTTGTCGCCGCCGATATAGAGGGCCGCCATGAGCAGCGCGGAAAAAACGATGCCTATCGGGTGAAGGCCACCGAGATAGGCCACGATGATGGCGGCGTAGCCGTAGCCGGTCGAGATGGAGCGCTGCAACTGGCCGAGCGGCCCGGCCACCTCGGCAGCCCCGGCGAGGCCAGCCGCTAAGCCACCGATGAGGAGCGAAAGCCAGATCGCGCGTCCTTCGTTGAAGCCGGCGTATCCGGCCGCGCGCGGCGCAAGGCCGCCGACCTGCAGCTTGTAGCCAGCGAAACTCCTTTGCATGAAGACCCAGGCCGCGAGGGAGAACGCGAAGGCGATAAGCAGCGAGACGTTGACGCGGGTGCCGGGGATCAGGATCGGTACCATCGCGTCGTACTGGAACATCACCGACTGCGGGAAGTTGAAGCCGGCCGGGTCCTTCCAGGGGCCAAGAAGCAGATAGTTGAGAAGTTGCGCCGCAACGAGCGCCAGCATGAGCGACACGAGAATCTCGTTTGCGTTGAGCCGCACGCGCCAGAACGCCGTGAGCGAGGCCCAAAGCGCGCCGCCCAGCGCGCCGAGGACGAGCATGGCGGGCCAGATCCACTGGCCTGTTGCCTGCGGGAGCCAAATGGGAATGGCCGACGCGAAGATCGCTCCGAGGATGAACTGGCCCTCGGCGCCGATGTTGAAGATCTTTGCGCGAAAGCCGATGGCAAGCCCCTGCGCAATCAGCAACAGCGGCCCCATCTTGAGCAGGACTTCCGAAAACGAGGCCCAGGACAGGAAGGGCTCAAGAAGCATCGCTTGGAAAACGGCGACCGGATCGCGGCCCATCAGGAGGTAGAGCCCGAGATTGAGCAGCGTCGCCGCGCCGAGTGCCGCGGCCGGTGCGGCCAGCTTGATTGCTGGCGAGGCGTGTTCACGTCGAATCAGCACGGGAAGGGAGGGTCGGAACGAAGCGCTCATGCGGGGATCTTTTCGGCCGTCGAATGCGCGCCGATCATGTAACGGCCGATCTCCTCGGGCTTGGTGTCGCGCGTCACTAGCGGCGCGCTCAGCCGACCCTGATGGATCACCTGGATCGCATCGCAAAGCTCGAACAGTTCCTCCAGTTCCTCTGAGATGACCAGAATGGCCATGCCTTCGTTGCGCAGGGCGACAAGGCGCTGGCGGATGGCGGATGCCGCGCCGACGTCCACTCCCCAGGTGGGCTGCGCCACAAACAGCAATTTAGGGGACAGCATAATCTCGCGGCCCACGATGAATTTCTGGAGATTGCCTCCCGAAAGCGCCCCCGCCTCGGCCTCGGGACCCGGTGTACGCACGTCGTACTGCCGCACGCAGTCTTCTGTGAAGGCCTTCGCACGGGCCGTGTCGACGAGGCCGCGTTTCAAGAGGCCGGAGGGATGTGCGGTCAGCAGGCTGTTGAGGACGAGCGACATTTCGGGCACCGCGCCACGGCCCAGCCGTTCCTCCGGAACGAAGGCGAAGCCCAGCCGCCGGCGGGCAGCCGCATCGAGCGCGCCGACATCCTTTCCCATGATGAAGATACGCTGTGACTGTTCGCGCGGCAGCATCGTCTCGCCCGAGATCAGCGCGGCGAGTTCGCTCTGCCCGTTACCCGAGATGCCGGCGATGCCGAGGATCTCGCCCGCCCGGACCGTCAGGCTGACATCGGAAAGCGCCGCGGCGAAGGGATCGTCGGGTCGATGGTCGAGGCCGACGATTTCAAGGCGCTTTTCCCCGCCGGAATGTGCGACTGCCGGCATGGGCTGCGGCATGTCGCGGCCGATCATCATGCGGGCGAGGTCGTGCGCGTCGTGGTCGCGGGGATCCACATTGCCGGTGATGCGACCGCCGCGCAGGATGGTCGCGCGGTCGCAGACCGCACGGATTTCCTCCAGCTTGTGCGAGATGAAAAGGATGGACACGCCGCCGTCGCGCAGCCGCCGCAATGTCTCGAAAAGCTTCTCCACCGATTGCGGCGGCAGGACGGAGGTCGGTTCGTCGAGGATCAGGAGCTGCGGTTCGGTCATCAGGCAGCGGATGATTTCCACCCGCTGCCGCTCTCCAACCGAGAGCGCGTGCACATGGGCGAGCGGATCGACTTCCAGGCCGAAGTCGCGGCCGAGCTTGCAGATGCCTTGCGCAAGGTCCGATTTCCTCCCGGGCACGACCAGCCGGACGTTCTCCACCACCGTCAGCGTCTCGAACAACGAGAAATGCTGGAAGACCATGCCGATCCCCTTGCGCCGCGCATCCGCCGGGGACGCGAGCGCCAGGGGGTCTCCTTTCCAGGTCGCTGTTCCGGCGTCCGGCTGCTCGACGCCGTATATGAGCTTCATCAGCGTCGATTTGCCCGCACCGTTCTCTCCGAGGATCGCGTGGATAGAGCGCGGAGCCACGTCCAGATCGATGTCGCGATTGGCATGGATCTGGCCGTAGCTCTTGGAGATGCCGCGCAGCGACAGGAGCGGGGCGGTCATGGTTACTTGGGCAGCGGCGTGGTGACGCCCTTGACGTGCCAGTCCATGGCGACGATCTCGGCTACGGCCATAGTCTTGCCGGCGGGGACGCCTTCGCTGCCGTCGGCCTTGGCGATCGGACCGGCAAAGGGCGAGAAGCTGCCGTCGGCGATCTTGGCTTCGACTTCCTTGATCTTGGTCATGATGTCTGCCGGGATGCCCGGGTTCCAGTCGACGACCTCGACGACCTTGTCGCCGACCCCCAGGAAGGCGCTGGCGCCCTTGAAGGTACCAGCAAAGTGGGCGTCGACCGAGGCTTTGAAGAAGGGCGACCAATCGGTCGCCACGCAGCCGAGATAGGTCTTGGGCGCGTATTTCTTCATTGACGAGTTGAGGTTGAAGGCGGGGATGCCTGCCTCTTCGCAAGCCGCGACGACGGAAGGCGTGTCCTGCGCGTTGGAGAAGATGACGTCGCATTTCTGCGCCAGCAGCGCCTTGGCGGCTTCCTGCTCCTTGGCCGGGTCGAACCAGGAATTCACCCATACGACGGAAACCTCGACATCGGGCTTCACAGCCTGCGCACCCAGCGTGAACGCGTTGATGGAGGTTATCAGCTCGGGGATGGCGAAGGCCGACACCGAGCCGAGCTTGCCCGTCTTCGAAAGCGAGGCCGCCGCCATGCCCATCAGATAGGTGCCCTGGGAATATTGTGCCGCGAAGGGTGAGAAGTTTGGCGCCACCTCGAAACCGGACGCGTGCAGCACGGTGACATCGGGATTGCGGCGCGCGATCTGCAGGGCGCCGTTCTGATAGCCGAAGGAGCCGGCGATGAGGACCTTGTTCCCGTCCGCGACCGCCTTGTTCATGATGCGGTCGGCGTCGGGGCCTTCCTGAATGTTTTCGAGGATGGTGACCTTCACCTTGTCGCCATAGGCGGCCTTGACCGGCTCGAGCCCGTCGGCCAGCGCACGGCCCCAGCCGACGTCGCCGACCGGCGAGGGGACCACCAGCACGATGCCCAGCGGTCCGTCGGCGGCGAGCACGCGGCTGCCCACCGCGGCGACGAGCCCGGTAGCGGCGGCGCCCTTCATCAAGGTTCTGCGGGTAAGATTTGTCAGCATGTCGGTTCCCCTTGCTTTTGGTTTTGGTTGCTAGAATTCCACGGTGGCGAGCGCCGCCTCGGCTTGCGCGAACAGCCTTGCCTCGTCGAGCCCGGGGAATTCTCCCTTGGCCCAGACGATGCAGCCGTTGATCATCGTCATGTCGGTCGGCGTGCCGATGCCCACCTTGGCCAGCAGGCTCAGCGGATCATGCCGCGTGCCGACATAGTCCATGCGCCGCGTGTCGATGGCGAACAGGTCGGCGGCCATGCCGGGCGACAGCCTGCCGATGTCGCCGCGCCCGAGCAGCGCCGCGCCACCTGTCGTCGCATAGCCGAGGAAATCGACCGGCGGCGGAACCGGGTGGTCGCGTGTCGACGCCGCAAGGCATTGCAGCATGTAGGCTGAATGGATGCAGTGCATCAGGTTGGAATTGTCATTCGAGGCGGCGCCGTCGCAACCCAGTCCTACACTCAGCCCGAGGGCCGACATCGCCGGTATGTCGGTGATTTCGGCGCCGACGAGATAGACCGGCTCCGGGCAGTGCGCCACGCCGGTGCCGGTGGCGGCCATCTTGCGCAGTTCGTCGTGGGTCAGTTCCCAGCAATGGGCATAGAAGGCATCCGTCCCGGAGAAACCGATCTCCGCGCAATAATCCACCGTGCGCAGGCCGTGGCGGGCTTGCATGACCGGACTTTCGCCTTCGCCGACATGGGTGTGCATGCGCACCTTGCGGTCGCGCGCCAGCGCTACCGATTCCACGAATGTCTCGCGATAGCAGTTGACCGGCTGGCAGGGCGCGACCACGACCTGACGCATGCTGAACTTACCGTCATCATGGTAGGTGTCGATTAGCCGGGCGCAGTCGGCGATGAACTCGTCCGTCGTTTCCAGCATGGCGTCGGGGATGGTCGAGCCTTCCGATTTCGGCAGCGTGTTGCCGCCACGTCCGGCATGGAAGCGCATGCCGAGCAGTTCGGCCGCCTCGAACTGTCGGTCGATCAGCCTTTTGCCGGCATGCCGCGGAAAGCAGTATTGATGATCGAATGCCGTCGTGCAGCCGTGCTTTATCAATTCCGCCATTGCCGTGACCGATGAGTGATAGAAGCACTCCTCGGTCAGCCGTGAGAACATGGGATAGATGCGGTCGAGCCATTCGATGACCGACAGCTTCGTCCAGTCCAGATCGGCGCGGTTGCGCACGAAGCACTGAAAGAAGTGGTGATGGGTGTTGACGAGGCCGGGATAGACGAACCAACCGGCGGCGTCCTGCGTGACGGTCCCCACAGGCAACTCACCCTTATCCAGGGCTTCGCCGATGGCCCGTACAGCCGGGCCGTCGGTCAACACATCGACGTTGCGGCGGACGCGCGGACCGTCGCCATCGTCCACGATGACCGCGGCACAGTTCTTCAACAGATAACCCGCCATTTCAGGCCTCGCCTACTTCTGGGACGGGCTCGGGTTTGAGCTCATGCAGCCGGTGGATGCCAGGCATCTCGATGAAGCCGTCGAGACCGCGGATGGCCCGCGACCATAGACGGATCGCGGGATAAGGATTGAGCGAGACCCCGCCGTCCGGCGCCAGCGCCACATAGGGGAAACAGGCGATGTCCGCGACCGTCGGCCGGTCCGATGCGAGGAAGCGCTGGCCGCGGATACTCTGTTCTACGAGACCAGCTTCCAATTCCCGCAGGGCTGCCGTCCCCTGTCCCTTAAGGGCATCGATGTTGCCCGGGCGCAGCAGCATCTCGTGCAGGCGCGCCGCCCCCAGGCTTGCTGTCAGTCGATGCGAGAACGAAAGCCATTGTTGGACACGCGCCGCTTGCACGGCCGTATCGTTGCCCAGCCATTGCGGTGCCGCCTTTGTAGCGAGGTAGACAAGCATGGCCGAGGATTCGGTCAGGACGAGGTCGCCGTCCTCAAGGATCGGGATCGAACCCGCCGGGTTGAGCGCCATGAGTTCCGGACCGCGATGCTCGGCACCGGGATGGAAGTCGACGGGCCGAATGCTGAGCTTCACCCCAGCCAGCGCCGCCATCAGGCGCACCTTGTAACAGCTCGGCGACAGCACGTAGTCGTAGAGCTTCATTGCGCCACCAGTTGCGCGCCGTAGGTGTAACCATGGCGCTTCAGCCAGCGCCGGTAGGCAACCGAAGTCAGGTCGGCTCGCGTGGGAATCTCCATGCCGGGGTCGAGCGGCAGCAACCTCGGGATCTGGTTTTCGAGGATCGACCGGTCCTGCACGAAGATCGTCTGCTGGAAATGGATCAGGTCCGTCATCGGCGTCTCGTCGTCGAACAGCGCCATCCAGGGCCACACGTCACACAGGTCTTCGGCAAGTGGCTGCACGAAAAGCGTAATGACGTCCCATTCGCCGGGACGCGGCGGGCAGGTCTTGTAGAGGATCGAGCATGTCGGCGCGGGCACGCGATACATGTACTCCGTCGTTATGCCGCCCTCCGCCGACTTCGCGGCCTGCGGCTGGTAGAACTTCACCTGGGTAGCCCAAACCTCGTCTTCGTCCTCGCGGATTTCGACCTTGTAGTTCTGGACCTCCGTGTGCGGTTCGGAGCCCAATATGTCGGTGTGGACGAATGGAAAATGCGCAATGTCCAGGAAGTTCTCCACCGCGCGCAATGGCGAACAGCGCACGCGAACCACGCCGACATCGACGAGCCGGCGGCCAGGCTGATCGGCCTCGGGGATCGCAAACAGCGGCTTTTTCGGATCGCCGAGCGATGACCAGACATGGCCATAGCGGATGCAGGTTGGGAGGACACGTCCGTTGCGGCCTGTGACCTTGGCGGTTCCGTCTTCGCCGCGTCTCACCTCGATGGGCTCGCCCATCAGGGCCGTGCCGCGCCCATGCGCGTCGAGCTGGCTCGCAAGGCCGACGGGATACCATTCGTCGATCATCGCGTTGCGGGTCATTGGACGGCCCCACCGCTCCGAATTCTCTCGGCCGCCCGCCGCAGCGTTTCGGCGGCCCTCGACGCGGCGATCCGTTCGGTCGGATTGGCGTCCTCGCCCACCAGAACATGCATAAGCGTCCGGGCTTCCCCATCGGGCGCAAGCAGCAGCCGAAGCGTCAGGCCATGGTTGCTATGGTCGAGCAGGCCTCCCGCGGCCTTCGCGCCCGCGGCCGCCTCCAGCGCCGCGACGTTCGCTTCCACCATCATGGAACGCAGCGGGGCAACGCCGTCGAGCCGCGGCGGAGGGGCAGCGGCTTCGCCGGCGGAAATCCAGATGACACCGTCGCCATCCTCGACATGCTGCGTTGCAACGCGAATCGTGTCCGGCGGAGTCAGCGCCGGATGAGCGGGAATGCGCAGGCAATTTCCCTCCTGAGCATAGCCCCAGCCGTGATAGATGCAGGACAGGGTCTCACCGCGTACAAAGCCGTGGGAAAGGCGCATGCCGCGATGGGGGCATCTGTCCGCAAACGCCGATGCTCGGCCCGAACGGCTTCGCCAAAGCGCAACCGGCCCAGCCGGGGACTGCGCGGGCATTACGGTTCCCGCCGGCAAGTCCGCGGAGAGGGCAACAGGTATCCATGAGCCGGTCGGATAAGGCGGCATACATCAACTTTCAAACAACACCAGCATCTTCCTGAGCGCAGCTTCGCGGTCAAGCATATGCTAATAGGCGGGTCACGTTTGCACAACATTTCCTCACGGGCAATAATGCCCAAAAAAGGTGCATGGCACCTTGGCAGGCAGAAGCCGCAGGCCGGAAACTAGCCCGATTCGCTCTCGATCGGCGCCCGATGGATGGCCTCGACCCAGACATCGATTGGTCCAAGCGAGCATCCCATCTCCATCATGTCGATGAGTTCGGCCGGACCGGCAATGTCGAGTTCGATGCGATCGGGACCGGCAACCCATATGGCCTGCGCGAGCCCGAGCTTGGCGGCATGACGCTCAATCCACGGAAGGAAGGATGCCGCCTCCACATCGCCGAGGATCGTCATGCGCTCCCGCCAGGGGAATCGATATTGCTCGCTCACAGAAAACCTCGGCAATGAAACAGATATCTATCTATCTGCATTGTGCTCAATCGCTGATGCATTTAACCAAGCGCCATGAGAAGGTCGAGTGTGGGCTTGTGACCCCTCAGTCGTCTATGACGTCCGCAAAATCCCTGGTCAACATGCGTCCATCGACACTTTGTGAGACAAGACAGACTTACCGCTTGCATTAAAACTAGTCCTGCTGCTCGACCTTGGGTTCGCCAGACCATACGAGAGAATACGAAGGGAATGGGTTGGCGAACCATCCTCTAACATATTGATTTTCCGTGGAAAACGACGCCCCTCCGGGCCCACCATCGTCGTTATTTATCAATGCTTTATGGCCATTTTCTTCCTCGTGTTGGCCAAGTGGGAGGCGGCGAGCCTCCGCGCATCACTTTGATTTTGTTGCCTTACGGTGGGCTGCTGAGGGCTAAGGGCGTCAAGGGATTGACATATCGAGTGCGCGCTGTGCGCGCTTCATCCAACCCCGCTCAAACATGGGTCTGGGAAAGTCTTGATCCGCTGAGCATGAGGACCTAGCGCTCATCCTGATCAGACCGACGGATCCGCGCTCAATGATCTCTGTCGGCAAGACGGGCCGTTCTGGGGCGCGCATTTCACCCTTCAAACGGCGCATGAGAAGTTCCGCGACGCTTTTGCCAAGTGCATGGGCATGCTGACGGCCAGGAGGTTCAATTCATAACGCCACCGTCTTTATTTGTATCTGATCTGCTGATACATAACCCCGTGTGACGACTGCGGGGCCATATGTCGAATGAAATCATGGTTGTCGATCCGCTTGAGCGGCTTGACTTGTTGAAGAGCCTCGCGAGCGAGGTCCGGGTCCGGATTCTCGATCTGCTGCACCGCAAGGGGCCGAAAAACGTCAATCAAGTGGCCGAAGAACTGGGTCTTCCGCAATCAACGATTTCCGCAAACATCCAGGTTCTTGTCGATGTCGGTTTGATCGAGACGAAATCACAGAAGGCGCGCAAGGGAAGCCAGAAGGTTTGCTATTCGACCTTCTCCGAGTTGGTTGTCGTCTTTAAGGACCGCCCGCCGGCGCAGGATCTCGGCGTCATAGAAGTGGCGATGCCGCTTGGACTCTATACGAGATGCGAAGTTTCCGCTCCCTGCGGCCTGTGTTCAAAAGACGGCGTCATCGGACTTCTCGATGTGCCCGACACCTTCCTCGATCCTGACCGTATGCGGGCAGGGCTGCTGTGGTTCACGCGCGGCTTCGTCGAATACCAGTTTCCCAACAATGCGACGCTTGCCAATGCCAAAGTCGGCGGATTGGAACTAGCGATGGAGCTTTCGTCTGAGGTCCCGGGCACATCGAAGGATTGGCCATCGGACATCACGGTAGCGATCAACGGACACGAGATAGATACCTGGACGGCCCCAGCCGACTATGGCGACAAGCGCGGCAAGCATACGCCCGGCTGGTGGAAGCTGGCCGGATCGCAATATGGCGACCTCACACACTGGCGCGTCACGAACAACGGCACCTATCGCAACAACAACAAGGTTTCCAAATGCTCGCTGGCTGATCTGGAGCTTGAGCGGCACCGCTCGATCCGGATACGAATCGGCGTGAAGGAAGATGCGCGTCACCCCGGCGGCATAAACATCTTCGGTAGCGGCTTCGGCAATTACAGCAACGACATCGTTCTGCGCCTGCTGAAGGCTTGAGAGCGTATTAGGCCCTTGACGGGCGAACGAACTCCGCCCTTAACTGACCCGCGACCCGGATATAGACCGGAAAGTCGGATTGATAATCCGCAGTGGGAGGGATCATGAAGGCCAGAGTCACGGCGAACGCGGCCTATGCCGTCGCGGATATCGACAAACGTCTTTACGGCTCGTTCCTCGAGCATCTTGGTCGGGCGGTCTACACGGGCATCTACGAGCCCGGACATCCGCAAGCGGACGCAGAGGGGATGCGCAAGGACGTGATCGAGTTGGTGCGTGCGCTCGACACGCCGATCTGCCGTTACCCGGGCGGCAACTTCGTGTCCGCCTACAATTGGGAAGACGGCATAGGCCCAAAGGAGAACCGCCCGCGGCGGCTGGATCTTGCCTGGCGCACCACGGAGCCGAACCTGGTTGGAATCCACGAATTCGCCGACTGGGCCGAAAAGGCCGGCACCGAGATGATGCTTGCGGTCAATCTCGGTTCCCGCGGCCTCGACGAGGCGCGGGCGTTCGTTGAATACGTCAACCACCCGAGCGGCAGCTACTGGTCCGACCTCAGGGCCAAGAACGGACGCGCGCAGCCCTGGAACTGCCGCCTCTGGTGTCTCGGCAATGAAATGGACGGTCCCTGGCAGGTCGGCCACAAGTCGGCGGAAGAATACGGCCATCTGGCCAACGAGACGGCCAAGGCGTTGCGCGGCCTCGACCCAACGGTGGAACTGGTCGTCTGCGGCTCGTCGCATTCCAATATGCCGACCTATCCGCAGTGGGAAGCAACCGTGTTGGAAGCGACCTACGAGCAGGTCGACTACATCTCTCTCCACATGTATTTCGAAAACTACGAGAAGAATACGGCCGAATATCTCGCTCTTCCTGCGAAACTCGACCGCTACATTGGCACGGTCTCCGGCATCATCGACTACGTGAAGGCCAAGACCCGCTCGAAGCGGGAGGTGAAGATCTCCTTCGACGAGTGGAACGTCTGGTACCATCAGCGCAAGCGGGACGCCGAGCGTATGCGCGACTGGGACTGGCCGGAAGCGCCCAGGCTTCTGGAAGACATCTACAATTTCGAGGACGTGCTGCAGGTCGGCTGCATCATCAACACCTTCATTCGACGGTCGGATATTGTTCGCATCGCCTGCATTGCGCAGCTGGTGAACGTTATCGCGCCGATCATGACCGATCCCGGCGGCAGCGCCTGGCGGCAGACGATCTACTGGCCTTTTATGCTGGCCTCCAAGCACGGCCGCGGCACCGCGCTGCAGCTCGCGGTCGAGGTGCCTACCTATGACGCGGCCGCTGCCGACAAGGTGCCATGGCTCGACATTGCGGGCGTGCATAATTCGAACGCCGGCACGCTGACCTTCTTCGCAATCAACCGGCATGGGTCCGAGACGATAGAGGCCGACGTCGCCCTAGAGCGGTTCGCCGCCAAGTCCATCGAGCATACGATCATCCGTCATGACGATCTCGAGGCCTGCAACACGAAGGACGCGCCGGACAACGTATCACCGGTCAAAGGCAATGGGGCAGCGCTCAGCGGCAAGGGAATGACGCTGAACTTGCCGCCGCACTCCTACTCGATGGTGCGCGTGACACTTTGAGTTAATATCCGAGTATCAGATATATACCGTAAAATCCGTTGCAGGCGAAGTGGTTTGGTGTAGCATTGAAACGTTCAAGGCGGATCTAACCGCCGTACTCGGGAGGAAGCTGAGATGAACTTTCGCAAGATGATGGCCCTAGCGGTGGTTGCGGCCGGAGGATTTTGGGCCGTCGCGGCCCAGGCCGAAGAAACCGTCGCATGGTGGGATTTCCTCGGCGGCGGTGACGGCGTGCGCATGAAGCAGATGATCTCCGACTTCAACGCCGCCCACGCTGGCAAGATCAAGATCGACGCCACGACGCTGGAGTGGGGCACGCCCTTCTACGCGAAGGTGCAGACCTCGGCCGCGGTCGGTGAGGCGCCTGACGTCATGACCTATCATGCCAGCCGCATCCCCTTGGCGGTGAGCCAGGACATTCTCGAAGAAATCACCGCCGACGATATGAGCAAGATGGGCCTCTCGGCCTCGGACTTCGCCCAGACGACGATGGGCGCCGTGACGGTCGACGGCAAGCAATACGCGGTGCCGCTCGATACCCATCCGATCGTCCTGTACTACAATCGCGTCCTCCTGAAGAAGGCAGGCGTGCTCGGCGACGACGGCCGTCCCGTGGGTATGAGAAACAAGGAGGAATTCACCGCGACACTGCAGAAGTTGAAGGATGCCGGCGTCGAGTTCCCGCTGGGCAGCGTCACCGCCGACGGCAACTTCATGTACCGCACCATTTATTCGCTGGTGTGCCAGCAAGGCGGCGAGCTTCTGACGGGCAACGAGTTCCTCGCCGGCGACAATCCTCAAAAGCTGGCGAAAGCGTTAGCGGTCCTGCAAGGGTGGACGAAGGCCGGGCTGCAGTCGACCTATACGGACTATCCCGCGACCGTCGCCCTGTTCACCTCGGGCAAGGCCGCGATGATGATCAACGGCGTCTGGGAAGTTCCCACGATGACCGACCTCGCCAAGCAAGGCAAGCTGTTCGACTGGGGCGCCGTCGAGATCCCGGTGATCTTCGACAAGCCATGCACCTATGCGGACAGCCATTCATTCGCAATCCCGAAGAACAAGGGCAAGGAAATCAGCCCGGAAAAGCGTGCTGCCGTTCTCGAGGTGATCTCCTGGATGGACAAGCACTCGCTGTTCTGGGCCACGGCAGGGCACATCCCGGCCTACAAGCCAGTCACCGAAACCGGTGAATACAAGGCAATGGAGCCCAATGCGACCTACTCGACGCTGACGGCCAACATGATCTTCGATCCGAAGTCGCCCAAGGCTGGTGTCGCCGGGCCGATCTTCGACATCATGTCAAATTATTTTGTGCCGACCCTCAATGGAGAGATGGACCCCGGCGAGGCGGTGAAATCCATCAAGGAAGAGTTGAACAGCATGTAAGGCTCAAGGCTGGGGCCGCCCCGCCCAGGGCGGCCCCAGCCGTGTTCGAGGAAGAGCCATGCTTCGCAACTCCCGCACTGAACGTCTTGTCGCGCTGGTGCTGGTCGCTCCCTTCCTGGCGATCTATCTGCTGGCGTTCGTCTATCCGACGGTCCAGATGTTCCGCATCTCCTTCACCGATGCGCCGCTGATCGGCGCTGGTCGATGGGTTGGTCTCGACAACTACCTGCGGCTCGACAACGACCCGATGTTCCGGCGCGCGCTCTGGAACACCGCTTATTTCGTGCTGATGACGGTCGTCCCAGGGACACTCATCGCCCTGTTGATCGCGCTAGGCGTGTCGCGGCTCAAGGGCCGCTTCCAGTCGATCGTGCTGGCGCTGTTCTTCCTGCCCTACATCCTGCCGGTGTCCGTCGTCTATCTGATCTGGGACTGGACGCTGAATTTCCAGTTCGGGATCGCGATGCATGTGCTGGACTGGCTCGGAATCCCGCGCGTGCCGGTCTTCAAGTCGCGCGTCTGGTTCTTGCCGGCTGTGGCCGGGGTGACGATCTGGTGGACCGCAGGCTTCTCGATCCTCCTCTTCCTCGCCGGACTGCGGTCCATACCAGTGGAAATCTACGAAGCCGCGGCGCTCGACAACTCGACGCGATGGACCACGTTCCGGCGCATCACATGGCCGCTGCTGTGGCCGATCACCTCGCTGGTGTTCACCATCCAGCTCATCCTGCAGCTTAAGATCTTCGACCAAGTCTATCTGTTCTCGATCGGCGGCCGGCCGAACGACAATATGGTGCTCGTCTACTACGTCTTCCAGAAGGCCTTCCAGCAGAACCAGGGAGGCAGGGCGGCAGCCGTCGCCGTGACCCTCTTCGTGCTTGTGGTGGTCGTCTCGGTCCTGCAATTCCAACTGCTCCGGTTCGCCGAAAGGCGGCGCCGATGAACGCCGTGGCTGCTCAACGCTGGAACTTCTGGGGCGGGATCATCACCGCACTGACGCTCGTCTGGGCCATCCTATGGGCGTTCCCGCTCTACTGGGGTGTGATCTCATCGCTCAAACCGGACGACGAGGTCGTGCGGCCCTACATCGAACTCTGGCCCGAGACGCCGACGCTGGAGAACTACGTCAGCGCCCTGGCCACCACGCAGATAGGCGCCTGGTACGTCAATTCAGTGGCGGTCGCGGTCGGCGTAACGGTCATCACCATCTTCATCTCGATGCTGTGCGGCTACGCAATCTCGCAGTTGCGGTTCCCGGGGCGGATCGCGCTTTGGTGGCTGATCCTTGCCTCCTTTATGGTGCCGACTTCGGCGCTGATCATCAATCACTTCGTGCTGGTCGCCAACCTCGGCCTGCTCAACAGCTGGGCCGGAATCATGTTGCCGCAGCTTATCCACCCCGTCATCATCATCGTGTACAAGCAGTTTTTCGATCAGGTCCCGAAGGACTTCCGCGAGGCCGCGGTCATGGACAATGCGTCCGAATTCGGGATCCTCTTCAAGATCTACATGCCTATGAACTGGGGGGTAACCACCGCGCTGTCGATCGTCTGCTTCATCTGGACGTGGAACGCGTTCTTGTGGCCGTTCCTCTCGGTGACCCGCACCGAGATGATGACCATCACGGTCGGCATTACGCAGGTCAACGACGCCTTCGGTGTCTACTACGCGCGCCAGCTGTCGGCAGCCGTACTGGCCGGCCTGCCGGTGGCACTGGCCTACCTCTTCTTCCAGCGCCGGGTGACCGAGGCTATAACGCTCTCGGCAGGTATCAAGGGCTAGAGCCCCGGCAGGTGCACCGCAATGCCGGAGGGCACGACCCGCTCGGCGGGTTCAGGCTCCGTCGGCGCGTGCGTGCCAGGCCGATCCGTCCGCGGCGAAGAGATGCAGGGCCGTGGTGTCGAACTTCAGCCGAACGGCGTCGCCCGGTTTGACGCTCGAAAGCCCGCGATCCTGTGCCGTCACCTGCGTCCCATCCGCGAGCCGCGCATAGACGAGCGTTCGCTCGCCAAGGCGCTCGACAACGGTCGCCGTGGCGAATGCTTCATTGCCCTCGGCGACGACAGTCAGCGATTCCGGCCGCACTCCGAGTTCGCGCCAATCCATGTCGATTGGCGCGCCGGGAAGTTCGACGAGCGATCCATCGGTTAAGCGCGCATTGAGCCTGTCGCCCGAGCCCGAAACCGTGACAGGCAGGATGTTCATCGCCGGCGACCCGACGAAGGTCGCGACGAAGCGCGACGCCGGACGTGCATAGACATCGACGGGTCTTCCCATCTGCTCTATCCGGCAATCGTTGAGGATCACAATGCGGTCGGCGAGCGTCATCGCTTCCACCTGGTCGTGGGTGACGTAGATCATCGTCGATTTCAAACGCTGATGCAGTTCGGCAAGCTCGACGCGTGTACGAGCCCGAAGCGCTGCGTCCAGATTGGAGAGTGGCTCGTCGAACAGGAATGCCTTGGGCTCCTTGACGATCGCACGCCCGATGGCCACGCGCTGGCGCTGCCCGCCGGAGAGTTGCGACGGCCGCCGGTGAAGCAGCGCTTCGATCTCCAGGATACGCGCAGCCTCGGCGATCCGCTGGCGTATGACATCCGGCGCGACCCGAATGTTCCTCAGCCCAAAGGCCATGTTCTCCGCGACGGTCATATGTGGGTAAAGCGCATAGTTCTGGAAGACCATGGCAACGTTGCGCCTGCCAGGCGCAAGGTTCTCCGAGCGCACCCCGTCGATCGTCAGCGTCCCCTGGTCAATGCTTTCGAGGCCGGCGATCATCCGGAGCAGCGTCGTCTTGCCGGAACCGGACGGACCGAGAAACACGACCAGCTCTCCTGGCTCAATGTCCAGGCTCACGTCGCGGATCACTTCGACAGCGCCAAAGTGCTTTGATACGCCCGACAGCGCGATTCCCGTCATGCTTGCGATCCTTCTTTCCTACATAATTTCGGATAAATACCCGATGTCAAGGAATGTGGGGCTGCGGCACAATGAGCGGCTCATTCCTGGTCCCCGGAACAGCTGCCAGCTGTCCTGCCAACAGCGGGCGGTTTGAGAGGTTCGCCAGACCATACGAGAGAATACGAAGGAAATGGATTGGCGAACCAGCCGCTAACGTATTGACTTCCTGTAGAAAACGATGACCCGCCGGGCCCACCAAAACGACCGCGTAAGTGGCTGATTTTTGACCGTTTGGTGGGGTCGTGTGCAGCGCATCGCGCCGATTTCCTGGCGGGATAAGCCGCGCCCGACGCGGCGAATTCCTAACCCTACTCGGCGGCCGTCTCCGATGGCACCTCTGCCGGGCCCGAAGGCTCTGCCTCGGCGCGGGGCTTGCGCCGTGAAAACAGCGACCTGAGCGTGACGTAGAACACCGGCGTCAGGAACAGGCCGACGAAGGTGACGCCGAGCATGCCGGAGAACACGGCGGTGCCGAGCGACTGGCGCATTTCCGCGCCCGGGCCTGTTGCGATCATCAGCGGCACGACGCCGAGGATGAACGCGAAGGCGGTCATCAGGATCGGCCGCAACCTGAGCCGGCAGGCTTCGACGGCAGCCTCGGCGGCCGACAGGCCGCGTTCCTGCGCCTGCCGCGCGAATTCGACGATCAGGATCGCGTTCTTGGCGGCAAGCCCGATCAGCACGATGAGGCCGATCTGCACGAGGATGTTGTTGTCCAGCCCTCGGAAGGACACGCCGAGCAACGCCGCGAGCACGCCGAGCGGCACCACCAGCACAATGGCGAACGGCAGCACCCAGCTTTCATATTGCGCCGCCAGCGCCAGGAACACGAACAGCACCGACAGTCCGAAGATATAGACAGCGGCATTGCCGGTGTTGCGCTCCTGGTAGGCGAGCTCGGTCCATTCATAGGAGGTACCGGCCGGCAGCGTCGCGGCGGTGATCTTTTCCATCGATGCCAGCGCGTCGCCCGTGGAAACGCCGGGCGCGGCGTTGCCCTGCAGCGGCACCGAGACGTACATGTTGTAGCGCTGGACCAGCGCCGGGCCGGTGACGTCGCGGATCTCGATCAACGTGCCGAGCGGAACCAGCGCGCCAGTCGCCGAGCGCACCTTCAGTTTCAAGATGTCGGCGCGATCGAGGCGGAACGCCTGGTCGGCCTGCGCCCGCACCTGGTAGACGCGCCCGAAAGCATTGAAGTCGTTGACGTAGGCGGTCCCCAGATTGATCGACAGCGTCTCGAAGATGTTGGGGATCGGCACGTTCAGGATGCGCGCCTTGTCGCGATCGATCGCCAGGAAGAATTGCGGGCTCGACGCCGAGAAGGTGGTGAACACGCCCGTCAGCCCCGGCGTCTTGTTGGCCTTGCCGGCGATTTCGTAGGCAAGCGCCAGGATCTGCCGCATGTCGGCGCTGTTGCGCTCCTGGATCTGCAGCTTGAAGCCGCCGGCATTGCCGACACCGCGGATCGGCGGCGGCGGCAGTGCGATGATGAAGGCTTCCTTGATGCTTTGCAGGCTGCCGAACAGATTGCCGATGACCTGGGTCGCCGACTGGCCGGCTTTCAATCGCTCGTCAAATGGCTTGAACCTGGCGAAGATCACGCCCGCGTTGCTGGCGTTGGTGAAGGTCGCGCCGGAGAAGCCGGCGAAGGCGACGGCGTAGTCGACGCCCGGCGTTTTCTGGATGATCTGCGACGCCTGCTGGATGACCGCATCGGTCCTCGACAGCGAGGAGCCATCCGGCAACTGGACGACGACGATCGCATAGCCCTGGTCGAGCGACGGAATGAAACCGCGCGGCACCGTCTGCACCATGTAGACCGTGGCGTAGATGAGAGCCGCGAAAACAGCCAGCATGGCGGCGATCGCTATCCACGATCCGACCAGCACGCGGATGATGCTCGAATACCAATGGGCGACCCTGTCGAAGCCGCGGTTGAAGCCGTCGGCGAGCGCCCGTCCGAACCGCGCCAGGAAAAAGCGCGGCGGCGCCGCTGCGGTGTGGTGCGGCTTGAACAGCAGTGCGGCCAGCGCCGGCGAAAGCGTCAGCGAATTGAATGCCGAGATCGCCGTCGACACCGCGATGGTGATCGCAAACTGCAGGTAGAACTGCCCGGAAATGCCGGGGATGAAGGCTGTCGGTACGAACACGGCTATCAGCACCAGCGAGATCGCGATGATGGCCGTTCCGACTTCGTTCATGGTCAGGTGCGACGCCGGATTGGGCGCCAGCCCACCGGCGATGTTGCGCTCGACGTTCTCGACCACGACGATCGCATCGTCGACGACGATGCCGATCGCCAGAACGAGGCCGAACAGCGTCAGCATGTTGAGCGAGAAGCCGGCGGCGTAAAGCACCGCCAGCGTGCCGATCAGCGACACGGGGATCGCCACGATCGGCACGATCGCCATGCGCCACGATTGCAGGAAGACGATGATGACGATGATGACCAGCAGCATCGCCTCGAGGATCGTCTTGTAGACCTCCTGGATCGACTCGGCGACGAACTCGGTCGGATTGTAGACGATGTCGTAGCTCAACCCCTTCGGGAAGTCGCGGGAAAGCTCCTTCATCTTGTCCTGGATCTCCGCGGCCGCGGCGAGCGCATTGGTGCCCGGCCGCTGGAAGATGGCGAGCGCCACCGCCGGTTTGCCGTTGAGATAGGAGTTGGTGACGTAGTCCTTGGCGCCGAGCTCGATGCGCGCCACGTCCTGCAGCGAGATCAGGCGGCCGTCGTCGGTCGATTTGACGATCACGTACCGGAAATCGCGTGCATCGTTGAAGCGGCCTTGCGTGGTGACCGTGTACTGGAACGCCGTGCCGGTGTTGGTCGGCGGCGCGCCGATCGAGCCGCCCGACACCTGGACGTTCTGGTCGCGCAGCGCCTGCACTACATCGCCCGAGGTCATCCCCAGGGCGGACAGTTTTTCCGGATCGAGCCAGATGCGCAGCGAATATTCGCGTTCGCCGAAGATGATGAGGTCGCCGACGCCATCCAGTCTGAGCAGTATGTCGCGCACCCGCGAGCGGGCGTAGTTCGAGACGTAGAGCTGGTCGTAGGTATTGTCGGGCGACAGCATGTGCACGACCATCATCAGGTCGGGCGAACTCTTGGTGGTGGTGATGCCGAGGCGGCGGACTTCTTCGGGCAGACGCGGCTCGGCGACCGACACGCGATTCTGCACCAGCACCTGCGCCTTGTCGAGATCGGTGCCCAGCTTGAAGGTGATGGTCAGCGCCATCGCCCCGTCGCCCGACGAATAGGACGACATGTAGAGCATACCCTCGACGCCGTTGATCTCCTGCTCGATCGGCGTTGCCACGGTCGCAGCGACCGTCTCGGCGTCGGCGCCCGGATACTGCGCGCGTACGACGATGGTCGGCGGCGCGATCTCGGGATACTGCGCGACCGGCAGCTGGGTATAGGCAATTCCGCCGAGGATCAGCAGGACGATCGAAACGACCGACGCGAAGATTGGGCGGTCGACGAAGAAATGTGCGAACCTCATTGCTGCAACCCGGCGGTCTCGGCCTTGGGCGGCAACGTCACCATCTCGACCTTCACCTTGGTGCCGGGCCTGGCGTGCATCAGCCCGTTGACGATGATCGTCTCGCCGCCGGTCAGGCCCGAGCGGATCACCCGGTAGCCGTCGAGAAGCGGGCCGGTGCGCACAGGTTTCGCAGACACCATCCCGGCCTCATCCACCAGGAGCACGATGCGGCGATCCTGATCGGCGCTGATCGCCTCGTCGGGCACCAGCACGCCGCCATGCGGCAGCGACCCCGGCACATTGATGCGCCCGAACATGCCTGGCTGGAGAATGCCGTCGGCGTTGGGAAACGTCGCACGCACCCGCATAGTGCCGGTCGCATTGTCGATCCGGTTCTCGGCAAAATCGAGCTTGCCTTTGAATACCGCCTCCGCGCGGTCGGCGACACGAACCTCCACATCGAGCCCGCCGGCGCCTTCCTGCATGGTGCCGCCACGCGCCTTCGCGTCGCGGGCGTAGCTGAAATACAGGCGCTCATCGACGTCGAAATAGAAGTCGATCGGATCGCGCGTAACGATGGTGGTCAGCAAGGTGGAATCCGGCTGCACGAGGTTGCCGACCGACACCAGCCGGCGGTCGATGCGGCCGGACAAGGGCGCCTTGATCTCGGTGAATTCCATGTTCAGGCTGGCCGTCGTCAGCGCCGCCGTCGCGCCCTGCATCTGCGCCTGCGCCGAAAGGTATTCCCGCCGGCGGTCGTCGACCGTCGCGGTTGAGATATTGCCGGTCTTGGCAAGTTCGTCGGCGCGATCGAGCTGCATCTTGGAGAATTCGAGCAGTGACTTGGCGACGTCCACTTGCGATTTGGCGGCATCATAGGCCGCCTGGTACGGACGCTGGTCGATGGTGAAGAGCAGGTCGCCCTTGTTGACCAGTGCGCCGTCCTGGAAGCTGACCTTGTCCAGATAGCCGCTGACGCGCGAACGGATGGCGACCTGGTCGACGGCTTCGAAGCGCCCGACGAACTCGTCGTCTTCGACGATTTCACGGACCACCGGCTTGGCCGCCGTCACCAGGGGTAGCTGCTGCTCCTGCGCAAACGCAGTACCGCTGAAAGCCATGCCGAGCAGGAATGCCGCCGACAGGGCGGCGCGGGCAAGCCAGCCGGCCGATCGACGGGGTCGCCCGCCCGCGTCGCGATGCAATTGCCCGTTCCCTGGGGTGTCCATCTGCGTCCTCGCTCGCTAGACCCGGGGGGTCGGTTGATCCGCTTCTACGCTCAGGCTTTCGTCGAGATCAGAGCACTGCAGTATTGTGCACGGCAACATGATCATTTTCCATGTGGGCTGAAATGTCCAGCCTGTGGCTGCCGCGCCACCGGGCTAAAACCAGTCGCGTTTCAATGGATTCAGGATTCCTTGATGGACGGCTTATGATTCATATTGGTCGAAGGAGACCGTATGGGCATTTCCACGCCGGCGGGACTGGCGTGTTTGCCGAAGTTACCTCGGTGGCCCGGCTTGTGGCCAACCTCTCGGCCACGCGAGATGGGTGACCAAAAGCGTTATGTTGTTCCCCGCATTGGGAATGCTAGATTTGCCAGGACGCGGCAGCTTTGCGCCTCATTCGGTCGTCGACGTCGGCTTTACGTCCGCCCGAAAGCAGGCATCCAGAAAACCACGGGCTCGTTTTGGTCGAGGTCCTCACGCTGCCGTTTGCACGGCCGCCCTCAGCAGCATTCCGAAGAGGTCGCGTGGCTCGTCGGGATCGGCGAGCAGGTCGAGCTCCTCATAGAGGCCGGTCGCTTGCAGTTGGTCGCGCACATAGCGCAGGGCCGAAAAATCCTCGATGGCGAAGCCGACTGAATCGAACAGCGTGATCTGCTTGGCTTCGCGGCGGCCTTGGGTCTTGGCGGCGATCACTTGCCAGAGCTCGGTCACCGGGTGGTCGGGATCCAGCTGCTGGATTTCGCCCTCGATGCGTGTCTGCGGCGGAAACTCGACGAAAATGTCGGAACGCAGCAAGATGTCCCTGTGCAGTTCGGTCTTGCCCGGGCAGTCGCCACCGACGGCGTTGATGTGGACGCCGGCGCCGACCATGTTGTCGGTGAGAATGGTGGCGTTCTGCTTGTCGGCGGTAACGGTCGTGATGATCCCGGCGCCTTCAACCGCTTCCTGCCCTGTTTCGCAGATCGTGATGTCGAATCCCATGCCAGCCAGGTTCTTCGCGCATTTCAGCGACGCGGATCTGTCGATGTCGTAGAGCCTGAGCCGATCGACGCCGGTCAGCGCCTTGAAGGCGATCGCCTGGAACTCCGACTGTGCGCCATTGCCGATAATGGCCATGGTGCGAGCACCGCTCGGCGCCAGATACTTGGCCGCAACGGCCGATGTCGCGGCGGTGCGCAGCGCGGTCAGGATGGTCATTTCGGTGAGCAGCATCGGGTAGCCGCTGCCGACATCGGCGAGCACGCCGAAGGCGGTGACCGTCTGCAGGCCCTGGCGCATGTTCTTGGGATGGCCGTTGACGTATTTGAAGCCATAGAGGCGCCCATCGCTTGTCGGCATCAGCTCGATGACCCCGTCATGGCTGTGCGAGGCGATGCGAGGCGTCTTGTCGAAAAGATCCCAGCGACGAAAGTCTTCCTCGATGTAGCTGGCGAGCTCGGTCAGGAAGCGCTCGACGCCGATTGCGATCACCAGCTTCATCATGCGATCGACGCTGACGAAGGGGACGATGTTCAGTTTTGCCGCGGTCATGGTCAAAAGCTCCCTGAATGGCTGCGAGTCGGGCGGTCCATGATGCGGCGGCCCATCAGGCTCGCCGTCAGGTCGACCATCAGTGTCGCGGTTCGGCCACGATCGTCCAGAAAGGGGTTCAACTCGACCAGGTCCAGGCTGGAGACGAGCCCGCTGTCGGAAAGCATCTCCATCACCAGATGCGCCTCGCGAAACGTCGCGCCGCCGGGAACCGTGGTGCCGACCGCCGGCGCGATAGAGGGGTCGAGGAAGTCGACGTCGAGACTGACATGCAGCAGCCCGTCTTCATCGGACACGCGCGCCAGGAAGGCGCGCAGCAGCGGCGCGATGCCATGCTCGTCGATGGCGCGCATGTCGTGCACGATCACGCCCGCCTGGTTGAGCGCGCTGCGCTCGGCCGGGTCGACGCTGCGCAGGCCCATGGTGCAGATACGCTTGGGATCGACCGCCGCCGGCAGATCGGGAAAATAGCCGCTGAAACCCGCCTGGCCGCTGGCGTAGGCGAGAGGAACACCGTGCAGATTGCCGCTGGCGGTGGTGTCGAGCGTATGAAAATCGGGATGCGCGTCGAGCCACAGGACGAATAGGGGGCGACCGGCCTCCGAGGCACGGCGGGCGAGGCCCGACACGGTCCCGGCGGAGATCGAATGGTCGCCACCGAGAAAGATCGGCATGGCGTCCTCGCTTGCTGCGTAGGCCGCGGCGGCAATGGCGGATGTCCAGGCCGATATTTCGGGCAGGGCCTTCAGCGCCAGGTTGCCATGCACGACGCGCCTTACCGGAATTGGCTGGACGGCGCCCATATCCTCCACGGCATGGCCGAGGCCGGACAGCATCTCAGCAAGCCCGGCGGTCCTCAGCGCGCTCGGCCCCATTTCGCATCCCATTCGGCCGGCACCGTCCTGCACGGGCGCCCCGACGATTCTGCAACGCATTGTTTCTCCCGCGCTCCAAGTTCTGATGGCCGCGAGGGAACCATGCCGAGCCGGCGATACGAACAGGTAAAATTGGCAATCCGAAAAGCGTAGTTTATCATAATGGCAGCGAAACTGAGCAAAATGGTACCCCATGGATGCACTGGACGAACGGCTCGTGACCTTGCTGCGGCATGACGCCCGGCGCAGCGTATCGGATCTCGCCGTCGATCTTGGCGTCTCGCGCGCCACGGTTCGGGCACGCATGGAGCGGCTGGAACGGTCGGGCGACATTATCGGCTACACGGTGGTGTTGCGCGCCGACGCGGTCGATCAGCGCATCCGCGGCATCATGCTCATCGAGATCGAGGGCCATGCCGCCGACCGCGTGGTCCGGGCACTGGGCGGCTTCCCGGAAGTCTCGACCATCCATACCACCAATGGTCGCTGGGATCTGGTGGTAGAGCTCGGGACGGCATCCCTGACGGATTTCGATGCGGTGCTGCGGCGTATCCGGTTGATTCCCGGCATAACGGGCAGCGAAACGAGCCTGCTCCTGGCCACCCCGCGCACGACGCGGGCACGATTGACCTAGACTGTATTCGACGCCGCCTTTCCCGTGCAGATGGATTTCAGATTGCTTACAAACAAGGAGACGTTCCCAAAGTAGTTAGGATACATTTCAACAAGTTTTTCGACCTTGTCTACCTCGACCAAGGCCGCTTTTGCATCACTGTCCCTTAGTTCGATTTTCTTCTCTATATCTTCCAATTTCCGCGCGCCGGACATAAGAGTTCGGAATGGCTCGACGGTCACATTATGATCATTGCTGTATTGAATAAAGTAGTATCTATATTTTCCAGTCGACTGTGCGAAGTTCTTCGAGGAGAGAGTAATATTCTTTATGTCTTCCAATATGCTCGTCGCCCCTATACGTCTGTCGATATCCCGCAATTCTCGCACCCGGTCATTGTGATCCGGAGCACCGATATGAACGGGGCACTGCTCAATGTGCGCGAATTCCGCCGACATAAGCTGGAAAAGGCGTAGCCAATCTTGTTCGCCCTTTCCGTGCTTCAAATCCTGGCGTCGGAATAGCCCGAC
Source organism: Mesorhizobium sp. M8A.F.Ca.ET.161.01.1.1 (assembly GCF_004792105.1). Lineage (NCBI taxonomy): Bacteria > Pseudomonadati > Pseudomonadota > Alphaproteobacteria > Hyphomicrobiales > Phyllobacteriaceae > Mesorhizobium > Mesorhizobium sp. M8A.F.Ca.ET.161.01.1.1. The sequence goes on along the minus strand of NZ_SRTD01000007.1, from coordinate 253,721 downwards.
AGCCTCAACCGCGGTTGCCCATGAGTGCTGAAGTGTGGTCCGAACTTGCAGTTCGATGCGTCGTCCCTCGAGAGCCTCGGTGTCGGCAGCTCTGGGTCGGTACTGGAAAACAATGTGGTGACTTCGATAGCCGTCCGGCTTCGGCTCATCGATATAGTTGAATTCCCGAGGGTGTATCTCATGGGGGAAGTTGTCTCGCATCGATGCGAGAAGCGAGCGGACACTTTTGATGTCGGGCATGACCACTCGGCAACCGCCGATGTCGTTCATGGTGTCCAAATTGGTGGTGGACTCTCGAAGCTTCCGACGAATCGATGCCATGCGTTTCGGACGCGATGCCATGTCGCCCTTCAGTCGCAGGGCTCTCATGTGGTGACCGACAGAGAACTGAACGCTCCGCATCGGCAGAAAGTGCGAGGCGCGCCAGCTGTTGGCGATTGAGAAGATTTCGAGTGCGTCCACGTACTGGCCGGCAGTGATGTCTGGTCCGAAAAGCATGGGTTTTGCCAGCCGCTCGCCTGCCTTGCGAACGGCATTCATGCTGTATTCAAGGCGCGGGTACTGAGTCATTGGACCATAAAGTCAAGGTAGGGCGCCTCATTCTGGACTGGCGGGACGACCGCAAGCGAATCGGATCTCATGGACCGTATCTTTGAGTACGCGAAAGACGAAAGTAAGCACCTTTGCGCTTGCCTTGAAGGCATCCTATTCTGGAGGAATAGCATCCGCTCGTGGGCATAGAATGTCGGTACTGCCTTTCCTGAGAATTTACGCGCCGCTCAACGCGGTGCTGGCCGCGCCTGGGCTGCTGGCGGTGGCTGCGCTCACGATGCCGAACATGTCGGGACGAAGCAGGCTGGCTCTGACTGCCGTGCTTGCGGTCATTTGGGGCGCCTATCTTCTGCAGATGGCCGAGACGCTGCTCAAGCGCTGGGCGGGAGACCTTCTGGACAGGACGCCGGCAATCGCCATCGATATGCTCGCGGTTTTGGTTCCGCTCGCTGCATTTCTGCTCGACGGCACCCCCGACCGCAGCCTCTACTGTGCTGTCTGGCTGCTGAAGCCGCTGCGCGACTCGACATTCTTCCCGGTACTGGGCAGGGTGCTGGCCAACGAAGCGCGCAACCTGATCGGCGTCACCACGCTCTTCGGCGTCGTTCTGTTCGGTGTCGCGCTCGCCGCCTATGTCATCGAGCGCGACATCCAACCGGAAAAGTTCGGCAGCATCCCCCAGGCAATGTGGTGGGCGGTGGTCACGCTGTCCACCACCGGTTATGGCGACGCCATTCCGCAAAGTTTCGCCGGCCGCGTCCTTGCCGGGGCGGTCATGATGTGTGGCATCGGCGTCTTCGCGCTCTGGGCCGGCATTCTTGCCTCCGGCTTCTATCAAGAAATCCGTCGCGAGGATTTCGTCCGCAATTGGCAATTGGTCGCCGGCGTGCCGTTGTTTCAGAAGCTCGGCCCGGCCGCGCTGGTCGAGATCGTGCGCGCGTTGAGACCTCGTAATTTGCCGGCGGGTGCCGTGATCTGCCGCAGGGGCGAGACCGGGGATCGGATGTTCTTCGTTGTGGAGGGGCGTGTCAGCGTCGCGACGCCACACCCGGTGGAGCTTGGCCCTGGCGCCTTCTTCGGCGAGATGGCGTTGATGAGCGGCGAACCGCGCATGGCGACCGTCAGCGCCGCAACGGCGGTCTCACTCCTGTCGCTGCACGCGGCGGATTTCCAGATGCTGTGCAGCAGCAGCCCGGAAATCGCGGAAATCATCCGCAAGACCGCGCGCGAGCGGCACGGCGCGGCACCGATGGCTTGATCGTGCCACTATTCGTCAGGGGAGGACGTGATGGCAAGGCTGCCCCTGTCGACAATGGCTGACTGGAACTATGTGGGCGGCTCTATCGGCCACGCGCGGAGGTTCTGGACGGAACGTGGAAGTTCCCAGAGGCGCAGCCGCCGAGCGCTCGGGGGGGCGTCATTCAGACGGCGGACGGCCGAGGCACATCCGCACGCGCCTGATGTCGATGCCGCCCTGGACAAGATGTGAAGCACAGGTGGTGGCGCAGGATGTGGGGACGACCTGATCATCGGCGCCGAGGCCGACTTCCGCCTTGGCATCGTTCCACATGGCTCGGAACCATGCCTGGCTAAGCCTGGTGGCGGTTCTTTCGGCTGGCGCCCGGTCGGAGGCAGCTTGATGACTTCCTTCCGCCCGGTCATCGGAATGGTGCGGCTGCGGCCGGATTTGCTGGTCCGGAAACTGAGGCGATGTCGAGGAGGCATCCGATGTCAACCAGCAAGGAAATGTGAACGCGCCGAACATCGGCTTTTCCCCGGATGCGGCGGATCCGCGGCAGTTTCCTGGCAGTTGACGCAAGGCCTTGCCATGATTCCGTCAGCCGATCGCCGGATTCGGCCGGGAATAAGCGGTTGCCGCGGACCCGATGGTTAACGAGAGCTTTCTGAGTGAGGCCAAATCGTGTCATTTGTGCAACAACGCTGGGGGATAGCAGCCGAACAGCCCTTTCGCCGGTACGATCGTTGTTGAACGCCGCCGGCTCATGGGTAATGTCGAATTCGAAGGAGCGGCGCGGTGCGCATCTTTTTCGGTAGTGGGGATGGGGCAGGGAACGCTGTCCTTCAGCAAAGAATACCCAGACCCGTTTTTTAACTTTTGACTGGAGGTCAGAAAATGAACATCAAGAGCCTGCTTCTCGGCTCCGCTGCGGCCCTGATCGCAGTTTCCGGTGCGCGCGCCGCCGACGCCGTCGTCGTCGCCGAGCCGGAACCCGCTGAATACGTCAAGATCTGCGACGTCTACGGCGCTGGCTACTTCTACATCCCCGGCACCGAAACCTGCCTGCGCATCGGCGGCTATGTCCGTTACGACATCGGCGTGGGCGACGTCGGCTCGTTCGACGGCGCGAAGTCGAACGATCACGAGGACGGCGAACAGCAGGGCACCTATTACAAACATGCCCGCTTCACGCTGAAGACCTGGACCGGCCAGGAAACCGAGCTCGGCACCTTGAAGACCTACACCGAGACCCGCTTCAACTTCGGCAACAACAACGGCTACGGCCGCTATGGCACCGATGGCACTACGCTCGGCAATCCTGCTGGCAACGGCAGCGTTTCGCTGAACTTCGCCTGGATCCAGCTCGGTGGCCTGCGCGTCGGTAAGGACGAATCGGCCTTCAATACGTTCATCGGCTACGCTGGCAGCGTCATCAACGATACGCTGGTCCCCTACGGTGACTTCGACACCAACGTCGTGCAGTACTACTTCGATGCCGGCAACGGCTTCTCGGCGGTGGTCTCGCTCGAAGAAGGCTCCGGTGTTGTCGGCACCATCGACAGCTACGTTCCGCACGTCGTCGGCGGCTTGAAGTGGACGCAGGGTTGGGGCGCCATCTCCGGCGTCGTGGCTTACGACAGCAACTACGAAGAAGTCGCTGGCAAGGTCCGCTTGGACGTCAATGTCTCCGATGCGCTGTCGCTGTTCATCATGGCCGGCTACGGCACCGACGACAATCTCAGCGATCCGACCTGGGCTATCCCGGCTGGTGGCCGCGGCTTCTACAAGCAGTGGGGCGGCAACTGGGCAGTATGGGGCGGCGGCACCTACAAGTTCAACGAGAAGACCTCGTTCAACCTCCAGGCGTCGGGTGACGACGAAAAGAACTATAGCGTCGCGGCAAACGTCGCTTACGACATCGTTCCCGGCTTTACGGTCACGGCCGAAGTCGATTGGTCCCACTGGGGCGAAGAAGGCGTCAACTGGACCGACAGGTCCGTCTTCGCGAAGAAGGATGCGGTCGGCGGTATGCTCCGCTTCCAGCGCTCGTTCTGATAGATTTCACTTCGGTGAAATTGAAAACCCGGCGGGCAACCGCCGGGTTTTTGTTTTGCCGGCTGTGCTGAATGCGCGCAGTGCGGTCTTCGGCACGATTACAAAGAATCAGCGCGCATGCGGAGCCGATTCCGACAGGCCGCAGGCATGTCGTCAGCCAAGATTACACGATTTGAAGAGGCTCACAGCTTCGCCATCCAGGGGCGGCGCAACGAGCGAAGCCACGCACCGAACACCCCAGGGTCCATGCCGCGACTTCTGCAGGATTCTGCTCAGTTGCACCTTTCGGTGGGAGTTAATGCATGTCGCCCGGAAGTGTCCTCGGTTCCGGGATAACGGCATGCATAAAATCAGAAGCTTACAGCACGTCGGTGAGTCCTATTCGCGGCGACGTGCTGTATGGCAAGGGATCCTCGGGTCTTTGCTCCCCTTCGTCTCGCTAGGCCCAAGGGCGAATTGAAGCCGGTTCTCCACGACTGCGTGGCGGCAGGCTCGCTCGCAGTTCGCCTCGCCTCTCCACTTGGCTCGGAGCCGGCACGCGGTGTCTTAGCGAAAGGAACAAATATGATGATACGGCGCGAGCCGACCACATGGTTCCGGGGACATCGGCCCTGGAGACTAGCGTTCAAACCTCGGCAAGATCGCCCAAGGCGTCGATCAACGGCTGAATCTCGCTTTCGTAATTCTTCCAGCGCTTGACGGACGACTTGTAGATCGGCTGGCGAACCTGCCAGCGGCTGTAGGTATTTACCGAGCCATCCCTGTCAAAAAAGCGCAGGCAGGCATCGTCCCACGGCAATCCGAGATAATCTATGAGCCGGCGCGACTGCTCCTCCTGATTTTCGATCAACGTCTCGTAGCGATTTTCGAAAATACGACCCGGGAAAACCTTGTCCCAATGCCGCATCAGGCGATCATACTCCCTGTAGTAAAGCCCCAGTGTCTCAAGATCGGCGCTATAGCCGTGAGCCTCATTGAATTGCAAAACGAAACAGGAGACGCAATTGTCAATGGCATCGCGGCGGCAATGAATGATGCGCGCGTTGGGGAAGAGAATTCCGATCAAGCCGATCAATTCGAAATTGTGAGGCATCTTGTCGACTATACGAAGGGCATCTGGAGCCCGCTCACGCAGATAAGCAAGGTGCTCCTCGGCCAAAGCCCCAGCAAGATCGCCAGTAATTGTCGCTAGCGACTCGCTGATGTTCGCGTCGAATCGGTTTCCTATACCGATACCACTGGCGATTCGTCTAAGCTTGCTGAGCTCGCCCGCACCATGAACATCGGGATGGCTGGCACAGATCTGCTCCGTCAGCGTCGTGCCCGAGCGAGGCATGCCCACGATGAATACAGGCACCTCTGAGGGATTGCCATAGACGGCCCTCGACGCCACCAGCTCGGGCGTGAAGGTTTCGATCGTGGCATCGACCCAGCGACGGTAGCTTTCCAGATCGAATTTATGACCGGCGGCTTGATTTCCCTTCTTGAAATGATCAATCGCCTCCTTGTAGCGGCGCGTGTCATTGAGCACCTTCCCGGCCGCGTGATGAAGCGCTGCCATTCCCCTCGACCCGTGGTCCGGGTCTCGAAGCTCTGCCAGGATTGCCGCGAGTTCCGGCGGCTCTTCCGTGTATTTGTGCGTGTGCACAAGTGCATTGTATGCAGCCGGCACCGAAATGCGCTGTTCTATGGCCGACTTCAGATGAATTCGGGCTTCGCCCATACGACCGAGGCTCGCGAGTGCCTCGGGCAGCCCCAACCGGGCCAAAGGATGATCTGGACTTATCTTGAGCGCCTTCTCAAAGAGCGGCAACGCCATTTCCCCCTTGTCAAACGCTTTGTGGGCATTGCCCAAGGCGCAAAGCGCTTCGACCAGATCCGGCTTCAGGTCGAGGGCGTGCTGGATGTGCCTGATTGCCGGCGTAAATTCGCTGACCTTCAAATAGGTCTCGCCGAGGCTAAGATGGTAGTAGGGATTCCGCGGATCCTCTGCCACCGCCCGAGCGAAATACCGCAGTGACTTTTCGTTATCGAAACCGAGCCCGAGCGTTCCCAGGATATACAGGGCCAGCGGATGGTTTGACGTGCGAGCCAGCACCCTGTGGCACACTTCCTCGGCTTCGGACAGACGTTCGGCCTGCTGCAACTCGAGCGCCTGCCGTAAAAGCAGGTCGTCGGCGTGGCTGCGGTGGGCGCCTGCGTTGGACTGCGCTTTGAGTGGCGCAGCCTTCGGCGATGCCGCCTTCGGCGAGGGTTGGATCTTGAGGTGCTTTGCCCATGCGGGCGGCAATCGGTTGCTCATCCTGTCTGGCTAGCAAAAGGGGGCTGGAGAATCCAGCCTCAACAGCCGCGTTATGCGCAGAGCGCCGGCGTGGCCCACGGATTTGCCCAGTGTTCCGAACTCGACCCTAATAGGTTTCCGTTCCAGTCGGCCCGGTGATGGCGCTCTTTCCTATTCCGTTGCGCCAGCTTTTTTTCTGCGACGAATAGTGTGCGATTGCGCGGCGGCCATTTTTAACGCGGGTGTGATCTCCAACGGCGCATTCTGTGCCTCATGTGGTGTCTGTAGCCCCTCGACGTGAACGGTCGGGAATGGGAGTTCGATGCCCTGCTCCTTGAAGACCTGGCGCAGCCGCACATAGAATTTGCGTTTCATACCGAAGGCGCCGCCCGGTCTGGTCATGGCCTTGACTCTCAATACGATGCCGTACTCACCGAACTCCTGCACGCCTTGCATCTTGATCGGGTCGAGCACCCAGTTTTTGAACTCGGGATCTTCCGCCAGTTCGAGGCCGATCCGCTTGATCAGCTTGCGAGCGAAGTCGATATCGGTGTCATAGCCAACGGTGATGTTGAATTTGTCGATAACCCAGTCACGGCTCTGGTTCTGGACTGCCCCGAGTTCACCGAAAGGTATCGTGAACAGCGGACCGCGATGGTGGCGCAGCTTCACCGAGCGCAGCGAAAAGCTTTCCACGGTACCCTTGTAATTGCCCGAGGAAATATATTCGCCGACACGAAACGCATCATCGAGCAGAAAGAACACGCCCGAAATGATGTCCTTGACGACGGTCTGCGCCCCAAAACCCACCGCAACGCCGACAACGCCAGCGCCGGCGATCAGCGGGCCGATCTGGATACCCAGCGAGGAGAGCATCATCAGCACCGCCATCACGATGATCGATGCGAGCAGAATGTTCTGGAGGATCGGCAACAGCGTGTGCAGTCGCGCCTGCTGCGGATCGAGGATCGGGCCCTCCTCCTCGCTGATCACGGGGTGCGGTACTTCGATGCCCAGCTTTCGTTCGATCAAAGCCTTGATGATCGACCAGCCGAAATCGGCTGCAAGCGCAATGACCACGACATTGATCAAGCCGCGCAATATGAACATCGTCGTCGTATCGCTGCCCTGCATGGATTGCATGTCCAGGCCCCAGACACGCGCGAGAAGGTAAGCCGCCGCCAGGATGAAAATCATCCTGATACCGCGATCGATGACAGCGATCGTCACCGCCGGGATCGTCGGCCGGCCGGCCTCTTCCGAACCCGGCCGCAGCACGAAATTAACCCCGCGCTGCGTCAGCACGATTGCCAAAGGCAGGAAGAATGCGGCCAAGGTAAACCAGAAGATTATGTTAAAGCCGGCAATGCGCTCCAGGAACAGAACGACGAAATAAGCAGTCAATAGCCATGTCGCTCCCGTGTGACCGCTTTGGGGCGCCCCGTCTCGCTTCCTTGGCCGGCGCCAAACGGCAAACAGAAAGAGCAACAGCAGGACGAAATCGGCGCCCAGCGACAGGACCATCATTCCGTCCGGATCGATGCCGAGACCCGGCAAGAGGTGGAACGCGGCGCCGAAGAAGGCGAAGACGCCGACGATCCGGGGTAGCCAATAGGACCAATGGTCAGCCGCTTCGTTGGGGACCGGCAAAGCACGAACCTCGACGGCGCTCTCGACCTTCATGAAGGAAGGGACGAGCGTGGCCATGACGTACATGCGCACACCCCATGTAACGACCGCCGCAATCAGGAATGTCAGTACAATCTCGCGGATGAGCATCGGCCAGTCGAACAACATGAATGCGCCGGCGCTGCCCAGTGCGAACGAGACGATCAGCATGCTGGAATAAAGCAGGCGGCCACCAATCTTCTTGGCTCGCCCCATGGGCGTATTCTTCGGTTGCGCGATAATCCAAAGGCGGAATGGGCGGGTCAACTTGTACGTTGCCCAAGTGAGCGCCAGGCCGGCTGCGATGAACAGCGCAATCAGCAGAAATACGCCTGCAGGCCTCTTGCCGGACATATCCTCCATGGTCTTTGCCCGAACATGCGCGAACTGGCCCGGCAGCAAGGGCAAAGTTTGTACGATTCTTTCGATATGATGCTTGATCCGATCGAGCGTCGAGGATGCCATCGTATTCATCTGGCCTGGTGCGGCCACGGCATCGGACGATGCGTCGGCCGGCGAAGCTCCAGCCTTGGCAGGCGCTTCGGTTGGCCCGGCGTCCTGTTTTCGCTGCTCGACCACCCAGGCCTTCACGGACGGATCGTCGAGAAGCTCGAACAGCTGCTTGACCCTTTCAGGCGGCACGGTCGCCGGCGTCTGCGCCTCTGCCTGACCAGCCAGCAAGAGGGCGATGCCAAAGACGAGCGGCCTGGCAATCAGGACGAACATCGCAGTCAAATCTCCGAGACGTCGCGCCGCGCGTGCCAGATACCAGGCTCCCAATCGTCGAATCATGAGTGGCATCGTGCTGTGACCTTCCGATAGAATCGGCAAGCAACGACATCTATGCCCGCCGTTGCCCCTACCTTGAAGAAACCGATGTTGCTGTGCAAGACGTCACCGTTCCAGGCGAGCGATGCAGCGAAACCCAAGGTGGCAAGTGGATGTATCCACGGGCTGCGCCATGCGAGCGGCCGGTCGGTAACGCCGGCAATAGCTCGGAGCGCACAAGAAAGACCCGCCCTTGGTGACCTTGCGTGGGATCGTGATATCGGGCGTCAGCGGATCATAGCTCGCCTCGCGGTCACCGCCGCGCGGATTGGTCATCGTGCAGCATGGGCTCTCGATCCGGCGGTGCTCCTGATACCAGTCCGTGGTCCACTGCCAAACGTTGCCGGCCATGTCGTGGAGTCCATAGCCGTTTGCCGGGAATGAACCGACAGGCGCGGTCCATTCGTAGCCGTCCTCGCAGCTATTTCGGTATGGAAATTCACCCTGGTACGTGTTGGCCATATGCTGGCCACCCGGGGTTAGTTCGTCGCCCCATACGAACTCCGAGCCGTTCAGTCCGCCGCGCGCGGCAAACTCCCATTCGGCCTCGGTCGGCAGCGCCTTTCCCGCCCAGTCCGCATAGGCTTGCGCATCCTCGTGTGCGATATGGACGACTGGATGGGTTTCAAGGCCCTTGAGGGTGCTGGCCGGGCCGCGCGGATGCCGCCAATTCGCTCCGCGCACGTAGGCCCACCAGTTGTAGTGATTGCTGCGATCGATGCCGCGCGTGGGCCTGACGAACAACGCTGAAGCCGGCGCCAATGACTCGGCGCCCGCCGCAGGATAGTCCGCAGCATTTGCCGGACGCTCGGCCAGCGTAACGTAACCGCTGGCCTCGACAAAGCGCCTGAACTCGTCATTCGTGACGGTCGTGCGATCCATCCAGAAGCCGGCGACCATGACGCGGTGCGCGGGCGCCTCCTCGGGATAGTGGCTGTTCGAGCCCATCAGGAATTCGCCGCCTGGCACCCACACCATATTTGGAAATGGCGGGCTGCGCCCGGGAACGGAGCGTACGGACTCCAGATCCCCTCCAGGTGGCACAGCCGTGGCGACATCGTCCATGGTTTTTGCAGCTACGGACTTCGATCCTGCGCGTTTAGTCTCCAAGCTCATTGAACGCCGTGGCTGGATCAGCCGAAATGGGCGGTGCGCCGAAGGTCAGCTTGATCGCCTCTCCTATCAACAGCGGCGGCGCCATTTGCTTGGCGATATCCACGATTTTTCCTTTCAATTCCTTGACCTTGTCAGGATTCTTGTCGGCCAGATTGGTCTTTTCGGATTTGTCGGCTGCAAGATCGAACAGTTCGACCCGCTCCAACACACCGGCTGCCCATACGAGCTTCGTATCGCCTTGGCGGATTGCGCCGCCGGTCGGGTCGACATTGTAGACCATCTCGGTGCGGGGCGAGGGCTTGGCTTCGCTAATGGTTTCCCAAACATCCATGCCATCGAGCGGCTTGTTCTTGGTCGGTTTTGCCCCGGCAAGTCCGGCAAGTGTCGGATAGATATCAGTGACATGTATCAGGCCGTTCACGTCGCCAGCCTTCACCTTGCCCGGCCAGTTCACCAGGCCGCAGACGCGGGTGCCGCCCTCGTAAAGCGTGCCCTTGCCGCTGCGGTACGGCCCATTGTCGGCCGGTAGGCTGTTGCCGACCTTCGATTCACCCGCAAACATTGCATCTCGCACACCGCCATTGTCGCTCTGGAAGAGGATGATCGTATTGTCGCGCATTTTCTTCTTCTCGAGCTCGGCAACGACCCGACCGATCTCGTCGTCCATGGCGGAAACCATGGCGGAGTAGAGCCGGCGCTGGTCGTCGGCAACATGAGCATATCTTTTGATATGTTCTTCGGGTGCCTGATAAGGCGAATGCGGCGCGGTGAATGCCAGGTACAAGAATAGCGGCGCCTTCCCGTCATGCTTTTCGATCACCTTGGCGGCTTCCGTGCCGAACAGGGTGTTATCGTATCCGGGCTCCTTTAGCGGCTTGTTATTGCGATACCAGTCCATCACGCCATGGGAAGCGTGCTTGAAGTGATCGATTTCGCCAACCAGGGCGCCGTAGAACGAATCGAATCCCCGCTGGCGCGGCCAGTATTCGGCCTTCGCGTGACCCAGATGCCACTTGCCCACCATCGCCGTCTTGTAGCCGGCGTCCTTGAGCATCTGAGGCAAGATGTACTCGTCCGTGGCTAGGCCGTAGCCGCCGCCTGACGGGATAACACCCATCTGCAGCCCATAGCGCAACGGATAGCGTCCCGTCATCAGCGCCGCCCGGGTGGGCGTGCACATCGGCTGGGCATAGAACTGTTCCAACCGCGCGCCCTCGGCAGCCAGCTTGTCGATGTTTGGCGTCTTGATGTCCGAGCCGTGGAAGCCAACGTCCCTCCAGCCCTGGTCGTCGGAGATGATGTAGACGATGTTGGGAGGTGTCCCTTGAGCCGCCGCGGGCTGAACACCGGCAAGGCCGGCAAGCGCGCCTGATAGACCGGCTGGAACCGCAAAGCGCGAAACGGCAGCCGCCGTGCCGGCCATCAATGCATCGCGCCGCGTTATTCTGTTGGTTGTGCCGGCTTCAGCCGGGAAGTCTCGATCGATACTCATACTCTCCCACCCTTCTCCCCTTAGGGGTAAATGCTTTTGAGATATCATCGTCACTCACTCTGAAGGCCGACGCTTCAGGACCACGTTCTGCTTCCCGGCCGCCATGAAGCAGCCACTTCACAACAATCCTCTATTGGGCGACCGCGAATTGATAGGTGAACCCCAACATCGGCCCCTGCTGAGTGAGTTTGTTCACGAAGCCATCGTGGCTATAGTTGTCGTGCACGGCCCGATAACCGACAAAGCCTGTTCTTGATAGCCCCCATTTCTCTTCCTCGTAGACCGTCAATCGCGACGAAGAGACGGCTTCGTCGACCAAGTCATATTCGATGCAGCATCTTAGACTGGATGAAGTCTCGCTTTGCGCTAGATCAATTCGGCCGCGATGCAGCGGAACGTGACAGATTAACACATCAACACCCTGTGCAATACGCCCCTCCGGTCTCGGCGCCACACGATAATCATGGCAAAGGCGCTCGATGTTCTCGGCGCATCCGGCTGACCCAGAGATCTATTTCGTCCACAGTCCCCATTGGCCGTGAGTCGGCGATACTTTGCGCCGATTGATCTCGCGCAATTTGCATTTAAGTTACAGCTAATACAATCATCCTGCTATCCACTTTGCGCAAAGGACGTATTTTTGAGCACCTGGCCTTCATCGCCTTCGCACAGGGACGTACAGCTCGGCCCAGGCGGGCTCGGCGATGCCGCCTCTGGGCTGCCTGTGAAGGTCGACAGGCTTTCGCCAGGGCAACTGCCGTCGCGACTCCGGCAAATCCGGTCCCACGGCAAGTGGGCGCTCGATCTGGCCGAATTCAACTGCGCCTTCCGCGCCAGCGGCGGCTTTGCCCCAGGTTCCGTGGCGATAGTGGCCATAGAGCAGGCCCGGGACTCAACGATCTGTCCGCTCAAAGACGACATGATCGTGACAATCCCCGCCGGCACGAGCGTAACAGCAACGGTCCAGCCCGGCCTTAGCTATACAGGCGCCGTTGTCCCGATGTCGATCTGGGTAGAGATCCAGGCACTTTTCGCTGGCACGATCTTGGCTGGAGCTGCAGACCACCCAAACGCCGTTCAGCTCACCACCGATGCGAAAATGTTTCGAAGCCAAATGGAGGCGATGGCAGATCGCTTCGAAGCAGCCGCAAGCGGTGCAGCTCTGCCGGAGCATACTCCGATCGCGTTGATGGAATATTTGCGAGGCATGGCTGACGCCTTCGCTGGCGCGCCTAGCAACGCAGGATTGGATCGGTCCTCCAGCCGTCATCTCAGGCAGGCATGGGCGGCCGAGGCTTTCATTCGCGCCCATATCCGCGAAGACATCCCCATCATCCGGTTGTGTAAGGAAATCGGCGTCAGCCGCCGTCAATTGGAGTACGCCTTTCGCACCACCTTTGCTCTAAGCCCGCTGGAATTCATCAGGGCGCTCCGTCTCAATGAAGCCAGGCGACTGCTCACCGCCCGGGGAGCAAGAGGCTCGAGTGTCACAAGCATCGCGATGGAGGTTGGGCTCACCCATCTTGGCCGCTTCGCAGCGAACTATCGCCAGCTCTTCGGCGAGTCCCCCAGAGAAACACTGCTTCGCGGGCGAAGGCCAGAGGATTGACCCGATACAGCGCGCGGTCGTCGCCGCTCCTGATAAGCATTTCGAATTTTGACATGACGCGCGGGCTCCAAGCTCGCGCTTGCTCGATCTCGGTCATCTTGCGTTCGAGAAGACGATCGTCGACCACAGGAACGACAGCTCCACCCGGTTGCGATGCGACAGCTTACCAAAATCCTGCCCCGATGCGAATGGATGGAAATCCTTCGTCTGTCTCGGGCCTTAGGGCGGCATGTGCGATACTGGTGCGAAGCGTCTCGTCGCTCTTGCGCATGGTGAGCGGAAATAATGACACCGACGAAGTTCGCCGTTCAATTGAGCACGGCCTCGACGGTGGCAACAAAGTCGTCGAGCGAGCGATCCCCACGAATCTCGATGCGCGGCAGGTCGATGGGATCGCCATCAAGGTCCGCCGGCCCGTGTCTGCCGCCGAAGCCAATCCGATAGCCGCATTCCCTGGCCAGCCTGCCGAGCCGCCGGTCGGTGATAGAGAAGGGGGCCGCGAACGCCGAGGTTGGCCGGCCGGTCCACCGTTCGACGAACATCCGAGAGCGCAGGAGCTCGGCCGCCAGGTCAGAGCTCGACAGACCATCGATGGCGCGATGCGTCGCCAGATGGCTTCCGAAGAATGCACCTTCGGCGGCGAGACGTCGCACCGTTCCGGCATCCATAAGCCGCGTCGGCGGACCGCTGACGGCGTCCCACTTTGCACTTTCACCCACCAGGTCCGTCACCAGGAACACTTCGGCGGTCAGGTCGTGCGCGCGCAAGATCGGCCAGGCATGGTCGGCAAAGTTCTGGAAGCCGTCATCGAAGGTGATGAGCACCGGGCGGCCAGCGAAAGGCTGACGGTTGGCGATGGACCATTCCAGTTGCTCGGACATGACCGCGTGAAAGCCATTGGCCCGCAACCATGCCATCTGGCCAGCGAATGCGGCGGGCGTGAGCCGGAAACGGGCGAGCGCGGCTGGACCTTCATCGGCGACGCCGTGATACATGAGGACAGGGATACGCTGCCGCCGCTCGCTACGCGCGACGTCGCGGCGCAAGGCCCGCGCTCCGCCCCAGACGATATTTCGCGCGACCCCGATTCCGATGGATGCGCGGACCGGCACATGATCAATCACCGGCTCCGTCGCCATGTGGTCCGGTGACAGGCGGCGGAAGCGATCTATGCGATAGAGTTCGGTCTGGATCGATTGCTCGAGGACGAGGCCTTCTGTCGCCGCCAACGTCTCCGAGATCGTTTGGCCACCGAATGTGTTCCAGTCGAAGCCCGTCCTTTCGGGATTGTCCCGAAGCACGAATGCGTGTGCGCTGATGAAACTGCCGCCAGGCGCCAGCGCCTCGGCGACTTTTTTGGTGAAGCGCTGCAACTCGGCCAGATCATCGAGATAGTAGAGCACTTCCGAACAGAAGATCAGATCCATCTCGCCCGGGAGAGTGTCCGCCATGAAATCCAGTACGCCGAATTCAACATTCGGTTGATCGCTGCATCGCGCGCGCGCCCGCTCGACCGCTATCGCGGAGATATCAGTTGCAGTCAAATGACCCACTCGCGGCGCCAGCTGCCGCGTGAAATGGCCCTCGGCGCAGGCCAGCTCAAGGGCCTGTCCAATGGGGCCGGCAGGCAGAATTTCGAGCTGCCGCTCATATTTTTCCTGCTCGTAGGTCGAGGTGTAGTTCCAGGGATCCTCTGTCGCAAAATAGCTGTTCCAGAACGCCGTACGATCCTTGTCGTGGCCATCCGAGGCCGGTGAACGGCGCGGCGCCGGAAGGGGCTGCGTGGCTTCGGCGCTCGACAGAACCAGTTCCCGCGCTTCCGAGACCAATCGCGCGAGTTTGCCGAAGTGACTGTCCGGATCAGGCCGGCGTTCCGCCGTGGTCGACAGTGCCTCGGCTGCAAGCGTCTCTGACGTGTCGGCACCGTCGTCCTTTTGCGGTGCCAAATTCAGGATGAGTTCAATCCAATGACGCCTTGTCACGTTCCCGAGCACGCCGAACTGAACGACAGCTTCGATATGGCCATCCATCATCAGGTAGGCATAGATTTGATCGATTCCCTCCGGAAGCTCGGTTGAGGTTGGATTTCGAGCGTCGACGCGAATTCCGAGTGTCCGCGCCAGCCTGCGAGGTGCGGCAAGATCGTCGGCATCGAGAAGCATTTGCTCGAGATGATACTGGACGCGACGAGCCGCGGCCGGATCGCCCCAGACCTTGCCGAGTTCGATGATCAACGCGGTGAGGGCGCCGCCAAACCTGTCCCACCGGGCAGCCAAATGCGCTGGCGCCGACAGGCTTCCCACCATCAGGCCATCGAGGGCCACCTTGGCGATCTCACGCGCCCATTTACGTCCTGCCGGGAGCGCGCGCAGGGATTGCGGATCGATCGAACTGCCGCCGCAGCCGCAATCCGATGCAGCGTTCCACAACGCGAACCACGCGAGTGCTTCCGAAGCGGTTCGCCCGGTCGCCTCGGTCGCTCCATTGGCGTGAGCCAATCCTGGGCGTTTGACCCTGGGATCAGGAGAAAAGCCGCGGGCGATCACGATTCCCGCATCCGCCAGCATCTGCGTCGAATTGCGGCTGAGCGCGTTGGGGCTGGCCCGATAGAAAGCGAGCGGCTCGTCGACCATCACCCAATTTTTGCCGAGGCGTGCGACGCGCTGCCATAGATCCCAGTCTTCGCAGGTACGCAGCGACGCATCGAAACCGCCCAATTCGACGATTGTTTCCCGGTCGACCAGCACCGCGTGAGTGGCGATGGCACATCGGCGGGCGAACGTTTCGAAGGGCTGGATCGCGACCTCGGGAGCGATGCTCGAGGGGGTGAATGCACCATCGGGCATCACACGCCGTGAACCGCAATAGGCGGCTACTGCATCGGGAGCGGTTTTCAGTGCGGCCAGCAACCTCGCAAGGAAGCTGGCATACACCCAGTCGTCGGCATCCAGGAACATCAGCCACTGGCCGCGCGCCGTCGAAATCCCGTCATTGCGCGCGCCGGCGGGGCTATGCGCGCAAGAACTCAACGTCCGAAATCGGGCATCTCGTTCCACATAACCGGCGATGATCGCGGGGGTGCGGTCCGTGGAGGCGTCGTCGACGATGATCGCCTCCCAGTCCACGACCTCCTGCTCGAGAAGGCAATCGAGCGCGCGCGCCAGCGTTGCCTCCGTGTTGTGCGCAGGAATTACGATTGAAACCAATGGATTATGCGCCACGCGATCTTACCCGCGCCTGGACGTCGGTACCACAACGCTTACGGTAGCTTTGTCCTGGATCATCGAGTTTCGCTTTCTTTCGCCGGGAGATACGGCATCGGACGGCAGCACTGCTCTGTCAAGATCGGGGGGCATTAGAGGCAGCAGGAAGACTTGAAGACATGCTTGAATGGCAAGCGCTCATGCCCGACGGCTTAGATCTGAGGTCGGTGCGCCGGCGCATTTCCGCTCGCACATTCGTTCACCGCTCCGGGAGGGTCATCTAGCCCCCGCGGCATTCCGCTGAAAATCAAGCCTGACCTGGCTTGCAGACGGGTTGTCCTGAGGCGGGCGCCGCAAGGCAGTCATTTCCAAGGTCCTGTCGATTCATTAAAAGTAGACATCGCTAATGTAATGGCCGCGGGCCGCCTTGCGGCAATAACAGCCGTTCAACCTGGATTCTCGAACAGCCATTCTCTGTCCTAGAGAAGACCTTCCTTCTAGCGTTGGGTCCGCGTTGGAAGGTGACGGTTACAGTATGCGGGCCGATGCCAGAAAGTATCTGCACATCTAGATCAGCGGATTGCAATTAATCTAATGAAAAATCATAATTTATTCCATTCAAAGTATATATAGATTTTAGACGTGCTTTCGATAGTACGTTTCAGTGAATGATCAATTGGATTTGCCGACTGCTTCAGCTATCAAAGAAATACAAGAGCGAAATCATCGAAGATTGCGCAGCTGTTGCTAGTTCAGAGATCGAACAAGAGGCGCGCGAATCGGCTCGAGCCAAAGAGGATTTCGGCTTGTGGGCCGGGTATTTGTCTGACATAATCCCCGTTTCCGGGTTTTCCACTGGCAATTGGGGCATAGTGATGGCTAAGGAATCTTCGAGTACCGCGTCTTCAGCAAATAAAGCGGACGCAAATCTGATCGGTAATGCAGAGGGAAATGGACTGAGCTTCATGGCGGGCCAAGCTCGCGAGAGCGGAGCCCCGGGCGACGCTGTAGGTGTCGACAAGATACGGGATCTGCTGTTCGGCAACCAGATGCAGGACTACGATCGCCGCTTTTCCAAGCTTGAAGAACGGGTCTTGCAGCGCTTCAAGGATGTTGAATCCGAGGCCAAGCGCAATCTTGAAATGTACGAATCAAATGCGAAGAAGCAGGTCGATTCGCTCGCGACGCAATTGCGGAACGAAAAAGATGCGCGAGCCGAGGGCGACAAGGAGATCGACCGGAATCTTCGCGAGCAAAATCAGGCACTTGAAAAGCAGGTGCGCGCATTGTCGGATCAAGTCAGCGAGCTCGAGCGCGATGTTGCAGACCGGATCAATCGAAACGATCATTTGCTGCGTGAGGAAATCAAGCAAAGGATCGAAAGCGTTCAGATGCTGATAGAGAAGGTGTTTTCCGATCTCAGCAACGTCAAGACCGACCGCAATCTTTTGGCCGGCCTGTTTGTCGAGGTCGCAAAATGTCTCAATCAGGATCCCGTCGGCAGCAAGACCAACTCGGAGCGTGGCTGGAAAGTGAGTTGATCGGAACTTGACGTCAACCGTCGACCCAATCAGCCTTCCAAAAAAAGCAGCTTCGAACGATACAGGGATTGATCGCGAGGCTCTCGCTAAGCTTTTGGTCGAAATAGCCCGGAACGTCGATCCGGACTATCGGGCGCAATTCGAGTCGGTTCCAACCGCCGACCCTCGCATGGAAGCGCTGCGCCAGTTGCTGGTCGGCCGCGAGATTTCGGAGCTCTCACGCGTCACGGATCTGCTGGACGAACCGGCGCAGCTTGCGACGGCGGTGGGCGGCGTTCTCCCCAGTGCGGCCGCCCAAGCGCCGCATGCGCAACTCGGCGAGGCCCTCGCACCGGCCGTCGAGCGGGCCGTGCAACGCTCGATCCAGAAGAGCCCGCGTACTCTGACGGATATATTGTATCCGGTGTTTCTGCCGGCAATTCGCAAGTCGATCGGAGAAAAGATCGACCAGACCTTTCAGTCGCTAAATGAAACTCTACGACATATATTCACTTGGCATGGTCTCAAGTGGAGAGTGGAAGCTTGGAGAACCGGTGCCAGCTTCTCGGAAGTCGTTCTGAAGCATTCTCTCGTCTATCGCGTAGAGCATGTTTTTCTCATCAACCGCAATTCCGGGCTCTTGATAGCGCATGTTACGGCCGATAACGCAACCAGCGAGGATCCTCAGCTCATTTCCTCGATGCTCAGCGCAATTCAAGATTTTGTGAAGGATTCATTCAACGAGAAAGAACAGGGCGGCCTGGACACGATCCGCTTTGGCGAGCTTCGTCTCTGGTCGGAAGTCGGACCGCTCGCGACGCTGGTTGCGGTGATCCGGGGAAATCCGCCGGAGGGACTGCATGAAATATTTCGCGACGTATTGCTTCGCATCCATGACCAAAGCTCGGAGGCTTTAGAGCAGTTTGACGGCGACACCTCGCAGCTGTTCGGCGTAGAGGCGCAGCTGCAGACCTGCGTTGAGCTGAAGCAGGAGGATACAAACCAGGGATTTCCGTGGCTGGTGGTGGCTCTGGTTGCGCTGATTTTGATTCTGGGGGGTGCCTGGTTCTTTCTTTCCTGGCAAACCGGGCAGCGCTGGCAGGCCTATGTGTCGCGCTTGGTGGCCGAGCCAGGCATCATCGTTGCCGAGCAAAATATAAGCGGTGGCCAATTCTATATTGCCGGCCTCCGCGATCCGCTTGCCGCCGACCCGCAGGCGCTGTTGTCGGGAACCGAGGTCGATCCCGCGCGCGTGCATGCGCAGTGGCAGTTCTATGAGAGTCTCGAGCCTCAGTTCGTGTTGAAGCGGCTGACGGCGTCGCTGGTGCCGCCAGAGTCGGTGCGGCTTTCGGTGGTCAATGATCGCATCGTTGCCGAGGGCGAGGCCACTGGCACCTGGATCGACCAGGCGCGCGCAGCGGCTCGACGGCTTTCGGCAGGCGGACCGGAATTCGACATCTCCAAGGTTCGTGATGTGAGCCCCGAAGCACGCGCGGCGGAGCGCTGGCAAGCCTATGTGTCGCGCTTGGCGGCCGAGCCGGGCATCATCGTTGCCGAGCAAAATATACGCGACGGCCAATTCTACGTTTCCGGCCTGAGAGACCCGCTTGCCGCCGACCCACAGTCGCTGCTGTCCGGAACGCAGGTCGATCCCGCCCGCGTTCATTCGCAGTGGCAATCCTATCAAAGCCTTGAGCCGGAGTTCGTGTTGAAGCGGCTGACGGCGTCGCTCTATCCGCCGAAATCGGTTCAGCTTTCGATCGTCGAGAATCGCATCGTTGCCGAGGGCGAGGCTCCCGGCGCCTGGATCGACCGGGCGCAGGCCGCCGCCCGGCAGCTTTCAGCAGGCGGGCCGGTATTCGATATTTCCAGGGTCCGTGACCCCGAAGAACGCGCGGCGGAGCACTGGCAGGCCTACGTGTCGCGACTGGGCACCCAGCCGGGCATCATCGTTGCCGAACAAAGGATACGCGACGGCCAATTCTACATTTCCGGCCTGAGAGACCCGCTTGGCGCCGACCCGCAGTCGCTGTTGTCGGGAACCGAGGTCGATCCCGCACTGGTTCATTCGCAGTGGCAATTCTATCAGAGCCTTGAACCGGAGTTCGTGTTGAAGCGGCTGACGGCGTCGCTCTATCCGCCGAAATCGGTTCGGTTTTCGATCGTCGAGAATCGCATCGTTGCCGAGGGTGAGGCTCCCGACACCTGGATAGATCGAGCGCGCGCAGCGGCCCGACAGCTTTCGGTAGGCGGACCGGAATTCGACATCTCCAAGGTTCGTGATGTGAGTCCCGAAGCGCGCGAGGCGGAGCATTGGCAGTATTATGTGGCGCGACTTGAGGCCCAATCGGGAATCATCGTCGCCCAACAACGGACGAGCGGCGGACAATTCTACATTTCCGGCCTGAGAGACCCGCTTGCCGCAGACCCGCAAGCTCTGCTGTCCGGAACGCAGGTTGATCCTGCCCGCGTTCATTCACAGTGGCAATTCTATCAGAGCCTTGATCCGAAGTTCGTGGTGAAGCGGCTGACGGCGTCGCTGTCCCCGCCGAAATCGGTTCAGCTTTCGATCATCCAGGGTCGCATCGTCGCCGTGGGTGAGGCTCCTGCCGGCTGGATCAGCCGGGCGCAAGCCGCCTCCGAACAGCTTTCGGCGGACGGAGTGGTTCTGGATGTCTCGCAGCTGCGTGAGCTGAACCTTGCAGAACTTAATTCTTTGAGAGACGCCATCCAGACGACCGATATTTTCTTCTCTTCCGGCAAAGTCGTGCCGGGACCGGAGCAGCTGCCGGTTCTCGACAGGTTGGCGGATCAGATAAAGGAATTCGCCCAAAATGCCCGCAAGTCAGGCGTAACAGCGCGGTTCATGTTGACCGGCCATTCGGACACCACGGGCCGTGAGACGGCCAACGCATCGATCAGCGCCGCCCGCGCCGAGACAGTTCGTGCGCTTCTCAACAAGCGCGGCGTCGCTCCGGAACTGCTGCAGGTTCGGGGCGCGGGCACTTTTGAGCCGCTGGTGCCTGAAAATAGTCAGGCCGGGAGCTCCACCAATCGCCGGGTTTCGATTACTGTGAATCTGGACTAGTGGAGCCCAAGATGTTGCAAAAGAAAATCTGCATGCTGGGCGGGTTCTCTGTCGGGAAGACGAGTCTGGTGCGCAGGTATGTGCAGAGCATCTTTTCAGAAACCTACCTGACCACGGTGGGCGTGAAGATCGACAAGAAGAATGTCGTGCTCCCGGACAAAACCGTGGATCTGATTTTGTGGGATTTAGCCGGTGAAGACGATATCGGCTCATTCCGTGTCAGCTATGTGCGAGGTGCAACCGGGCTTGTGCTTGTCGTCGATGGTACGCGCGCCGCCACTCTTGCCGTGGCGCTCACGCTGCGCGAACGGGTCGAGGCCGAATTCGGCGCCATGCCGTTTGTATTGCTGTTCAACAAATCCGATCTGGCCGATCGGTGGGCAATATCGGATAGCGAGATTGACGAACTGAGGCAACGTGGATGGCAAATCTATCTAACAAGTGCGCTTTCGGGTGAACATGTTGATGATGCATTTCGTCAACTTGCTTTAATGGTCACCAAATAGATCATGCATGGATTGCCAAAAGAGGTTGGAAACTGGATTTTCAATTTCTTCTACAACGGGCATTCTGTCGCATATCTGAAAATCGACACTCAGCTTTGCGTCGCTGCGAAGGGCGGCAACGTTGAGCATTACGGGCTCTCATCGCTTCGCATCGGCGAGCCTGTTGCCGAGCAGCTTGAATTCATGGAAGGATTGCTGCCTTGCCCGGAGCTTCCGTTTCACATTGCCATGATCGAACTGCCCAGCGGGTGTGTCGCCGACCTTCATTTTTTTGCTGACGATGCCTGCGTGTGGCTGCTCTTTCTTGACGCCACTGCCGAACGCGACAATAGGCAGCGGCTTCAACAAAAGGCTTATGAAATGACACTCCTGCAAGAGAGGGAGCGTCAACTCAACGAGAAATTACAATCGACGAACGAGGCATTGAGGAAGAGCCAGGAGGGATTGGCGCGTGAATACCAGCGCGCCGAAGCCCTGCTCCTCAACATTCTTCCGGCGTCGATCGCGGAGCGGTTGAAAGCGCACAAAAAAATTGCTGACAACCACGCGGAAGTGAGTGTGCTTTTTGCCGACATAGTCGGTTTTACGGAACGAGCGCGGAGCGTCGGAGCCGTGACGACGCTCGCTATTTTAAATTACTTCTTCAAGGCCGCGGATCGGCTCTCGGAACGATATGGCTGCGAAAAGATCAAGACAATCGGCGATTGTGTGATGGTGGTCGCCGGCCTGCCCACCGCGCGATCCGACCATGCAAAGGCCCTCACACGCTATGCACTCGAGCTGCGCAAGGCGGTTAGGCGCGAACGCTTCGCAGGAGAACCGCTGAGACTCAGAATCGGAATTCACTCAGGCCCAATCGTCGCGGGCGTCATAGGCAAGAGGCGGTTCGCCTATGACCTGTGGGGCGAGACCGTTAATCTCGCCTCGCGTATTCAAACGTCCGCGGAGCCCGATGAAATCCGCATTTCGGATGCAACTCGCCAAATGCTTGGGCCAAATTTTGCTTGCGACCCACTCGAGGAAACGGAATTGCGTGGTGCAGGCCGCGTGCGAATGTGGCGGCTCCCGGCCTGATTGCCGCTTAGCAATGCCGACCCCTGGAGCCCACGCATCTCAAGCCCATATTCCGACAGTCTATTGGGCGACTTGGGACACGGCTGACATCAGCTCCTGCGGGTTTGGCGCCCCAAACATGTAACGCCCACCCTCTGGAACCTCCGTGAAGCTCCAGCGGACGATCCCCTGCCTGTCCAGCAGGAACTGACCGATCAGTTGTCCGTGTCCGGTTGCCATCATCTGCTCGTCGGCTTCGGTGACTTCGTAATGGTCCTTGTTGTTGAGGATTTCGCTGGCGGAAAAAGGATCCATAGGACCGGGCAACTCGCCTGGCACGTCGACCCGCATATCCTTTGCCGCTGCCATCGAGACCCTGTACGGCCAGTTCGTCTCGTCTTGGGTGAATTCGAGATTGGGCAGTCCAAAAGCACGATGTGAAGCGCGTTTCGGGTCGGAGGCCGCCAGCAGATTCGGCATCGGATGGTAGCGGAAATAGAGACGCGCCCGTTCGATCGGCGTGTTGACCACCGTCAGGCTCTCCACGCCCTTTTCGCGCAGTTCCGGATCAAGCCGCGCCTGGGCGGCGATATGGCGCCGGCAAAACGCACAATGCAGACCTCGAAACAGGCCGACCAGAACCGGTCTTTGTCCGCGGAAGTCGTCGAGCGCGATCTTGCCTTCCTGGGTAATGGCATCGAGTACCACGTTCGGCGCGCGGTCGCCCGGTTGAAGCGGCACCAAGTCACTAGGCGCGGACATTTCCAACCTCCAACCCCGGCTAGTCGAGAAAAGGCAGCACCACAAGCGCTTCCGGGTCGAGCCCGTGCTGGGCGCATATACCCTGCGCCAGGGAAAAGTAGCGTTCGGCCTCGGCCAGATTGTCGAGGTCGAGATTAAGCGTTGCGAGACCATCATAGCACGGAAACAGCAATTGGGGTTCGCCCGTTTCGCGGGCGACGTCCAGTGCTTCGTGGAACAAGCCGACCGCCAGTTCCGGACGGCCGTTGCACTGGTGGATCTGCCCAAGCACGATCAACGGCACCGGCAGGTGCTCGCGCTGGTCGAGCGCCCGGTCGATCTCGATGGCCTTCTCGGCAGCAGGCACGCCCTCCGTTGGACAGCGATCCGTGAAAGTACAACAAGCGACAGCCAGATTGGCGAGGAGGCGCGCCTGAAAACCCTGATCGCCAATATGGCGCGCCACCTCCAGACCGCGCCGGCAGACCTCCATCGCCTTTGCCGGATCGATGGTCGTGTAAAGCACGCCGAGATTGGTGTAGCCGCGACACGCCGCGCCGAGCAGACCGGCGGCCTCGGCCAATTCAATGCTGCGCTCAACCTGACCCACGGCTTCACGGTTTCGGCCGAGGCGGGCCAGCGCAACGGCCTTGGTGTTAAGTGCCTCGGCGGTCACGAGGGTGGCGTCATCGGAGACCTGTTCCGTTGTCAGACTGCGTACGCAATCGAGCGCCGCGTCCGCCCATCTTGCCGCGAGAGCGTGATCTCCGCTCCGGAATGCCTGCCGGCCGCGTTCCTGCCAGAGATGCGCCTGCTCGATCGGGGCATCCGCTCCATCAAGGAGCGCCGCCGCTTCAGCATAGCGGGATTCCGCTTTGTCCCGCTTGCCGACGTCCCAGAGCAGCCGACCGATCTTGCGCAAAACGCGCGCCGACGCGACGCGGTCTGCTGACCCGCGGTACGCCTGCAACACCGCCTCGTAGTGGCGGTGCGCGATCTCGCGGCGGCCTGCCGGGCCGCTCAAATCGGCAATGCGCTCTGCAATTGCCAGTTTGAGCGGTGTTTGCCCGGTCGCGCCCAACGCGGTCAGGGCTCGGTCGTAGAAACGAAGGGCGTCGTCATTGGCGTATATCATGCGAGCGCGATCTCCCGCCGCCTGAAGGTAATGCGCGCCCTTCTCCCGCTCGGCGCACTGTGCGAAATGATGACCGAGCACGGCCAAATCCTCGAGCCGTTCCGGCTTGTCGCCGCACAGTTGCTCCAGGGCGACACCGACACGGCCGTGGATGTCGGTCCGGCGTTGCAGGAGCAGGTTCTGGTAGATCACGTCCTGCAGCAATGTTTGCGTAAAGCGGTAGCTTTGCGACGAGACCGAGCCTGATCCGGCAACTTCTTCGATGATCTCCGCATCGCAAAGCAGTTCGCAGCCGGCCTCCAGCCGGCCGGGATCGGCCGTCACGCTTTTCAGAAGCATGGCATCGAAGCGCGGGCCGATTACCGCGGCTTCCTGGGCCAACCGGCGCACCTCCTGGGGCAGCCGGTCGACACGAGCAAGCAACATTGCCTGGATGGTGGCGGGAATGCCGGTTGCGACTTCGCCCGCCACCGTCCGCCATCGCTGGCCTTCGCGCATCAATACACCGCGATCGATAAGGCCGCGAACGATCTCCTCGATAAAAAGCGGGTTGCCGCCGGCGCGCTCAAGGATCTGGTCGAGAAGCCCGCCCGCGGAGTTTACCCAGCTATCGCCGAAAAGTGCTGCCACCATGCTACGTCCGTCATGGCTGCTGAGCGGCGAAAGCCTGAGCGCTGTGTGACTGACCCGGCTTGAGTCGAGCTGATCGTTGTCCGGCGCCGGACGATGCGTGACCAGCAGCATCAACCGCGTGCGCTCCAGCCTGTCCATCACGAAACGCAGTGCCTCGAGCGATACGGCGTCGGCCCAGTGCAGGTCTTCGACGACGATCAGCAGCGGCGACAACGCAAGCCGCCGTTCGATGATTGTGCGGACCGCGTAGAGAATTTGCCGCCGCAACTGCTCGGGCTCGACATGCTGCAAGGTGGCATCGGGGTCGCCAAGGCCGAGCACATGATAGAGCAAAGGCATCAGCCGCTTCGCCTCGTCGCCCTGCAGGCCGAGATCGGTCAGCAAGGCTGCGAGCTTCCCCCGCATTTCGTCCCCATTGTCGTTTTGCATCATCCCGGCAGCGCTGCGCACCACTGCGCCCAGGGCGCCAAATGATTGTTCGCCCAGCGGTGAGCACGTGGCCTGTCGCACGGCGACGTTGCGAAAACGATCGTCGTCGCCGACCCGGGTGACGAACTCCCTCACCAGCCGCGATTTCCCGATACCGGCTTCTCCGACGAGGCGGACAAGTTGGGCCGAGCCGCCGCACGCCTGGTCGAGGCTCGCCAGCATTCTGTTGAGTTCCGCATCACGGCCTATTATCGGCGCACTGAGGCCGAGCGCCTCGAGCCCACGCGCCGCACGCGGCGCCGCAAGCGGTGCATCGAGTCGATGGACGAGAACACTGCCAGCCTTGCCGCGAAGCACGACATCACCCATCGACTCGTAAGAGAAGGCATGTCGGGTCAGCCTGTGCGTGAGCTCGCCCACCAGCACCTCACCGGGTGCGGCCAGCGATTGCAGGCGTTGCGCCGTATTCACCGTGTCGCCGGTCACCGAATAGGATTTGGCGGCGCCGATGCCCAATCCTCCAGTAACGACCGGACCAGTGTTTATGCCGATGTGGAGTAGGAGAGGCGAGCCGGAGTAGGGGGTGCTTTCGCCGAGCCGCGCCGTCCGGGCGATCATGTCGAGAGCGGCGCGAAGCGCACGTTCCGGATCGTCCTCATGCGCGACCGGCGCACCGAACAAGGCGAGCAGTGCATCGCCGATGAATTTGTCGACGAAACCACCAAAGTTTCGCACGGCCGCCGTCAATTCCTTGAACAGTTCGTTCTGCAGCGTTTGCATGACCTCGGGGTCGAGCTGCTCGCTGAGTGTCGTGAAGCCGCAGAGGTCGGCGAACAGGACCGTGACCGTCCGGCGATCGGCGTCAGAGACAGAATGCGGCCCTTCTTCGCTTTCGATGTTCGGCGCCGCAGTTCGAGAAGGTGGCACAAAGGTCCGGCTTGGTTTCGGAGCAGGCCGTTCGACGGATTTTGCGGACGCACCGACGCTTGCCCCGCATTTCGGACAGAACTCGAAATCAGGTGCGCAGACATAGCCGCAACTGGCACATGACACGGGCTGGCGCCGGCCACACTTCGGACAGAAGGCGTAACCGCCCTCAATCTCGAAACCGCAGCCTGAGCAGTCCATGGAACAAGACCTCACTAGGGGCCGTGACGGCATGATCTCGCCACGCATTTCACGGCCAGGGCAATCACAAGGATGAACCGATAGCTCTCAACCGGCAAGCGGCAGCGCAAATAGCCATCGAGAGATCGGATGGTTTCTGCGGCAGAGCGCTGCCGAGCCGGGCGGTTGCGCGGCCGTCGTTTGCGAAAGTTCCCTCTACCCGCTGTCTTCCTGCTATCTTGGAGATAAGGAGACCGACGCATGAGCGAGAACCGCAAGCTGGCCGCAATCCTGGCTGCAGATGTGGTCGGATACAGCCGGCTCGCGAGCGCGGACGAAGAGCGTACCTTGGCGAGGTTGCGGACGCTGCGCAGCGACCTGATCGATCCCACCATCGCAGTCCACAACGGGCGGGTGATCAAGCGCACCGGCGATGGGGCGCTGGTTGAGTTCCGCAGTGTGGTGGATGCCGTGCGCTGCGCCGTTGAGATCCAGAACGGCATGGTTGAGCGCAATGCCGGCGTGCCGCAGGACCGCCGCATCGAGTTCAGGATCGGCATCCATCTGGGGGATGTGGTCGAAGAAAGCGACGGCGACCTGATGGGCGACGGCGTCAACATCGCCTCGCGTCTGGAGGGTGTCGCGGCGCCCGGCGCTATCTGCCTGTCCGAGGATGCCTATCGCCAGGTCAAGGCGAGGCTCGACCTTTCGGTCAGCGATCTCGGCAGCACACAGCTCAAGAACATCGCCGAGCCGGTCCGGGTCTATTCGCTGCAAGTCGGCGCGGGGGCCAAGGCGGCCGCGACCCCGGAAACCGCGACGAGCCGACCGGCTGCGGCCGTGCCGCCGAAGCTGTCGATCGCCGTGCTGCCGTTCGCCAACATGAGCGGTGACGCCGAACAGGACTACTTCGCCGACGGCATCTCCGAAGACATCATCACGGCGCTGTCAAAACTGTCGCAACTCTTCGTCATCGCACGCAATTCGTCGTTCACCTTCAAGGGCCAGAACGTCCATGTGCAGGAGGTGGGCGCGAAACTCGGCGTGCGGCATGTGCTCGAAGGCAGCGTACGCAAGTCGGGCAACAGGGTGCGGATCACCGCGCAGCTCATCGATGCAATTTCAGGCGGCCATCTTTGGGCGGAGCGGTTCGATCGCGACCTGACCGACATATTCGCCGTGCAGGACGACGTGACGCAGCAGATCGTCGGTGCGCTGGCGCTCAACCTGACAGACGATGCCCGGCAACGGCTGGCGCCGGAGCACCCGCGCAACACCGAGGCGTATGACTGTTTCCTGCGCGGCCGGGAGCTGTGGCACCGGCTGACGAAGGAGACGAACGTCGCAGCCCGCGATCTCTTGCAACGTGCCACCGAACTGGACCCGAACTTTGCCTCTGCCCACGCTTTCCTCGCCCTCACGCACGGCGTCGATTACCTGAACAGGTGGGGAGCGTCGCCGCCGGAATCGATGGCGCAAGCCGAAGAGGCCGCAACGCGGGCGGTAACGCTGGATGACAACGATCCCTGGGCGCACTGGGCGCTGGCGATAGCCAAGCTGTACACACGACGGCACGATGAGGCCATCGACGAGGTCGAGCGCGCACTGGTCCTCAATCCGAACTTCGCCGAAGCGCACGTCTGCCGCGGCGAAACGCTGTACTATTCAGGCAAATCCGAGGAGGCCCTCGAGAGTTTCGCCCGGGGAAAGTCCTTGAACCCGTACTTTGCGGATGTGCTTCTGCACTTCCAGGCTTTGGCGTTGTTTCAACTGGGACGATACAACGAGGCCGTTGACCTCCTGCTGCAACGGCTGGCTCGCAACGCTGTGACCGACGTCTCTCGCGCGCTCCTGGCCGCCAGCTACGGCCATCTGGGCCGTTTGGAGGAGGCCCGCGCGGCATGGCAGGACATGCTTCGCGTCAATCCCGACTTTTCGCTGGAATACCGTCGCAAAGTCTTGCCTTACAGGAACCCTGCCGATTTCGAACTCATGGTCGACGGGCTCCGCAAGGCCGGTTTGGTGCAATGACCGGGTAGCGGCCCGATCAGAGGCCGGAGGCCCGGCCGATCTTGCACCATCGCGCGTTTTCGCGCACCAGTTTCAGGTCGTCGGTGGTCTCGGCAAATGTCCGCGAACGGTATTGCCGGAGCAAGTCCGCGAAGGGCGCCCCTTCCGGGAGGCCGGCAAGCTGCTCGCGGACCGAGATCTTTTCATCGATGACCCGGGTGCCCCAGGCATTTTCCCGAACCTGCAGCTCCGCGGCCAGATCGCGCTCGTCCGGCGCGTTTTCATCCAGCGCAGCCAGCAGGATCGAGTGGAAAAGCGCTACATAGCCAATCTGTCTCAAGCCGCCCACGACCCGCACGCGCGGCAATATGGCAAGGACGAGGAACGTCAGGAACAAGTCCGGCAGCAGCACACCGTCCAGCAGCGCCTGCTTCAGTTGCGGCCGCTCGAACGGGATGGAAAGACCATGCGGCCTGTCAGGCTCGATCAGCTGCCCGTTCTCGAGGACGAGCTTGCGCACGCGCTCCTCGCGGATGCCCCAGAAATAGGCGGTGGCATTGGGCAGGAATCTGCCAAATGGGCTCGATGCGGCCTCTTGCAAGGCATGCTCGAGACGCCGGCGCCTTGCGGGCTCGAAGAGCAGCCTGGAAAGAAGGCCGCCGTCATGGTCTAGATGCCGCGCCATGGCAGCAGCGGCGAGCCGGTCATCGATCAAAACCGGCAGGGCCATGCCGGAACGATCCCAACCGGCGACCAGATCCTCGTTGAGTTCTGTCAGCGCATCGGCGGCGGTTGCAAACACCTTGTCGTGGCTGGCGAGCAGTGTGCCCAGCCAGCGGCTGGCATCCGTTTCGTCGCACACCGCTTCGAGGGCGCGCCTGTTGAGGGTGACGGGACCGGCCGCGCAAACGCTTTTGCGGCACAGTTTGTGGCGCCCCATGCCAAACAGGTTGACCTTGTCGTCGCCGACATCGAGCCAGCCCGGCCCCTCCCGGCCAATTGTCTCCATGGTCATCGTCGTTCCCATGAAGCCGAAGAAGGCCGACAGCCCGTTTTCGACCGCGCCGAGCCAGGCAAGCAGAAGGGCATCGAAGGTGATCCGGTCCATCAGAAGCAGGCAGTGCAGGCCGGACTGAATTACCGGTCTGTGCTCGAACTCTTCGAGAATCTTGCCGATCTCCTCAGGCTGCATGATCGCACCGAGGCGCTGATGCAGGACTTCGCGCAGGATCGAGCGGGCAGCGATCGCCGGGCCGGATGCAGGCCTTGCCACCGGCCGCCACAGATGGCGGGCGTAATCGGAAACCGATGCATTCCAGTTCTGCTCGATGTCACGCACGACTTCCGGGCAGAGCAGCGACAGCACAGCCAGAATTTCCACCGGAGGCGTAGGGGCTGGGGCGAAGACGGCGGTCATCAGAACCGCAGCCGGGCCATGCTCAGAAGGTCGTGATACTGCCCGTCGGTAAAGCCGGCCTTCACATGCCGGCCTTCGACCTCGAAGCCGTGGCTGGTGTAGAGGCGGATGGCCGGCTCGTTGTCGGCATAGACGGTCAATTCGACCCGCTTCAGGGCACGCCAATTGTCGGCAACGTCAAGCAGCGCGCCAAGTATGGCAGAGCCGATGCCCTTGCCGACAAAGGCATCGTCAAGGCCGATATTGATCTCGCCTATATGTGAACGGCGCGGCGAACCCTGGACAACCAGGTTGCCATGGCCGACGATCTTGCCGTCCAACTCGGCAACGATCCAGGTGGTTTCCTGGCCGGACTTGGCGATGCGCCGCTCCACCTGCTCCACCATCTCGAAAGGCATCCTGAGCGTGCCCCAGCGGAAACCCGGCATGTTGAAGATAGCGCAAAGCGCCTCCGCATCGCTTGGCCGCACGGCTCGAAGCTGCGGCCGGATTTTCTCGGATGGCGAGGTCGTGCTGGTCATGGCGTTCCCGGCTACAGCAATTCCAGGAAAAGTGTGAGCGGTTTTCCGCCCGGAATTGCGTCAGAACCAAGGATAGAGCAATTCGCCGTTTCCTTGAAACGGTGAAGTGCTCGAACCCAATCGGCCCGGCACGATGCGCCGGGCGGCACCTGAAAATCCAGCTATCTCTGCAGCCTATGACGCCGATTGCGAGCCAAAATACCGGGAGGCGGCGTAGAGTTTGAAGGCGCCGCTGATGCCGATCCAGCCGAAAAGCGCGAGCCAGCACAATGTCTTGGTCGCACTCCAGTCGATCCGGTGCACCGCAGCGTCGGTGATGACGAGGCCAAGGATGGCAAGCAGGCCGACCAGAAACTGCGCCAGGCCGAGCACCAGCA
This sequence comes from Mesorhizobium sp. M8A.F.Ca.ET.161.01.1.1, assembly GCF_004792105.1. Classification (NCBI taxonomy): domain Bacteria; kingdom Pseudomonadati; phylum Pseudomonadota; class Alphaproteobacteria; order Hyphomicrobiales; family Phyllobacteriaceae; genus Mesorhizobium; species Mesorhizobium sp. M8A.F.Ca.ET.161.01.1.1. Next base: position 223,140 of record NZ_SRTD01000007.1, on the reverse strand, counting down.
GTTCCTCGCGCGGCGCGTTTTTCCAGACGAGATAGGCGCCGCCAGCGCCGGCGAGGAAGATGGCGCTGTAGACCTGGGCGTGGAAGGGATCGACCGGCCATGGCCAGGTGCTGCTGACCCTTTGAGGGAATAGCAACATGCCGATGCCATAGAGGCCAAGGATCGCGGCTTCCGCCAACATGTAGCCGCGCCATGCGGGGTTAGGGGTCACGCCTTTTGCTGGGGGATAGGCCCTGGTCCGCCAAAGGAACAGCCCGGATACCGCCGCCGAGGCAAGATAGACCAGGAACCAGAGCCAGGCCGCTTTTCGCTCGAAGTTGAAATAGCCGAGATTGATCAACGAAACCGCCGACACGATGACGGTGAAGATGAAGGCCATGACGAGGACGAGCCTGCCGGGCGACCAGCGATTCCAGACCAGCAGCGCTGCCATCACCGCCATTTCGGCGGTGTAGAAGCCGCCGAGGAAGCGGGCACTGAACGGCGTGACAGGCCAAGGCCACCGCGGCTTGACCAGCTCAGGCGCGAAAAACAGGCCGGCGCCGACGATCAGGACGATGATGACCCCCGCCGAGAAAAGGCGCAGGGCGGCGGGAAATGGCGGGTTGTCGGGTGTCGGCACAGGAGAAAACCCCAAAGATGAACGCCTATCGACCATCATAGTGCCGCTTGCGGCCGGAGAAAATCCGCCGAATGGAAATTGAACCATCATCAGGCTTGTCTATCCGAATGGTCCGTTTCGAAGTAAAATGCAGCACTCGCACCAAGGGCAGTCCGATCAACACGTCTGGGAGGCGCATTTTCTGGAGCCGGCAGGATGAATGAAGCTCAGGATCTGTTCTCGCTTCTGCGGCAATCGACCGATGTCGATCCACTGGTAATCGACGCGATCAAGCGAACCGTCGCGGACGGCAACGACCGCGAACTTTGCCGCATCAATGCGCCAGCCTTCGCCAGCAAGCACGGCCTCGACGAGGAGCGCACCATAAGCGCATTTCTCCATGCGGCGCGGGTGGGCATTTTCGATGTTTCCTGGAATGTTCTATGCCCAGGCTGTGGCGGCGTGCTCGACACCAACGCCACGCTGAAAACCCTGCAGAAAGATGAATACACCTGCGCGCTGTGCTCCGAGGGCTATTCGCCAACCCTCGACGAGATGGTCGAGGTGACATTCACCGTCAGTCCGCGCATACGCAGGATTGCCGCCCACAATCCACACGAACTGCCGCTGGTGGAATATTTCCGCCAGATCTACTGGGCTTCGGGTGTTGATGTGCCGGATGAGGATTTCGCGAAAAAGTTGGAAGCGTTTTCGCTGGAAGATATCGAGCTTGCGCCCGGTGAAAAGGCGCTTCTGCCCATACAGCTTCCGTCCGAATTCGTCATCGTCTTCGAGCCGGTCACCCATTCAGCGCAGTTCATCGACGTGAAGGGCGAACCAACAAAGGAGCGCCGAAGCCTCTCTTTGGTCTTCGACCGCGACCATGTGCAGAACCAGACGCTGGAGATGCAGCCCGGCCCGTTGCGCATTTCCCTGGAAAACAGGACCGACACCCGCGTGCTGCCGACGGTTTTCATCGCCGGCCAGGCCTTGCACGATTTCCTGGGTAAACGCCGGCCCTTCCTCACCGCCAAGCGCCTGCTCACCAACCAGACGTTCCGCGATCTCTATCGCACGGATACGCTCGACATCAACCAGCGCCTGAAAATCACCAGCCTGACCTTCCTGTTCACCGACCTGCGCGGTTCGACCGCCCTTTACGAACGGGTGGGCGACCTTGCGGCCTTCGATCTCGTGCGCGCGCATTTCCAGGTTCTGCACGAGATCGTCGCGGCCGAGGCAGGCGCGGTGGTCAAGACGATCGGTGATGCGGTGATGGCGACCTTCGCGACGCCTGATCGTGCGATTGCCGCGGCCCTCAGGATGCGCGAAGCCATGCGTGCGCTCAACGACAAGAGCGGGCGCGAGGACCTGCTGCTCAAGATCGGCGTCCATGCCGGCCCTTGCATCGCCGTGTCCATGAACGAGCGGCAGGACTATTTTGGCCAGACGGTCAACATTGCTTCACGGGTCCAGAATCTGGCCAACGCACAGGCGATCTTCGCCACCCGTTCGGTGGTCGACGACAATCTCACCGCCGATCTGTTGCGCAGGAGCGCGCTCAAGCCCGTGCCCCACGAAGTCTCGCTGCGCGGCATTGAGCGAGAGGTAGCGGTGTATACGATCCCCTGACTACCTGACCCCTGAAGACCTGACCCCTGAAGACCTGGCCCCTGAAGACCCGGGCCTGAAGATATGGTTGTTCCGGACCCTCACACGCGCCTGCAGATAAAATAGCGATCGGCGGGCACTGAAGGCGGCGGCGCGAGGCGCTGCAATTGCGGGTGATCGAGCGGCGTGCCGCTGACCGCCATGCCGCCGACACGAAGCAGGCGCGCGGTCAGATCGGGAAGCCAGGTAGAGGTCACTGCATCGAAATCTTCATAGCCCGTGCCGATATCGGCATGAACGAGAGCGGCGTCGATGCCGATGAACCTGCTCGCCGTCTCGCGTATTTCGCCGAGCACGAGGTTTTCAGCTTCGGGAATCGAGCTGGAGTGGGCGGCCAGCGCGCGGTCGAACGCCACGATCCGGCGTCCGGGCAGGCGCTCGCGCAGATGGTGGAATGTCCGGCCATTGCCGAGGCCGAGCTCGAGCACGGGACCCTCAATCTTCGCTACCTCGGCGCAGATCTGATCGAGAATGTCGCGCTGTGCGGTCATCCTGCGGATGAAACTCTCGAGGCGACTCATATGCGTTTGTGCGTCCTGAACCAGTTCAAGCGATCGATAATGCCCGCGATCAACCCGATCGAGTCTCGTCGCATATAGAGGTCAACAATGGACACTGCAACAACCGAACAGGCTGCCGGCGGCCCGGCGCGCGGCGGAATAGCGATCTCACTTGTAGGGGTCTGCGGCGTCCCGCAAGCCGTCGCCGAGGAAGTTGAACGCCAGGATGACGAGAATGACGGGGAGCATCGGCAAAAGCAGCCATGGATAGAACGCGATGACGCTGACGCTGCGCGCCTCGGTTAGCAGGATGCCCCAGCTGGTTGTCGGTGGCCTCAGGCCCAGCCCAAGGAAGCTCAGCGCCGTCTCGCCCAGGATCATGCCGGGTATGGAGATCGTCGCCGTTGCGATCAGATGCGACATGAAACCGGGGATGAGGTGCCGACGGATAATGCGGCTGCTGCTGGCGCCCATCAATTGCGCGGCCAGAACGTAATCCTCCTCGCGCAAGGCCAGAAGCTTTGAACGCACGGCCCGCGCCAGTCCGGTCCAGTGGATCAGCCCGAGGATGACGGTGATGCCGAAATAGATCAGGATTGGACTCCAGGTTATCGGCATGATCGCCGCCAGAGCCAGCCATAGCGGAATGCTGGGGATCGATTGCAGAACTTCGATTATCCGTTGGACGATCAGGTCGAAGATGCCGCCGTGATAGCCAGCCAGCCCACCTATGACAATGCCGAGCAGGAAGCTGAAACTGATGCCGACAAGGCCGATCGTGAGTGAAATGCGTGCGCCATAGATGATACGCGAGAGCACATCGCGTCCCAGCCTGTCGGTGCCGGCCAGAAAGAGCTGGCCGTTTTCGGCAGGACAGACAAAATGCCTGTCACCTTCGACCAGGCCCCAGAACCGGTAACGGTCGCCCTTGCAGAAGAAACGAATCCGTTGAACATCATCCTGGTTGTCGATGTAGTTCCGCTTGAGTGTGTCCATATCCAGCGTCATCTGGCGACCATAGACGAAGGGCCCGACAAGCTGGCCGTCATGGAACAGGTGTACCCGCTGCGGCGGCGAATAGATGTAGTCCATGTTGCGCGTGTGCAGATTGTAGGGCGCCAAGAACTCGCAGATCAGGATCCCGAAATAGAGCGCTGCCAGAAATATGCCGGATACAAGGGCAAGCCGGTGCCGTCGGAATTTCCACCACATCAGGCGCAACTGCGATGCCTGGAAGACCTTCGACTGCTCCGCCGTCATCGCCTCGACTGATTGCAGGTCAAAGGGCGCGATGGAAACGTAGTGCTGCAGTGGGGCACCCGGAGCGGGCAGGGGGGATTGCTTGTTCATTTGGTGCTGCCGCCCTGCAAACGAATTCGTGGATCAAGCAGCGCCAGCGCCAGGTCGGAAATCAGGACACCGATCACCGTCAGGAAGGCGAGGAACATCAGGAAAGACCCTGCCAGATACATGTCCTGGCTTTGCAGCGCTCTGATCAGCATCGGCCCCGTCGTCTCCAAAGACAGCACGATCGCGGTGATTTCGGCACCGGAGATGATGGCCGGCAGGATGGAGCCGATGTCGGAAATGAAGAAATTGAGCGCCATGCGCAGCGGATATTTGACGAGCGCCTTGAAGGGATGAAGGCCTTTGGCGCGCGCGGTCACGACATATTGCTTGTGAAGCTCATCGAGCAGATTGGCGCGCAGCCGCCGGATCATGCTTGCCGTGCCGCCGGTGCCGATGATCAAGACCGGGATCCAGAGATGGGCGAGGATCGACTTCGCCTTGGCCCAGCTCATCGGCTCACTGAGATATTGCGGGTCCATGAGATGGCCGATGGAGGTGCCGAACCAGATATTGGCGAAATACATCAGGATCAGCGCCAGCATGAAATTGGGAATGGCAAGGCCGAGAAGGCCGAAGAGAGTAAGGCCGTAGTCGCCCCAACTGTATTGATGCGTGGCGGAGTACATGCCGATGGGAAAGGCAATGAGCCAGGTGAAGATGATCGTGACGAAGGAAACCAGGACGGTCAGCCACATTCGGTCCCCGACGACGTCGCGAACCGGCAGCTCATACTCGAAGGAATAGCCGAAATCGCCGTGCAGCATCCCGCCAACCCAGTAGAAGTAGCGAATGACCGGCGGCTGGTCGAACCCATATTCCTTCCGCATCATTTTGATGCGATCGGAATCTACCGCTTCGCCCTGAGCCCGAAGCTCGGAGACATAGCTGTCGAAATAGTCGCCTGGGGGAAGTTCGATGATCGTGAACACCAGCGCCGATATGATCAGCAGCGTTGGAACCATCACAGCGATGCGCCAGACAATATATCGAAACACGCTCAGGACTCTCCAAGCCAGAAGGTATCGGGCATGTAGACACCGAAATAGGCGGTCGGGTCATAGCCGTAGAGCGCCTTGTCAGGCAGATTGCGCAGCCGTGAGGACACCAGAACCGGCTGATGCGTTCCGTTCACAGTGCCGATCGAAAACACCTGATCGGTGTAGATCGACAGCATTGAATTCCAGATCTCGGCGCGCTCCGCGGCCTCAGACGAAGCGTTCCAGCGCTTGAGCAAAGCCACCAACTCGACCACTTCAGGAAGATCGGGCGCCTCACCCATCTTGCCATGGGACAGGTAGTGAGCGCCCCAGAGTGGCCATTGCAGCTGGTCGTCGATGGTGGGGGCCAACTGGTACGGATTCATGTCGGGGGTCGGCACGCCATTGTCTATGCCCGACCACATCGACATCATGATCTCGCCGCCAAGCGCGCGGCTGCGGAAGATGTCGCGCTGCGAAGTCCGGACGAACAGGGCGATGCCGATCTGGCGCCAGTGATCGGTGATGAGCTCAAGCGCGTCGGTTTCCAGCGTGCTTTCGCCGGCCGTTTCCACTATGACCTGCGCCGGGCGCCCATCGGGAAGTACCCGCAGGCCGTCATCGTCGCGCGTTTGAAGCCCGACCTCGTCGAGCAGGGCGTTGGCCTGGTCGGGATCATGGGCGACCCAGGCCTTCGCGAATTCCGGCCGGTAGAGCGGGCTCTCCGGCAGGACCGTATCGGCACTTTCCTGCGCCAATCCATAGAATACAGCCAAATTGATCTCGCGCCTGTCCACAGCGAGGGAAAGCGCGCGGCGTACGCGCACGTCACGAAAAAGGTTACGCCAAACCTGATCGGCACAATTCAGGTTGGGCAGGAGCGCCAGCCGCGAACCCTGTGTGCGTTTCCAGAGATGCATCTTCACGGGGTAACGCTTCTCCGCATCCTTCAGAAAAGAGTAGTCGGAGAAGTCAATTCCCATGCTTTGCAGGTCGCTCTCACCCGCACCGGTCTTGGCGGAAATGATCGCCGACGAGCTGACATTCATGACAATCTGGTCAACATAGGGCAGCTGCCGGCCATTCTCGTCTATTCTATGAAAGAACGGGTTTCGCTCGAAGATGAACTGTTCAGCCGGCGGCTTGGTCCGGTTCTGCCAGGGATCGAGCGTCGGCAGCTCCGGGTTCTCCGGGCGATACTGCCGCGACATGCGGATATGCAGGAGCGTCCATTTCTTTGCCCGGTTCTCCGTCATTAGGCCGGCGAGCCGGAATGGATCTTGGTATTTCTTGTGGAACTGCTTGAGATAGGCGGCCGGCAGAACAAGTGACAGCGGCGAGGCGGCAGCGAGCTTGGGCAGGAAGTCGGGATTTGGCGCCTCCCAACTGTAGCGGACCGTCAACGGGTCGACGATCTCGAAGCGTGGCGGCTTGCCATCTGCCAGCAGGCTCGGAGCAAGCCCGCCTTGCGAAAGCTCATCGTTCAGCCAGACATCTTCCCAGCAATAGCGAAAATCCTCCGACGTCAAGAGGCTGCCGTCAGACCATTTATGTCCTTCCCGGATCTTGAAAGTGAAGACACGATCATGCGCTACATCGAAACTTTCGAGGATGTCGGGTTGCATGTTAAGCTTTTCGTCATAGCCGACCAGGCGAGCATACCCATAGATGGTCATCATCCGGATATCTTTCTGGCTGCCGATGATCGTGCGCAGCGTGCCGCCATATTGGCCGGGCTGCCGGCCCATGGCGGCGAGATTCAATACGCGCGGGCTCTTGGGCAGGCGTTCGGCCAGTGCCGGCAGCGCCCTGGCCTTCAGCTGCGGCTGAAGAAATTCAGGCTCCAGATCGCCTGCGCGTACCGTGCCCGGCAGAAACGCCGAAGCCATGAGTCCAAGGACGGTGCGCCGGCTGATCAAGGGCGTAGCTCGCTGACATCGGCCGAACGTCGGGCCAGCACGAGGTGGCCGCCGCCAAGATCGAGCGGCGACAGCACATCCTCGTCGCCCTCGTCGCGGAATTGCGGTCCCCATGCGCTGCTGTCGGAAGCGCCGCTGAGCTTCAGCGTCTTGAAATCCATCGGCCTATCGAGATCGGGAAAAGGTACAGCGGCGACCAGTGAGCGCGTGTAGGGGTGGACCGGTTTCCTAAGCAGAATTTCGCGCGGGGCAAGCTCGACGATACGCCCGCCGCACATCACCGCGATGCGGTCTGCCATGTAGTCCACCACCGCCAGGTTATGGGATATGAATAGGTAAGTCAGGCCCAGTTCCTTCTGCAGGTCCTTCAGGAGGTTCAGGATCTGCGCCTGGACAGAGACATCGAGCGCCGAAACCGGCTCGTCGCAGATCAGGAGTTCGGGCCCCAGCGCCAGCGCGCGCGCGATGCCGATACGCTGACGCTGCCCGCCGGAGAAACTGTGCGGATAACGCTTGATGAAGCGCGGATCGAGCCCGATCGCCTGCATAAGGCTCTTGACCGTGGCTAGTCGGGACGCGGCATTGCCCCGTTGATGGATTTCCAACGGCTCGCTCAAGATGTTTTCCACCGTCATGCGGGGTGAAAGCGACGAAACCGGATCTTGAAAGATCATCTGGATTTTCGCGCGCAGCAGGCGCAGGGCGTCTCTGTCGCCTCCCAAGACGTCGATCGGTCCATCGCGGCCATTGAAGATCACCGAGCCGCCGTTAGGCGTGACAGCCCGCATGAGGATCTTGCTGACGGTGGTTTTGCCGGAGCCGCTTTCGCCGACCAGACCCAGGCACTCACCCCGCCTGATATCGAAGCTCACGCCGTCCACGGCGCGAACAGAGGTTTGATGATCCCCGCCGAACCAACCAGACTTGCGGATGGTGAAGGTCTTTGTCAGGTCCCTGACCGACAGCAGGATGTCGCTCGGCCCCTTCGATGCCGGCGCCGTCTGCTTGCCAAGCAGGTTCTCGACATTCACCGGCACCTCGCGCAGCGCCTTCAGCCTTTCGCCAGGCTTCAGGTCGAAATGCGGAACGGCTGCCATCAGGCCCTTCAGGTAAGGGTGACTTGGCCGGCGGAATATTGCCTCGACAGGTCCCGCTTCCATGATCTCGCCATGGTAAATGACCACCACCTCGTCGGCAACATTGGCGACCACGCCGAGGTCGTGCGTGATCAGCAGCATCGCCATGTTCAGCTTGGTCTGAAGCTCGCGTAGCAATTGCAGGATTTGTGCCTGGATGGTGACGTCCAACGCCGTCGTCGGCTCGTCGGCGATCAACAAAGCGGGCCGGCAGATCAGCGCCATGGCGATCATGGCGCGCTGACGCAATCCTCCCGAAAGTTCAAACGGATACATGTCATAGGCGCGCTTGGGATTGGGAAAGCCGACAAGGCTGAGCATTTCCTCAGTCCGCGCCTTTCGCTCCGCCCGCGCCATGGGCGTATGAATCTGCAGGGATTCGCTGACCTGGTTGCCGATCGTGTGCAGCGGCGACAGCGATGTCATAGGCTCCTGAAAGATCTTGCCGATGCGGCTGCCTCTCAACGCCCGGATTTCGGGCCCGTCACGCGGCATCTGCAGGATATCCTGCGTCGTGCCGGGCTTTTCAGGATCGGAAAACAGGATACGGCCGCGAACATGGGCTGTGTTCGGCAAAATGCCCATTACTGCCTGGCTGAGAACCGATTTTCCGGAACCGGACTCGCCCACAAGCGCGGTAACCTTGCCGGGCAGGACGCGGAGATTTGCACGTCTGACGGCATGCAACGGTCCCCCGATAATGGCAAAAGAGATGCCAACATCCTCGATCCGCAGCAGATCAACGCCTGCATTCATTCTCACACCAGCCCCACCCTGGGGCCTGCCAGGCGGCAGGCCCTGGAAGCAAGACTACCGCATTGCCAGCCTAGAGCAACTTGGATTCGAACGATCGCCAGCGGCGGAACCAGCGACCGGACTGCTTACCAAGGCGTTCGGATCAGATTGGGGCTGGCTACTGGAGCTTCCTCCGGTCGCCCGCCGACAGCCGTGCGGCATCGCGATGAAGCAGCATGACCTGCTCGGCCTCCGATCTCCGGTCGTAAATCGGCTCCAGCGCACCGTCTTCATCGAGTGCGAGAGCGCCCGACAGATCGGGTGAAAGCACCGTCAGCTTCTGCTTGATCCCGGCCAGTTCCTCGCTGCCGAGCGTCAGCCAGCTGTTGGCGCCGCAATAGCTGGCGAAGTCCTTGCTGGCGAGAACGCGGTGCGGATATTTCTTGGTCAGGGTCTGGAGGCGCTGGACCTCGTTTACAGCCGAGCCGAAGACAGAGAATGTGAGCCGGTCGGTAAGCCCGACATTGCCGAACATCACGTTGCCGACATGCAGGCCGATGCCAAATTTTATGTCGGACAAGCCTTTTTCCTTCCTTCGCAGATTGAGATCCATCATGCGCGCAGTGGCCTTGTGCGCTGCCGCCAGAGCAGACTGGCAGGCGATCTCGGACTGCGAGCGATGCCTTTCGCAAGGGTAGACGGCAATGAAGCCATCACCGATGAAACTCATGATCTGCCCGCCTTTGCGATTGAAAGGTGCTGCAATGGCATCGAAAAACTGGTTCAGCGTATCGATGTAGATTTCGCGGCCGGAAGTTTCGGCAAGCTTTGTCGACCCGCGCATATCGGCCATGACCAGTGCGGCCCGGATCGTGTCGCCCTCGCCGCGTTTGATCTGGCCGTCCAGCACGCGTCTCCCGGCGTCGCCGCCGAGATAAGTGGTCATCATGTTGTCGGCCAACTTGGTGAGCACCGCCATTTTGGTTGCGATGGCGAGATGGTTTTGGATACGCAGCAGCGCCGAAATCATGCTGTCGCTGAAACCTGAAGCACTGTCGGTGGACCAGGACCCGATCATGCCCTGACTGGTATTGCCGTTGAAGGGATGGACGAAAGCCATGTAATCGGTCACGCCCATGAGCCTGAGTTCATCGAAAACAGGAAATTCCGACGGGACCGCCGGGTCGAGCCGACGCCGCAGATGGTCGAGCTTGTTGCTGAGCAGATGGTAGTATGGGCTGGTTAGGAACCTGTCAGAATGAACGCCGTCCTGTTTGCGGAAGCCTTCCACCTCCATGCCTTGGCCGCGAATCCAGGTGAAACCAAGCGCGTCATAAAGCGGATGAAGCATCGAAAAGCTCAAATGCACCCGCTTCAGCGGCAGGCCGGCAGCAGCCAGCCGCTCGCAAAACCCCTTTACCAATGTTTCCAAGTCGTTGCCGGCCAAAGCCGATTGGGTCAGCCAATCAGCAACCTTGTCCATGAGAATGGTCGAAATTTCTGTTTGCGCTGTGCTCATGCTACCTCGAAACCCGTCGAAGACGAGCCTTCTCCTTTGATCCGCCACACCTCGAAGCAGGGAAGGAGCAGGCATAACTGCATCTATCTGCTGGCGCACATATGTGGCGAGGCTGCCGGCGGAGTGCAATCACGATCCTGACATCGGGCAAAAATTGCCCGGCTCAGACGCCGTCAGGCCTTTACCACCGTATCTCGACCCAGCCCGAGGCGGCCAAATACATTGCGTGTGTCGACGGTCAGAAAGGCATATTGCGGAGAACCGATTTCGGCAAGCCGCCATCAGACAGGCACCTTCGCCTTCAGGCTTGCGGCAGCCATCGCATAGCCACCGGAGGCGCCATCGATGAAATGAACGTGATCGGGCTGTAGCGGCGAGATTACGAGGCATGTCATCAAGGCCGACTGCTGGCGGTGCAGGCCATAGCGGCAGATGCCCGCCTCTTCTGCCTGTTTCAGCCGGTTCTCGATCCGTTGCAACACATCCGCGTCAACATCGATGGTCATCTTCAAGCCGTCGTCGAACTTGCGGAAATCCGAATTACTGGCCACGTCGCGTTTGTAGACCTTCGGATCGAACTTGCCGATCGTCCAGCCAAACCTGTCGGCGACAGCCGTAAGCGTCATCAGGAAGATTACCCACAGCTTCGCCAACCACCGCCGCCCCGGCGGCGCCGCGGCACGCGCCTCGACATCGAGGCCGGCGGGCAGCAAACTGTAGTCCGGCCCGTCCACCGGCACCGGGTGACCATCGCGTTCCTGCCTGCCGGCGAGGGCGATGATATCGGAAGCCAGAAACTGAAAACCGCGCAAGTCGCGCGCCGGCCCTGGTACGGCTATGATCGAGACGATTTCGCCATGCCGGGCTTCGATCGGGTTCCAGCGACAGGAGAGGCCGGTCAGATCCGGCCGCGCGCCGGCCGGCGCAGGATCGATGCGGTAGCGCCCCGCTTTCATCTCGGCTTCCGCCCAACTGCCGCCGCCGCCGGCGAACATGGCATAGAAGGCCGCTTCGGAGGCCTGAAACCTCGCCACGCGGACGTCGAGGCCTTGCGCCCTTATATCCTTTATCGGCACGATTGCCGCACGCAAGGTCAGGTCCAGTTCGTCCGCCACCCATCTCTGGACAGCAGCCAGCGCGTTGCGGGCGAGTTCCAGCGCCGAGCCGGGGAACGCCACGAGCGCGCCGTCACCGCCGAAGACATAGGGAAGGTCTTGCCGACCCAGCGCATTGAGCAGCGCCGAAATGACGCTGGCGCCGGCCATATTGACGGTTTTATAGCGCCCGGCCTCGATCGCCTTGGTCGAGCCGACGATGTCGGCGGTGGCGATCGCCCAGCCATCGGGGAGAGGTCGATAGTTATCGATATCGGCAACGCTTTCGAACTTTGCGAAGACCGGCAAAGAAGCCACAAACGGGTCGGAAGCGGCAGCTATTTCCATGAGCATCAGATAGCACATTCCACTGCTTGAAGGTGAAGTCGATCGTGCTTCGAAATTGACTTGCCCTGGCTTTGCGATGATAGGGTCGCGCGATGCGAATTGCCTTCTATGCGCCGCTGAAGTCACCCAATCATCCCGTTGTCTCCGGCGACCGCCAGATGGCGCGGATGCTGGTCAAGGCGCTGGAGCATGGAGGGCATAGCGTCCAACTGGCATCCGAATTGCGTTTCTATCTACGCCAACCGGAGTCGAAAAGTTTCGATGCGCTCAAGATCGAGGCCCGAGAGGAAGCCACTCGGCTGACAAAGCTTTGGCACCGTGACGGCAAGCCCGACCTCTGGTTCTCCTATCATCCCTACTACAAGGCGCCCGACCTGATCGGACCCGAGCTGGCGTCGGCCTTTGCTGTCCCCTATGTGACAGCGGAAGCCTCCTATTCCAGGCGGCGCAACGCTGGTTTGTGGGCCGATAGCCAAGCGTTGGTGGTGCGAGCCATCGAACAGGCAGCGCTGAACATCTGCTTCACGCAAAGGGATCGCCAGGGACTGGCAGATGCCATTCCCGATGCCTCCCTAGGCATACTGTCGCCCTTCATCGACACATCGGCATTCCGGGAAAAGCCGGCACGGGGTTGCCCGACGCGCCTGGTTACAGTCGCCATGATGCGCCCGGGTGACAAAGTCGAAAGTTATCGCATGCTGGCGCAAGCGCTCGGTTCGATCGGCCATTTGCCCTGGACCATGTCGGTCGTCGGGGAGGGGCCTGCCCGTGACGAGGTCAAGGCGCAATTCGCCGGCTTGCCCGCAGAGCGTATCGAATGGCTCGGCGCGATCGAGCCGGCAGCCGTGCCGGATGCCCTTTACAGAGGGGGAATTTACGTCTGGCCCGGGTTCGGCGAGGCCTATGGTGTGGCCTATCTTGAAGCACAGGCCGCCGGCCTTCCGGTGGTGGCCCAGAACATCGCCGGCGTGCCGGAGGTCGTGCGGGATGGCCAGACCGGGTTTCTCACCCCGCCGGGCGATGTGGCGGCGTTCGCTTCCGCCATTGAAAGGCTTCTGGCCCGTAACGACGAAAGAACCCTCATGGCCGCAGAAGCCAGACGTTTCATCCTCGAAGAACGTTCCCTCGGTACTGCAGCGGCGCGGCTGGCCGAACTTCTCGAGAAGATCCCGGTCTCATGACATCTGATCCGATCTGGCAGCCCTTGGTGAAAGAGCTGGCGCGCCTGCGACGGACGGGCCGCAGGGCGGAGTTCTGGCTGCGCGACGACGACGCCGTGGATCCGACGCCGGCGCTTGATCGGCTGCTCGACCTGACCGGTGAATTCGCGGTTCCGGTCACGCTGGCCGTCATCCCGGCCCTGACTGATGGGAAACTTGTCGTCCGGCTTGACGAGGCGCCGCATGCCACGGTCGCCATCCATGGCTGGGCGCACCGAAATCATGCGCCCGAGGACCAGAAAAAGCAGGAGCTCGGCGCACATCGCCCACCCGAGGCGGTGCTCGATGATCTGGCCCGCGGGCTGTCGCGCGTAACCGGCCTGCACGGCGCACGTGCCGTTCCGATGCTGGTCCCGCCCTGGAACAGGATCGACGCCGGCGTGGTATCCGTCCTTGGATCTATAGGATTTGCGGCATTGTCGGTCTTCGGCCCGCCGAAGCCCGCTCCCCTGGCGGTCATCAACAGCAATGTCGATATCATGGACTGGCATGGCACTCGCGGCTGCCGCGACCATGGCCTATTGGTTCAGGCCATTATCGCGCAATTGCAGCAGGCATTCGACGGCGGCGAGCCGGTCGGCCTGCTCACGCACCATCTCGTCCATGATGAATCGGCATGGCTTTTCCTCGAACGGCTATTCGCAGTCACCGCACGGGCTGAATCCTGCGCCTGGCTTCCGATCAGCACATTGATCGAACGCCGCGATCCATCAGGACAGGGCTCTGGAGGAAAATAGCTCAGCGCTTTTTCTGCACTGGAAATTCGAGCGTTTGGCCGTCCCGCGCGGCAAACGCGCCGGCAAACCGGTCCTTGGCCAGTTTCTCCATCTCGTCCAGTTGCTCGTCGGTGCGTGCCGGATCGTGGTGAAATAGCGCGAGCCCCCGCGCACCGGCCGCCTCACAGAGCTTGACGCCCTGTTGCCATGTCGAGTGGCCGTTACCGCGGCGGCGTTCCATTTCCTTCTCGGTGTAGGTGCAATCGTAAATGACGAGGTCGGCATCGTCGATGAGGCCGAGCACCGACTGATCGAGTTTGCCCGGCTCGTGCTCGGTGTCCGTGATCACCGCCACGATGCGGCCGCCCCACTCGACCCGGTAGCCTATGCAGCCGCCCGGATGGGCAAGGCTGCCGGTCCGAACCACGACCCCTTCGCGCGGCCGAAGCACGTCTCCGGACACGAAATCGCGGCAGTCGAGCTTTGCCTTGCAGACGTCCATTTTCACCGGAAACCACGGCGGCCGTATGAACTCATCGATCATCTGCCGGGTCGTCATGCGCCCGGCAAGATGCCCGGACCAAATGGTAAGCTTGACGCTCGGGTCAAAGATCGGCGCAAAAGCCGGCAGCCCGATGATGTGATCGTAGTGGCAATGGGTGAAAAGCAGGTCGAAATCGGTCATATCCGCCGCCTGAAACGCCCTGCCGGCAGGCCGCAGGCCAGAGCCCGCGTCGAACAGAAGCGTATGCTTGCCGCATCGCATCTCAATGCAGACTGTGTTGCCGCCATAGCGAGCGAATTCTGGCCCGGATACCGCAATGCTGCCGCGCACGCCCCAAAATCTGACCAGGAAAAAATCGTCGTCCATACTACTTTCGCCCATCGTAGCTCTAGGCGGTTCGTGCGTCGATCAGATCCGCGGTCGTATGGCTTAGCCGATCGGCAAGAACCCGCAATATCTCGATCGTCATTTCCGGGAACTCCCTCATAAGCCTCAGGAAATGATCCTTGCGGATTCTCAAGGCCTCCAGATCAGTTGCCGCTCTGACGGCGGCAGTGCGGGAGCTGTTGCACAATATGGCGATCTCGCCGACGATCGAATTTGGCAGCAGTTCGGCAACTTTTATCGGCCCGTTATCGGAATCGACCAGAATGTCCGCGCTGCCTGAAAGGATGACATAGGCGGCGTCCGCCTCGTCGCCCTGCCGGAAAAGAATCTGGCCGGCGCTGTATTTCACGCGATCGGATGTGAACGCGAGCAGCTTGAGCTTTGCCGGCTCAATGCCAGAGAACAAGGGAACGCGTTGCAGCATTCCGACTTCATCCTTGAGCAGCATTGTCGCAAACCTTCCTAAATTCGCGTCTGCCAGACTATGACAGAAGTTCCTTGAAGATACCGTTTCCTGCCAAAAGTGTCTCGTGTGTACCGTCTTCCACCAATTGACCCGAGTCAAAGACGATAACGCGATCGAACCCTGTGGCCATTGCCGGACTCGTCACGACCCACACAATTGCCGGCGAATGGCCGTCGCGTCTGGCTTCCTCGAGCACGTTTCGCAGCACCTTCTCCTGAATGCGCTGGTCGAGCGCCGACAGCGGCCGGTTGAGGATGAGAAAATCGGGACGCTTGAGCAGGGCGCGGGCAACATCGAGCTTCTGTCGCTGTCCACCGGTCAGCCGCCTGCCGCCGGCACCGACGTTGAAATCCAAGCCGACATTCAGAAGCTCGGCATAAAGCCCCAGCTCGTCAAGAATTTCATAGACGATGGAGCGTATGCGGTCCGGCGCGTCGGGATGGTTGTTGCCCAGACGCCCGAACAGGACATTGTCCATGACGGTGGCCGCGGCGATATATTTGGCAGGATCATACCGTTCGATCGCGTTTTGCAGCTCGGGCGGCAGGTTTTCATAGAACTGGTTGCGTGCGGCGACGATCTTGCTCATCAGCTCGTCGGTCAGCAGGCCGAAGCGGTGCCGGGGCTCGATATAGGCAAAGCTCAAAGTGATGATCATGGCGCGGTCGGCCTCCGAAACCGCCTCGTAGGACCGGTTCTTGAGCCGCTGCAGCAAGGTCTCGTAGGCGGGGATCTCCTCGGCGCTCATGAAGGCGAGCTGCTGAAAGAACTGGTGATCGGGCGGCAGGTCGGCAAACAGCTCGATCGCCTGTTCGGCGATCTCCATGCCCATTTCGTAGAGCGTGCGGTCGAGGCCGGCTTGCTTCAGCACGGAAGCAAAATAGGGATTGGCCGCCAGAGCCTTGTCGGCCAGTTCGGGGCCGGCGGCAGCGCCGAACAGCAGGTTCTGGCCGATCGTCGCTTCCGTGTTGTAAGCGCCCGGCTCGAAAGGAACCACCAGTTCGCGCAGCCCTTCCTGTTCGAGCCGGGTTCGCAGCGCTGCACGCAGTTCGACGATACGCCCGGCAAGCTTCGTGTGACGCGTTAGGTCGGCCGAAGAACGCAAGCCAAGATCCAGAATGTCGCGCGACAGAAGAACCGCGTCGAGCACCCGGCGCACCGCTTCGAAGAGGTCGTGCGGGCCGGTAGCACCGGCGGAAGCATAGTCGATCCAGTCGCTGTGGATATCGAGATCCGGATTGCCCGACCGGCGCGCCTCGTCGATGTTCCAGCGCTGCTGGTCCGCCGCGGCGCCGTCATAAGTCACCGATGTCAGCGGTGCATGCTTCAACCCGTAGAGCAGGTTATCGCGCAGACTTGCCTGGAACAGGAAAACATCCGACGAGGCGTAGGACATGCGCCGGCCGGTCACTGCTTCGGGGAGCTCAAGCAGGTCATCGGCGCCCGAAGCGACCTTTCCGCTTTCCGGCCAGTTCAGCCGCGCGAAGGCTTCTGCCAGCGCCTCCGCTCCACCTGTCGGGGTGCTGACCAGCGCCACCGTCTCGGCCGGCTTGACCTGCATGGAGATCCGGTTGAGGAGCATTGCACCGCCATCGTCCGCCATTGACAGACCGACCGCCGACAACGGGTTTGTCATCGGACCGGGATTGTCGATCGTCAGTGCTCCGATCGTCGGCGCAATGATATCCTCGACGGTGAACTGTTCGACGACCTGCTGGTATTTGACCTGGACATCCTGCCGATCCTGATCCCAGTCGATCAGTTCCTTCATCGGTCCAGGCAGGTCCTTGTAGGCGCCGATCACGGCCACGAGTTGGCCGACGTCCAGCCGGCCCGCGATGACCAGATAGCCGCCGATCATGTAGAACAGGAAGGGCGTGAGCTGCGCCAGAAAATTGTTGAGGAACTTTACCATGAATTTCCATTGGTAAAGATCGAAGCGGATCTTGAAGATGAGCCCGAGCCGGGCAGCTATGTCGGCGCGCTCGTAGTTCGACGTATCGTGGACGTGAACAGCGCCGATGCCGTCGACGATTTCGCCAACCCGGCCCGAAAGCGCGCGTGCCGTCAACTGCCGTTGGCGCCCGAGCACGAGCAGTCGCCGTCGCATGCGCGGGATGAGCACGATCTGGATCACCACGATCACGATGGCTATCGCTCCGAGCCAGACGTTCTGGACCATGATGAACAGCATGGCCGTCAGCGCCTGGCCGCCGAGCAGCACCGGCTGCAGGAAGGCATCGCCGATGAAGCCGCCCAGCGGCTCCACCTCGTCCTTCACCATGGTCGCCACCTCGGCGGATTTCACCCGCTTGAAGTAAATCGGCGGAAAACGCAGCACACGATCGACCAGATCGAAGCGGATACGGCGCAACATGCGTTCGCCGAGGCGGCCCTTGTAGGTGTTGATGTAGAGTTTGAACAGGCCGTTGATGACGACCAGCAAGAGGAACACAATGCTCAGGGCAAGCAGCGTCGCCTTGCGGCCGAGCTGAAAACCGGAGAACAACAGGACCTCGCCAATGAACGGCAGGTTATAGTGCAGCCTCATGAAGGGCAGGGTCGCGCCCGGTTGCTCGAACCCCTTGCCCTGGATCGGGCCGTTGACGATCAGCTTCGGCAGGTCGAAGGACATGAAATACGGGATCATCGAAAGCAAGACGATCAACAATATCCAGATCTGCTGCTTCCTGGTGTGCTTCCAGATGTAGCGGGCTAGGCTGGGTTCCATATGCGATCGTGGAGCCTTCAGTTGGAAGGGTGCTGGATGTAAAAGCACCTGCTGGCGAATGGCGTATCGGCAATTTCTTCGTCGCCAATGACAAGCTCGAAGCTGCAGTGCACGGAGGCAGTGCTGCGCTCAGCAAGATTGCGTTGTGTCGCCCGAAATCCCAACATACAAGGCGAATATGATGGATGTCACGCAACCGCGCAATGCCGGCATGGACTGGCACGAGCAAGCCTTCGACCTCACCCGAGGAATTGCGGCCTATGTCGATCGCCCTCTCGTGGCAGGGCTGGCGCGCGTCATCGCCAAGCACCCGAAGGCCGATATCGCCAACGCCTTCAACCACAAGCAGGTCGCCTGCAAGATGTGGGCGCTCGACGGGCTGTTCGAAAGCTGCGGCGGCCGGTTCGGGCGCATATGGGTTCTGGGTGGATGGTACGGCGTGTTGCCGGCGATGCTTTTCAACGACGCCCGTTTCGACATTGCGGCGATCGACAGCATCGACATCGATCCTGAAGTCGGGCCGGTCGCCCGGACCCTCAACCGGGAAGCCGGCGACCGCTTCCGGGCGCTGACGGAGGATATGTACGCACTCGACTATGCGGCCGGGCGGCCCGACCTGGTGGTCAACACGAGCTGCGAACACATAGCTGATCTGGGTGCTTGGCTTGCCCTGCTTCCGCGAGGCACGAACGTACTGCTGCAATCCAACGATTATTTCAGCGAGCCGACGCATATCAACTGCGTGGCTTCACTGGCAGCCTTCGAAGCAATGGCGGGGCTACGGGAGGTGCGGTTCTCCGGTGAACTGCCGACCAAAAAATATACGCGCTTCATGCTGATTGGAACTGTTTGACGCGCTTTTGCGCGAATCCAACCCAGGCGCGGCCCGCGTCAGGATTTCGGCGGCCAGGTTCGATACCGCTGACGCAGAATCTGCGCCGAGCGACGCGCGCCTTCCAGATCGAGACGGTGCGCGGCTGGCGTCGGCGCCCCAAACGCCTGTTCAATCGCTTGCGCCAGACCTTCAGGCGTCAGGTCCTTTTCGGTCAACACCGTTGCCAGACCGAGTTCTTCGAGCATCAGGGCGCGGACCGTCTGTTCGGTTTCCCCGCCGGCCGCAAATGGAACAAGCAGCGAGCGACAACCCGCGCGCAGCACATCGCAGACCGTGTTGTAACCCGCCTGCGAGACCGACAGACGGGCGCCGGTCAGCAGGCTGGCGAAATCCTCTCGGAACCGGAAGATGGACAGGCCAGGCGTGGCATCGCGTGCGATCGTGTCAAACTCGGCTTTCGGCAGGTTTGGGCCGGTGATCAAACACCATTTCCAACCGTTTTTGGCGTTCCGCGCCGCTGCGATGGTGGAGTGAACAAGGCTCTTTCCGGCAGCCCCGCCGCCAACCGACACCAGAATGTCGAAGCGCTCGGAGGCCGCGGGCGATGGCGGCGCCGCGACGAGCCCTGTGTAGGTGACCTCAGCCCTGATCGCGCCGGCCAGTGGAAATGTCTTGTCGATGGTCGCGAAAGCCGGGTCGCCGTGGACCATGACCAGGTCGAAATGCCTGTTGATGAGATCGACTGTTTCCTCGTTTCGGCCCGGCTTGACGCGCTCCTGGAGGATATCACGGACGGACGTCGCCAGCAGCGGTCTGGGCGACGTCGCGGCGATGGCCTCGATCAGCGGTAACAATTCGAAACGCATCTGCCGGCGTCCAAACGGAAACGCCTCGACAATGACGATATCAGGCCTGCAATCCCGGAATGCCCGCAGCAGCATTTCTGAACGCCGTTTCTTGAAAGCATCGTCGATGGGGGTGCCCTGCAAGTCGACAAGCCCGGAAAATCCCTCATCACCGGAGGTGGCAGGTGGCAGGGTTACGGACTTTACCCCCGGTCCCGGAAACCCGGAGACCGGCGCTCCGCCGGTCACGACGGTTACCTCAAACCCGTCATCGACCAGAGCCGCCGCGACGCGGCTGGTGCGTGCGAGATGGCCGATACCGAGCAGGTGCTGGACATAGAGGAACGCACGCAGCTGCTTCAACCGGCGGCCCGCCACTCGCGCTCGAACAGTTCCTTGAGCTGTCCAATGCTCGCCATATGATCGAAATTGCCGCGCACGCGCGCCTCCGCGGCGTCGCCGAGGCGGGCGCGCAGCACGGGATCACGGATCAGGCGCTCCAGCGCCTGTGCCAGGGCAATCGGGTTTTCTGTCGGAACCAGCAGCCCGGTTTCATCCGACGACAAGAGCTCCGGAACGCCGGAAATATCGGTGGACACGCAGGCAAGCCGCTGGCTGGCCGCCTCCACCAGAACATTAGGCAGACCGTCCCGGTCGCCATCCGCGGTGATCCTGCAGGCCAGGGCAAAGATGTCGGCGCGGCGGTAGTGCTCAAGCACCTCCTTCTGCGCCAGCGCACCTTTCCAGGAGATGCGACCATCCAGTCCGAGCCTTTTCGCCAGCGCCTTGAGCCGTTCCAGTTCCTCGCCGCCGCCGATATGCTCGAAACGCCAGTCCAGATCGCCAGGCAACAGGGCAAGGGCTCCCAGCAAGGTGTCGTAACCTTTCTTTGCGACGGCGCGCCCGACACTCAGAATGATGACCGGTCCGCCCTGGGCCGAGCCGTCATGTTGCTTTCGCGCCGCACTGAAACTGCCGAAGCGGTCAAGGTCGAGCCCATGATAGCTCAAATGCACGGACGAGTTGCCATTGGCGAGTTTTTTCAGGTGGTCGAAGCCGGTTTTCGTGCAAGTGACTGTCCAACGCGCCGAGGAAAGCTTGCCGGCCAGATCCCAGTCCGCCGAAGTCCAGATATCCTTGGCATGGGCCGAGCAGCTCCACGGCTGGCCACGAAGCTGGCTGGCATAGCGTGTCACCGATGCCGGCGTGTGCACGAAATGGGCATGCAACCACCCCGCGTCTTGCGGCCATTCTGCCGCCAGCACGAGCGCTTGCCCGAAGCGGCGTGCGCGATTGCGCGTAAAGTCGCGGGGGATATCGGCGGCCAGCGATCCGAGCGCGCGCCAGAAACCCGGCCGCGGCAAACAAGCAAACAGCGAGCGAAGCACGCGCAGCGGCTCGTCGTGCAGATATTCCGGCAGGTAGTGGACGGGCGCTTTGATCTCGTCATGCACGGGGTGGCGTTTTGCGTCGGTGGGCCGCCTGAGTGCGACGAGTATCAAGTCGAACCCCGCGCGTTCGAGGCCGAGCAGTTCCTGCGCGATAAAAGTTTCCGACAGCCGTGGATAGCCCTTCAGAACCACGACGATCTTGCGATGTTGCAAGTCAGATGGTTCCTTCAACAACCGAAAGGTGATGGCCGGCCCGCCGGTCCAGCAGTTCCGCGACAATCTCGGAAATATGCGGCAGCCCTTCCAGCGTCAGATGCGGATTACTCTGTGAGGGGCGGGACCGGTCCGGCAGCGCCACCAGTGCATCGGCAAACCGCTGGGAGTCCTTGGCTTCCTCCGGCAAAAGCATCTCGATGAGGCCGAGTTCGGCTGCGCGCCGAGCGCGGATCAGCTGTTCCTGGCGGGGCTCTATGCGCGGCACGATCAGCGCCGGCTTATCGAAAGACAGTATCTCGCAATAGGTGTTGTAACCACCCATCGCCACTACCGCCTTGGCGCCGGCAATCAGGTCTTCCATGCGATTGTCGAACTCGATGATCTTGATGTAGGGGATCTTGGACCCCTTCCTGAGCAGCTTGTTGCGCTTGCGCGCCGGCATGTAAGGCCCGAGCACGATCAGCGCCCTGTGCTGCAACTGCGGATCCTGATGATAGGCATCGATGACGTCGTGGATCAATTCGGCACCGTCGCCGCCGCCACCGGTGGTAACGAGGATATAGTCGCCCTCGGGCCGGTGGCCAGGCAACTCGTTCCGCTGCAGGCTCCGTTGCAGGAAGCCGACGAACCTCATCTTTGCCCTGACAGCCGGCGGCACATCCAAGCCGGTCAACGGATCGTAGAAATCCGGCGGGCCATAGGCCCAGACCTTGTCGTAGAACAGGCCTATCTTGCGCATCACATCCCTGCGCGCCCACTCTGCCTCGAGCAGGTGCGGCGCATCCATCACCTCGCGCAGGCCAAGCACCAGCGTGGTGCCCCGCGTCTTGAGGTAGGACAGCGTATCCTCAATCTCACCGCGCAGGCCGAGCGGTTCCTTGTCGACGATGAAGATATCCGGCCGGAAGGTCTCGGCCGTATGGCGGATGATCGACTGGCGCATCCTGAGCGTCTCATGCAGATCGATATCCTTTTCCAGCGAGGTGTATTCGCCGTTGCGCAACTTGATGACGCTGGGGATCTTCACGAAGTCGACACGGGCCCGGTAGTCGAAGGCGCCAGCGATGGTCGCACCCGAAATGATAAGCACCTGAAGTCCGCGGAAATCCTCGACCAGCGAATGCGCGATAGTCCGGCAGCGCTGCAAGTGGCCGAGCCCGAACGTGTCGTGGCTGTACATGAGAATTCGAGCGTTTTCTGCGTGCTGGGTCATTGTTGAACGTCTCTTAGAATTCTCGCCTTGAGGACCGTGAGCGGCGCGCCGGCTTCGAAAGCATCCTGGTTCTGAAAAATGAGGCCGCCATTTTCGATCTGTATTGCTTCCGTGGTGTGCCTGTCAGGCAGGCTTTCTGATTGCCTGAGTCCGAAACTTGTTGGATGACGAATATCGCCTCGGCGGGAGCGGGCCGAGACGCCCTGTTGGTGTCTGGATCGAAGGGGAACGTGGTATCCAAAAGATCGGCAGAAATCATCCCTCTTGATTCCAAAAAGTTCCGGTGTCTCCGAACTCCATTGATTTCGGAGCGGTGAAGGCGAATTATCCTGCCCATATAGCCAATTGATCGGTCGCCGGAAGTCGCACGGCCCATTTTGTTGTAGAACTCATTTCGCCCCATTGCTCTCGGTCTTGGGACCAAAGGTGCTGCCCATCAATCTCTTGACGGGCGGTCTGATTGAGATTCATCGACCTGAACTGAGCCATTTGTCGCCTAGGCTAGCTGGAATTTCAGCAAGAATCGAGTGGATGCCGTCGCTCACACCGCAGCGCCCGCGGGAGGGCGTGTGCAAGACCAGTTGCTTGTGGATCGCCCTGGCCTCCAATTCTCTCTTGGGCTGGCAGTTCGATGACCCGGCGCTGGCTACCCTCGATGACCGGGCCGTGATCCGCGCGTCTATGCGAACTTGGGCGCGAGGTGGGCGGCTGGCGTTGCGCCATAAACAAAAAATGCAGCTGGATCAACGGCTTGGATGTTCTGGAAACAATCGGCTGGGCATCATTCCAGTTTCGCGGTCCGCCTATGCCTGCCACTTTTAGGCTGTCTCGGAACCACACGGGCACGGAAAGATTTCCGATTTTGGCTCACGAAAACCTCAGTAAAATCAACATTCCGGATACATATACCGGCCCCAAGGCTGCCGGCTTTTTGCGCCAAGCACCGTCAACAGCGGTCCGATCAGGCCGTCTCGCGCACGAAATGGGTCGGCGAAACGGCATTCATGGGTAAACGGACCGGAACAAAATCAACGCCGCGTACCGCGCTGGGAATCTCATCCGACATCGGTTCGCGTCCAACCGGTCGTCGCGCCGGATCGGCGACGGGAACCGCCGAAAGCAGCTTGCGCGTATAAGGGTGTTGAGGATTGCCGAAGACCGATCGGCGGTCGCCGATCTCGACGATCTCGCCCAGGTACATGACGGCAACGCGATGCGCGATGCGCTCGACCACGGCCATGTCATGGCTGATGAACAGGATGGCGATGCCCATCTCGCGCTGCAGGTCCATCAACAGGTTGATGACCTGAGCCTGGATCGTGACGTCGAGCGAGGCGACCGCCTCATCGGCGATGAGGAGGCGGGGATCGAGCGCCAAAGCCCTGGCGATGCAGATGCGCTGCCGTTGACCGCCCGAGAAGGCATGAGGGTAGCGTTCGAGATGTTCCGGCGGCAGATGCACTTTTGCCAGCAGGGCCGCCGCCCGATTCAGCAGCTCACCGCCGCGCGCTATGCGGTGGACGCGCATCGGGTCGGTCAGGGCCTGCCCGATCGTCATCCGCGGATTGAGCGAGGAGAACGGGTCCTGGAAGACCATCTGCACCTCGCGCCGGAAGCTCGCAAGGGTTGCCCGCCCCGCGCCGATCATCTGCTTGCCGTCATAACGAATGGCGCCGGACAAGGGCTTGTCCAACTGCATGATGCTGCGCGCCACGGTCGACTTGCCGCAGCCCGATTCGCCCACCAACGCCAGGGTCTCACCCGGGAAAATATCGAAGGAAACGCCCTCCACCGCATGGACCCGGCCGGCTATGCCGCCGAAGATACCGCCCCGCAGGTCGAAACGCGTAACAAGCTCGCGGACCTCGACCAGCGGCTTTCTGTCCGTTGCGAGCGGTGCGACGCTCATGCCGAAACCTCCGGCTGCGAGACTTCGGCATTGTATATGACGAGCGGGAATTTCTCGGGCCCATCCTTGTCGGCCATGCTGCCCAGCCTCGGCACCGCCGAGATCAGCGCGCGCGTATAGCGGTGTCGGGGATCCACGAGAATCTGGTTCACCGAGCCCGATTCGACGATCTCGCCCTTCAGCATGACACAGACGCGATCGGCGATTTCCGCGACCACACCCATGTCATGGGTGATGAAAAGAACAGACATGCCGATCTCGCGCTGCAGTGCGCGGACAAGATCCAAAATCTGCGCCTGGATGGTGACATCGAGCGCGGTGGTCGGCTCATCGAGGATCATCAAGGAGGGGCGGCACGCCAGTGCAATGGCGATCATGACGCGCTGGCGCATGCCGCCGGACAACTGGTGCGGATATTGGTCGAGCCTGAGGGCGGCGTCGGGCACGCGCACGAGCTTGAGCACGTTCAGCGCGATGTCGCGCGCCTCGCGCGGCGACTTGCCCTGGTGTCTCGTGATCACCTCCGCAATCTGGTCGCCGACGGTGAACACCGGATTGAGGCTCGACATCGGGTCCTGGAACACGATCGAGAACTCAAAGCCGCGGAGCCCCTCCATGCGCTTTTCGGAAAGCCTTGTCAGGTCGGCTACGCCGCCGTCCTTGAGCCTCATCAGGATGCGGCCGCCCGTGATCCTGGCGCCATCATATTCGGTCAGGCGCATTACGGTCATGGCGGTGACCGATTTGCCCGAACCTGACTCGCCCACCAATGCCACCGTCTCGCCACGCTTGATCTGGAACGATACGCCCTGAACAGCCGGCACCACCTTTGTCCCCCTTGCCCCGAAGCAGACTTCAAGGTCCTCGACCGAGAGGATCACATCGTCGGGAAGGCTCGCTGTGGCGGCGGACTTGACGGTCAAAAAGGCACTCCAGGCGCAATGGTCGCGACACTCGGTATCGAACGCAGCGAGCATGTGGGCTGTCAATAGGGCCCATCACCCGGTCGCCTGGAAGCCATGCCTTGGAATGGCCCGGAATGCCTCGCCAGACGGCATCGGCCCTGCGATTGTCAGGCTTCCCGGCGCTCCACCCGAAGTTATGCAATCTATGCATCGCTCTGTCGGATTTCGCATTAACTCGCCAATGGACCCTCGATCCGCTCAGCGCATGGTCAGTGTCGGATCAACCAGGGTGCGTCCGCGCGCCTGCTCGGCGGTTCGCGAGAGATATTTCCACAGCGCTTCGCCGTCCCGGCTGCGCGAGCCCACACGGCGGAAAATCCTGATCTCGATCTCCAGGGACAGCTGTTGTCCGCCAATCTGGATGAGTTCGCCCTGGGCGATCGATTTGTGAACGCAGATCTGCGGCAGCCAGACCACGCCTTGCCCGGCGATCGCCATCTGCTTCAGGCCTTCGGCAAGCGAGGACTGGTAGACGATGCTGAGATTGAGAGGACGCCGCCAGCGCGACTGGATGAGCGAGATCAGCTTGCCGAGATAGCCGTCGCTCCAGGAATAGGCGAGGTAGGGAATCCTGGTGCCTTCCGGCACATCGACATCGAAGAGCGGCGCTCCCGTCTGGTCGACACCAGACACCAGAACGAGGCGATCCCTGCCGATTTGAAGCGATTCGAAGGGTCCGCCCTCGAGGACCGGCGGACCGTCAGGGTGATCGTAGGTGATGGCGAAGTCGCATTTGCCGGACGACAGGTGCTCAACGCATTCCAGGAAGTCGCCCGTGTGCATGCTGCTGCGGACCGGCGCATTTGGCATTTCGGGATGGCTGATCCACTTGGGAAAAAAATAGATAGCCAGCGTATGAAGCGCGGCGAAAGTGAGAAGCCGTGAGCTGGCGCCGGCGGCGTTGCGGCAGTCCGTGCGCAGGCGGTACATGTCGCGAAGCATTTCCTGGCAGCGCGGAACGAAAATGGCGCCCGCGCTGGTGAGGTGCACCGGATATGTGCTGCGGTCGATAAGTTCGGCGCCGACCCAAGCCTCCAGCGCCTTGATGCGCCGGCTGAAGGCCGGCTGCGAGATATTTCGGGACGCCGCGGCGGTCGAGAAATTCCGCGTCGCTGCGATCTCGAGGAAGTCTTCAAACCACGCCAGCTCCACAGTCGACCTCATGCATTATTCGCATAACCGATCCTATCTACGCATTGGACAGTGGCGCAAGCCTGCTCCTAGCTTTCGCACGCAACGATAAAAAGACCTCGAGTCAATTGTGGGAACATATTCATGAAAATGAAACGTGCCTTGGCATTAGCCTTCTGCATGGGCATAGGCGCTTTTGCGTCGTCCGCCGTTGCAGAAACCAAGAATCCCGGAACGTTTGTGTTTCTTTGGACTGACGATGTTCAGTCGTTCGATCCGGCCTACATTGCAAACACGCCGAGCTCCTACGGCGTGCTCAACGTCTACAGCCGCCTGTTGAACTACAACGGCTCCCAGATTTCCGAATTCGTGCCTTCATTGTCCTCGCAAGTGCCGAGCCTCGAAAACGGCCTGATCAAGCAGAACGCGGACGGTTCGGTCAGCTACACCTTCCCGATCCGGAAGGGCGTCCACGCCCACAAGGTCGGCGTCAAGGGCGACGACGGCAAGATCACCTGGCAGTACTATGACGGGCTGACTGACGAGCAGAAGGCCAAGATCGAGCCCGGCTATGGCGAGATCACGGCCGAAGACGTGCGTTACTCGCTGCTGCGCGCCATCCTGATGGGCCAGTCATGGATGTCCAACGCCATCACCGAGGTGGTGACGGCGAGCAAATACACCGACGTCGCCAAATGGGTCGAAGCCGAAGGCAAGGTATCGGACATCAAGGATGCCAGCCCCGAAGCGCTACGCAAGGTCTATGACGAACTCGCGTCGCAGATCACCGTCGAGGGTGACAATGTCACGCTGAAGCTGCCAAAATCCTTCCCCGCCACGCTTGGCGTTCTGGCGCTGCCGTTCGGTGCTTCGATCGTCGACAAGGAATGGGTCGCCTCGGTCGGCGGGTGGGATGGCAACGGGGACAACTGGAAGAAGTACTACCGTCCCGAACTCGGCGACGATCCGCTGTTCGCCCAGGAGAACGGGACCGGTCCGTTCATGCTCGACGAATGGGATCGCACCGATCGCCGCATCACGCTGAAGCGTTTCGACAATTACTTCATGGGCAAGGCCTCGCTCGAGCGCGTGGTCATGCGCACGGTTCCGGAATGGACCACGCGTCGCCTGCAGTTGCTGTCCGGCGATGCCGACTTCGTGACGACGCCCGTCGAGTTCCTGGACGAGCTCGCCAAGACGGATGGTGTCAAGGTCATCGACGGCCTGCCCAAGGTGTTCAGCCGTGGCCTCTATTTCGCGTGGCCGCTGGATGATGCCGACAACCCCGCCATCGGCAGCGGCAAGCTGGACGGCAACGGCATCCCGCCGGACTTCTTCTCCGACATCGATGTCCGCCAGGGCTTCAACTACTCGCAAAATTACGATGCGCTGATAAAGCAGGCCCTGCTCGGCAAGACCGTGCAGGCGCGCGGCCCGACCGTGCGCGGCATCATGGGCTACCGCGCCGACTCGCCGATCTACAGTTACGATCCGAAAAAGGCCGCGGAGCACTTCAAGAAGGCCTTCGGCGGCAAGCTGTGGGATACCGGATTCACCTTCACGGCCTATGTGCAGGAAGGAACGCCGCAAGGCACGGCGGCACTTTCCGCGCTCCAGCAGGGACTGCAGCGGATCAATCCGAAGTTCAAGATGAAAATCCAGTCGCTGCCCTGGGCCTCGATCTCGGACAAGCTCAACAACCGTGAAAAGCCTGCCTCGCCGCTCACCTACATGGGCTGGGGACCGGACTATTCCGACCCGGGTGGTCCGCTGGGTGCCGCGACCTACTATCTGTCCCCGACCGGTCTTGTCGGCGGCATGCTCGGCCAAGGCTACCGCGACCTGATGGCGGAGAAGTTCAAGCCGCTTCTCGACCAGGCCTGGGCCTCGAGCGATCCCGCCGTGCGCGAGCCGATCTATGCCAAGCTGCAGGACATGTCCTACGACTATGCCACCACGCAGTTCCTCTGGGAGGACTTCGGGTACATCGTCACCCGCAGCAACATCGACGGCTACGTGCACAACATGATCCTCTACGGCGCCTGGGATTTCTATCCCGTCACCAAGAAGGCCGATTAAAGAGCTTCGGGTTTCACCGGGTGCCATCGTCGCCCGGTGAAACGGCTATTCCTCATGGTGCGGATGCTGATGTGCTGAACTACGCTTTGCGGCGGCTCCTGATGTTGCCCGTCGTTCTCTTCGCCCTGTCGCTGATGCTTTTCGCGCTGCAGATGTCGCTGTCGCCGACCCAGCGCCTGGCGGCGTACGCGCCGTCCCCGGACTTCCTCAAGGGCGGCCAGGACAGCATTCGCAGGATGATCGAGCAGTATGGGCTGAACGATCCCTTCTACATTCAATACGGACGCTGGATCGGCAACATCCTGACGGGCAATCTGGGCTGGTCCGAGACCGCGCGCCAGCCTGTTGCCCACGCGCTGGCTTCCCTGCTGCCCGCGACGCTGGAACTGGTCCTGCTGGCGTTCATTCCTGGCTTTCTGCTCGCCATCTACCTGGGTTCGCGGGCCGGCATCCATCTCAACCGTTGGCCGGACCATGTGATCCGCATCTTCACCATCCTGGGCTGGTCATTCCCGGTCTATGTCTTCGGACTGCTGATGCTGCTGATCTTCTACTCCGCGCTTGACTGGTTCCCGCCCGGGCGCCTCAGCCAGTGGGCCCAGGCCGCCGTCACCTCGCCCGGCTTCACCCGCTACACCGGCGCGAACACGATCGACGCGCTGCTCAACGGCAATCTGGCCATTTTCTGGGATACGCTCAGGCATCTCGCTGCCCCCGTCATCACCCTGACCTACGTCAATCTTGCCAACATGACGCGTGTCATGCGCACGTCGATGCTGGAAACGCTGCGCCAGGACTATGTCCGCACGGCACGCGCGAAGGGCATGTCCCGGCGCGTGGTGGAACTGCATCATGCCAGGCGCAACGCGTTGCTTCCGGTCACGACGATCGCCGGAATGGAGCTGGCCGCCATGATGGGTGGCGTCGTCATCACCGAAACCATCTTCGACTATGCCGGCCTCGGCCAGTTCGCGGCCAAGACTGCCGCCAATCTGGATTTTCCGGCGGTGCTGGGCTTCGGCCTCTACTTCGCGGTCGTTCTCGTGGTGCTGAACCTGGCCGTCGACCTGATCTATCCGCTGCTCGATCCGAGGGTGAAGAGGCGATGAGAGCCCTTGGCTATCTGAAGCGTAACCCGATCTCGCTGGTTGGTGTGCTGCTGTTGCTGGCATTCGTGCTGATCGCGATTTTCGCGCCTGTGCTCGCACCGCCGCAGGAATTCCAGATGTCGGTCTACGACACGCCGAGAGCGGGCTTCCTGGCAACGCCGCAACCGCCGTCGCCCGAGGCCATCTTCGGAACCACCGAAGGCCAGTACGACATCTACTACGCCGTGATCTGGGGCACCCGCACGGCCTTCAAGATCGGCCTCGGCGTCGTCGCCATCTCGGTGCTGATCGGCACGATCATCGGATCGCTCGCGGCCTTTTACGGCGGCATCGTGGACGAAGTGCTGATGCGTATCGTCGACGTCTTCATGGCGGTTCCCTTCCTCATCGCCGCCATGGTGCTGACTGCCCTGCTCGGCAAGGGGCTCGGGCCGATAACCGTCGCGCTGACGACGTTCGGATGGATGGGTTACGCGCGTGTGGTGCGCAGTGAAATCCTGCGGATCCGCGAGATGGATTTCGTCAATGCGGCGAGAAGCTACGGCGCCGGCGATTTCCGGCTGATCGTGTTCCACATCCTGCCCAACGCGTTCTTCCCCGTGCTGGTTCTGGCTACCATGGCCACGGGTTCGATGGTGCTCACCGCGTCCGCCCTGAGCTTCCTCGGAGTGGGCACGGAGGAAGGCTACGCCGACTGGGGGCAGTTCATCGCCTATGCGCGCAACTGGATCGTCGGCCAGCCCGGCAACCCGTTCCAGTACTGGTACACGCTTGCCTTCCCGGGAGCCGCGATCTTCCTGTTCGTGCTGGCGTGGAACCTCGTCGGCGACGCTTTGCGCGACATTCTCGATCCCCGCCATACAAATTGAAATCAGGGAGTATCCTCGTGTCTTCGCTTTCCCCCCACGCCATCGAGCTTCTTGAAGACCTTATCCGCCACGAGGTGGAGGACAAGGCGATCCCGTCGATCTCCTATGCCCTGATCGACCGGGACGGCCTCATGGCGCACGGCCACATACAGCGGCACGATCGCCATTTCGACATGAAGGACGACACCTGTTTCCGCATCGGCTCGATCACAAAGACCTTCACGTCGGTTGCCATCATGCAACTCGTGGAGAAGGGGCTGGTCGACCTTGATGTCGATGTCTCGGAGTATCTGCCCGGTTTTCACCCGGTCAATCCGTTCGCCGGGCGTGAAAGCGGACCCCACGGCTCGCAGATCAGCCTGGCCAAGCTCATGAGCCACACCGCCGGGATCGTGCGCGAACCCAAGAGCGGACACTATCTGGATTCACTCAAGCCGCCGCTGGCCGACACCGTCGCCGAGCTTGCCACATCCACGCTGAAGCAGGATCCCAGCGCCGGCATCATGCATTATTCCAATGCCGGCATCGCCGTGGTCGGCATGGTGATCGAGCGGGTGACGCGAAAGAGCTACGCCGACTACATCACCGAGAATATTCTGAAGCCGCTGGGCATGAACGACACGTCGTCAGGCATGGCCCCCGGCATCCGTGAAAGGCTGGCGCCGGCCGACATGTGGACGTTGGACGGGGATAGCCCCGCGCCGGTGTTCAACCTGGGCGGATCGCCCGCAGGCAACATATTCTCCACCACTTCCGATATGGCCAACTATACGCGGTGCCTGCTGCGGGGCGGCTTCGCGCCCAACGGCGATGCCATCGTCAGCCCCGCATCGCTGCGCAAGATGTGGACCCCGATCGGCAAGCGCCCCGAAGGCCACAACAAGGACCTCAACGGGTATGGGCTGTGCTTCGGCGTCGGCGACATGGACGGGTGGACCTCCGTCGGCCATGGCGGCGCGGTTTATGGCTATGCGTCGCAGATGATGCTCCTGCCGAGGGCCGGCTTCGGCGTCCTGATCTTCGCCACGCTTGATTTCGCCAATCAGATAGCCTCCCGGCTGGCGGGCGATGGCTTGCGCATCGCCCTCGCAGATTGCGGCATGGGACGCATGCCGCTTCGCGGCCAGGCCCCGCCGCCCATCACCGAAGACCAGTTCGCAAGCCTGCCCGGCCTCTATCGTCACGAGGCGGGCGGCGAGGTCGTCGAGGTGAAGAACAAGGACGGCAAGCTCTACCTGATGGGGGAGGGCGTGCCGCTGCAGATCCGCCCGGTCTCGGGCAATGACTTCGTCATCGACGGACGCATCTACGGTCGCGGCGCCGACTATGCGCACATGAATCTCTCCTTCTCGAAGGCCAACCAGCTAGACTGGAAAGGGGCGACCTGGTCACGTGTCGATAGTCTGCCGGTCGAGAAGGTGCCGCCGGAGATCGCGCCGCACCTGGGCGAATACGGGCCGGACTTCAACATCACCTATCTGACCTACAGCCATGGCCAGCTGAAATGCCTGATCGAGTATTTCTGCACCCATAGCTGCGAGCCGGTGGATGCGGGCCGGTTCCGCATGCACGGGCTGCTCTACGAGGAGGAGATTCTCGAGCTGGGTGCCATCGACGACAATGGACGCCGCGGCATCCGCGTCGGCCCCATGTTTCTGGAGCGCCGGCAGGCCGAAATGGCGGCCTAAGACGCCCGGGCAGCCATCGCCGCGCGGGCCGCGTCAACCGCACGGGCCCGGACGCCATTCAAGCCGCGTGCGCGGCGACTTTCTCTGAAATCGAAAGGCAAGCACATGAAAGTCTTTATCAGCGCCGACATCGAAGGCACGGCCGGCATCACCAATTGGGACGAGGCGCGCAAGGGCAATCCCGACTATGCCGAGTTCCGGGAATATATGACCGACGAACTGGTCGCGGCCTGCGAAGGCGCCAAGGCGGCGGGCGCGACCGAAATCGTCGTCAAGGACGCCCATTCGACGGCGCGCAACCTGATCCTGTCCAAGCTTCCAGCCTATGTCCGCATCGTGCGCGGCTGGAGCGGCCATCCGGATGCGATGATGTTCGGCATCGATGACACCTTCGATGCCGCTCTCTATACCGGCTACCACAACAAGGCCGGCACCGACACGAACCCGCTGGCGCACACGCTGACCGGCACCGTTTCCAGGATGCTGATCAACGGGGAAGTGGCATCCGAATATACGCTGAACGCGCACTGCGCCGCCCGTTACGGCGTGCCGTCCGTCTTTCTGTCTGGCGATGCCGGCATGTGCGGCGAGGCGAAGGCGCTGGTGCCCGAGATATCAACCGTTGCCACCAGCGAGGGGTTCGGGCCGGCCACGTCTTCGCTCTCGCCTCAAGGCGCCGTGAAGGCCATCCGCGAGACGGTGGAAGCCTCGCTTTCGCGCGATCTGTCGAAATGCCTGCCGAAGCTGGCCGACCGGTTCGAGCTCATCGTCGAATACACCACCCCGATCGAAGCCTACAGGGGAAGCTGGTATCCGGGGATAGAGCATCCCGCCCCGCGCACGCTTCGTTTCGAGGCGGACAATTTCTTCGACATTCAGCGCGCGATACGGTTTGTCGTCTGACCATTGAGCGAAACAGGCGCGGCCCGTCCGATCCATGGCGGGCCGCCGCCGACAAATACTTGCCCCCGACAGAGCCATCGCAATCGCGCTGCGACCGTTCTGCGTCGGTGGGTTGGTCAGAAATAGGTCTTCAGCGCGCCGACGATGTCATACTCGTCGTTGACCAGAAACAGAATCTGCCATTTGTCGAAGGTTGTGCAGGGATGCGATACGCCGAGCCCGATGCGATCCCCGACCTTGACCGAAACCGTCTCCGGGACGCGCATGTAGGCGTGCTGGTCGTTGCTGGCGAAAATCTCGCAGCCCGTCAGCGTTTCCGGCAAACCGCCGTCGCGCGACATGAGCAGCGGCACCGGCAATCCGGAGTCGGTTCCAAAGTCTCGTTTGCCGGCGGTCAGGATGGCCAGCCCCGGTTCAGGGCAGGACTGGACATGGGTCCAGACTTCCAGCGCGTTGACCAGACCTTCGTTCTCGCCGGTCGCGGCGAGGATGCGCTTCTGCTCTGCCTGGTAGATGCCGCTGTCATGGCTGACATAGCAGCCGCTGCGCGTCATCACCTGCGCGCCGCTGCCGGCGAGGCGATCGAGGACGATGTCGTAGAACGACGAACCGCCGGCCGTCACGATCGGTGGCGCGCGCTCGAACAGGTTTTCGCCGGCGCATGCTTCGTAGAGCGCGCCGATCTCGTCGACGAAATCCGCGACTGCCTGTGCCGGGCCACCGTCCTTCGGCTTGATCAATCCCTCGAAAGCCTCGACGCCGCAGAGCCGCAGTTGCGGCGCGGCATGCGCGGCACGCGCCACCTCGAGCGCCGCATCGTTGTCGCGGCAACCGGTGCGGCCGCCCGGATAGCCGCGCTCGACCAGCACCTGGATCGGCCGCGAGGCCGTTCCGGAGCGGTCGACCGCCTCGCTCGCCAGCCGCACGGCATCGAGGCTGTCGATCAGCATGTAGAAGTCGAGGCCGGGCGAAGCGTTCAACTCGGCGACCAGGGCGTCCAGTTCCAACCGTCCGACAAGCTGGTTGGCGAGCACGATGCGATCGATGCCGAACCGACGGCAAACCTTCATCTGGTGCAGCGTGGCGACGGTCACGCCCCAGGCGCCGTCGCGCAATTGCCTCTGCATGATCTGAGGGCACATCGTCGTCTTGACATGCGGCGCGATGACCGCGTTGCGCTTGGCGAGGAAACGTTGCATCCATCGCGAATTGTGGTCGAGCGCGGACTCCCTGATGACCGCTGCCGGCAGCGGCACATCTCCGCGCAGGAGGTTCCAGCCCATCGAACCGACATCATGAAGACGGACCGCAACGCCTGGCGGAATGGCCTTGGTGGTTTCGTCCAGCACCAGATCGTCGAGCGGGTGAAGATGCATGTGAATTTCCGATTCTGTGCCACCCGCCGGATGCCGCGTGAACGCGGTCTGGCGCAGCTCTTTACATGGTCCAGGTGCTTGCGGAAATCATATAATAGTTTGATGATGAGAAAAGATTTTTCTTAAACGAAAATTGGGTTGAGGACGAAAGAATGCGCATTTTCATAGCGGGCATGGACACCGAGACCAACACGTTCGCGCCCATCCCGACCGGCTACCACAGTTTCGAGGAAATGGGCATTGCGCGGGGCGACGCCACCTCGAAGGCATTGAACGAGCCGTCCTGCCAGCTGTTCGTGTGGCGTCAGCGCGGCGAGGCCGACGGCCACGAGATCGTGGAAAGCCTGTGCGTCTGCGCCGAGCCCGGAGGCATAACCATCCGCAATGTCTACGAGCAGTTCCGCGACGAGATCCTCGACGAGCTCAAGGCCGCCATGCCGGTCGACTGCGTGCTTCTGGCGCTGCATGGCGCTTTCGTCGCGGAAGGCTATGACGATACCGAGGGTGACCTTCTCGCGCATGTCAGGGCTGTCGTCGGGCCCGACATCCCGATCGGGGCAGAGCTCGATCTGCACTGCCACACAACCCAGAAGATGGTCGACAACGCCACAGCTATCGTGGCCTACAAGGAATATCCGCACACCGATATCATGGACCGTGCCGGCGAGATCTACCGCATTGTCGTCGACACGGTGGAGGGCAAGGTCAGGCCGGTGATGGCGCTTTACGACTGCCGCATGATCAGCACCTTCCGCGTGCAGGAGCAGCCGATGCGCGGCTTCGTCGATGGCATGATCGCCGCCGAGGCCGAACCTGGCATACTATCAGTCTCGCTCGGACATGGTTTTCCGCATGGCGACGTCGAGGATGTCGGAGCCCGCATGCTGGTCGTCACCAACGATGACAAGTCGCTTGCCGAGCGCACAGCCGAAAGGTTCGGCAAGCAGCTTTTCGCATTGCGCAACGACCTGATCCCGAAATTCCTCGGCATCGACGAGGCGCTCGATATCGCGCTCGCCGAGCCGCAAGGGCCGATCGTCATCGCGGATGTTTCGGACAATGCCGGCGGCGGCGCGCCGGGGGACTCCACCTACATCCTGCGCCGGCTGATAGAGCGCGGCATCGGGAACGTGGCCAGCGCCATGTACTGGGACCCGATCGCCTATCGCTTCTGCGTCGAGGCCGGGGTCGGCGGTACCATAAACCTGCGGGTCGGCGGCAAGTGCGGCGTGTTCTCGGGCATGCCTGTCGATCTGCGCGTCACGGTAAAAGGCCTCGGTCGCGAGCTGACGCAGCTGTTCGGCACCATGCCGTGGCCGCTCGGGGATGCGGCATGGGTTACCACCGACGGCGGCATCGACCTGATCATCAACACGGTACGCACGCAGGTCTTCCATCCCGACTGCATGACCGCGCTCGGTCTCGATCCAAGCGAGCGGCGCATCGTCATCGTCAAATCCAATTACCATTTCCAGGCTGGTTTCGCACCGATCGCCAAGCGCATCCTGTTCTGCGCGCCGCCCGGTGCGACCCAGCCCAACTTCGCCGCGATCCCCTACACGAAGCTCAAGACGCCCTATTGGCCGAAAGTGGAAGACCCATTCGCGGCCGACGCGGCTTAGAGCGGTTCAGCGTTTGAAAGAATCGCCCGACCCGCTCTAGCTTCTTGTTTTTACGCAATTCCCAAGGGGAAGCGCTACGCGCTTCTCCCGGGAAAACCGCTACGCACTTTTCCTGGAATTGCTCTAAGCAATCGCATCATTCGGGGAGGAAAATACCGGTCGCGGCGCCGTGCGCGGCACCGCCGTATCGGTTGCGCGCGTGACCAGATGACAGCGGACTGTTCGCAACCCGTCGGCGGGTGCCAAAACCTGCGGCAGTTCGCAGCCGGTCGTCGCGGAAGGGCAGCGCTCGCGGAAGAAGCAGCCGGTCGGCAGTGTTCGGTTGCTCGGCAATTCGCCGGCGCGCGGTGCGATCGAGGTCAGTGGACGATCGAAACTCGGAACGGCATCGAGGAGCGTCTTGGTATAGGGATGTCTGGGAGCGTCAAGCACGTCGAGCGTCGGGCCTTCCTCGACGATCTGGCCGAGATACATGACGGCGACACGATCGGCCACGTGGCGCACCAGCGACACGTCATGCGAGATGAGCACGTAGGATAGCTTGCGCTCCGCCTGCAGCGACAGCAGCAGATTGACGATCTGCGCCTGCACCGACACGTCCAACGCCGAGGTCGGCTCATCGAGGACCAGCAGCGCCGGTTCAACGGCGAGTGCCCTGGCAATCGCGATGCGCTGGCGCTGGCCCCCCGAGAACTCATGCGGATAGCGATCGACATGCTCCGGCCGCAAGCCGACCGAGACGGCCAGTTCGGTTGCGCGCCCGATCAGTTGTTTGCGGGTGTAGCCGCCGCGAATGTGCAGAGGTTCGGTGATCAGGCGCCAGACCGGAAGACGCGGATCGAGCGACGATTGGGGATCCTGGAAGATGATCTGCAATTGGGTGCGCCGTGCGCGGTCCCGTTCAGTTCCCCTGAGTTTGATGGCACCGGCGGAAATGTCGGTCAGGCCGAGGATCGCCTGCCCAAGCGTGGTTTTTCCGCAGCCGGATTCCCCGACAATGCCGACCGTCTCGCCTTCGGCCACGCTGAACGACACGCCGTTGACGGCATGGACGTCGGCGCCTCCGAACCAGCCCGAGGTGACACGGTAGCGGACTTCCAGGTCTTCGACGGAGAGGAGCGGAGGCTGGGTCACGCGGCTTGCGTCTCCTCGATACGGCGCCAGCAGGCGGCGCGGCGGGCCGGCTCCATGGCAGCCAGCGGCGGTACCGAGACGCAACGATCATTCGCCTCGCGGCAGCGCGCTCGAAACAGGCAGCCGGCAGGCGGGTCAAGCAGGTCGGGCAAGGTACCGGGGATCTGCTCCAGCGGCTGCTTGGGTGGCGCCAGCCCCGGCAGACAGCGTATCAAGGCGCGGGTGTAGGGATGGGCTGGCGCTGCCAGCACCGACGCGGTCGTTCCGGCTTCCGCGACCCGTCCCGCGTAAAGCACGTAGAGCCGGTCGCAAAGCTGCGACACCACGGCCATGTCATGCGATATGAAAACAACGGCCGTTCCCGTGCTCATCGCCTTGTGTTTGATGAGGCCCAGGATCAGCGCCTGCACCGTCACGTCGAGTGCCGTCGTCGGCTCGTCGGCGATAATGAGCTTGGGTTCGCAGGAGAAGGCCATGGCGATCAGCACGCGCTGTCGCATGCCTCCGGAAAGCTCGAACGGATAGGCCTGCATGATCCGCTCCGGCTCGCTGATCAGCATGTCACGCAGCAGCCCTGAGGCTTTGCTCGTCGCGGCCGCTTTGTCGAGACGCTGGTGACGGCGGATGACTTCGACGATCTGCTCGCCGATCCGTCGGGTCGGGTTGAGGGCGTTCATCGGTTCCTGGAAGATGGTCGACACCAGCCGCCCGCGCACGTGCTGGAGTTCACGCTCGCTGAGCGTCATCGGATCGTTGCCGAACAGACGGATGCCGCCGCCGGTAATGTGCGCGCTGCCTTTGGGCAAAAGCCGCGTCGCCGCCATCATGGTCACCGATTTGCCGCACCCGGATTCTCCCACGATGCCGACGATCTCGCCGGCACGGACATTGAGGCTGACCCCGTTCAGCGCCTTGATCGGCCCGCGATAGGTGCGGAACTCGAGCGAAAGGTCGGAGATTTCGAGCAGGACATCGCCGGACGGTTCGGTCATCGGCCACCCAGCCTGGGATCGAGCATGTCGCGCAATCCGTCACCCAGCAGGTTGAAACCCATGGCGCTGATCAGAATGGCCAGGCCGGGAAAGGTGACATACCACCACTGGTCGAGGAAATAGTTGCGCCCGCTCGACACCATGGAGCCCCATTCAGACGTCGGCGGCTGGGCGCCGAGGCCGATGAAGCTCAAAGCCGCCGCCGTCAGGATGGTGCCACCAAGATCCAGGGTCGCCTGAACGATGATGGGCGACAGGGCGTTAGGCAGTATGTGCCAGCGCAGCATATAGGCGGGCGAAGCCCCGAAGCTGCGCGATGCCTTCACATAGGTGCGGTTGCGCAGCGACAGCGTCTGCCCACGCGCCAGCCGCACATAGGCGGGCACCCGCACCACGGCGACGGCCAGCATGGCGTTGAACAGGCTCGGTCCCAACGCCGCGGCCAGCGCCATGGCGAGGATGAGTGCCGGCAGCGCCAGAAAGACATCCATCAGCCGCATGATCGCGGTGTCGACGATGCCGCCGACAACGCCGGACAGGCAGCCGATGATCGAGCCGATAAAGGTCGAGATGATGACGATGGCAAAGGCGATGCCGCAGGACGCGCGCGCGCCGAAGAGCACCCGCGAAAACAGGTCGCGCCCGACCTCATCGGTGCCGAAGAGGTGCTGCGGGCTGGGCGCGGCAAGCCGTGCTGCAAGTGAGATCTTGTCGGGCGGGTAGGGCGCCAGCAGGGGCGCGGCCATGATCACAAACAGCACCGCCAGCGCGATCGCGGCGCCGACCAGAGTGAGAGGACTTTCCTTCACGCGATACCACAACCGTCCCGCGCGAAGCCGCGCAGCCGGCCGGGGCGATGTGACGATGCCATCCGCCGCCATCAGCCGAGTTCCCTGATCTGTGGGTCGAGCACCATATAGGTCAGATCGACCGCGAGATTGATCAGCACGTACCCCAGCGAGGCGACGATGGTGAAGCCCATGATCGCGGGAAAATCCAGCGTCTGGATCGATGACACCACATAACTCCCCATGCCTGGCCAGGCGAAGATCGTTTCGGTCAGCACCGCGCCGTAGAGCAGATCACCGAAGGCGAGGCCAAGCAGCGTCACCGACGGGATCAGGGCATTGGGCAAGGCGTGCCGCAGGATGACCGCCGATCGCGACAAACCATTCGCACGCGCGGTGCGCACATAATCCTCCTGCAGGACATCCAGCATCGAGGCCCGAATCTGGCGCGTGATGATGCCGAGATTGGCGAAGGCGAGGACAAAGGCCGGCAGGATGAGGTGATAGAGCGACGACCGGAAGGCTTTCAGGTCGCCGGCGACCAGCGAGTCGACCAGGAAGAAGCCGGTGATGCGCGGCGGCGCGGCGATGCCAAGCGTGATGCGGCCGCTGCCCGGCAGGATCGGTATCTTGACGTAGAACAGGAGGATGAGCGCCAGCCCGAACCAGAATACCGGCATTGAAATGCCGGCAACCGACACGACACGCGCCGCCTGGTCGACCGGTCCGTCCTTGTAGATTGCCGAAAGCACACCGAGCGGCACGCCAATCATGATCGCCGTCACCAGCGCGGCGATGCCGAGCTCGAGCGTGGCGGGCAGGAACAGGGCAATATCGCCGGCCACCGGGCGCCGTGTCCGCAAGGACTGGCCGAGATCGCCCGACAGGAGCTGCTTGACGTATATGACGAACTGCTGGGTGACGGGCTTGTCCAGACCAAGCTCCTGGCGCACATGCGCCAACGTCTCGGCCGAAGCCTTGTCGCCGGCGATCAGCTGCGCCGGATCGCCGGGGATCAAATGCGAAATCGTGAAGGTGATGACCGCGACGCCAGCCACCACGAAGACCAGCAAGACGAGGCGCCGAAGGATTGTTGAAATAAGCGACATGCCTTCGGCGCCGATTTCTATTCGGACTTAGACATATCGGCGATGTTGTAGACCTGGATCAGCATCGGATTGTAGACGTACCCCTTCACCGAGGATCGCATGGCGAAGATGTCGTTCTTCTGGAACAGAAGGACGTATGGTGCATCCTCGTTGGTGATTTTCTGCGCGTCGATATAGAGCTGCTCACGCTTCTTCTGGTCGACGGTCGCGAGCGCCTGGGTGATCAAATCTGTCACTTTCGTGTTTTCATAGAAGGCTCGGTTGCCGGGGGCTCCCATCTTGGTCGGGTCGAACCAGATGTTCATGAACATGAACGGATCGGCGAAATCGGGCGTCCACGCGCCCGTCGCGATGTCGTAGTCGCCCTTGGCGACCAGTTCGCGCTTGGTCGTGTCGGCGACATTCTTCATATCCATCGTGACGCCGATTTCGGCGAGCGAGGCCTGCAGCGCAAGCCCCACCGGCTCCCAGGCGGAGTCGGCCTGCGAATAGGTGAAGCTGATGTGCAGATTGGAAACACCGGCGTCGGCAAGCAGTTGCTTGGCCTTCTCCAGATCGTAGCTGTACTGCATGCCCTGCGGGTCATGGCCCCACATGCCGTCCGGGACAGCCCCGCGCATCTGTTCGGCCTGGCCCTGCATGACGCCATCGACCAGCCCCTTGTAGTCGGCCGCATAGGATATGGCCTGACGGACCTTCGGATTGTCGAAGGGCGCTTTCTTGTTGTTCAAATAGAGATAGACGACATAGAGGCTGGGATTGCTCTCGATGACCACCCCCGCGCTTGATTTCATGGCCTCGGCCTGGTCGACCGGAACCTGGTCGATCAGGTCTGCGTCTCCGTTCTCCAGTTGCAGGCGGCGCGATGACATCTCGCGTACGATCTTGAAGATGACCTGCTTGAAAGCCGGCGCCTTGCCGGCATAGTGGGGATTGGGATCGAGCGTGATCTGCTGGTTGCGCTCCCAGCCCGAGATTTTGAAAGCGCCGCTGCCGGCGCTGTGCTCGGCGAGCCAGGCCTTCGCGTCGTCGCCGTTGACCGCGTGCTCCTGCGCCTTGGGATTGACGATCGATCCGGCCGAAGTGGCGAGCGCCGACAGGAACGGCGCAAACGGCGCCGACAATTCGAATTTCACGGTGCTCGGGTCGACAATGACGACATCCTTGATGGTCGGGAACATGTCGCCCGGGCCAGCCGCCAGCTTCTTTACGCGGTCGAATGAATATTTGACCGCGGCGGCATCGACCGGCGAACCATCGTCGAACATGTGTCCCGACGCCAGCTTGAAAGTCCAGCTGAGGTTGTCGGGCGCAGTGGTCCAGCTCTCGGCAAGCTCCGGAATCACCTCGGTCTTGGCGCCGTCATATTTCACCAGACGCTCGTAGGCCGGAAAGATCAGCGTATAGCCGTTGTTGCTGACCTCGACGCCGGGGTCGGCCGTGGGCGGGTCCTCGGCCTTGGCGATGACCAGGACATCCTTGTCGGTGGCCCAGCTCGGCGCCGCAAAGGTCAAGGCTGTCAAAGCGGCAAATGCCGCAAAAGTCGGCAGGCGACGTAACAACATGATGCGCTCCCCTCGAGCTTGTGTTTTGCATCTCTCACGGGATGACCGAGGGATGCCTTTCGCCCACGCTAACACCCGCATTTCGGATGGCAAGCCGATTTTTCTGATAGGAAAGATATTTTTCTAATTAGCCAAGTGTCATTTCCGTGTCGGCAGTCTCGCGCTCGTCATGAGGACGCACGCTTTTGGCGCCGTTGATGATGGTCTGCTCCGACTGGCCGGATGCCGACGTGCACACGCACAGGATCCGGGCCGGCGTGTCGCCGACGCTGACATAGGCGTGTCCCATCGTGCTTTCGAAGTAGACCGACTCTCCTGTTTTCAGCCTCAGCGTCTCGTAGACGTCGGTGTGCAGCTCGACTTCGCCTTCGAGGACATAAGTGAATTCCTGGCCGGGATGACGGATGAGCTCGCCGAACGTTTCGATGCTTTGCTGGGTGATTGACCCCAGCATGGGGATCATTTCCTTGCGCGACAGTTCCGTGCATAGAAAGCGGTAGACATAGTTGGGGGTCTCGACGATCCGCCCGTCCTCAAGCCGGCTGACGGCACGCGCGCCGTGCGCGATGGGGGAGGCGCTGGCCTTTCTCACGCCGAAGAGCTCGGTTATGTCGACCTTGAGCCCTTGGGCAAGCTGCAGCAGCTTGTCATAGGTCAGCGACATCTGGTTGTTCTCGACCTTCGACAGGGTGGAGATGGCGAGCCCCGACATCTGGGCGACCTGCGTCAGCGTCCAGCCCCGCTCCCGGCGCAGCAGTTTGAGGCATTCTCCCAGGCTTGGCTTCGAATCGCTCATGGCGGACCCTTTTCGACATTGGCGGCAGTCTAGGGTTGGGACTGGACAAAGTCGACTCGCAAGCGGCGCCGCCTTTATCATAGGAAAGAGGTTTGACCGATCGGAAATATTCTGCTTGGTTGCCGGCGCTTGCAAGAGGGAAGCCATGCAGGACGTTCTTATCATCGGCGGCGGCATGGCTGGCGCCTCGGCGGCTTTCTTTCTTGCGGCTGGTCGACAGGTGACCGTGCTTGAAGCCGAAGCCCATTGCGGCATGCACACAACGGGACGGTCCGCCGCTCTCTTCATCGAGGGTTACGGCAACGTCGCTATCCGCGCGTTTACGCGCGCCAGTCGGCGGTTCTTCCTCGAGCCGCCGTCCGGCTTCTGCGACGTACCCTTGCTGACACCTCGTGGCACAATGTCGATCGGCACGGCCGCGCAGAGGCCCAGGCTGGAGGCGCTGTTTGCCGAGAGGGTCGCGGAATCGGCAACAGCCATCGAATGGCTCGACCCCGACGCTTCCCGATCGGTCATTCCAATCCTGCGACCTGAATACGAGGCGAGCGCGTTTCTGGACCGTTCGGCGATGGACATCGATGTCGACACCCTTCACCAGGGCTTTCTGCGGGGCGCACGCCGCCAGGGCGCGCAGGTCGTCACCAAT
Source organism: Mesorhizobium sp. M8A.F.Ca.ET.161.01.1.1 (assembly GCF_004792105.1). NCBI lineage: Bacteria > Pseudomonadati > Pseudomonadota > Alphaproteobacteria > Hyphomicrobiales > Phyllobacteriaceae > Mesorhizobium > Mesorhizobium sp. M8A.F.Ca.ET.161.01.1.1. The sequence goes on along the minus strand of NZ_SRTD01000007.1, from coordinate 180,084 downwards.
GCTCGGGTCGAGGCGATCGAGCGGATTGGTGGCACATGGATCGTGACGACCACGGCCGGCGTCTTCGAGGCGCCCGTCCTGGTCGACGCGGCGGGTGCATGGGCGGACCAGGTGGCCGCCATGGCAGGAGCCACGCCGCTTGGCCTGGTCCCGAAACGACGGACCGCAATGCTTGTCGAAACGCCACCCGGCATCAACGCCAAGGACTGGCCGGGCGTGATCGATGCCGACGAGATGTTCTATTTCAAACCATCCTCGGGAATGCTGTTGCTCTCACCAGCCGACGAGACGCCGAGCGAACCGTGTGATGCACAGCCCGAGGAGATCGATATCGCCATCGCAGTCGATCGCGTTCAACAGGCCGCCGCGCTGCCGGTAACGCATGTGTCGCGCAGTTGGGCGGGGCTGCGGTCGTTCTTTGCGGACAAGACGCCGGCGGTCGGTTGGGACCCCCATGTCGAGGGCTTCTTCTGGCTGGCAGGACAAGGCGGCTACGGCATCCAGACCGGACCCGCGCTCGGTCAACTGACCGCGGCCCTGGTGACCGGAAGCGACCTGCCCAAGCCATTTCTTGGCGAAGGCGCCGATCCCAGCCTGTTGTCGCCGGCCCGCTTTCATGGGCCACGACCGAGGTGAATGACTGTTGAGGCGCCCATGTTGCCGGACATGCGCGTGGCCTCGTCAGGACCGCCGGGCCCGGGCGATGCGCTGAGTGCTCCCGGTCGAGAACGCCCTTTCAGCTTTCCTTGCTTGAGGTCGCTCCCACCGGGAGTAATAGTCGCCATGGAATTCGTGAGGAGGACGAGATGACGGTGAATTTCGACCCGAGGGCGAAGGCCGCGACGCTCTACCACGGCGAATTCCGGCCGATGTTCATCGGCGGCCAGTGGATTGCGGCGCGGTCCGGCGAGGTGATGCGGGCGCTCAACCCGGCGACCGGCGAAGTGCTGGCGACCGTGCCGCTCGGCGCAGCCGCCGATGTCGACGCGGCGGTGGCGGCAGCGCGCGCGGCCTTCGAAGGGCCATGGTCGACATTCTCGCCCTATGAGCGGCAATGCGTGTTGCTCAGGATCGCCGATCTGTTCGAGACGCATTGGGAAGAACTCAGCGTTTCCGACACGCTCGACATGGGACTGCCGATCACGCGCACGCTGGCCAACCGGCGCCGCGTCATCGGCATGCTGCGCTTCTATGCCGGCATGGCGACCGCGCTGCACGGCGAATCCATAGACAATTCCATTCCGGGCGAGATCGTCACCTTCACCCGGCGCGAACCGGTCGGCGTCGTCGGCGCGATCATCCCCTGGAATGCGCCCACCGCGGCCTCGATCTGGAAGATCGCGCCGGCGCTCGCCACGGGCTGCACCATCGTGCTGAAACCCTCGGAGGAAGCATCGCTGACGCCGCTGCTGATCGCGCGGCTGATGCAGGAAGCGGGCGTGCCCGACGGCGTCGTCAACATCGTCACCGGAACCGGCGCCGAAGCGGGCGCGCGGCTTGCCGAGCATCCCGACGTCAACAAGATCGTCTTCACCGGCTCGACGCTTACCGGCCAGGCGATCGCGCGGGCGGGCGTCACCAATCTCAAGCGCGTCTCGCTCGAGCTTGGCGGCAAGTCACCGATCATCGTCTGCCGCGACGCCGATATCGACAAGGCTGTTCCCATCGCGGCCATGGCGGTGTTCGTGCATTCGGGCCAGATCTGCATTGCCGGCTCGCGCCTGTTCGTGGCGCGCGAGATCCATGACGAGTTCGTGCGGCGGCTCGCCGAGTTCGCCGGCAGCCTGCGCGTCGGCCACGGCATCGAGGCGGAAACCGAAATCGGGCCGCTGATCAATGCCAGGCAGGCCGGCAAGGTGGAGGGCTACATCAAGGCCGGCAGCGACGAGGGCGCCGAACTGGTCGCCGGCGGCGCGCGGCTGACGGGCGCGCTCTATGACGGTGGCAACTTCATCGCGCCGACCGTCTTCGGCGCGGTGTCGGACACCATGACCATCGCGCGCGAAGAGATCTTCGGGCCGGTCATTTCGGCGATGCCGTTCGACACGCTGGACGAGGCCGTCGTGCGCGCCAATGCGACGCCCTACGGGCTGGCCGCCGGCATCTTCACCAGCCATCTCGGCACCGCGCACAAGCTCGCCCGCCGCATCAAGGCGGGCTCGGTGTGGGTCAACATGTACCATGCCATCGACCCCGCCGTGCCATTCGGCGGCATGAAGATGTCCGGCTATGGCCGCGAGGGCGGCATCGAGCATCTGCATGAGTATCTGGAGACCAAGTCGGTCTGGATCCAGACCGACTAGCTGTGCTGATATTCAGGTGCTGGCAAGGCCCGTGTTCAGGAACTTTTCGTCATCTGAGGATTTGGATATAAGATGAACACCGAACAGAAGGGTGTTTTGCGATGACGACCAAACGGCTGGAGATTTGTGTTCTTGCCCTCGCAATGGGCTGCTGCATGTCTTCCACGGCATTCGCCGGGGCCAAGCACCGCCACAATCAACAGGGCGAACAGGAACGCTATGTTCCGGCCGAGGACGATCTCATCGATTTCCTGTTCGGCGGCCCGCGCTATTATGACCAGCAGTTGGTCACGACGGCCGCGGGGGCCTGCTCCTACCAGCGGACAGGGCCGGACGGGTTTGCGATAAACAAGATCAACGATCACCACTGCGGGAAGTAGACGGCCTGGCGCCTACGACGCTCGCATCAACTTGCCGTAGCGCTTGATCAGCCGGTCGCGCTTGAGGCGCGTCAGCCTGTGCGTCCAGAACAGCCCGTCGAGCTGGTCGATCTCGTGCTGATGGCAAACCGCCAGCAGACCCTCGGCATCCTCGAACCGCTCATTGCCATCCAGATCCTGATAGCGGACGCGTATGCGGGCGTGCCGCTCGATGTCCTCGGTGACGCCGGGCATGGAAACGCTGCCTTCCTCATGACGGACCATCTCGGTCGAGGCCTGGATAACGGATGGATTTACATAGATTCCCGGCTTTGCCGCGGAAGGAAGCTGGATCACGACCAGGCGTTTCAAGATGCCGACATGCGGGCCGGTAATGCCTATCCCTGGCGCCGCGTGCATGGTGTCGATGAGATCGCCGGCCAAACCGTGCAGGTCGCCGTCGAACAGCTCTACGGGCTCGGCCACGGCACGGAGGAGGGGATTGGGGAATTTTATGATCGACCGAACCGCCATGGACCTCGTCCTATCCGCCAATCATCTTCGTCTGGTGGGGCCGTGCGACCGGCGAATACCGGCATAGCACGGACGCCATCACGGCTCCGCCAGGTCCGCACGGATTTCGGCATCGTGTTCGTCGCGCGCCGGGCATTTGGGCGGCGTCCACCGCGCGCTGGAAAAGCGCGGTGCCGCAGCCGCTTGAAGCGCGCCGTCCACCGCCTGCCATGTACCGCGCGCGGCCATATGCGGATGCAGGGCGGATTCATGCGGGCCAAGCACCGGCCCGACGCAGGCGTCGGACCCTTCGAACAGGCTGATCCATTCGTCACGGGGTTTCGCGGCAAAGATCGCCGCCAGCCGGTCGCCGAGCTCCGGCCAGCGTTCGCGATCGAACTGCCGGGCGAAGTTTGGATCGGCGGCGAGGCCGAGCCGGTCGAGGAAGAGCGCGTAGAATTTCGGCTCGATGCACTGGACACTGATGAAGCTACCCTCCGACGTCCGGTAGACGCGGCACCAATGCGGCCCATCGAGCAGGCTTTGACCGCGCTCCGTTGCGAGCGCGCCGGACTGGCCAAGCGACATCAGCAGGTTCATCATATGAGCGGAGCCGTCGACGATCGCGGCGTCGACCACGGTGCCGTGGCCGCCGGCACGCGCGTTGATGATGCCGGCCAGCATGCCGACCACCAGATAGAGCGCGCCGCCGCCTATGTCGCCGACAAGCGTCGGCGGCGCCATGGGCGGTTCTCCAGGCAAGGAGGCGTACCAGAGCGCGCCCGACAGGCCGATATAGTTCATGTCGTGCCCGGCGGTGGCGGCCAGCGGTCCGTCCTGGCCCCAGCCGGTCATGCGGCCGTAGACCAGGCGCGGGTTGACCGTGAGGCAGGCATCCGGGCCGAGCCCAAGGCGCTCCATCACGCCGGGCCGGAACCCCTCGATCAGCCCGTCGGCGGTGGCGATGAGGCGCATCAGCACGGCCACGTCCCCGGCGTCCTCGAGGTCGAGCGCGATGGAGCGCTTGCCGCGATCGAGCAGCGAGCGCTCCGGCGCACCCGGCATGGACGCGTGCTTGCGGTGGGCGACGATGACATCGGCGCCGAGATCGGCGAGCAGCATGCCGGCGAAGGGCGCCGGTCCCAGCGCCTCGATCTCGACGATGCGGATTCCCCTGAGCATCCCATCCTCCACAGCGGTCGGCCCTTTGGCACCTTGGTTATCGCGAACGTTTGGTATCGAGAGGGCGACGGTGTGTAACCCCGCTCTTTCGCCATTGAAGCATGTGCCGTCGGCATATACTTCAGGGCCATGAAAAAAATCGGTTTCCTGTCATTCGGGCATTGGACGCCCTCGTCGCAATCGCAGGTGCGTTCGGCATCGGACGCGCTGCTGCAATCCATCGATCTCGCCGTCGCCGCCGAGCAGCTTGGCGCGGACGGCGCCTATTTCCGCGTGCATCACTTCGCCCGCCAGCTCGCCTCGCCATTCCCGCTGCTGGCCGCCGTCGGCGCCAAGACCAGCCGTATCGAGATCGGCACGGCGGTGATCGACATGCGCTACGAGAACCCGCTCTACATGGCCGAGGACGCGGGTGCGGCCGACATCATCGCCGGCGGACGTCTGCAGCTCGGCATCAGCCGCGGCTCGCCCGAACAGGTCATCGATGGCTGGCGCTATTTCGGCTACCAGCCGCAGGAAGGCCAGACCGACGCCGACATGGCGCGGCATCACGCCGAGGTCTTCCTCGACACGCTGCGCGGCGAAGGCTTTGGCCAGCCCAATCCACGGCCGATGTTCCCCAACCCGCCCGGCCTGCTCCGGCTCGAGCCGCATTCGGAAGGCCTGCGCGAGCGCATCTGGTGGGGCGCGGCCACCAACGCCACCTCGGAATGGGCGGCCAAGCTCGGCATGAATTTGCAGAGCTCGACGCTGAAATTCGACGAGAGCGGCAAGCCGTTCCATGTCCAGCAGGCCGAGCAGATCCGCGTCTATCGCGAGGCCTGGAAGACGGCCGGGCACAAGCGCGAACCGCGCGTCTCGGTCAGCCGCAGCATCTTCGCGCTGGTCGACGACCGCGACCGCGCCTATTTCGGCCGCGGCAATGAGAGCCGCGACCAGATCGGCTTCATCGAGGAGAATACGCGGGCGATCTTCGGCCGCAGCTATGCCGCCGAGCCGGATGTGCTGATCAAGGAATTGGCGCAGGACGAGGCGATCGCCCAGGCCGACACGCTGCTGCTCACCGTGCCCAACCAACTCGGCGTCGACTACAACGCCCATGTCCTCGAGGCGATCCTGAAGCACGTCGCGCCTGGACTGGGGTGGCGCTGAGCGCCGCGCCGTGTAACCATCCGCCATGGCGGGCGGTTCACGGAGGTTCACGGTATGGCGAAGAAGGCGTTGATTGCCTGGGGCGGCTGGGAAGGCCACACACCTGAGCGCAGCGCCAATGTCGTGCGCGACATGCTGGAGCGCAACGGTTTCACGGTGACGATCGGCCACGGCACGGCGATGTTCGCCGACCCGGACCTTGCCTCATTCGATCTCATCGTGCCTGTCATCACCATGTCGACGATCGAAAAGGCCGAGCTGAAGAACTTGACGCAGGCCGTTCGCCAAGGGAGCGGGCTCGGCGGCTTCCACGGCACGATGGGCGACAGCTTTCGCAATGAGCCCGACTATCAGTTCATGACCGGCGGCCAATGGGTCGCGCATCCCGGCGACATCATCGACTATCGCGTCGTCATCACCCGGCCGGACGATCCGATCACGAAAGGCGTCAGTGATTTCGCCTATAGGTCGGAGCAATATTACATGCATGTCGACCCGGGCAACGAAGTGCTGGCGACAACCACATTCACCGACGCGCATTTCCCGGGCATTGGCGGCGTCGTCATGCCGGTCGTCTGGAAGCGCCGGTATGGCGCGGGCAAGGTCTTTTACAGTTCGCTTGGTCACACCGCGGATGAGTTCGCGGTGCCGGAAATGGCGCTGATGGTCGAGCGCGGCTTGCTGTGGGCCGCGCGGGGGTAGCGGCAACGGTGGCGCTCTACGGCGCCCCCCTCTGTCCGGCAGGACAAAGGGGGGCGTGACAGAACTCGACGGTAGACGTTGCGCTTTTCACTACTTCGCTACCCAATCCCACCCGTAACCGCATAGGCGCCTGCGGTGCGTCCATCCTCCAGCCGCACCACCGCCGTCACGATCGAGCCATACGCGCCGCGCCAGGGGCTATGGAGGCGCTGGTGCTCGGCGGCCGGAACGAGCCCACGCCCGATGAAGCGCGTCCCGCTTTGTTGCATCGCGACGGCGTCTCCGTTGACATGCAGCTTGACGCTGGCGTTCTGCGCCTCTGCGTCGCCGGGCAGATCAAGCGTGATGGCGATCTCGTCCTGATCGCCCGAAGCCCGCGTCTCGGCCGCAAGCTTGATCGTGAGCGCGGGCGCTTCGCCATTCCCGGCTTGGGCGGAACCGCGTGAAAACACATCATCGGCCAGTTCAGGCGTGCGCGGCGGGCTCGTGCGGCGCTGCGTGGAGCGTTCGTAATCGCCGGCCATGCGCAGCAGCCTTTCGTCGTCGTAAGCCTTGCCGGCGAAGGTCAGGCCGACCGGCATGCCGATGTCGGCCATGGTGCCCATCGGCACGGTGACGGTCGGGATGCCGAAATGGCGCCAGACCAGATTGCCGTTGGCGACCCAGGTGCCGTTGCGCCAGGCGAGCGCGGCGGACGCCTCGTTGATGTCGGCGTCGGCCGGGCCGACATCGGCGGCGGCCGGCAACACCACGGCATCGAGGCGGTTGGCGTCCAGCCAGTCCTCGAAATCGATGCGCCGCGTCGCCTCAAGTCCCGTCAACCCGTCTGCCATGGTCGGGATGTCCTTGAAGGGCGTGACGCCGGACTTCGCCCGCTCGACATAGTCCGCCAGGTCGAAGCCGCCTTCATAGCGGTCCGGCAAGGTGCCTGGCGGCTGCGGAAAGATTTTCGGGCCGTCGACAGAGGCGAGATCGGGCAAGGCAGGGTCGGCATTGGCGCGCAGGAAATCGTCCCAGGCCCAGATGCAGAGGTCCCAGATTTCGCGGTCGGCGAAGTCCGCCGGCACCAGTCCGCGCTCGACCATGGTTCGCGCGCCGGGACGGTCGCGCTCGTAGTTGGAGACGACGGGAAAATCGACCTCGACCATCTCAGCGCCGAGCCGGCGCAGATCCGTTGCCGCCTGCTCCCATAGATCAAGCACCGAGGCGCGGGTTTCGATCGGCCGGTCGGCCTCGCTGTCGCGGCCGATATACATTCCGGGCACGCCGAGCCGTTTGCCCTTGAGCGACCCCTCCAGCGCCAGATCGGTGTAACGCGGTGTGCGCAACTCGGAACTTTTCGGCAGTTTGATCCAGGGCTGCGCGCGCCAGAAATCGCCTCTGGTTTCCGGATCATCGGCGACGATGACATCAAGCAGTTCCAGCATGTCGGGCACGCTGCGCGTGTGCGGCACCACGACATCCATGGTCGGCACCAAGGGCCAGTTGCCGCGCACCGAAATCACCCCGCGCGAGGGCGTGTAGGCGACCAGCGCGTTGTTGGTGGCCGGCGCGCGGCCGGACGACCATGTTTCCTCGCCGAGCCCGAAGGCACAGAAACTCGCCGCCGTCGCGGTGCCCGAGCCATTGGAGGAGCCCGACGCGAAGGCGGCGGTCAGGTAGTCGGCGTTGTACGGGCTTTCGGCGCGGCCATAGACGCCGCGCTGCATGCCGCCATTGGCCATGGGCGGCATGTTGGTGAGGCCGATCAGCACCGCGCCGCCGGCACGCAGCCGGGCGATGGTGAAAGCGTCCTCATTGGCGACGAGATGCTCGAAGGCGGGCGAGCCGGCGGCCACCGTCAGGCCCCTGACCTTGTAGCTGTCCTTGGCGGTGTAGGGGATGCCGTCGAGGGGCCCGAGCGTCTTACCTTGCCGGCGCCGCTGGTCGGAAGCGGCGGCTTCCTCGAACATATCAGGGTTGAGCACAGGCACGGCGTTGAGGCTGATGCCGTGCCGGTCGAAATGGGCGATGCGCCTGACATAGGCCGCGACCAGTTCGACGCTGGTGACAGTGCCCTCGTCGAGCGCCTGGCGCAGTTGGTCGATCGTCGCTTCGACGAGGTGAAGGCTGGCGTCGGTCATCGCGGGTCCCAGGCTGTTGTCCGTACGCCATGGATGAGCGAGGCCGCCGGCTTCGGCAAGAGCCAATCAGAGGTCTTTGCCGAGCCTGTTGTTCCTGCCTTTCAGGTCAGCGGCACGCGGTCCTCGAAAAAATCGATTTTTTTATGCAACCTCTGACGGGCGCGCGCGTTACAGGGCTCCCGGGGGGAGGATGAGGTTTGCATTGTGCCGTTTCGAGATACTGAACGAGCCGACAGGCACGTATTCCATTTTCGACAGATCGACCGAATTGCCGGTAACCGTGGGAGGCAGGGCTTTCATCGGTCTTTACCGGCACGAAGTGCCGCTGGCCCTGCTCGCCGCCATGGAGCCCAATGACAGCGGGATGCCGTCGCTCTCGCTGCTGAGCGGCTGCCGATCCTGCCGGGATGATCGACAAGACGACTTGCAAGCGTGAATGAACGCTCGCATAAGTTGCGGCTGGCATATAACATGAAAGAAAATGGTGCCGTCATCACAGCATGAAAGGGGAATCATGCCTGAACAGAACGCGCTTGTCCGCACGGCCATTGCACGGCTGCTTTCCGAGAAAACCGGGGTCGCCGTCATTTCGATGAAGGAGAGTATCGCGGAACTGCCGGCGGCAGCCGGCGCGGCGCTGACCATCGATAGGCTGCAGGATCTGCTGCTGGAAATGGCGGAGGTGCGCGGGATGATGGTGGCGCTCGATCTTTAGGATGGTTCACCGTCTCAGGGAACGATAAGCAGCCCGCACCTTTCTTGGCGATTGCTCTAGGCCTGCAGATACGGGTGGGTCGCCACCTCCTGAAAGCGTTCCGCCTTGCGCGCCGGCGCCAGCGTGCCGTCGCCATAAATCATGCGGCCGGCACGGAAGGTGGCCCGCACGCGGGCCACGGGGCTGACATCGGCGACGACGAGATCGGCCAGGAGTCCAGGCTCGATGGCGCCACGGTCGGCCAGGCCCAATGCCTTGGCCGGGTTGGCGCTGGTCAGCGCCGCAGCCGCTGCCAGGCCATCCTCGCGCAACTGCGCCAGGCCGAGCACGGCGGGCAGGATCGAGGCCGGGTGATAGTCGCTGGCCAGCATGTCGAGCAGCCCGGCCTGATAGGCCTGGCGGGCGGAAAGATTGCCCGAATAGGATTCTCCGCGCAACGCGTTGGGCGCGCCCATGGCCGTATACATGCCCAGCCGGCGGGCTTCCCGCGCCGCCTCCAGGGTCACCGGAAATTCGCTGAGCACGGTTCCCAGGCCGTGGACGAACTCAACCTTTTCCAGTGTGTCGTCATCGTGCGAGGCGAGCACGATGCCGCGGGCGCGGGCAAACGCCGACAGGCTTTGCAGCGTGCCGAGCACACCGCCATGCCCGTTGCGATCGGCCATGCGCTTGCCGACGACCTCGGAGACGTCGGCAATGGACATGCCGCGCTCCTTGGCCAGGCGGGCGATATACAGTTCGACGTCGCGGTACTGTCCCTGTCCGGGCGTGTGATCCATCAGTGAGACCAGATGCAGCTTGCCGGCATCCATCAGTCGTTCCAGCACGCCGACAGCCGCGGTGAACGTCACCTCGAAACGGGCGTGGATGCGGTGGTCGACCAGAAGGTCGTCCTTCAGCCCGGTGATGGTCTGGATGATGGAAGATGTGTGTTCTTCCGAGCGCAGCAAAGCCGCGGTGGCGCTGTTGCCGATGAAGGAAAGCGCGGCATAGGCTGTGGTCACGCCGCAGGAGGCCAGCCGCTTGTCGAGTTCGGCGATGCCGATTTCCATCGGCACGTGGACACCGCTGCGCGGCTCCACTTCGCGCTCCACCATGTCGCCATGCATGTCGATGAAACCAGGCAGCAGCAGGCGGCCGCCGCCGGTGAAGTCGGCGTTCTCGACAGGTTGGTCGCGGATCTCGGCGATCCGGCCGCCTTCGACCCTGACGGCGCCATTGGCAATGACACGGTCGCGCAGGACAATCTGGAATTCACTCAGCCACATGTTCCGCCGCTCCATCGGTTCGTCCCCGCGGTGGGGTGCGGCCTTGTCTGCCCGTTCAAGCATGGTCGTCTCCGAAAACAACATTCCGCATTTCCGGATCGCCCTCCGGCCAGGTGGTTTCAAGGCGTGCATTTGAATGTTTCATTTCTGATGACCGGATAACTTGGCTTGGTGACAGGGTTGTGTAGGACAAACAGGCCGGCCCGTCGTGCTGCCACCGGAGATATCCGCAAGATGTGACGGTACGAGACGGACGTTGCCGCGGCCTTGAGAAGCAAGGGCCACAGCGTCAGCGTCATCCTCGCCGAATATGGCGTCACCGACTACATAAGGCTGCGCACCGACATCATCGTGCGGCTGCCGACCAAGGAGGAGGCGCGACGGCTCGCGCAACCGGAGACCGAGCCGGTGATGCTGACGAAAAAAGTCGATGTCGACATGAAAGGCACGCCGATCTCCTATTCCGAAACGGTCTGGGCGAGCGAACGCATGCAGTTCTCGATCGACAATACGAGCCAGCTGCTCAGCGTGCTGGCGCAGGCCGAGAACGGCGAGGGTGAGGGGCTGGGTTACGCGTCAAGGATGAAATCGGCGCGGGTCTGGCTCGGGTGGCGTGCGGCCGCGAACAATGTCGGTGTTCGACCTGAGACGGATCTGGTGCGAGACTGCCGCCCGCACGCCAGGCAGCATCCATTCCTGGTTCGGGTTCGCCAACTACTGGGCGCCGGGCGTCCATTCGGGCAGCGGCGCCAGGCTGCGGTTGAACTGCTTCCACCACATCGCCTCATCCACCTCGCAGCAGGCTCGAAGCATGGCGTGTGCCTTCTCGAAAGCCTGAGTCGCGAGGTCGTCGAACGTCATCCGCGCATCGTACGGCACCGACACCACCAGTTCCTGACCGGTCTGTGTCCCCCCTTCGTCGACCTGAAGATAAAGCCAGACGACGAAATGCGCGCCTTGGCCGCTCGCGTCCGCATTGCCGATCTTGATGCGGTCGATGCCTGCTGCGGTGACTCTCATGCGGGGACCTCTTCAATCGAGCTCAGAATGCCTCCAGAAGTCCGCCGCGATCAGGAAGGTTCCGTCACCGTTGCCGCTATGGTGAAGCATTGATGAAGAGGCGATTGGGCCGGCGTTGCCTGGCTATAGCCGAGCCCTGCCAGCGCCATTGCATTGGCGCCGCCTCGGGTCGAAAATGCCTCCATGAAAGCAGTTCCCAGGCTCACGACACCAAGGCTCGTGCTTCGGGCGCCGGGCGATCGGGATATCCCGGCATGGTTCGCGCGTGCCACCGATGTCGAATCCGCCTCCCTTGCCGGCGATCCCGTTCCCGACGACATGAGCGCGGGCGCGCGATGGCTCGCGCTTTCGCGTCAGCGGTTCACCGACGGCAAGGCGATCAAATGGTCCGTGGACCAGGCGGGTGTGTCGGATGCGATCGGGACGATCACCCTGTCCTTCGCAACCGACGCCAAGGCGGCCGCATTGGGATTTGTGCTCGGGCGCGCGCATTGGGGGCAGGGGCTGGGCAGCGAGGCCGCGCGCGAAGTGCTTCGCTACGCCTTCGAAACCCTGGCGCTCGAACGGGTGACGGCCGAGGCGGCGACGCGCAATGTCGCGTCGCTGCGGATCCTGGCGAAGCTCGGCTTCGACCATGTCGAGAGCTTCATCGATGAGTCCGACGGTGAGCACTGCGAGCGCTTCGCGCTCGACGCAGACGTCGGAACGTCACTGTTGGCGGGCGATGCGATGCCAGGCTGCTAGGCTTTGAGGCATCCGCCGAGGGATGATCCCTGGATCGCGTGGGCTTTCCGCGGTTCAGGGCAGATCAGATCATCGGCGCCTCAAAGGCCACGAAAATGATGCCGGCCAGCATCCGTCCGCGCCTCGCAAGCACTGGCCCATGGGCCAGCTGGACGAGGTGCCGGCGTCGAGCGCATATCCGCCGCGACAAGATCACCAGTCAAGGCGATCAGTGCCCGGCGCCGCCGCCGAAAGCCAGTGCGGTGAGGCTGGCGAGGCGGCGTGGGATGACGAGACCCGATACGTATTCAATTCCCTTGCGACGCATCGCCCCGGATGCTCGTCATCCCTATTCAGCTTAGCCCTTGGCGCTCGGCACAGGCGTATTGAGGAGCTGCTGCTCCCAAAGATACGCGATGCCGCTGCCGCCGAAGTGCTGGATGAGTATCTCGGTCAGATCCTCGACATGCTCGGTGCGCGCCCAATCGCGTTGCCATTCGCCAGCGAGCGCCATCACGGTCATCACGTTCGCGCCGGCCGCGATCATCCGCTGGATGGCAACTTCGTGAGACTCCTTCGAAATGCCGCCCGACGCGTCGGTGATCACGGTCACGTCCCAGCCTTCACCGGCGGCCTGGATCACGGGCATTGCGACGCAGACCTCGGTCCACAGGCCGGCGATGATCAGCTGCTTGCGGCCGGTCGCCTTGACGACGTTCACCACATTCTCGTCCTGCCAGGTGTTCACCCAGGTGCGATCGACGACTTCCTGGTCCGGAAATACGTCGGTGATCTGCTTAAAGAGAAGTCCACCGCGCGCCGCGATCACGCTGGTGAGAATGGCCGGAACATTGAAGGCTTTTGCCAGCTTCGCCAGCGCGGTCGTGTTGTTGACCACCATGTGCGGATCGTGGCTGTTCAGGTTTGCGAGCTGATAAGGTTGGTGATCGATCAGAACGAGGACCGAGTCTTCAGGACGAAGAAGCGAATCAAGGCCGTTGCGAGGGGTCATCAAGACTTCCTTTCTCTGCCGCCATGGACGGCACTGGGTTCACGGGAGACATGCGCCAGCGGGCGGCGTTGCCTGGACGCAATTTGCTGTTCCTCTTGGTGATGCGGTAGTGCCATGGTCAGGCATACTGTGTTGCGAAATGAGGAACGCCGGAATGGACATTGAAGATCTGCAGACATTCGTCGTAGTGGCCGATGCAGGCGGCGTATCGGCCGCCGCGCGCCGGCTCGGCGTTTCCAAGTCAATCGTCAGTCGGCGGCTCTTTCGGGTTGAAGCGGAACTTGGCGTTCAGCTTCTTGCACGAACGACCCGGGGTGCGGCGCTTACGGAAGCGGGGATCACGTTCAGGGATCATGCGGCACGCGCCAGCGCCGAGATCGACACGGCCAGGGAAACGATCCTCCCAACCGGAGAACTGCGCGGCCGCCTGAGGGTTGCCATGCCGCTTTCTTTCGGCCCGACCCACTTCGCTCCGGTGCTTGCGGAAATGGCGCAACACCACCCGCAACTCCACATCCATAGCTCCTACAGCGACCGCTTCGTCGATCTGATCGCCGAAGGTTTCGATTGCGCGATCCGGGTTGGCTACCTTCAGGACTCCAACCTGATCGCGAAGCGCGTCGGGCCGATCTATGGAAAGCTTGTCGCAAGCCCGGATTACATCAAGGCGCACGGTTCACCTGAGAAGGTAGAGCAACTCGTCGACCATCAGGCCCTCATGCAAGGAACGGAAGCCTGGCAGTTCGTGGATGGCGACAAGATTGTCACGGCTCAGCCGCAGGGCAGGTTCAAGGCCGACAACGCTACGGCGCTTGCCGCTGCCGCGGCGGCTGGACTCGGCATCGCCTGGCTCCCCGACTGCATCACGCACGAATATGTGGCCTCCGGCGCACTCGTTGCGGTGATGACGCGCTATCCCCCGCCTTCGGCAGGCGTGTATGTCGTCCGGCCGCCGGGTAGGCACCCCACACGGAAAGTCCGGGTCCTCATCGAAATGCTGATCGAGTATTTCGCACGACATCCAGATGTTTGGGGTCTCGACCGCTAAAGCAAGAACGAGGCGGAACCCTTCAACAATTGCGTTCGCTTATTAAAATCAATCACACGTGGCGGCGGCCTCAAGCGCTTCGGCGCGGGCAGGTTGGCGCAAATCCGCGATCCGTCGAACGGATGCGTAAAACCTCGGATAATCGCCGGAGCAGAGGTTGAACAGGCGAATGAACGCCGGAACCTGTTCGCCGTAGACGGCAGTCGCGGCGAGCTTTGCGTTGTTGATCGGGGCATCGAACCAGGCGTCGTATCCCCGGTATCCGGCCCAGCGTCTGTCGCGCGTTTGCCGGTAGCGCATCCGCAGCCTGTCGAGCGTGGCTGCCTTTTCAGCCGCCATCTCCTCGGGGCTACGGGAGCTTTGATAGACCTGCCTCAACTCGTCGCGGGTTTTTGACACCAGTGCGAGAAAGTCGGCGCTGCGCCTGCGATCGGCTTCGTAGCGGCGCAAGCCGGCGCGGTCGCCGGCCGCGCGGAGCCATTTTCTTGTCCCGGTGGTTTCGACGGCAACCGCGAAAGCCTCGTTGAATGCGGAATCGCCATTCACATAGAGCCGCTGATGCGCCAATTCATGAAAGATGAGGCTGGCGAGATAAGTGTCGTCCTGACGCAGCATGGTGCTGAGCAGCGGGTCACTGGACCAGCCAAGCGTGGAATAGGCGGTGACGCCGGAGACATAGACGTCCAGCCCCCGTTCATGAAGTGCGGCAGCGCTTTCCGTCGCGGATTTCCGGTCGAAGTAACCCCGGTAGGGAACGCATCCGAAAACCGGAAAGCACCATGTTGTTGGCGTCAGCGAAAATTGCGGGGCGGCGAAAACGGCCCAGGTCACGGCATCCCGGTGGATGTCGACATAGCTGCGGTAGCTGCTGTTTTCGGGCAGTGCCAGTTCGTCCGTGGCGAACCGCCTGATCGCGCTCGCCGACGTCAACCTGGTGCGCAAGGCCGCAGGGGTAGAAGGGGCCTGGATCAGTTTTCCGACGTCTTCGCGCGCGGCCATGATCCGCACATGACCCTCCAGCGATTGCGCGTAATAGGAAATGCTGGTGCAGCCGCTGACTGCGGACGCCATGACCACCGCGGCAAACAATCGAAAAACGCGCTTCACTTCTTCCCCGCCGCTTCGTCCCTTGCCCATGGAGCATATGTCTCGCGGACCGTCCACTGGGCATGCCCTTGAAGCTGCCGGTTCGCCGCCGGCCTCAGGCCATGTGGCTGCCATGCGGCTCATCGCGGTCGTTCAAAGTGGGCGAGGGAATTCCCGAAAGCGGACAACTCCGCCTAATGCCGTTTTGTTAAGGGAGACCGCTAAGTTGACGGGGCGGTTGGCGCTTCCGCCAATATTTTTTTGTATAATTCGAGCATGCCAGGCAGTGTCTTCCGAAGCTTTTCTATGCAGCGAAGAACTGCGGCTCGGTGCCCTGCGTCGGCAAGTTTGCGAAGCAAGGTTTTCAATTTGTCGTCCATATCATAGTCGGGAGTGCTGACCTCGAACATCCGTTCCAAGAGCTCCATGGTCGCCGCCAAATTGGTGTCAGACAATCTCGCGAGCTGCTCCACCATCTGGTCCGACGAATAATCGGTGTGAACGAACGGGACGACGCCGAACAAAAGCGCCTTTGTGCGCTCGTTAATATCTCCGATAGACGGCGCCAGCCGGCCCAGTCTCGAAAGTAGGTGCTCAGGCGGTTCGGTCTGGCCTTTTGCCCAAGCTAAGCACTTCTCCCAAAAGGCCAACACACCTTCGATTTGCTCCGGCGTCAACTCGTTCCCCTGAACTCTCCAGAAAAACTCTGCGGCATCAGAGAGATCAGAAGTGCCACCCGCAAAGATGGCTACCATCAGGGGCGACGTTAAAGTTTCGTCGCCCCAAAGATATGCGAGGCAGATCCATTCAATGATGCGTTCTCGGCTGTGAGAGTCTTCCAAGTTCGAGTTCATGCCCGCCTCGAGTATACCGTTCGAGGATAGCAGTTGATAAATCGGGTGTGTCGGCGTGGCGTAGGCCAAGCCCCCAAACGCCGCCTTGAGATTGGCGGGATAAGCCTTGTTGAAAAGCCCGTTGATGTTTGCGACCAGCCAGTCATGGCTCATGTAATCGATGTTGGCGATGTAGGACGCCGACAGGGTTGTGAAATCGAAGTTCGCATCCCTGCACTTGCCTAGTTCCTGATCAAAAACCGGCACCAGGGTTGCCCACGCTTCTTCCACCGGCTGGCCTGCCTGCTGGGCGACGCGACAAACACGCAGGGCGTGGTTGTACATTGCTCCGATTGCTCGGCCCCTTTGGGTGTTGAGCGCGTGTGACATCGGGTCCGACAGGCTTGCGCTGGTATCTTTGGTGCGGGCGAGGAGTAGTTTGATTAACTCCCAGCCTCTCGGCAGCAAATCGACTGGGTAGGCCGTTTCGTCCGTCTTGGTGCCCGCCTCAAGCAAATCGGCGATCAGTGAGGCCATCCATGAGCGTGTCGGGAGCAGGTCCCTGTTCTGCTCCGCCTCCGGTTCCCAAAATTGCTCGGCCGCCAGGCATTCTTCGAAAAAAGTCATGAGCTTGGGCCAAGCCATTCGCCAGTCGAACGTAGTATCGGTTGGGGTAGAAGCCTCAAACACGCGCTTAAACCCCGAAATTAATGCGTGCTGATAAGAAACCTTCGCCTGATGAAAGTTAGCCAGAAGAGGCAGAAATGTATTTGGGGCGGTAGCGACGGCATTTTCCAACGCGGCGACCAGACCTCCGACGGTGGGGCCTTTCCAGCTATCCCTGCCCTCGAAGTCATTTAGGCGATCCACAATGCTGCCATCTTCGGCAAAAGCCATCAATGAGTCTTCACCAAAAGGCGTTGGACCGGGGCCACTTCTAACTTCGTGATAGCTCAAAAAATCCGGATGATCCGAAGGCGACCCAAGTTCGGGGTCCGCCGACAATTCTGCGAACCATACGGCCGCCTCGGGTTGGGTCTTTATGGCGGTCAGCCACTCCCGCTGTGTGTATTTGAGCCGACGATCGCGATCTTCACCGCTTCTTGGAACCGGCAGCGCGCGCAGTGCGGAAATCACCTTTGCTTTTGCTGATTCGGATAGACCTGCGAACTTCTCGGACAGAAGTTGATAGAGCTCGTGACGGCACTCCGAGCTGAATAGCTTTACGTTGATCGCCTCTTCGAATACATCGCGAAGCAGCTCGAAATGTTCCGTAACCGCATGAATAGCGATGCGTTTAATTATTCCGCTTTCATCGCTGAGAGTGGCTTTGACATAGTTTACGGCATTGTTCGGGCTCGCTTCCAGCCAACCACTTAAGGCGTTTCGCATACCTTCGACATAGCGATTCTCCGGACCTCTAAAGCTTGCGTTTTGCGAATTAGTCTCGACCGCGGGTCGCCATAGTGAACTTCCAAAGTTCCGGCGGGGGTCTGAGAATATTATGCGCAGGCCGTTTTCAAATATTTTGACAGCCTGAAGCCCGCCCTGAACTCCCAGTGTCTTGGCGTGGGAGTCGACAATTGCTTTTAGCCAGTAGTCGTCAATCTCGGTGACGAGCCCTTTTCCGCTTGGATCATCTTCCGCTAACCACCGAAAGGCCATGCATACGCTCATCAGATGGCATGCTCGTTCCACGTTTTCCTGAGTGGGGACTGCTAGCAGCTTCTTGAGTAATCCATCCCCGAGGGCTTTGCCGACACCTCCGCGATCGTATCGGCTTGTAAGCCAGGCAGGAATGAGATCGATGTCGGCAAGCGTGACAACGCCTATCGGAAGGTAACCCAGGATCTCCGCGAACTTGCGGTAGGTATGGTAGTTATCGCGGGCGGAGCCATCGATGTCCCGGAAGTTGGATACCTCCCGTACGACGTTCATCACCTTTTCGGCCAATGCGTGGTCATTCAATTCATCAGCGCGCTTAGCTACCACCTCCAGATAGTTGAGCGCGGACCAGAACGGAATCTGCACAAATCCCTCGCGATTAGAGGGTACAGGACCTGAGTTTTGCGTTGGATCAAAAAAGCCTGCTGCGCTCAAAGGATTAAAATATTGCTCCGGCGTTGACCGTTTTGTGAGGAGCTCAAACCCATGCCGAGCAAATTCCTCGCCTTCGCGCATAGTCTCGAAAAATGACTCAAGTTTGGAGGGTAAGTTAGTCAAGAAGTGCCTCCATCTCGGCTTGTTTCTGGAGGTTCAAAGGCGACCTTGCCGGCATGGCTTCCGAAAAATGCTCCAGCACATCGATGAGCTGATGCCAGTCTTTCTTGTCGCGTTGAAAAGGCAGGAGCTGAATGTCGAACTGCTGATAATACGACGAGAGGCTGCGCATTAACTCCATTTGATGCGAGAAGAAACCTTGCAGCATGAAGTGCCTTGCCTCGGGTTTGCCCTCTGGTGATGGAACGCGCGCCTTCTGAATCACGTATTCGAGAATTTCGAGATCCTCCAAACCGTACCCTACGAATAGCACCGTCTTGGTGGAAAACAGGTGGCTCAGGAAAGTCAGCGTACGGTTCTCAAGTTCGGGATCATCATCGGCGCGGTCGTTTGCGTAGCGAGTGATATAATCTCTCGTGGTCACGACCATGCCCTTGGGGTCTACTAACGATCCGTGCAGATGAAAAACTGTTCGAGGCTGGTTGAGGTTCGCCGGAGTAAATTCGTTAACACGGTAGATTGCCCGGCGCTTCGTAGGTCTGGCAGCCGTCGTGGTTTGAACTTTATCAACCGGGCTAGTTGAAATTTTGACATCCGGGATATCGATGTCGAGCCACGCGTCATAATTCGTTGTGACAAAGGTTTCGCCCAACTTGCTGAGTGAACGATAGACCCGGTGACCTAATTCATTGTTATCGTAGCCTACCGCAGGATTGATCAGATTGTCGTAGTTGATCTTAAATTGGTGTTCTGCCTCCAGTCCTCGGGCAATCGAAAGTTTTATTCTTGGAGACAGATGTTCGATTTGTGCCAATTGAGCATAAGAGAACTTGTTGGCCGCAATGCATTGAGTCAGTGCGCCATCAGCGAGTTTTACCCAGGACGGACAGCCAGTGAGCACGGACGCGCCGGCGCCAATAAATGGGATTAGCACGCCACGCGCCGCAGCTTCCTTAAGGCCTGGAGGTATGGCCGGTATTGGCAAAATGCTGTCAGACACTGAGGAGACTCTTTGAAACCTGTTTGCATAATCGTCCAGCCGATTCCTCCTGGCAAGAATTCGAGCCCATTTTGGCCTTTCAAAGGGCGGCGGAAGCTTTCAATCAAGCTTTCACCGGAAAAACGCAGCTGTTTATTGGAAACTCTAACGACTTTAACTTGATGCTATCGACGTCGGGATCGGGGTTTAAAAGTCACTTGGCGGGCCGCCTCTTGGAATCCGTGTCGGGGTGGTGATGGTGGCCGTCATCACCCTGAAACCCCGCTCCTGTTACCGCATTCGCAAGATCGCGCGATAGATCGGTGAGCGTCCTCACCGCGCCTTCCCGCTGGAACTCGCTCGGAACGGCAACAAAGCTGGAAGCTGGCCCAAAACCTGCCAGTCCACTCACGGCCCCATATTGGCGGCGTCACGTCTGGACGCCATCACCAAATCTCGCGCACCGCTGACTCTTTTCCCGATCCTCAAACGTCTTAGCTACAGTGAAACACTGGAGCAGGGTCCAATGAGTCTCAAGGACAAGAAAATCGTGGTCACCGGCGGCAGCCGGGGGCTTGGCCTCGGTCTGGTCGAAGCGCTGGTCGGGCAGGGCGCCGAGGTGACTGTTGTCGCGCGGGGCGCCGAGGCGCTGGAAGCGGTTGGTGCGCGGCTTGGGGTCGCCACCATTGCGGCCGATGTCACGGACGAGGATGCGGCCTATCGCATTCTGGGCGAGGTGCGCCCAGACATAGTGGTGCTCAACGCCGGTGCGACGCCGCGCATGGGGCGGCTGGACCAGTTGAAGTGGGAAGATTTCTCCGTCGCCTGGGAAACCGACGTCAAGGCCGGGCTCTACTGGCTGCAGGCGGCGCTGAACTTGCCGCTCAAGCCGGGCAGCCGGGTGCTGGTCGGGTCGAGCGGCGCCGCCGTCACCGGATCGCAGATGTCGGGCGGTTATGGTGGGTCCAAGCGGATGTTGTGGTTCATGGCCAAATACGCCAATGGCGTGGCGCAAGAGAAAGACCTCGGCATACGCTTCCAGGCGATCCTGCCCCGCCAGATAATCCTCGGCACCGGGATCGGCGATGCGGCCGCCGGCGCCTATGCCGGCTCGATCGGCATCACGCCGGAACAATTCGTCGCCCGCTTCGGCGCGCCGATGCCGCCCCGGGCGTTCGGCGACAGGGTCGTCTCGCTGCTGGAGGACCCGGCCTATGCCGAGGGCGTCGTCTTCGGCCTCAGCGGCGACGCGGGCGTGACGATCATGGAGGGCGCTGGTCCTTGAGCGACGAAAAATCAGCCGTGGAGCGCGACCGGCGGGAGGGGCTGCTTGCCCTTGCCGCCGCGCTGCGGCCGGAGCTGCACCGCTACTGTTCGCGGCTGATGGGATCGGTCATCGACGGCGAGGATGTCGTGCAGGACACGTTCGCGCGGGCCTTCGTGGCGCTCGACGAGTTGTGCGAGGTGCCGCAGCTGAGGCCCTGGCTGTTCCGGATCGCCCACAACCGCGCGCTGGACCTGCTGCGCAGCCGCGCGATCCGCGTGGCCGAGCCGATCGAGGCGGCGCTCGAAATTGCCGACGCGGCTGACCCGGTGGAGATGCTGATGCGCAGGCAAGCCGTGCAAACCGCCGTGTCGCGCTTCGCGGAGCTTCCGGTGCCGCAACGCAGCGTCGTCATCCTCAGGGATGTGCTGGGCGAGCCGCTGGCCGACATCGCCGCCCTGCTCGGCATCACGGTGGATGCGGTGAAGGGGCATCTGGCGCGCGGCCGCGCCCGGCTTCGGCAGATCAACGCGCAGGCCGATCCGCGTCCCGATGCGCGCATCGCCTCCGCCGCTATCGTGCGCTACGTCAACATGTTCAACCAGCGCGACTGGGACGGCTTGCGCGCACTGCTTGCCGACGATGTGAGGCTCCACCAGTCGATGCACCCGCCGCGCGCGGGCGCCGCCGACGTCGGCATGTTCTTCACGATCTACGCCAAGAGCGACGGCTTGTGGCTCAAGCCGGCATGGGTCGAGGGCCGCGAGGTGATCGCGGTGTTCGAAGACCGGACCGCGGCGAAGCCGAATCACTTCATGTGGCTGGAATGGCGCGAAGGCCGGATCAGCTTCATTCGCGACTACCGCTACGTCCGCTACATCCTCGACGACGCGGACCTGATGCTGGCAAGGGAAGCCGGAGCTTACCGTGGTGGCGGCGGGCGCTGATAGGAGACAACAGGTCGCGAGGCGTCGTGCCTTCACGACGGGATGAGGGTGGAGACCTCGCGGTCGGACGGCCGTTCGCTGGCGGCCAGCCCGGCGGCGACGCCGGCGCGGTCGGCGGCATTGCGGTTCTGGCTCATCTTGCGCTTGCCTTCGAGCCTCACGACCGGCATGCGCAGGCCGACAATGCCGCGAAGCTGCGACTGGATGAAGTCGGGCGGCGCGTCCGACACCGCCCAGCGCGGCGCATCGCGCGCACCCTCATGCAGGTTGGTCAGCCGGGTGACGACCTCCAGCAGCCTGTCCGCATCGTCGAAGAACTCGACCGGCCCGTAGGCATGAACGGCCGCGTAGTTCCAGGTCGGAACGACCTTGCCGGTTTCCTGCTTGGTCGCGTACCAGGACGGCGTCACATAGGCGTCCGGCCCCATGAAGATGGCAAGCCCGTCGCCAATCGCGGGAACGCGCCACTGCGGGTTGGCCCTGGCCAGATGGCCATGGATCACGCCGTGCTCACCCTCCGTCTCGTCGAGAAAAAGCGGCAGGGGGGTGGCCAGCGGTCCGTCCGCCGTGGCGGTGACGAGATTTGCCAGCCGCGCGGTGCGGATCGTCGCCATCAGGCTGTCCCTGTCGTCGTCGCGGAAGGCGGGCGGGGTATACATGGTCGAACTCCTTGCGTTGCAGCCACAGATGCCAGACAATCTGGCCTGTTGGAATATCCAGTTTCGAAGAGTTGAGGTGGTCCAGTTGGACGGAGCCGCGCGCCGCATCATCGCGGCCATCAAGGAGCAGATCCACAGCGGCGCCTATCAGCCTGGCGACCGTCTGCCGTCGACCCGGGTCTTCGCCGCCGAATGGGGTGCGTCGCGCACGACGGTGACGGCGGCCTACAGCCAGCTCATCGCCGAGGGGTACCTGATCTCGCGGGCCGGGGCGCGCGCTGAAGTGGCCCAGGGGCTGGGGGCCACGGTGGCGCCCAAACCCGCTATGGCGGCCGCGCCCCGTCACCTCTCGGCCTTCGCGCAACGCCTGCTCGGCCTGCCGGTGCCAGCCCTGATGCAGCCGGCGCGGGTCGCGGATTTCCGCTATGGCGACCTGTCGGGCGCCGACTTTCCGGTGCTGGCCTGGCGGGGCGCGATGAACAGGGCCAGCGTGCGGCGCGGCGCGCGGCTGGCCTATGGCGATCCGCAGGGCTCGGCCGATCTGCGCGCCGCGCTGCAGGGCTATCTCTGGCGGGCGCGCGGCATCTCCTGCACGCCGGACCGGATCGTGATCGTCAACGGCTCGCAGCAAGGGCTCGATCTCTGCGCCCGGCTGCTGCTCGATACGGGCGACCGCTTCGTCATCGAAAACCCCGGCTATCTGCTTGCCCGCCAGGCCTTCGCGGCGGCGGGCGGTGTCGCCACGCCCATCGCCGTCGACGGCGACGGGCTGAGGACGGACGCGCTGCCGCCGGCGCGGCTCGCCTATGTGACGCCCTCGCACCAGTTTCCGCTCGGCGGCGTCCTGTCGGCGACGCGCCGGCGCGCGCTGCTGGCCTGGGCGGCCCGGGAAGGCGCCTATGTCATCGAGGACGACTACGACGGCGAATACCGCTACGACGTCGCTCCCATCCCGCCGCTGCGGACGCTGGACGCGGATATGGTCATCTATGCCGGCACGCTGTCCAAGACGCTGTCGCCGACGCTGCGGCTCGGCTATCTCGTCGTTCCCGCCGGCCTGCGCCAGGCGTTCAGCGCGGCCAAGCGCCTGACGGACCGGCACTCGCCGCTGCTGGAACAGGACGCGCTGGCCGATATGCTGGCCAGCGGCGCCTATGAGCGCCATGTGCGCGCCATCCGCAGGAAGAACGCCGAGCGAAGGGCGCTGCTGCTGCGGGCGCTGGCGGACAAGCTCGGCCAATCGGTCACCATCGAGGGCGCCGACACCGGGCTGCACCTGGTCATCTGGGTGAACGGCGTCGGCGCCGATCGCGTCGCTTCGATCGTCACGGCCGCGCAGGCCGCCGGGATCGGCCTCCATCCGGTGACGCCGCTCTACGACCCGGCTGGGCCACAGCCGGCCACGGCGGGGTTCATCCTCGGCTATGCGGGGCTCCACGTGGATGCCTTGCGGCAGGGCGTGGCGGTGCTGGCCACGGTGCTGGCCGGGTTCCGCTGAAATCAGCCGAGAAGGTTGCGTGCCGTGCGCATGAAGATCCTCGAGCCGATCGGGATCAGGTCGTCGGGAAAGTCATAGTCGGGATTGTGCAGGGCAGGGTGGCGTTCGCCGGCGCCGAGAAAGAACATCGCCGACGAAGCGCTGTGGCCGAACAGGCCGAAATCTTCCGAGGCGCGCATCGGCAGGGCTTCCTCGCCATGCGTGACGCTCTCTTCGTCGAGGGCGCGCCGCAGATGCTCGACCGCGTCGGGCGCGTTGACGCTGGCGACGAAGATCTCGTGATAGTCCCACCTGGCCGAGAGGCCGTGCCGGCCGGCAATCTCGGTGACCAGCGTTTCGGCGGCGGCGCAGAGGTCCGCCATGCGCTCGTCGCGGCGGGTGCGCAGCGTCGCCCAGACCTCGGCGTGGGCGGGCGCGATGCCGAACACGGCTTCGCCCATCCGCGCATGGGTGACGGTGACCATGGAGAAGTCGTCATCGGCGAAGGTGGCGCGGCCGAGCGCCGGCAGAGCCGGCATCAGCTCCGATATCGCCGGCATGGGCGAGGTGCCGGTCTCTGGCATGGAGGAGTGCGCGGTCTTGCCTTCCAGCACGATGCGCATGCCGCGCGAGGCGCAGTTGACCACGCCGGGCTTGAGCCTGACCTCGCCGAACGGCACGCCGGGCAGATTGTGCAGCGAGAAGGCGAAATCCGGCGCGATCTCGCCGAAGCGCGGATCGGCGACGACGCCGGCCGCGCCATTGCCGGTTTCCTCCGCCGGCTGGAACATCAGCACGACGCGGCCGCTGGCCGGTCGCTCGCGGCCGAACTGGCGGCCAAGGGCTGCCAGGATCGCGGTGTGTCCGTCATGGCCGCACATATGCGACTTGCCCGGCACTTGCGATGCATGCGGCACGCCCGACAGTTCCTCGATCGGCAACGCATCGAGTTCGGAACGAAACAGGACGGTCGGTCCGTTTTTGCCGCTGTCGTAGACGGCCGCGACGCCGTGCCCGCCCAGCCCGGTCAGCACCTTGTCCGGCCCGGTGTCGGCGAGGAAGGCGACGACCGCTTCAGCCGTCTTCTCCTCCTCGTTCGAGATTTCGGGCTGCCGGTGCAGCTTGCGCCGCCACTCGGTCAGTTCGACAATGTCGCGATTGGTCAGGGTCATGGTTTTCGCGCCTCCGCTGCATTCCCGTGCTAGCGATAAACGGCCGTGCCGGCCACGGTCCAACTTCCGGGCTTTGGCGGGCCAGAAACCTTCGCACCCGTTATTTCACGCGGTTGGGGCAGAGCGCCTTGAACGGGTCCAGCGTGTAGTCTTAACCGGAAGCTCCTCCCTTTGGCCGGGAGGATCGGCGCCCGACAAGGCGCGGTCAAGACCCGTTGCACCGGCGCATCTTGCCATCTGGCCCAATCGCCTTGGCCTACGAACCGGATGGTCATTATGAGACGATTGTTTATAACGGTCGCTGAAATCGCCATACCAAGGGGAGACGATGCGCTACATACGTCCGCTTTCAATCGAAGACGCCGTCGGCCAACTGGCCGGATCGGCCGGCCCGGCCGCCATCCTTGCCGGAGGCAGTGACCTCCTGGTGAGGATGAAGGGCGGCTTTGTCGAACCCGAACTGATCATCGACATCAAGTCCATCGCCGGCTTGCGCGACATCAGGGAAACCGCCGAGGGCTTCAGCATCGGTGCCGCCGTGCCTTGCGCCGTGCTGGGCGAGAACGCCGCGCTGAAGAAGGCGTGGCCAGGCGTCGTCGAGGCGGCGAAGCTGATCGGCTCCAAGCAGGTGCAGGGACGCTGCACCATCGTTGGCAATCTGTGCAACGCCTCGCCGGCGGCCGACAGCGTTCCGGCGCTGGTGGCGGCGGGCGCCAGGGCGGTGGTCGTCGGCCCGTCGGGCAAGCGCACCATTGCCGTCGAGACCGTGCCGACCGCGCCGGGCCGGACATCGCTCGCCAAGGGCGAGATCATCGAGGCGATCCTGCTCGGCAGCCAAGCGCCGCGCTCGGCCGACGCCTATCTCAGGTTCATTCCACGCACGGAGATGGACATCGCCGTGGTCAGCGCCGGCGTCAACCTGACGCTGGACGAGGCGGGCGTCGTGACGGCGGCCCGCGTGGCGATCGGCGCCGCGGCGCCGACGGTGCTTTTGGTGGAAGAAGGGGCCGAGGCCCTGATCGGCCGCAAGCTCGACGAGGCAGCGCTGGATCGGCTGGCCAAGGTCTGCGCCGGGGCCTGCCGCCCCATCGACGACAAGCGCGGCACAATCGAATTCAGACGCAAGGTTGCGGGCGTGCTGGCCGGGCGGGCCGCACAGACCGCCTATGCACGTGCAGGAGGCAAATGATGGCTGGCGTAGCGGTTTCAACCACGATCAACGGCGACACGATTGAATATCTCTGCCAGCCCGACGAGACGCTGCTCGACGTGTTGCGCGACCGGCTCGGGCTGACCGGCGCCAAGGAAGGCTGCGGCACGGGCGACTGCGGCGCCTGCAGCGTCATCCTCGACGACCGGCTGGTCTGTTCGTGCCTGGTGCTCGGCGCGGAAGCGGAAGGCCGCCGCATCGAGACGGTCGAGGGCATGGCGCATGGCGACAAGCTGCACCCGCTGCAGCAGAAGTTCCTGGAGCATGCGGCGCTGCAATGCGGCATCTGCACGCCCGGCTTCCTGATCGCGGCCAAGGACCTCTTGGCCAAGAACCCCGACCCGACCGAGGAGGAAATCCGCTTCGGCCTGGCCGGCAATCTCTGCCGCTGCACCGGCTATGACAAGATCGTGCGTGCCGTCCAGGACGCGGCAATCGTGATGAAGGGAGCCTGAGATGAATTTCGATCCGCGTTTTTCGGGGCGTAAATTCGCTTCCGTCGGCACGCGCCCGATCCGTCCCGACGGCGTCGACAAGGTGACCGGCCGCGCCCGCTACGGCGCCGACTTCAACATGGCCGGCCAGCTGGTCGGCCGCGTGCTGCGCAGCCCGCACGCGCATGCCAAGATCAGGAAGATCGACACCTCGAAGGCGGAAGCGCTTGCGGGCGTCAAGGCGGTGATCACGGCGAAAGACCTGCCCGATCTCACCGATGGCGATGCCGCCATGTACGACATCCTCGACAATTGCATGGCGCGCACCAAGGCGCTCTATGACGGCCATGCGGTGGCGGCTGTCGCGGCGATCGATGCCCACACCGCCAGGCAGGCGCTGAAGCTGATCGTGGTCGACTACGAGGTGCTGCCGCATGTCACGGACGTCGACGAGGCGATGCAGCACCACGCCCCGCTGATCAACGACACGGTCTTCACCGAGGGGCTGGAGGAAAAGCCGGTCAAGCCGTCCAACGTCACCAAGCGCAGCCAGTTCGGCCATGGCGACGTGCATCAGGGTTTCGGCCACGCCGACTTCATCGTCGAGCGCTCGTTCAAGACCGAGCAGACGCACCAGGGCTATATCGAGCCGCATGCCTGCGTGGCCAATGTCAGCTCCGACGGCACGGCGGACCTCTGGGTCTGCACGCAGGGGCATTTCGTCTACCGCCAGCACTGCGCGCAACTGCTCGGCATGGAAGCCTCGAAGCTGCGCGTCACCTCCTCCGAGATCGGCGGCGGCTTCGGCGGCAAGACCCATGTCTGGGCCGAGCCGGTGGCGCTCGCCCTGTCGCGCAAGGCAGGCCGCCCGGTGAAGCTGGTGATGACCCGCGACGAGGTGTTCCGCGCTTCGGGTCCGACCAGCGCCACCTCGATCGACGTCAAGATCGGCGCCCGCAAGGACGGCACCATCACGGCGGCGGAAGCCACGCTGCGCTATTCCGCCGGCCCCTATGCCGGTTCATGGGCCGAGATCGGCGCCATGACGGCGTTCGCCTGCTATAAGCTCGATAACGTCAAGACCGTCGGCTTCGAAGTGCTGGTCAACCGGCCCAAGACCGCCGCCTACCGCGCGCCCTCGGCGCCGATGGCGGCCTTCGCGGTGGAAAGCGCGGTCGACGAGCTCGCCAAGGAGCTCGGCATGGATCCGGTCGAGTTCCGCATCAAAAACGCCGCCCAGGAAGGCACGCGCTCGTCCTACGGCCCGGTCTATGGCCCGATCGGCATCGGCCCGACGCTGGAAGCGGTGAAGGCCCATGCGCACATGAAGGCGCCGCTGAAGAAGAACCAGGGGCGCGGCATGGCCTGCGGCTTCTGGTTCAATTTCGGCGGCCAGACCTGCGTCGACCTGAACATCGGCATGGACGGCTCAGTGTCGCTCGCTGTCGGTACCGTCGATGTCGGTGGTTCCCGCGCCTCGCTGTCGCTGGTGGCGGCGGAGGAACTGGGCATCGACTATGCCCAGCTCAAGGCGGTGGTCGCCGACACGTCGAGCCTCGGCTACAACGACATGACCGACGGCAGCCGCGGCACCTTCTCGTCCTCGATGGCGACCATCTCGGCCGCCCGCAACGCGATCAAGATCCTGCGCGATCGCGCCGCGCAGATGTGGGATATCTCCGTCGACGACGTCGTCTGGGAGCAGGGCCACGCGGTCGCCAAGGGCGAGAAGCACGGCAATCTCGGCAGACTGTCGCTGAAGGAGATCGCGGCCAAGTCGGGCACCACAGGCGGGCCGATCGCCGGCCATAGCGAGCTTGTCGCCGACGGCGCCGGCGTCTCCTTCGCCACACATATATGCGACGTCGAGGTCGACCCCGAGACGGGCGCGACCAGGGTGATCCGCTACACGGTGGTGCAGGATGCCGGCAAGGCGGTGCACCCGACCTATGTCGAGGGCCAGTACCAGGGCGGTGCGGCGCAAGGCATCGGCTGGGCGCTCAACGAGGAGTATATTTACGGCAAGGACGGCCGGCTGCAGAACGCCGGCTTCCTCGACTACCGCATCCCGGTGTGCTCCGACCTGCCGATGATCGACACGCAGATCCTGGAAATCCCCAACCCCAACCACCCCTATGGCGTGCGCGGCGTCGGCGAAACCTCGATCGTACCGCCGCTGGCGGCGATCGCCAACGCGGTGTCGAACGCCGCCGGCGTGCGCATGACCCATATTCCGATGTCGCCGCCACGCATCCTGGCGGCGATCGAGGCGGAACGGGAAGGCTAGGACGAGGCTCCGGCGCGCGATGGTCGAAGTCACGCTCTGGGGCGCGCTCAGCCAGCTCGCCGGCGGGAAGAGCAAGGTCGAGGTCGAGGCCAAGGATATCAGGGAACTGTTCAGGAAACTGGCTGAACAGTATCCCGGGCTCGAGCCTTGGATCGATCGCGGCATTGCGGTCGCGATCGACGGGGTGATTTATCGGGATACCTGGGGGAAGAAGCTGCCGGAGGGGGCGGAGATATTTTTGCTGCCGCGGTTGGCTGGGGGGTAAACAACTAGGACTTCCCACTTCCTGTGCGCCTGGTGGCTAGAAACGTGGTCGCCGACGAAAGTTGCGGAACGATCTAGACCTCCGCCTGCGGTACTGTGGGCGGTCATAAATTGAGGACCGAGCTTCACGTTCAGCAATTTCTCGCTCGCGCCTTAGCGTGGCAGCAACCGTTTGCATCACTGCCCGAACTGGGATGATCCAGGTCCACTTCAGCGCGGCTTTCACAAAGGTGACTGGCGAAACCGCAACGACGACAGCGCATCCTTCAGCGCGTCCCGGCAAAAGGCACCAGAGCAGCTCGGTCTTTGCTGTTGATGTATCAGTGGACGTAACGGTGTGCTCAAAATCAAAGAAGACGGGCACGCCGCAACTGAGCCATCCGGAGGGGAAGCAATTTTTCGGATCAGCGACGGTGAAAACACCGTTCATGTGTGTGGATCTGAACAGCCGGCGCCCGCCAAGAAATCGGGGATGGTCGCCTTTTAGGCGCGTACCGTCCACGACCCAAACCATACTCTGGTAGAAACCTTCGCGCGCCACCTTCTCTTGCAAAGGCAGGTGCGAATGCTGAAACTCAATTACCAGGCTATTTTCGGTCATCACGTCTGCGACGTGCTTCTCACCCCTCTCATCATGCCGGATGATTTCCTGCCACTCGGAGGGAAACTGATTTTTCCAGCTTAGGTGCCAAAGGGTTTCCGGCTCCCACCAAGGGTCGCAGTTCCGATTGCCGCAATGTGCCCAATGCCAAACTCGTTGCGTTCCGCACTTTGCGACCATCCGCTGCGAGCAGCACGGGCAACTGCCTGCCAACGCGGGCCTAGCCTCGCTTCGTTCGCTATTCACCAATGCAAACCGCATGACTCCCTCCGTAGGTGTGCGCACCACGGCGCGCAGACGCTGGTTTCGTTCGAGGAGTGTTCGGCAGCATAGTCAGCCATAGGCTGGCGCTGGTTCTTCTTATCGTCGACGTAAGGGACCAAACCCATTGTCGGTTATCGTGCGGCTGTCCTCAATGCCCGGCGCCGCTTCTTCTCGGAGCATTCCTCAACAGTATCCGAACAGGTGGGCCAGTCAAGGTTTGTCATAAGCCGCGCCTTCTGGGCCGCCCCTCTTCCGGCGGCACGATCATTCCAATCGGCGATAGAAACGAAAATATCGATAGATTTCATTGGCTAGACTTTTAATGGCGAAGCTTGCAAATGTATAACCTTAGGGGTGTCATCTCATAGATTCGGGCCCATGCTGCTGCGGAAGGTATTATGCTGGACGTTAAAGAGAGAAATTTTCTTGCAGCAGCGATGGAGATCGGGGAAAGCGGCGAAAACGATACTCTTCCCTACGATATCGACGCGAGCTTTATCCGTGACAGATCACCAGAGCTCTCAAAAATATGTTTTGAGTTATTTAAAAATATCAACAATAAATCTGTTAAGCAGGCCGCCGCCTTCATGAGCGAGATTACAGTGGGTGCGGAACGCCTACTTGCTCCTTCTGGCTCGCACGGATTTCGCATCACGACTAAAATACACCCATTTTGGAACTTGTACCTTAATGGTCTTGGCTTAGCTATAGCCGAAGCGAACGAAGACAGCCGTAGTTCCCGGGTGCATTCCTATCGGCTTGGCCGCGACTTGCACAATTTTCCGTCATTCTTTGACAGGTCGCGCTCATGGAGAACCTATAAAGAAGCAACCTTAAATGAGGAAGCCTTGAATAATGAGGATAGTGTCGTTATTCAAACGGACGTATCCAGTTACTACGAGCATATCTATCACCACAGACTGGAAAATCTCCTAAACGATCTTAGCCCCTCTGGGTCCACGGTTGCAGTACAGATCGATCGAATCCTGAGCAAACTCTCATCGGGCCGATCTTTCGGTCTGCCCGTCGGCGGACAGTGCGCCCGAATTCTTGCGGAAGTTATGATGTCTCCGATAGACGTATCTCTTTCGGATGCTGGGATAGTTTGGCATCGCTATGTAGATGATTTTACATTGATATGCGATTCTCAACAAGATGCCTACCGTGCACTTTCGACATTGTCTCATTCACTTGCTGACTACGGTCTTTCACTTAATAGAACAAAAACAACGATTCTGAGCGCGAAACACTATAAGGATTATATTGCTGCTCAGCTCGGTCATGGAGAAGATGCAAGCACGGCGCTGAGGGAACTTGACCTGCATTTTGATCCTTATTCGGACGCATCCAAGAGCGATTACGAGGAGCTGAAAAAATCTTTTGATGATATTGATATTCAATTTCTGCTCGATCTTGAGAAGCAGAAATCACAGCCCGATAACTTCGTTTTGGCCCAGATAGGGCGGGCTCTGAAATTTCAGGAGCCAACTGTAGCCGCCCAACTTTGCGCAACTTTGCTGGACGTCCGCAACCTCGATTCTTTTAGAGCGTCATGGGCAAAGATTATGCGCGGTGTGTACTCTGTTCGCGCGAACGAGGATTTTAACGTGGTGTTTGATCAGATTGATGGCCTTCTGGATAGATTACCCGCAGCCGCGTCACACCTGCTTATGCCAGAGACCAATCTACTTCATTTTTTGAGAGCTATACGCTTTCGACGAACAGATGTGCGCGGCCGTTTTGTTCGTCGCATCTATGACGGATCATCGTCGCAAGCGGTAAGGCGTGCTTGCATCGACTGCTGGCGGCATTGGGGCGATCGTGCCAGCTTTATGCGCCTAAGAAATCAGTGGCAGAATCTCGGCCCTGACGAGCAAAGGATGGTTTGGCTTTCAGCTGGCAATTTCGGGGATGATGGAGCACATGCAAGAAGTCAATTGCGCAGGACACTAGCGCAAGAATGGCGGCTTGGGTTTGAGTCAACCATAGGGCCTACTTTTGCTTCGTGTTATGAAGACTGGGTGGCAAATGGCTCTTAATAGGCTCCCCTTAAGGGATCCACGAACTGTTGCTCGAGACATTCCCGGGGTATTGGATATCCTTTTCCCTCGATTATCCGGAGGGCTAGTGTCGTCATTGAACAAGACGATGTTTTCGTTTGCCGAGTTGAATGCCATCCCGATTGAGCTAATTGAGCAAAGCCGACTGCAAAAGGCCATGTTGTTCGAGGTAGCGATGGCCCGCGTCGATTTCGCCTGTGATGGATTGAGCGAGGCAACATGGGACGACTGCCTCAAGGTAGCAGCAAGGCGCCAGAGTCAGCACTATGACGCAAGAATTCCGACAAAACTCGAACGGTGCGATATTGATGTTGCCGAGCTAGCCGCGCATAACCTCATGGAGATGCTAAGAAGTGTAAGGGCGCAGCACCCGGATGCTCGCCTTGAGAAAGCTCCATTTATACCGGGATACGGGTGGATTGCATCAGGGAACGGAGATTTCTCGCTGGGAAATATTCTTATTGAAGTAAAACACACGGACAGGAACTTTGTATCTGGCGACTTCAGGCAGATTCTCATGTACTGGCTTCTAAGATACGCGGCGTCAATTGAAAACAAAGAAGATGTATGGTCTGATTGCCTTTTGCTAAACCCAAGGCGAAATTGTGCCTTGCTAGTTAAGTTTGACTATTTGGCCAATTCAGCCTCAGCAAATTCAAGCCGCGTTGAGCTATATGAACTCATGCGTTCCGTTGCAGCGCGGGATTTTGATAGGCGATAAAAGCACGCATATTTTTCGCTCTGCTCGTCTTACCCTACCTCCCAACCGTCCCCACCACCTTTGCCCGCTCATACGCCAGCCCGGCCACCGCCAGATCCCCCACCGCCAGCCCTCGAAAAACAAACGCCGTCGTCTCGCCCGCGCTCTCCCGCCCCACAAAATCACCGCAAACCAAACCCGTCAGGTCACCCACAACCAAGCCGGGATCAACCATCGGCTTGGCCATGTTCTTCTCCTGCTCCAGATCATCCACGACAATGCGATCAAAGCGGCGCATCGTTTCGGGCAGCCAGGGCAGGGCCTGGTCGGTCATCACGGTGAAGCTTCCCGGCTTCAGCCAGTTGGCGTCGAGGAACGGTTCGGGTTTGGGCACCAGGGTCACCGTCGTCACCACCATGTCGGCGCCTTCAATCGCGGCCCTTGCCGTGTCGCAGGGGATTGCTTGCAGCCCTCGCGACCGCGCCATCTGGCACAGCGCGTCGCGGTTGGCGGTGCCGCGGCCGAAGGCGCGGATTTCGCGCAAGGGGAAGAGGTCGGCGAAGGCTTCGAGGTGGCCGCGGGCCTGCACCCCGCAGCCGATGAAGGCCAGGGATGACGCGTCGCTTCTGGCCATTTGCCTGGCGGCGACGGCGCTCAAGGCGGCGGTGCGTTTCTCGGTCACCCAATTGCCGTCGACCAGGGCAAGCGGCAGGCCGGTTTCGGCGTCGAGCAGCGTGATCAGGGAATTCAGCGTGGGCAGTCCGCGCCCGGCGTTGCGCGGATTGACGACCAGCGATTTCGTGGCCAGCACGGGCGGCGTCGACGCAACGCCGAGCGTCGCCATGATGTAGCGGTCGTCGCCCGGCAGCACGACCGCCTTCGGCGCGCACCAGACTTCGCCCCGCCTCTGGCCTGATATCTGGCGTTCGATCTCGTCAACCATGTCGACTGTCGAGATCGACAGGCGGTCGAGCAGGGCGGCCGACAGATAGGGCAAGGTTTCGGCGGCCAAAGGTTGGTTGTTCATCTTGTCATTCCCCATGGGATCATCAAATCGCCGCGAGAGCCCCTCATCGCGGGTCTGGACGCCCTCTCACGCCTCCAGCGTCGGCTCCGTGTTCACCTCCAGCGCCTCTTCCGCCTCATCCTCTTCCCCCAGCACCTCGCCATGCACGCCCAATGCCTTTCCGATCCAGAGCGGGTCGACCAGGTGGTCGCGCTTGGGGTTGGTGGTGTTGGGGTGGATGAGGATGCTGAGGCCGCCATGGTTCAGCATCAGCCAGGGCACCAGCGTGGCGAAGATTTCGGTGGCGAAGGAGACCTGGTACATGGCTTGCTCATGCGGGCCGACGGGCTCGTCGCGCCAACTGCCCAGGCGCACGCGGAAGCGTTCGGCGATGCGCTGGCGCAGCCATTCGGCGTATTGGCGCTGGTCGGCGTCGCCGTAATAGATATGGGCGTGGTAGCTGGCGATCTCGGCGAGTTGTCTCGGGCTGGGCGGTCGGGGTTGCCCGGCCGGCGTTGAACTGGCTTTGCTCATCTCGATGCTCCCCTGGTGTGTCGCGCCAGGCGCAAATCTAGAACGGTTCACCGTTTCATGGAAATCATTCCGGATGAAGGTGCGAGTCATCGGACGACTTCGCTTCGGCCTTGTCCAAGACGGTCCAGCGCATCAAAAATACGTGAACATCTATACATTTATTTAGTTTTGTCTAATTTTTGTTTGCGCCAGATAAATATGGCGAAATGGGAGAGGGAAAATGGGAAAATCACTCGGAGTTACCGCAGCTATCGGATTGTCGTTCGCCTTCGCTATTTCTATTGTGTCATCAGCTCATGCTGATGGCGAATGTGCGAAGGAGAAGAGTGTCAAAAAACAGTTGGTCTGCCTCGAGAAGAAGATAGATAAAAAGGAAACCAACCTCAAAATCAGAAGCAGTTCCCGAGGGCAATGCCTCGCTTGGGTGGATACAAACAAAGCGCCTTATACGACTGACTGCACGACTTCCGACAGCACTTGGGATTTGTTGCAGACCAAATAGCCGACCGAGGCTCACGATCTGAGGAGCGCGATCCTCGCGCCCTCAGTTCCTCACGGCCAAATTGCTCGCGGTGCCAGCCGTTGCCGATCTTCCCGGCGGGTCGAGCGGGCAGTGACCTTGCTCAAGACCGCGTTCTTGGGCTGAATGGCGGGACACGGCGCTTCTATCCCTGCCGCGCCATGGAGGGTGATCATTTGTCTGCTGGGAATCAAACGTCCACCGGTCACGAAGCGAGCGAGGCCGGGTGGCTCGATCTTCATTTCGAATCGTCGCGGCCCGAATACGAGGCGGCCCTGCTCGATGCCGGCATCCGCCCGGGCTGGAGCGTGCTCGACGCCGGATGCGGCAGCGGCGGCTTCCTGCCGCTCATCGCGAGGGCCGTCGGCCCATCCGGCTTCATCGCCGCGCTCGACCTAGCGCCTGAAAACATCGGCCGGGTCGAGGCGCTGGCGGGCACGCTGCCCGAGCCGCCGGAAATCGCCACTGAAGTCGGCAGCATCCTGTCGCTGCCATTCGCCGACGCCTCGTTCGATTGCGTCTGGTCCGGCAATGTCATGCAGTATCTGACGCCGGCCGAGTTCGAGCTTGCCGTCGGCGAGGCCAGGCGCGTACTGAAGCCGGGCGGCATTTTCGCGGTCAAGGATTTCGATTCGACCATCCTGCAGATCCTGCCCATGGACCGAGCCCTTCTGGCGCGCTTCATGGCCGCCAGGCTGCAGGGGTTTCGCGACCGGGGCGTGCTCGGCACCGATTGCGGCTCGACGCTTCCGGCGCGCCTGCGGCAAGCGGGGCTGGAGGTCGTCAGCCGCAAGGGCTGGCTGGTCGAGCGCTGGGCGCCCGCGCCTCGCTTCACGCGCGACTATGTTCGCGACCTGCTGGCCTATTTTGCCAGCGTCGCGCCGGGCTATGCCTTGCCTGATGCCGACCAGGCCTATTGGCGCGAGCTGAAGCAGCGGCCGGATCGCCTGCTCGACGATCCCGATTTCTGCTACCGCGAGTTCTTCGTCATGGCGGTCTGCCGGATTTAGCGCTCGGCTGCTCAAGCCGCCGATGCACCGGCTTTATCCCGGCGAACCTCAGCCGGCGCGTTTCCAGCAGGCGATGACATGGCCTGCTTCAACTTCCCGAGCGACAGGCTGCGCCTTGCGGCAGGCGTCGTCGGCCAGCGGGCAGCGGCCGGCGAAGGCGCAGCCGGCGAGGGCATTATCGAGGCTGGCATCGGGGCTGGCTTCGATGGCGGCTTGCGCCATGGTCCGCCCCTCATTGGAAGACGCCGCCAGCAGCATCTGCGTGTAGGGGTGGTTGGGGCCGGCAAAAATCTGGTCGGAGGAACCGGTCTCGACCAGGCGGCCGCGATAGAGCACGCCGATGCGGTCGGCCATGTAGCGCACGACCCGGAGATCATGGCTGATGAAGAGATAGGCGGTGTCTTTCGTCTTCTGCAGATCGTTGAGCAGGTTGAGCACGGTCGCCTGCACCGAGACGTCGAGCGCCGAGGTCGGCTCGTCCAGCACCACCAGCCTCGGTAGGCCGGCGAAGGCGCGGGCGATCGCCGTGCGCTGGCGCTGGCCGCCCGACAGGGTGCCGGGTTTCTGCTCCGCCGTGGTGCGGGCAAGGCGCACCGAGGCCAAGAGGTCGCCGACGCGCTGGGGTACTGCGCGGCGCGGCAGGCCGGCCAGCCGGCGCAGCGGGCGGCCGAGGATGCGGCCGATGCGCTGGCGCGGGTTGAGCGTGCGGTCTGGCGACTGGAACACCATCTGCACGTCGCGCCGCTCGGCCGGCTGGCGCCGTTCGACCAGCGGCGCCACCGTGCGCCCGAACAGCTCGACGCTGCCCGCCGTCGGCGGCTGCAGGCCGGTGACGATGCGGGCCAGCGTCGACTTGCCGGAACCGGACTCGCCGATCAGCCCGAAGGTCTCGCCGGCGGCGATGTCGAGATCGATGCCGTGCAGCACCGGCTGGCCGCCGAAGGACTGCCTTATGCCGCGGCAGGACATGGCGATCTCGCGCTCCCGGGCGGGGAGGCTGTCGGTCGCCGGCGTGGGCGAGGCGAGGTCGATGGGGCTGGCATCCTCGGCCAGCCTGCCGTCGCGCTTGGTGCGGGTCAGCGTCGGGATCGCCGCGACCAGCGCCCTGGTATAGGCGTGGCGCGGATTGTCGAACACTTCTTCGGCGACACCCGTCTCGACGATCGCGCCGGATTGCATCACCGAGACGCGGTCGCAGGAGCGCCTGATGAGGTTGATGTCGTGGCTGATCAGCAGGATCGAGGTGCGGTGCTCGCGGCGCAGATCGTCGAGGATGGCGATGATCTCGGACTGGACGCTGGCGTCGAGCGCCGTGGTCGGCTCGTCCATCACCAGCAGCGCCGGATCGAGCGCGATCGCGATGGCGATGTTGGCGCGCTGCTGCATGCCGCCCGACAGTTCGTGCGGATAAAGTTTTAGCACGCGCTCCGGATTGGCGACGCGGACGCGGCCGAGCAGTTGCGCCGCGCGCGCCTGCGCGTCGTCATGATGCATCGGGCGGTGGCGCAGGATCGTCTCGGTGATCTGGCCGCCAATGGTCATGCTCGGGTTCAGCGCCGAACCCGGATGCTGGTAGACGGCGGCGATGCGGTCGCCGCGCAGCCGGCGCAGTTCGGCGGGGGAGAGGTCGCGGATTTCGCGGTTCTCGAAGGCGAGTTGCGCGGCCTCGACCCGGGCGTGCCTGGGCAGGTAGCGCAGCACGGCCAGCGCCACCGAGCTCTTGCCCGAACCGGATTCGCCGACCAGGCCGAGCGCTTCGCCCTGGCCGATCCCGAGCGAGATGTCATCGACCGCGCGGTGGATGCGCCGGGCGCCCCGGTAGGAAACCGAAAGGTGCTCGACGCTTAGGACCGAAGACGACGATGAAGAGGACATGCCCGAAACCACTTTCTGTCCGCGCGGCGATCGGGGGCAATCGCTTCCGCTTTCACATAGAACAATCTCTATAAAATTACTCGAATTAAGCCCGGGCGCAATCTAACTTTTACCGACTGGAAGGTTTTCAGGGCACGGCCACACACTGCCGCGCCTGACGATTTCCGCATGGACAGAGAAGGCTACCGGCATGTCGCACATGATCCTCAGCGCGTTCTTCTTCAACCCGCAGGGCGACCACCGCATGGCCTGGCGCCACCCCCGCGCGCCGGGGCGCGAGGTGCTCGACTTCGACTATTACCGCGAGCTGGTGCAGGCGGCCGAGCGGGCCACGATCGACACCATCTTCGTCGCCGACCACGTGTCGATCTGGGATTCGGTCAAGAGCGGCGTCGCGCACTACGCCAATGCGCGGCTGGAACCGCTGACGCTGCTGTCGGCGCTGGCCGGCGTGACCAAGCATATCGGCCTGATCACCACGGCGTCGAGTTCCTACAGCGAGCCCTACAATGTGGCGCGGCTGTTCGCCTCGCTCGACCATATCTCGAAGGGCAGGGCGTCGTGGAACGTCGTCACCTCTGCGATGGACGAGGAGGCGCGCAATTTCGGCCGCGACGGCAATATCGAGCACGCCTTCCGCTATGAACGCGCAGGCGAATTCCTCGATATCGTCAAGGCGCTGTGGGACAGCTGGGAGGACGAGGCGCTCCTCATCGACAAGCAGACGGGCTATTTCGCCGACCCCGACAAGGTCCATCCGATCGACCACAAGGGCAAGCATTTCAAGGTGCGCGGGCCGCTCAACGTGTCTCGGCCGCCGCAGGGCCATCCGCTGATCGTCCAGGCCGGCTCGTCCGAGGACGGCAAGAATTTCGCCACCGCCCAGGCCGACGTGCATTTCGCCATCTTCTCCACACGGGAAGACGGCATCAAATACCGGCAGGACATCAACGAGCGGCTGGCGCGCCACGGCAGGCGGCCGGAAAGCTTCAAGATACTGCCCGGCATCCTGCCGATCGTCGCCGCCTCCGAGGCAGAGGGCCGCGACAAGCAGGAATACCTGCAGACGCTGCTGCCCGACCAGGTCGGCATCGACCTGTTGTCGAGCTGGAGCGGCATCGACCTCTCCGCCTACCCGCCTGATGGCCCGCTGCCGCCGCTGCCGGACGAGAGCACCTTCAATGGCGGGCGCACCTCGCTCAACCGCGTCAAGCAATGGTCGAAGCAGAACCTCAGCCTGCGCGACATCGCCCGCAAGCTCGCCAACAGCGGCTCGGTGCCGACGGTGGCCGGCACGCCGAAGCAGATCGCCGACCAGTTGGAAGACTGGTACGTCGCCGGCGCCTGCGACGGCTTCAACCTGATGTTCCCGCTGCTGCCCGAGGACTGGGTGAATTTCGCCGAGCAGGTGGTGCCGGAACTGCAGCGGCGCGGCCTGGTGCCGACCGAATACGCGCCCGGCACGCTGCGCGACCGCTTCGGCCTTGCCCGCCCCGCCAACCGTTTCGCCGAGCAGCGCGCCAATCAGCGCGCCGTGTCCTGAGAGGAAAAGCCATGACCGCCGCGCCGAACCTCCAGCCCCGCGAAGCCACTGCTCCGCGTCTCGTCAATGTGCTGCACAGCCCCAAGCGTGTGCGTGTGAAATTCGGCGGCCGCACCATCGCCGACAGCCGCAACGTGCTGGTGCTGCGCTCCAACCATTTCCTGCCGATCTATTTCTTCCCGCCGTCCGCGGTCGATCCTTCGGTGCTGAAACCGTCGCTGCATCGCGAGCCGCATGCCGTCGGCGGCGAGACCGCCTATTGGGACATCGACAGCGGCGACAAGCGCGCCGCCAACGCGGCCTGGTCGTTCACGGCACCGCCGGATGAAAACCTGGCGCCGCTCGCCGGCCGCATTGCTTTCACCTGGAAGGCGGTCGACCAATGGTTCGAGGAGGAGGAAGAAGTCTTCGTCCATGCCCGCGATCCCTATGCCCGCATCGACGTGCTGCAGAGTTCCAGCCATGTCGAGGTCTGGTTCGACGGCGAGATCATCGCCGACAGCCACCGCCCGGTGCTGCTGTTCGAGACCCATCTGCCGACGCGTTTCTACCTTCCTCCGGAGGATATCCGGCTGGAGCGGCTGACGGCGTCCAGTTCGACGACGCGATGTCCCTACAAGGGCATCGCCTCCTACTGGTCGGGCCTGCTCGGGGATGGTTCGGTTCGCCCCGACATCGCCTGGAGCTATCGCGAGCCGATCGACGAGGTCGCGAAAATCAAGGGCCTGATCGCCTTCTATCCGCAGGCGGTCGACCGCATCCATCTCGACGGCCAGCCGGCCTGACGCTCCCTTTCAAAGCCATTCAAATCAAGAGAGAAAAACAATGACGAAACGTTCCGACATCGATCTTCTGCGCAATCAATCCGGCGACATCTGGAATGTCGCGGTGGACGAATACGCGCAAGGCTTTCTCAAGCGCCGCGACCTGCTGAAATACGCGGCACTTCTCGGCCTCACCGGCTTTGCCGCCTCGCAGGGGCTGTTCACGCCAGGTGCGGCGCGCGCGGCGACTGCCGGCGGCACGGTGCGCGTCGGCCTCGGCCAGCCGACCAAGGCGATCGATCCCGTCACGATCACCGATCCGGCCAGCATCGGCGTGATCAGCCAGGTCGGCGAGTATCTCATCCTCGACGATCCCAAGGACGGGCTGCAGCCGAAGCTTGCCCTGTCCTGGGAAGCCGACGAGACCGCCAGGCGCTGGACCTTCAAGCTGAGGCCAGGCGTGAAATTCCACGACGGCCGCACCGTGACCGCCAAGGACGTGGTCGCGAGCTTCGAACGGCTGGTCGATCCGGCCAGCGGCTCCTCGGCCTTGTCGGCCTATAAGGGCATCCTCTCCAAGGGCGGCGCCAAGGTCGTCGACGACGAGACGGTCGCCTTCGATCTCGACCAGTCGAACAGCAACTTCCCGTTCTATGTCTCCTCCGACGTCTACAACGCCGTCATCGTGCCGGCCGACTATGCCGGCGACTTCGAGAAGACTTTCAACGGCACCGGCCCGTTCAAGCTGGAATCGTTCCGCCCCAAGCAAGGCGCCAGCTTCGTGCGCAACCCCGACTATTGGGGCGACAAGGCGCTGCCCGACCGCGTCGAGATCAAGTTCTTCGACGACGAACAGGCGCAGGTGCTGGCGCTGCAGGCCGGCCAGCTCGACGTCATCCCGAGCACCACGCGGCTGGAACTGGCGATCGAGGGCAACCCCAACTTCAAGCTGCTCAGCGTGCAGGCAAGCTCGCATGATCCGGCGCATCTCAGAACCGACCAGGCGCCGTTCACCGACAAGCGCATCCGCCGCGCGCTGGCGCTGACCATCGACCGCGAGGCCGTGGTCAAGGGCCTGCTCAAGGGCCGCGCCATCGTCGGCAACGACACGCCCTTCGCGCCGATCTTCCCCTCGGCCGATCCGTCGGTGCCGCAGCGCAAGCAGGACATCGCCGAGGCCAAGCGCCTGCTCGGCGAGGCCGGCGTGCCCAATGGGTTCGAGGTGACGCTGACCACCGAGCGCGCCTATGACATTCCCGATTATGCGGTGATCATCCAGAACTTCGCGAAAAAGGCCGGTATCGACATCAAGCTTAACGTGCTGCCGCAGGATGCCTATTACGGCTCGGCGACATTCGGTTCTTCGCCGTGGCTGGACTCCAATCTCGGCATCACCGATTTCGGCCATCGCGGCACGCCCGACATCTTCCTCAACGCGACGCTGAAGAGTTCGGGCGCCTGGAACGCGGCGCATTTCAACAATGCGGACTATGATGCCCTGCTCATCGACTACGGCAAGGCGCGCGACCTGCAGGCGCAGCGGCTCGCCGCCGGCAAGATCCAAACCCTGCTGCTCGACGAGACGCCGCTGATCATCAGCTATTTCTCGCAATACAGCCGCATCGTCAGCGCCAAGGTCGAAGGCGTGCGCTTCACCGCCATCTCGCATCTGCTGCTCGACAAGGTGTCGTTCGTGTGATCGCCTCGATGGCGGTCGTCAGGCCTCTGGCGGCGCGCGCGGGTTCGCTGCTTCTGACGCTGTGGCTGGTCAGCGCGCTGGTCTTCCTCGCCGGGCAGGTGCTGCCCGGCGATGTCGGCCGCGTCATGCTCGGCCCGTTCGCCGATGCGCAGGCGGTCGCCGAACTCAACCGCAAGCTCGGCACCGACCAGCCGATCCTTGCGCAATACTGGCACTGGTTCAGCCGGGCGATGACGGGGGATTTCGGCGACTCGCTGTCGATGCGCGCCCCGGTGGCGCCGTTCGTGCTGGAAAGCATCAGGAACTCCGCCGCACTGGCCGGCGTCGTTCTGCTGTTCCTGGTGCCGATCGGCATCGGCGCCGGCGTCGTCGCCGGCCTGCGCTCGGGGAGCCTCGTCGACCGGGTGATCGTGCTCACCGGTGTCTCGCTCTCGATCGTGCCGGACTTCGTCTCTGGCCTTTTGTTGCTGATGGTCTTCGGCCTGTGGCTGGCCTGGTTTCCGATCACGGGCGCGGCGCCGCAAGCCTCCGGCTTCTGGACGACCAGCTACTACCTCATCCTGCCGGCGCTGCCGCTGGTGCTGAACCTGATCGGCTATGTCGCGCGCATGACCAGGGCCGGGGTGATCGAGGCGCGTGGCGCCGACTACACCCGCACCGCCATCCTCAAAGGCTTGAGCCCCTCGCAGGTGCTGTTCAAGCACGTGCTGCGCAACGCGCTGGTGCCGACGGTCGCCGTCATCGCCACGCAGAGCGGCTTCCTGCTCGGCGGGCTGGTGGTGATCGAGGCGCTGTTCGGCATACAGGGGCTCGGCAATCTGGTGCTGAGCGCCGCCAAGGCGCGCGACTTCCCGATGCTCGAGGCCGGCGTGCTGGTGATGGCGGCGATCTTCGTGTCGACGGCCGCGATCGGCGATCTCCTGCAGGCGCTGCTCGATCCGCGCCAGCGCCGCCGGAGCGCGCCATGACCGATCTGGCGCAATCCCCGGTGCGCGGCGACATCAGGCTCTCCTGGATCGGCAGGTTGCGCGGCCTGATCCCCGATGTGGCGCCGTCGACCGTGATCGGTTCGGTGGTGCTGCTGTTCTGGGTCGCCTGCGCGCTGTTCGGCGCGCTGTTCGTGCCGTTCGATCCCTATGCCGAGGATTTCCTGTCGATGATGACGCCGCCCGACGCGGTGCACTGGTTCGGCACCGATCAGCTCGGCCGCGACGTGCTCTCGCGCATCATCGTCGGCTCACGCGACATCCTTTTGGTGGCGCCGCTGGCGACGCTGGCGGGTGTTGCTTCGGGCAGCGTCATCGGCCTGGTGCTCGGCACCTTCGGCGGCCTGGTCGATGCCGTCGGCGCGCGGCTGCTCGACGCGGTCATGTCGCTGCCCTTCATCGTGCTGGTGACGATGGCGCTGGTGGCGATCGGCCCGTCCAACCTCACCGTCATCGCGGTGATCGGCCTTGCCTATGCGCCGCTGGTGGCGCGCACCGTGCGCACCGCCGCGCGCGAACAGCGCGAGCGCGACTATGTCAGCGCCGCGCGGCTGGCCGGCGAAGGGCGGCTGGCGATCATGTTCCTGGAAATCCTGCCCAATGTCCGGGAAACCATCCTGATCGAGTTGATCACCCGGCTCGGCTACGCCTTCTTCTCGATCGCGACGCTG
Organism: Mesorhizobium sp. M8A.F.Ca.ET.161.01.1.1; assembly: GCF_004792105.1. Lineage (NCBI taxonomy): Bacteria > Pseudomonadati > Pseudomonadota > Alphaproteobacteria > Hyphomicrobiales > Phyllobacteriaceae > Mesorhizobium > Mesorhizobium sp. M8A.F.Ca.ET.161.01.1.1. The sequence goes on along the minus strand of NZ_SRTD01000007.1, from coordinate 136,899 downwards.
AGCTTCCTCGGCCTCGGCATCCAGCCGCCATCGGCCGACTGGGGGCTGGCGATCGCCGACGGTTACGGCTTCCTCACCGGCGGCAAATGGTGGGTGGTGGTGTTCAATTCGGCGGCGATCATTTCGCTGGTCATGGCCACCAACCTCATCGCGCAAGGCATCGGCGCTTTCGAACAAGGCGACAAATAGGCTGTGGGCGCCATGCAATGGTCGGCTATTCGATCGAATTTCTTTACAACCCGTTAATTCGGCCATGCATCAATAAGCATCTGCTAATTATCGGTGCGCGTGGGGTACGCAATGACCAAAAATCTCGGCAATGCACGCTATGTGCCGCCCAAGGACACGAGCATTTCCTTGTTCAGCAGGGTCGCGCCGGCGCTGTTCCCGCTCGTCGCGGCGGCGTTGGGCTACTTGATCGGGCGGCAGTTCCTCGGCCTATAGGACCATAGACATCAGGCGCCGGTCTCGGCTGTCGCCTCCTCAGCGCCGGCGTCGGCTCGCCTGACGCGATCGCTTGCCAGAAGCACGACAGGGCAGGCGACGGCGGCCAGCACGGCGGTCGCCGTGTCGCCGAAGAACAGCTCTTCGCCCGGCCGCTGGGTGACGCCCATCACCACCATCGCCGCGCCCTTGGCCGCTTCCCTGGCGATCGCCTGGTCGGGCGTGGCGCGCGTTCTGATGGCGGTCTCGACGGCGACGCCATAGCGGTCGGCGAGATCGGCGACATCCTTGAGCACGGCCTCCTCGCGGCGGTGCGAAACCGAGCCTGGCCGGCTGCCCTTGCGGGCCTGCGAGACATAAAGGACTTTGACGCGCGCCCGGTGCGGCCGCGCCAGGGCCAGCGCGAAATCAGCCGCGCGCCGCGCCACCTCGGTGCCGTTGACGGGAACCAGAATGGTCGCGCCGGCGCGCAGCATCGGCATCCTGCCGCTGGATTTGGCGCCATTCAGCACCAGGCAGAGCGGGCCGTCGAAGCCGCTGGTGATATCGTTCAGCGTGCCGCTGAAGGTGCCTTTGCCGGTCAGCGCGTTGTCGAGCCCAACCAGCAGAAGGCCGTAGCCCTTGCGGGCCTCGGCGGCGATCGTTTCGGTGGTGGCTTCAAGCTCGGCGCGGGCCGTGAGATGGATCTTGTCGACGGGCGTGTCCTCGGCCTTGCTGACAGCCCTGGCGCTTCTGGCCGCTCCCCTCTTGACCTGTTTCGAGGCCCGCTCGGGGCCTTTGTCGCGGGCAGGGCCGGGCAATTTGCCGTCCTCGAGGTGGAGCAGCGTGGTCGGCATGCCGCTGCCGCCGCCGACGAGCCCGGCGAGATAGGCGGTGAACTTGCCGACCGGGCTGTCGTCGACGAGCAGCAGCAATCGCTCCAGTTTGGAGACGAAGCCGCGTTCGTCGAGCAGTTCTCGGTCGACGCGCTGCTTTTCGGCATCGCCGACCGGCAGCCGGCCGAGCGCCCAGCGCAGCATTGGCGGCATGGCGAGCGTCGTGATGACGGCCATGGTGACGATCATGGTGAACAGATTGTGGGACAGGATGTTCATCGACAGGCCGATCGAGGCGACGATGACCTCGGTCGAGCCGCGCGCGTTCATGGCGCTGCCGACGGCGGTCGCCTCCTTCAGCGACATGCCGGCCAGCCGGCCACCGAGGAAGGCGCCCGAGAATTTGCCGATGCTGGCGATCAGCACCAGCGCCAGCGTCAGCAGCGCCAGCGTCGGGTCGGCAAGCACGGTGAGGTTTGCGGACAAGCCGGCCATGCCGAAGAACACCGGCATGAACAGCGCCGTGATGACGCCGCGCAGCTGGCCCTCGATGTGGTCGGACAGGATCGGCGATTCCCCGACCAGTATGCCGGCGACGAAGGCGCCGAGCACGGTGTGGACGCCGATCAGATTGGTGATCAGCGCCATCACGCCCATGATGATGATGATGACGGTGACGACGGCATACTCGCTGCGGAAGGAGTCGTTGCTCCAGCGGATCAGGGTGAACACCAGGCGGCGGCCGATGGTGAAGGAAAACACCATGAACAGCGCCACTTCGACCACCGTGATGATGAGCGGCAGCACCTGCAAGCTGCCATTGGTGGCGATGCCGAAGGTGACGGCGATGATCAGCCAGCCGATCGTGTCCTCGATGATGGCGGAGGAGACGATGACCTGGCCGAGATTGCGGCGCATGAAGTTCATCTCGCGCACCACCATGGCGACGATCTTGACCGAGGAGATCGACAGCGCCGTGCCGAGGAACAGTCCGGCGACGATGCGCTCACCCGGCTCGGGCAGAAGGGAATCCGGCAGCGCCTGCGCCAGCGCGAAGCCGCAGACAAAGGGCACGACGACGCCGGTGATCGAGATCGAAAAACAGGCCGCGCCCACCCGCCGCACGAGGCGCAGATCCGTCTCCATCCCGGTAAGCAGGAGAAGCAACAGGATGCCGAGCTGCGAGACGGCATCGATCATGCTTTTCTGCGCCGGATCGGTGGAGAAGATCAGATGCTGGGCGTCGGGCCACAGCCAGCCGAAGAGGGAAGGTCCAAGCAGGATGCCGCCGATCAGCTGCCCCATGATCGCCGGCTGGCCATAGCGCTGGAAGATTTCGCCGAGGCCACGGCCGACCAGAAGCAGGAGTACGATCTCGGCGACGAATAATCCCTCCGCCGAGCCGCCGATGCCCGAGGCGTGGCCGGCCGGCTGCGCGGCCAGCGCGTGGTTTGCCGGCGCCAGAACGAAAATGGCCAGCGAAAGGGCGGCCGCTGTACCGTGCGGCCTCGTTGCCGATGGATGGATCATGGGTCCCTTCAAGACGCCGCCGCGGACTGACCATCACAACGCGCGGCCGACGTTTGCGTTGCAGCCATCCGTCGCGAGTTGTTGGCGTCCGGCATCGAGGTCAGACGTGGACGTTACCGAAGGAGAGTTCGCCGTCGTCGCCTGGCGTCAGGAAGGCGGCCGCCAGCAGGCCGGCATAGAGGAGGGCAACCACGGCGACGATGGCCGCGCCCGGGATGGGACCGAGCGCCGCCGCGCCGACGGCCTCGCGCATTGTGCCGACAAAGCCGACCGGCACGCCTTGATCGATGAGGCTCGGGGTCGACAGTTTGAGGATCCAGGCGAGCAGCAGGATCAGCATCATGTGCACGTAGTTGCGGCGCAGACGGCGCGCCAGCGCCACGCGCTGCGAAACCAGGAATTTCGGGGTGCGTAGGCTTTCGCCGACGACCAGCAGCCAGTCGGAGGCGAAATCGGGCTGCGGCGAGAAGATCTGCGCGAAATAATGGCGCTCGAACTGGCGCACGCGGGCGCGGTAGACGTCGAAGAAGCGATAGCGGCGCGCCTCGATCCACAACAAAAGCAGCACCAGCAGCATGGCGAACAGCAGCACGCCGTGATGGGCGCTGGCCGTCGACAGCGACACCGACAGCATCGCCGCGACAACGGTGATCGCCCAATTGCTGGTGCGGTCGAGGCGGTCGCGCCAGCCGGCCATGCGGGCGATCTCGGCGCGATGGAAATGGGACATAACGGTGACCAGTTCGCCTGGCGAAAGCGGTCTGCCGACGGGCGTTGCCGGCGCATCGTTCATGACTTCCTCCCAGCCGACAACGCTTATGAGGCAATGTCGTTCCGGCAGGCGGTCATTCCGGGCCGCCGATCCAGTCGACTAGCAGTGCGACGAGCCCAAAGGCGCCGCCGATGGCGCAGACCGCCGGCCACCCGGCCCAGGCCCAGGCAACACCGGCCAGCAATGAGCCGATGGCGCCGCCAATGAAGAAAATGCCGACGAACAGGCCGTTGAGGCGGCCGCGCGCCTCGGGCCGCAGCAGGTTGATGGCGCGGCGGCCGAGCGTCTGATCGCCGGTAACGCCGATATCGAGCAGCACGGCGCTGATGCCCATCAGCACGAGCGGCGTCCAGGACGTTCCGGACAAGAAGGAGCCGGCCCAGGCCGCCAGCGCCATCGCACCGATCAGCACGAGATGGCAGAAGATGGTGGCGGATCGCGTCCAGCCATGGTCGCCGGCGCGGCCGAACAAAGGCGTGACCACCGCACCGCCGGCACCGACGAGCGCGAACAGCGCGATACCGCGCTGGCCAAGGCCGAAGGGTGGCTGCGCGAGCCGCAGGGCGACCGCCGTCCAGAACAGGCTGAACGCCGCCATCACCAGGGCCGCCGTCAGCGCGCGGCGCCGCAGCACCGGCTCCTCGCGCAGCAGATGGAACAGTGAAGCGATCAGCGCGCCATAAGATGATTTCGCCACCGGCCGCCGGCGCGGCAGCGTAAAGGCAAGGACGATGGCGAGTAGCGTCAGGGCGGCGGCGCTGAGGCCGTAGAAGGCGCGCCAGCCCCAGGTGTCGGCGACGAGGCTGGCCAGCGGCCGCGCCAGCAGGATGCCGATCATCAGCCCGCTCATCACGTCGCCGATGACGCGGCCGGCCTCGCCGGCCGGGGCCATGGAAGCGGCGATCGGCACAAGAATCTGGATCGCCGAACAGGCGGCGCCGAGCACGAACAGGACGATCAGCAGCGAGGCGATGGTGGGCGCCAGCGCCGCCACGCCGGCCGCCAATGCCGCCGCGACCAGCATGCGCAGGATCAGGGTGCGGTTCTCGGCGAGATCGGCCATCGGCACCAGGAAGAACAGGCCGGCGGCATAGCCGAGCAGCGTCACCATGGCGACAAGGCCAACGCTCGCGGCGCCAGCGCCGAGCGACGGGCCGATCAGCCCGACAAGTGTCTGCGGCGCGAACAGATTGGTGACGATGATGCCGGTGGAGGCGGCAAACAGCAGCGTCTGCGGGCCGGTGATGGTTTGAACCGGAAGCCGGCCGGCTGTTTGGCCGTCATTGGAATCGAGCATGAAGTCCTCAATGAAGCTGCATATCGTGCAAGGACTTTATGCCAAAGCTTCATCATGCTACAATTCAATCAATTCGATAATGATTATGCGAGGTGCGCATGAACATCCATGATCTCGAAGCCTTCGTCGCCGTTGTGGAAACCGGCTCGATCGTCGGCGCCTCGGCCAGGCTCAACCTCACCCAGCCGGGTGTCACGCGCCGCATCCAGAACCTCGAGGACGGGCTGGCGACAGCACTTCTCGACCGCCAGTCGAAGCCGCTGAAGCCGACCGCCTCCGGACGCGAGGCCTATGAGCATGGCCGCCGCGTGCTGCGCTCGCTCGAGGATCTGAAGGCCGGTGTCTCGCCGCAAGGCGAGGTCAAGGGCGAGTTCCGGCTGGGCATCATGCCTTATCTCTCGGATGCAGCACTTGCGCTGCCGCTCGACAGCCTGCGCGCCGCCTTTCCGCACCTGACGCTGCGCATCAGTTCGGGCTGGTCGCCAAGGCTGGTGGAGCAGGTGGCGCGCAGCGAGCTCGACGCGGTGGCGGTGTGCCTTGCCGAAGGCCTGGCGCCGCCGGACGAACTGGTCTGCGACGATCTCGGCGCGCAATCGGTGCTGCTGGTCGCGTCCCCCAGCCTTGGCGTGCCGAAGCCGGCGAAACTCGCCGACCTGTCGCGCTTCGCCTGGGTGATGAACGAAAACGGCTGCGGTTTTCGCGCCTTCATCAAGCAGAGTTTCGAGGCCGCGAGGCTGCCGTTCCAGGTCGGTGTGGAGGCGCTCAGCGTCGACCTCAGAATGTCGCTGGTGGCGCGCGGCCACGGCATCGGCATCGTCACCCCGGGCGCTTTCGCCGACAGCCGCTGGCGCGACGCGGTGGAGGTGATCGACTGTCCCGACTTCAAGCCGCAAGTGCGCGCCTGGCTGCTGCACCGTCCGCCGGCCGGGCGGCTGGCGCGTCCGATCGCGCTGTTCCGCGACGCACTGATCGACGGGCTGAAGGTGCCGATGCCGCTGGTGTCGTAGGTGCGCGGGACGTTGAATTTCGCCAGAATTTCTCGAATCCGATCAGGCTGCTGCGCGGAATTGCTCAAGTGCCGATTCCAGGTTCAAACGGTTATGGCTCTTGAGAATCCCTTTGCGTTCGGCAACATGGCTGCCATGGCCGAGGCACGAAAATGAACAAGCCGATTTCCGCCGCACCGCGCAAACCCGCGCCACCCAAACCGCCGATGGCGCTCACCGAGGCGCTGGTGGCGCGCACCATGCGCGTTGTCGAGGATGCCGGGCCGACGCCGGGCATGGTCTATATGACTGACCAGGATTATGCGCGGTTTCGTGACGAGATCCTGGCCTCGGCACCGGCCGGGCCGCTGAAACTGTTCGCCTATGGCTCGCTGCTGTGGAAGCCGGCCGGCGAGGTGAGGGGCGGCGAACGGGCGGTGGCGCGGGGCTGGCACCGGTCGTTCTGCTTCACCGTGCAACGCTTTCGCGGCACGCTCGATCAGCCCGGCTTGATGATGGCGCTCGACCGTGGCGGCCAATGCCAGGGCATGGTGTTCGAGATCGCCGAGCCGGTTGCCGACAATCTGGAGGCGCTGCTGCGCCGCGAAATGACCATCCTGCCCGCCGTCAACGTGCCGCGCTGGCTGTGGGTGAGGACCGAAGGCGGGATGAGCCGGGCGCTCGGCTTCGTCGTCGACCCGGCCAATTCGCGCTACGCCGGCAAACTGGACAAGCAGGCGGTCGCCGCGACGCTGGCGAGCGCCGTCGGCCATTGGGGCTCGGGCGCGCAATATCTGTTCGAGACGATCCGCCACCTCGACGCCTGCGGCATACGCGACCGCAATCTGTGGCAGTTGCAGGATCTGGTGGCGCAGGAGATCGGGCGGGTGCATGCGGCCGGCTAGTGGTTTTGCACGAAACCAGACGCCGCGTTGACCGATCGCCTGCCTTGGCGATTGGCGGATCCGCCCACCGCTTCGTCATCCACGGGCCGAGCAAGGAGCGAAGGACGCGGCGCAGACCCCTGGAGCTGCTTCGCAGCCCAAGGGATCCATGCCGTGACACATAAGCGCCGCCACGGGTGCTGAATTCTGCTCCGCTGCACCCTCGATCAAGGTCGCGGCATGGATCCCAGGGTCTCCGCGACGGAGCTTCGCTCCTGCTTCGCCCTGGGATGACGAAGTTTGGGGGCTTCGGCTAACCGCCTACCCAATCTTCCCGCTTGACGAACATATATCTCTGTGGTTATACGTCAACCAATAGCCAACGGGTTATCGATCTCGGATGCCGGACGCTCATGACATGATATTCAGGACGCTCGCCGACCCGACAAGGCGGGCGATCTTCGAACGGCTGTGCCAACAGGGAGAGCAGACGGTCGGGGCGCTGACGATACAGGCCGGCGTCTCGCAGCCGGCGGTGTCGAAGCATCTGGGCGTGCTCAAACAGGCGGGGCTGGTGCGCGACCGCCATGAAGGCCGCCAGACGCATTACAGCGCGCAGCTTGCCGCGCTGGCGCCGCTGATGGACTGGACGCGTGAGATGGCCGGGTTCTGGGAAAGCCGGTTCGACGACCTCGAGGATTTACTCAAAAGGATGGACCAGTGAACGATAGGGCCCAGGAGACCCGCACTGTCGTCGTCGAGCGGCAGATTTCCCATCCGCCTGAAAAACTCTGGCGCGCGCTGACGCAGCCGCATCTGATGGAGGAATGGCTGATGAAGAACGATTTCAGTCCGGTCGTCGGCCACCGCTTCAACATCAGCGCCGATTGGGGCGGCGTGCTCGATTGCGAGGTGCTTGCCGTCGAGCCGCACAGGACGCTGTCCTATACCTGGAACCTGGCGCATCAGGATCCGGCCTTCGATCTCAGGAGCGTGGTGACTTTCACGCTTACTCCGACGCCAACGGGAACCCATCTGCGCATGGAGCAGGCCGGTTTCCGGCCCGACCAGAGACGGGCCTATGGCGGCGCCAAAACCGGTTGGCCGCAATTCCTGGAGAAGCTGGAAGAGCTTCTGGCGCGAACGGACTGAGAGTTCCCGGCCAGGCTGAAAACCACAAAGCACTATCAAAGGGCGGTTCTGCGCCAGCAAAACCCATGGAGAAATGCGATGAAGATCAAACTGACCAGCATCTATGTCGACGATCAGGAAAAGGCGCTCGCCTTCTACACCGGTGTGCTCGGCTTCACCAAGAAGGCCGATTTCAGCAATGGGCCGTTCCGCTGGCTGACGGTCGTCTCGGCCGAAGAGCCGGACGGGACCGAATTGCAGCTGGCGCTGAACGACAACCCGGCGGCCAAAACCTACCAGCAGGCGATCTTCAAGCAGGGCCAGCCGGCGCTGATGCTGTTCACCGACGACATCAACGGCGATCATGAGCGCATCAAGGCCAATGGCGGTGCCTTCGCCATGGCGCCGACCGCGGTGACCGGCTCGACCATCGCGCAGGTGAATGATGGCTGCGGCAATCTCATCCAGATCACGGAGCTGGCGCGCTGGTAAGGCGCCGGGTTTCAACACATAGCGCAAGAGGAGGCAGAATTGGACTGGAGCAAATGGATACGGCAGGCGCATCGCTGGCTGTCGATCATCTTCACGATCACCGTGGCCGCGAACTTCGCGACCATGGCGTTCGGGCAGCCGCCCGCCTGGGTGGTCTATTCGCCGCTCCTGCCGCTCTTCCTTTTGCTGTTCAGCGGCCTCTATATGTTCGTGCTGCCCTATGTCGCGAAAGCGCGCGTCGCGCAGCGCGCCAACGGATAGGAACGGATGGCGAAATCGACCAAACTAGCCGCCAAGGCTGAGCCGATGCTGCTTTCCGGCGGCAACCCGCGGATCGCCAAGGGCCATGGCGATGCGCCGGTGCAGGCCTATATCGCGGCCATGCCGGGCTGGAAGGGCGAGGTCGGCCAACGCCTCGACGCGCTCATCGAGCGCGCCGTGCCCGGCGTGCGGAAGGCCGTCAAATGGAATTCGCCGCTCTATGGCGTCGAAGGCGAGGGCTGGTTCCTCGGCATCCATTGCTTCACGCAATACATCAAGGTGGCTTTCTTTCGCGGCCTAGCGCTGGACCCGGTGCCGCCGGGCGCGTCCAAGAGCGGGGATACGAGCTATCTCGACATCCGCGAGGATAACGTGTTCGACGAGGCGCGGTTCAGCGCCTGGGTGAAGCAGGCCAGCCAATTGCCTGGCGAGCGCATGTAAGCGCTCTATTTGTCGGTTCGAAGGAGAAAGATAATGACGACCACGGATGCGCAGGAGAGCAAATCTCCCTCCGAACTGATCGACGGCAGGATCAGGGAACTGGGCGACTGGCGCGGCGAGATGCTTGGGCGGCTGCGCGCGCTGATCCATCAAGCCGATCCCGATGTGGTCGAGACGTGGAAATGGCGCGGCGTGCCGGTGTGGGAGGATGCCGGCATGATCTGCACGGGCGAGACCTACAAGGCCGTCGTCAAGCTGACCTTCGCCAAGGGTGCGGCGCTGCCCGATCCGGCGCGGCTGTTCAACTCCAGTCTCGAAGGCAATACGCGCCGCGCCATCGACTTCCAGCAAGGCGAAGAGGTGGACGAGGAGGCCTTCAAGGCGCTGGTGCGCGCCGCCGTGGCTTTGAACAAGTCGAAGGCGCGAAGGTAGTCTGCCGCGTGATAGTCATAGCGCGTGACGGTCACCGTCGGCGCTGCCCCTCACTGTCCTGCCGGACGTTCGTCACTCGAAAAGCCAAGCAATTGGCTTTTCGTCCGCTGCGCGGATCGCTCCTCAACTCCCCGTAAACGGGGCGAGAGTGGCTGCCGCAACGCCGCGCATTTTTTTGCAACGCTGATACAGCTTCCCTCTCCCCGTCACTATACGGGGAGAGGATGCCGGCAGGCAGGTGAGGGGCAGCGCCGACGGTCAAAGCTGTAATGGTTTGGTCGCCGCGAGCGATCGGCCCCGTTTACGATCTGGGAAGCTTGATGGTGCTAGATAGCGCCGGATGATGGCTGGCCAGCCGGGCCGGCCGGGTTTGGATTCGCCGCCATGAACAGCAGCCCGATGCGCATGCCGTGGGTGGACACGGCCAAAGGCCTCTCGATCATCCTCGTGGTCATGATGTACTCGGCCTACAACACCGGCGAGTACACGGGCGGGGTGGGCTTTCTCCACTATGTCATCGGCTTCGCGACGCCGTTTCGCATGCCCGAATTCTTCCTGATCTCCGGACTTTTCCTGTCGCTGGTGATCGACCGGCCATGGCGGCGCTATGTCGACCGGCGCGTCGTCCATTACCTGTATTTCTACGTGCTGTGGGCGATCATCTCGATCGGGCTGAAGATCGGCATCTTCAGCCGGGACCCCGCCGGCATGCTGCATGACCTCGCAATGGCCGTCGTGCAGCCCTATGGCGTGCTGTGGTTCATCTACATGCTGGCGGTGTTCGGCCTTGCCGCGAAACTGCTGCGGCAGTTTGCGGTCCCTGCCTGGATCGTCATCCCGATCGCCGCCTGCCTGCAGATGTGGGCGCCGCATCCCGATAGCTACGCGGTCGAACAATTCGCGGCCTATTTCGTCTTTTTCTACGTCGGCTTCGTCATGGCGCCGCTGGTGTTCAGGCTCGTCGAATGGACGCAGGCCCGCCCGGCGTTGGCCGCCGCCGGGCTGCTCCTGTGGGCTGTTATCAACGGCCTGCTGGTCTATTCGCCGGGTTATGACATGCAGCCGGTCGGCATGCGGATGGGCCTCGCGGCATGGCCGCCGCTGCATCTCACCTTGGCGGTCGCCGGCGCGGTGGCACTGTGCGTGCTTGGCGGTTTCCTGTCGAAATTCCCGGCCATGGAATGGCTGCGCTGGCTCGGCGAGCACTCACTGGTCGTCTATGTCGCCTTCACCATCCCGATGTCGCTGTTTCGCGGCGCGGCACTCGCAAGCGGCCTGCTGACTGACACCGGCATGCTCAGCCTGACGGTGCTGCTGGTCTCGATCATCAGCCCGGTGATCCTCTACTTCATCATACAGCGCATCGGCTTCGGCATGTTCCTGTTCGAGCGGCCGGCCTGGGCGCATGTCGACGACGGCAGCGCCGCGCAAGCTGCGTCGAAAACACCGCTGCCTGCCGCCGCCACCCAGTCAAGCCGGACATAACAAAGCCGCAAGAGGCCCTGCCGCCAACCTCAGCCGTCCCGCAGCCACACCAGCATCTCGCCGGGCTCGCGGTTATCCCAGGCGAAATAGGGGATGGCGGTCAGGCGCGTCTCGACCTTGGCCGGCGGTTCGGAGCGATAGAGCCCGTCCTGCCAGCCGTCGCCGGCATCGGCTTGCGCCGTGGCTGCAAGCGTCACCACGCCGCCGAGCAGGTCCGGTTCGTCATGCGCCTCGATGCCGGCTGTGCGCGGCAGGGTCAGCCGATGCAGGCTGGTGTCATTGTCGGTCGCCTCGACGCAGTAGATCAGTGGCCCGCGCGACAGCGCGACGCGGCCGGCATCCTGCCGCACCTCGGGATTGGCATAGAGCCGCTCGATCGGCATTTCGAGATCGAGCCGGACACGGTCGCCTTTTTTCCAGTTGCGCCGGATGGCGGCGTAGCCGTCGCTGGTCACGTCCTCGATGTCGACCGTCTCGCCATTGACGGCGAGGCCCGCTCTGGAGCTCCAACCCGGCACCCGCAGATGCAGCGTGAACTCCACTGCGGCCTGCGGCTCGACCGTGATCTCGACAGCGCCGTCCCAGGGATAGCGGCTCGCCTGCGTCAGCGTCACCGGCACGCCCGCTATGTCGAAGCGGGCGGTGGAGTCGCCATAGAGGTGCACGGCCAGCGCATCGTCGGACAGGCTGTAGAAATAACTGCCGATGGAAGCGACCATGCGCCCGATATTGGGCGGGCAGCAGGGGCAGCGGTGCCATTTCCATCTGTTGTGCTTGCCCCGGCTTTCCAGCGGGTTCTCGTAGAAGAACAGCGAGCCGTCGAGCGACAGGCCGGAGATCGAGCCATTGTAGAGCGCGCGCTCCATCATGTCGGCATAGCGGGCGTTCGGTCCCATGCCGAGCATGCGGCTGGCCCAGAACACCAAACCGACCGAGGCGCAGGTCTCGGCATAGGCGGTTTCGTTGGGCAGGTCATAGTCGCTGGTGAAACCCTCATTGTGCGCCGACGGCCCGAGCCCGCCGGTGATATAGAGGTTTTTCGTGGTGAGGTCGTCCCACAGCCGGTCGAGCGCCACGCGCAGCGTGTCGTCGCCATATTCGGTGGCGATGTCGGCCATGCCAGAGTAGAGGTACATGGCCCGCACCGCATGGCCGACGACCTTGTCCTGCTCGCGCACCGGGATGTGCGACTGGCTGTATTCATAGGTCTTGAAATGATAGGCCTTCGGATCGGCGCCGCGAGCGCGGGCCTCTTCGTCGAAATAATGCGGCTCAAGGCCACGCTGGTCGATGAAGTATTTGGCCAGCTCCATGTATTTCCGCTCGCCGGTCACCCGCGCCAGCTTGACCAACGCCAGCTCGATCTCCTCATGGCCGCAATAGCCCTTTTTCTTGCCGGGCTCGGGGCCGAGTACCGAGGCGATGTGGTCGGCATAGCGGCACATGATGTCGAGCAGCTTGCGCTTGCCGGTCGCCTGGTAGTAGGCGACCGCGCCCTCGATCAGGTGGCCGGCGCAGTAAAGCTCGTGGCAGTCGCGCAGATTGGTCCAGCGCTTGCCGGGCTGGATGCGCTGGTACCAGCTGGAGAGATAGCCGTCTTCCTGCTGCAGTCTGCCATACATGTCGATGACGGCGTCGATCTTCTTCTCCAGTTCGGGATTCTTGCGCCGGTAGAGCGAATAGGCCGCGGTCTCGATCGTCTTGCCGAGATCGGAATCCCAGAACATCTGCGTGGTCACCGTCGAACCGGTGAAGCCGGGGGAGGCGGCCTCGTCGGGCGACGGCGAATGGAAGGGAATGACGATGCCGGGCGAGGGGCGGTCGGGGTCGATCTGCTCCAGCATGCGCGCCTCCACGCAGCGGTCGTAAAGGATGTCGGCGGTGCGCGTCGCGACCGCCTCCGCCCGGTCGCCCCAGAAGCCGCGCACGTCGACCTGCGGCACCGGCAGCGGGCGGAAGGCGAGCTTGGGCCTGGCTGTGGTGGCGGGCCGGGGGGATGGCGATGCTGTCATGAACTCACTCCATTCGATCGATTACTTGACGGCCCCGGCCATCAGGCCGCGGATGTAGAAGCGCTGCAAAGCCAGGAACAGGATCAGGCAGGGCACCATCATCACGGTGACGCCCGCCTGCACGGCGCCCCAGTCGATGGCGCCGAAGCGGCCCGACTGAAGCGCGGTCATCATCACCGGCAGCGTGAATTTGGACTGGTCGGTCATCAGCACCAGGGCAGCGAGGAACTCGTTCCAGGCGCCAAGGAAGGCAAACAGCGCGATGGTTACGACGCCAGGCCAGACCAGCGGCAGCATCACCTTTATGAGCATGGTGGCGTTGCCGGCGCCGTCCATGCGAGCGGCCTCCTCGATCTCGCGCGGCACCGCGTCGAAGGCGTTGCGCATCATGAAGATCGAGAACGGCAATTGAAGCGTCACATAGACGCCGACCAGCCCGGTCAGCGTGTTGTGCAGGCCAAGCTTGGTCAGCACCAGGAAGATCGGCGTCAGGATCGACTGGAACGGGATCATGATCGTCGACAGGATGAGGACGAAGAACAGGTCCTTGAACGGAAACCGAAACCGCGAGAAGCCGTAACCGGCGAGCACGCTGACGATGACCGACAATATGACGGTCATCACCGAGACATAGATGCTGTTCTGCGCCGAGACCCACAGGCCGTCGCCGAAACTGTTCAGCGTTTGATAGTTCTCGAGCGAGAAGCCCGTGGTCGGCCAGGGCGGCAGCGGTGGCAGGCGCGCCTCCTGCGCCGGCTTGAAGGTCGACAGCACCGTCCACACGATCGGCGCCACGAACAGCAGCGAGGCGATGATGCCGGTGGAGTGCCTGGCCAAGCGCGCGGCGAGCTTGCCTCTGGCTGATATCGCCTGCGCCATCAGTCGAGCCCCTCGGGCTTGCGCAGCAGCCAGAGCTGGACGAGGCTGAGCGCCACCAGGATGACCAGCAGCACCATCGAAAGGGCTGCGCCGTAACCCAGTTTGAACGACACGAACGACTGGTTGAAGATCCAGTACACCGCCGTCAGCGTCTGGTTGCGCGGGCCGCCGCGCAGGATGATGTAGAACTGGTCGAAGGCGAGGATCGAGCCGGCCACCGACAGGATCAGCGCCAGCGCCAGCGTGCGCCGCATCAGCGGCAAGGTGATCGCCCGGAACCGCGCGAACGGCCCGGCGCCGTCGATGACGGCCGCCTCCTGCAGGTCCTGCGGGATCGATTGCAGGCCGGTCATCAGGATGATCATGGTGAAGCCGGCGACCTTCCACACCACCATGGCGATGATCGACCAGAAGGCCGGCTGGAAGGTGGCGAGCAGGTTGAACTTCCTGTCGATCAGGCCGAGGTCGTAGGCGGCGGGGCTGAACAGGCCGGAATCGACGTTGAGCAGCCACGACCAGAGCAGGCTCGCCGAGGCAAAGCCGACCACCGCCGGCATGAAGAACATGGTGCGGTAGAGATTGGTGAACGGGCGCGGCCGCTCGATGAAGATCGCCAGCGGAAAGGCGACGGCGAAGATCGCGATGGTGACGATCAGCGTGTAGTAGCCGGTGAACCTCAGCGCGTTCCAGAACCTGGCATCGCGCAGGATTGCCCAGTAATTACCGAGGCCTATGAAGGAATGCTCGCCCATCAGCGGCCAATTGTGCAGCGACATCCACGCCGTCATGCCGAGCGGGATGACGAAGAACAGCATGACGAGCGCGACCGCCGGCGCGACATAGAGCAGGCCGATCCACTGCCGGCGCCCAGCGCCGACGAGCTTGCGGGCGCGGGGCGGGGCGGTGGTTGTGATGGTGGTCATGGCTGGGCGCTCGTTCTTCCTTCTCCCCTTGTGGGAGAAGGTGGATCGGCGCGCAGCGCCGAGACGGTTGAGGGGTGCGCCAAGCAATGAGGCAGGTGCGATTTCGAACTTGTTGCCAAGCTGGAGCACCCCTCATCCGACCTCGCTTCGCGAGGCCACCTTCTCCCACAAGGGGAGAAGGGAGAACCAACCCTCCGACGCTCCGAAGCGGAGATGCAACCGAGTCTTCTCAACGCGATAGCCCTGCCATTTGAACCAAAACAATTTCCGGCCGCCCGCCCAGGGAGACAGGCGGGCGGCCGGACAGGCGCCTATTTCTGCGGCGCCTGGTCGATGATCGACTGCATGGTTTCCTGGGCGTTGGCGATCGCGCCATCGACGTCGTCGCCGAAGAACACCTCGTTGATCATCTGCGTCCATGGGCCGTTGGCGGAGTTGATCAAATCGTTGAACACCACCGAGTAGGGCGTCTTGCCCTTCGCCATCGCCTCGGCGGCGATCTGGTAGCGCGGATCGAGATCCTTGAGCGTGTCCTTGGCGATGTCGCCGCGCACCGGCAGGCTGCCGTATTTGGCGAGGATGGTCTGGCCCTCGAGCGAATAGGCGAAGTCGAGGAACTCCTTCACCACGGCGAGCTTCTTGGTGCCCTTGGTGACGACGAAATTGTCGCCGCCGGCAAAGGACGACCAGTTGCCATCCTTGCCCGGCAGGAAGGTGATGCCGTAGTCGACATTGGGATACTGCGTGTTGAGCGCTCCGATGGCGAAGGCCCCGGAGGGCGAGATGCCGATATTGCCGGCGGCGAAGGCGGCGAAGAAATTGGCGCCGGTGTCGGTCTGCGCGCCCGCCGGCACCAGGTCCTTCTTGACCATGGAGCGGTAGAGATCGATGGCGCCACGCAGCTGCGGGCTGTCCAGCGTCGCCTTGGAGCCGTCCTCCGACAGGATGTCGCCGCCAGAGGCCCAGATCAGCGGCGTGAAGGTGAAGATGTTGCAGCCGCCGCAATTGCCGGAGAAATAGAAGCCCTTGATGTTGCCGCCAAGCGCGTTGACCTTCTCGGCATCGGCTTCGATTTCGGCCCAGTTGGTCGGGCCTTTTTCAGGGTCGAGGCCGGCCTGCTTGAACAGCTTCTTGTTCCAGATCAGCACCGAGGCGTCGGCCGAGAAGGGCAGGCCGTAAATATGGTCCTTGTAGGTGCCGGTCTTCACATGCGCCGGCGACAGGCTGGCGAAATAGGGCAGGGACTTGGCCCAGTCGGTGATGTCCTCGAGCTGGCCGGCGGCGGCGAAGGACGGGGTGTAGATCAGGTCGAGCGACAGCGCGTCGGGCGCCGTGCCGCCGGCGGCGGCCGCGCCATATTTTGGGATGATCTCGGCATTGGGGATGATGTCGAGCTTGACCTGGTCCTTGTTCGCCTTGTTGAAGGCGTCGACGATCCTCGGCATGAAGTTCGAGCCGTCGGCGCGCACCCAGATGTTGGCGGTCTCGGCGGCGGCAAGTTGCAGGCCGCAGCCCAGAGCGGCAGCCGTCAAGGCCAGTCTCGTCAGGGCCGGTCTCGTCGGGGCCAGTTTGGCAATCAAAGTCCTCATGTTCTCCTCCTCCACATTGGCCGCGATGCGCGGCTTGCCGCCGATCGCGGCGTTTCGTTCCGTCTTTCTCAGCCGTCCGGCGGACGGCCGCAGGACTGACGCACCACCAGCCGGCACGGCAGTTTTCTGATGCCTGGCGCGGCGGATTGGCCGCCGACCAGGGAAAGCAGGGTCAGGCCGGCCTCGCGGCCGAGGGCGGCGAGGTTCATGTCGACCGAGGTCAGCGGCGGGCGGGTCGCCTCGGCCACGATCTCCCAATTGTCGAAGCCGATGACGCCGACATCACTGGGCACGCCGAGGCCGCGTTCGCGCAGAGCATCGATGACGCCGCGCGCGATCTGGTCGTTGCCGCAGAAGACGGCGTCCGGTTTTTCGCCGTTGCCATCGAACAGTTTCGCCACGGCGTCATGTCCCCAGGCTTCCGACCAGGAGCCGAGCAGCGGCTCGATCACCGGCAGGCCGTTCTCCGTCAGCACGGCGCGGTAAGCCTGCGCCCGTTCGTGCACCACGGCAAAGCTCGCCGGGCCAGTGACATGGGCGATGCGCTTGCGGCCAAGCCGGCGGAAATGCTCGATCGCCAGCCGCGCCCCGCCGCCATCGTCGGAGACGAAGGCGACAGCGTCGGGATCGGGCTGGGTGAAGGCATAGATCACCGGGACGCGAAGATTGGACAGGTCGACCGGCAAATGGCGGTCGATGCGCTTGCCGGTTGCGATGATGCCGTCGACGCGCTTGTCGAGCATGGCCTCGACATGGAGCTGGCCGAGGCGCGGATCCTCCTCGACATTGCACAGGAACACCGAAACGCCGGCATCGACCAGCGCGTCCGAAATGCCCGACATCAGCGGCAGCGAGAAACGGCCATAGGTATCGTTGGTGAGCAGGCCGACGGTGAAGGAGCGCCGCCTCAGCAGGCTCTGCGCCAGGCTGTTGGGACGAAATCCCAGGCTGCGCGCCGTCTCGCGGATGCGCTCGCGGGTCTCGGCCGTCATGCGCCCCTGGCCGTTGAGCGCCTTCGAGGCGGTGGCGACGCTGACGCCGGCCCGGGCGGCCACGTCGCGCAAGGTGACGGGCTTGGGAAAGACCGGAACTGGCTGATCGTCCGATGCCATCGCGGCAAGAATCCTTAGCTGGGAAAAGGTTTTCCCTTATCGGCCGGAATAAGGCCCGGCCAATGGCCGAGCCTGATCGGGACTGTTTGGAAAAACCTTTTCTCAACTCAAGCTAGGGCACATCCAAGACCTGTTCAAGAGAAAAATTGCAGTCGCTGGCGCGATCGGATTTCGCGGGGGCGCGGCCAATCGGTGCCGGGCTCACAGGTCTCGCCGTGCGCATTCATGGACTCAAGACCGCTTCGGCAGCGTCTCAGCGGAAATCATCCGATGTCAGCACATACAAGCTCTTGTGGGTGCGGCTGTAGGCCTTGGCGGCGACGTCGTGGATCGTGGAGCTTGACCTGTCGAAGGCGGCAAGATAGCCGGCCTCGTCGGCGGTGGTGTCGGGCTGCATCCTGGTCATGGCATCGGCGGCCACGGAGAAGGAAATCTGCAGCATGCCGTCATGGCCGACGAAGCGGATGCGTTGACCGGCCACGTCATAGCTGCGGCTGCGGTTGGGGAAGGTCAGGCTCATGTCTTGACCCCCGTTGCGGCGGCCTTCTTGGCCACCCGTTTCGCCTTCGGCGTCGGGTTCAGCGCTTCGGCCACGCGGTCGGCTTCTTCCTTGGCCAGCCGCAACTCCCTCAGCCGTTTCGTCTTGATCTCCCTGGCACGCGCCTCGGACATGTATTCAGCGGTCGCCTTGTTGTGCTCCGCCGTCTTCTTCTGCTTGTCGACAAAGCGGGCTTGGGCTTTTTCCATCAGAGTCTGATTGCCATCGGCCATCGAACAAATCTCCTTCATGCTGAAATCGTGAAAACGAACTTGTCCGATAAATAGGCGCTCGGCAGGAAAAATTCAATCTTTCGAATTATTTGGCGCTTTGCGGGCACCGAGAAAGCGAGCGCTGAAATAATACTTTTGAATATTTTCCCGCGGCCAAGATTATCCTTGCCTCCGGGAAATGTAGGTCGGGCCGCGGTGCCAACGGACGCTATTTCGAACGGAAATCCGTTTCGCACCTTCCTGAAATTGCCTAGGATGGTCCGGTGGTCGATTGGGGGCGTTTGCGGAAAACGGAACCGCGATTCTGTATACGGAGACAAGCCATGTTTGCCGCCAAGGCCATCGACGCCTCCAACAAGGCCGAATTCTACCGCGACCTCGCCAAGCAATTGAAGGCATTGCTGGAGGGCGAGGGCGATTCCATCGCCAACGCCGCCAACACCTCGGCGCTGATCTTCCAGATGGTGCCCGACCTCAACTGGGCCGGCTTCTACTTCCTGGCATCGGACGAGGAACTGGTGCTCGGCCCCTTCCAGGGCAAGCCGGCCTGCGTGCGCATCACTGTCGGCAAGGGCGTGTGCGGAACGGCGGTCGAGCTCGGCACTTCGATGCTGATCAAGAACGTGCATGATTTCCCCGGCCACATCGCCTGCGACGCCGACTCGCGCTCCGAACTGGTGGTGCTGCTGGAAGACGAGGAGGGTGTCTTCGGCGTGCTCGATCTCGACAGCCCGACGCCCGGCCGTTTCGACAGTGCCGACCAGGCCGGCATCGAGGCGCTGGCGGCAATCTATGTCGCGGCGAGTTCGTTCGAGGATTGAATCCGGCTCACAATCAGATTCAGACAAGGCCTCCTGGAGCGGTTCAGAGTTTGATAGAATCTCTGACCCGCTCTAACTTCTTGTTTTTACTCAACTCCCAAGGGGAAGCGCTAGGCGCTTCTCCCGGGAAAACCGCTACGCACTTTTCCTGGAATTGCTCTAAGCCCTTGTTTTGACAGATGCCGTGTGCCCCTATGCCTTCACGCGCAGGGACAGGCGGATCAGGCCAGCTTCACCAGCATCAGGCTGAAGCCGCCGATGAACAGGAAGGCGCAGAAGGCGAGCGCCAGCGGGCGCAGGCCGCGCGAGCGAAGCTGCGAAATGTCGGCCTGCAGGCCCATGGCGGCGAGCCCCATGGTCAGCATGATGGTGGTGGCAAGCACTATCGCCTGCTTCACTTCGGCCGGTACCGCCACAAGGCTGTTCAGCGCCACGACGGCGACGAAGGCGGCGACGAACCACGGCATGGGCGGGCGCGCCGCCGAGGGGTCGCCGCTCTTGCGGCGTGCCATCAGGCCGAGCGCGATGACCATCGGCGCCAGCATGGCGACGCGCGTCAGCTTGGCCACGGTGGCGATCTCGCCGGATTGGGTGCCGTTCTGGAAACCGGCGCCGATGACCTGCGCCACCTCATGGATCGAGGCGCCCGCCCACAGGCCAAAAGCGTGCTGGTCGAGGCCAAGCAGCGGCGCCAGCAGCGGGAAGCCGAGCATGGCGACGGTGCCGAACAAGGTGATCGAGGCGACGGCATAGGTGACGTCCTCATCGCGCGCGTCGGTGACGATGTTGGTGGCCACGATCGCCGAGGCGCCGCAGATCGAAGTGCCGGCGGCGATCAGCTGCGCCAGCTTGGCATCGACGCCGATCAGCCGGCCGAGCGTGATGGTGAAGAGGAAGGTGGCGCCAAGGGTCGCCGCCACGATGCCGACGCCGCTGGCGCCGATCGAAACCACCTGGCCGAGCGTCAACTGGAAGCCGAGCAGCACGATGGCGAAGCGCAGCAGGCGCTTTTGCGAGAAGGCGATGCCGGCCTTGGCGTGCGCCGGCGTGCCGAGCACATTGGAATAGACCATGCCGGCCACGACGGCCAGGATCATCGGGCTGAACAAGGCGAAGCCGGAGACATTGCGGGCGGAGAAGGCGACGGCCGTGATCATCGACACCAGCACGATCCCGGGGATGATGCCGTTCCACAGGGAATCGAGGCGCTTGCGGCCCCGCGCCAGATCGGCGGAAATCCTGCTTTTCGGAATATCGTTCGCGATGCGGGTCAGGGAAGACAATGCAATTCTCCAGGCGGGTATCCCGGGGAAATGCCATTTCATAATCGATCTTTCCAACGAATTATTGTGGTTGGAATGATCTATTTTTACGAACGATTGGCCGTCCAAACGGTCTCAAGGAAGCGTGTGCGCATTGCTCATGGCTTGGCGATGCATCGGCACCGAGCTGCGAGAACGCAATCCGTCGGGCTACAACAAGTCCTGCCACCGCCGTGCGCCATGAATGACACGCACGATCTCCGCACCGTCGTCCGTTTGGCGATAGAGGATCAAGTAGTTTCCCGCAGGGAACGTGCGCAAGACCGGTCGCACTTCCGGCCGGGCAATGCCCATGCCCGGCATGTCGGCGATGCGTTCGCAATGGGCATGGATTTCGTCATACCAACGCAACGCCGCCGCAGGACTGTCCTCGGCTATATAAAGCGCGATGGCTTCGATATCAGCTTCGGCCTCCGGTCGAAGGCGTAGCGTCATCGCGATGTGCGCTCGGCAATCCTCGCATCAAGCTTGCCTTTGATCCGGGCGAAGGTATCGCGGCCGTCGACCGGATCGCCGCTTGCCATGCCTTCGTCCCAAAGCCGGCCTAGCTCGTCGATGGCTTGGTCGCGTTGCATCCGACGAAACTTCCACTCGCGCAAGGCCTCGCGCATGACTTCGCTCGCCGAAGCGTATTCGCCCGCCGCAACGGCCTCGCGCATCATGGTTGCCATTTCGGGCGTGAGGGCAACGCTCACTTTCTCGACATTCGCCATCGGCGGGTTCTCCTACCTGGGCAAAGTAGGCAAGTTTACCACCGGCTGCAAGGAGGCCAGGTGGCGCATGACATCAAAGCTGCGCCTCGATCGCCGCCTTGTCGATCACCGACCAGACGTTCCTGATCCTGTCGTTCAGATATTCATAGAAGACGTTCTCGCTGAAGGAGACCTTTTTGCCATTGATGGGCAGGCCGAGGAACGTTCCCTTGGGCGTGCAGTTGAACTGGAGGCGGCTGGCTATGAAAGGCGGATCGGAGATCAGCAGTTGCACATCGAAATAGAGGTCCGGAATTTCCCGAAAATCCCGCTCCAGCATGTCGCGATAGCCTGACAATCCGACGCGGTCGCCATTGTAGTGCACCTCGTCATGGACGAAGCGGTGCAGCCTTTGCCAATCCTGGTTGTTGAGGCAGTCGATATAGCCTCGATAGAGATCGGTTTCGGTCACGGTGATGGCTCCGTTGCTGACGCTTGGACGAGATCATGCTCGACCGGAAGATAGAACGACCGTCGGCACAGTCCAGACTTTCCAGCCCGGTACCGGAATGCATCGACCAGCAGCGAGCACGCTGATGTCGCAGTAGGCGTGCGCGCTCTACGACCGCGTGGTGATCCCGGCCGATTCCTTCGCCAGGACGATGGTGTTCGCCATGAGCCAGCCGGATGAGGTCGACATCAACAAGATCCTGTCTAGGCCGACGGCGCAGGAGTGTTGAAACAGCGCTGACAGTTCGATGGCTCGCTTGCGTTCATGACCCACATGCTCGGACGATCGGTGGAAACATCAACCCCGTCGTCATCCACGGGCGGAGCAGCCGCGTAGCGGCGTCGCGAAGACCCGAGGATCCATGCCGCGACCTTGGTGGGAGGTGCAGCGGAGCCCGATTCTGCACCGCTGCGGCGCCTGGAAGTCGCGGCATGGATCCTCGGGTCTGCGCCGCGACGCTACGCTCATTGCTTCGCCCGTGGATGACGAGGTCGGGGGCTTGGGCCAATCCCCAGATCTTGACGCACCGCTCTTCCTGCGCCAGCTTGCCGCCATGTTCGCTCGCGCGCCCGCCAACACCAAGCGACGCCGCTCCTGCATAGCGCGGAGCGGCAGGCTGATTGCGCGACGATAAATCCGGCACGATAGATCCGGTTTGTTCGTTTCCCGCCCCGCCCGCACCATCAGCCGGCGGGGTTTTCATGTCTGGAGCCTTTTGATGATTGCCAATCCTTCCATCCGGTTTCGGCCGGCCGAGCCTGCCGACGCCGCCGCGATCAGGGATATCGTGCGTGCCGCCTATGCCAGATGGGTGCCGGTGATCGGCCGCGAGCCGCTGCCGATGCGTGCCGATTACGACAAGGCTGTCGCCGAGCATCCGTTCGATCTCGCCGTCGAGGACGGCCGCATCGTCGGCATGATCGAGACTTTGCTCGCCGACGATCACCTGTGGGTCGAGAATGTCTGCGTTGCGCCGCAGGCGCAGGGCAGGGGCATCGGCCGGCTGCTGCTGGAGCGCGTGGAAACCAAGGCGCGCGCGGCAGGACACGCGGAGCTCCGCCTGTTGACCAACGGCGCCTTCGAAGCCAATGTGTCGCTCTATCGCAAGCTTGGCTATGCGATCGATCGGGAGGAGCCGTTCCTGAACGGAACGACGATCTATATGAGCAAGCGGCTTGTTGGATGCCCACCAACCGGAACGTGAGGATGGCTGCCAGGATCAAGCTCAAGCAACTCCCCGGCCTGTATGCGATTTCGCGACTTCAAGCCGGTGACGGCATTCCTGCCTGGGCTGACGGACCAGGCTTCGTCAGCGTCACCAGAACCGACGACGAGCTCTCGATCACCTGCCTTCAGGATCGCGTGCCGGATGCCGTCAAGCACGATCGCGACTGGGTCGCCTTCAAGTTGCAAGGGCCGTTTGCGTTCGACGAAACCGGCATTGTGCTGTCCGTCATCAGGCCGCTGTCGGAAAACGGTTTGGGCATCTTCCTGGTATCGACCTTCGATGGCGACCACCTGCTGGTGAAAGCGACAGACGAGCCCGCGGCTAGAGGATTTCTGGGCGAAGCCGGGCATACGCTGCTCTAGGCAGCTCATCGCCGGCCGCTGATCAACGATTGGCGCTCTGGCTCAATCCCTGGCGCGCTGGCTCAACCATTTCTGGGGTTGCGTTTGACAGCGCCGTTCGCGCATCGTTATTTCTAGCCCGATATCACGGCCGGACCGGCCATGCGGCACCCCCAGGGAGAAAACCATGTCACACGATCTGCAGTTCTATATCGATGGCGCGTGGGTCGATCCTGTGGTGCCCAACACGCTCGACGTCATCGATCCGTCGAATGAAGACGCCTTCGCGCAGATCTCGCTCGGCTCCAAGGCCGATGTCGACAAGGCGGTGGCCGCCGCCAAGCGCGCCTTCAACACATACGGCTTCACCTCTGTCGAGGAGCGCCTCGATATCCTCAACCGCGTTATCGAGATCTACAAGAAGCGCAGCAAGGACCTGGCGCTCGCCGTATCGCGCGAGATGGGCGCGCCGCGCCAGATGGCGCTCGACAGCCAGGTGGGCGTCGGTCTCGCGCATTTGCAGAAGATGGCCGAGACGCTGAAGAATTTCCAGTTCCGCCATGTCAAGGGCAACCATCTCGTGGTCAAGGAGCCGATCGGCGTCGTCGGCCTGATCACGCCGTGGAACTGGCCGCTGAACCAGATCACCTGCAAGGTGGGTCCGGCACTCGCCGCCGGCTGCACCATGGTGCTGAAGCCGTCCGAAATCGCGCCGCTCGACGCCATCATCTTCGCCGAGATCATCGACGAGGCCGGCTTGCCGAAAGGCGTGTTCAACCTCGTCAACGGCGACGGCCCAGGCGTCGGCCAGGCGCTGTCCAGCCACCCCGACATCGACATGATGTCGTTCACCGGTTCGACCCGGGCCGGCATATTGGTGGCCAAGGCCGCAGCAGACACCGTCAAGCGCGTGCATCAGGAGCTTGGCGGCAAGTCGGCCAACATCCTGTTTCCGGATGTCGACCTCGCCACCGCCGTCAGCAAGGGGGTCGCCGGCTGCTTCGGTAACAGCGGCCAGTCCTGCAACGCGCCGACGCGCATGTTCGTGCCGCGCGACCGCCACGACGAGGCCGCGGGATACGCCAAGGTCGCGGCTGAAAAATTCACCGTCGGCCCGGCCGACGGCGCCAACACCAAGCTCGGCCCTGTCGTCAGCCAGGTCCAGTTCGACAAGATCCAGGACCTGATCCAGAGCGGCATCGACGAGGGTGCGACGCTGGTCGCCGGCGGCCCCGGCCGTCCTGCCGAACTCAACCGCGGCTACTATGTCAGGCCGACCGTGTTCGCCGACGTCACCCACGACATGCGCATCGCGCGCGAAGAGGTTTTTGGCCCGGTGCTGGCGATCCTGCCCTACGACACGGTCGAGCAGGCGGTCGAGCAGGCCAACGATACCGTCTACGGCCTTGCCTCCTACATCCAGGCCAAGGACCTGCAGAAGGCCCGCGACGTGGCGGCGCGCATGCGCTCGGGCAATGTCTACATCAACTATCCCCAATGGGACGCCGGCCTGCCCTTCGGCGGCTACAAGCAGTCCGGTAACGGCCGCGAATATGCCGAATACGGGCTCGAGGATTTCCTCGAGATCAAGGGCATCGCGGGGTACGAGGCGGCGGAGTAGTTCTTTGGCCGCAGCGTAGCTGGAGAGGGGCCGGCGCCGCCCCTCATCTGCCTGCCGGCATCTTCTCCCCGTATAGTGACGGGGAGAAGGACGCTTTCGCGGATGATTTCGCCAATCTCCAGCATTGCGAAGGCGGCGCCGGCATTGCGGCCTGCATCTTTCTCCCCGTCACTATACGGGGAGAAATGTCCGGCAGGACAATGAGGGGCGGCGCCGACCTCGGCGATTGGCGGTCTCGGTCACAAGGCCCACACTGATATGCTCAGCCATATCCTCCACCCTTGCCAATTGGCAGATAGGTGCTATATATCTGCCATTAGCGAGGCCTAAATATGCAGCTTCAAGCCATCACCACCACGCCGGCCGCGGTCGGCTCAGCCATTTCGGATGAAGAGGCCGGTGCGCTGGCGCGCACCACGGTCAATCTGTTCAAGGCCTGGAACCTCACCGACTTCGAGGCCTGCGTGCTGCTTGGCGGCATTTCGGCGCGCACCTGGGCGCGGTGGAAGGAAGGCGCCGTCGGCCGGATCGACCGCGACCTGCGCACCCGCATGGCGCATCTGATGGGCATCCACAAGGGGCTGCGCTACCTCTTCACCGAGCCGGCGCGCGGCTATGCCTGGATCCGCAAGCCCAATGCCACTTTCGGCGGGCAGTCGGCGCTCGACCTGATGCTGCGCGGCGACATCTCCGATCTCGCGGCGATGCGCGAATGGCTCGACGCGGAGCGTGGTGCATGGTGAGTGGGCTCGCGGTCCGGCGCCGCGTTCACTGGCCACAGACCTATCGCATCATCCGCTCCATCCATCCGCCGATCGACCTGTTCGAGGACATTGCCGACCCGCGCGACTGGGAGGCGCTGGCCGCCGTCGAGGAGAAGACCAACCCGCGCATCCGGCTCGAACTCGGCGATCTCGGCAAGGTGCCGGCCGCAAGGCGGGTTTCAGGCCCCGGCGCCAGTTTCGTCATGGCGCCTTTCGTGCATTGCTCGACCTTGCGGCCCGGCCGGTTCTCGGACGGCAGCTACGGCATCTATTATGCCGGCGACAGCGAGGACGTGGCGCTGGCCGAAACCATCCACCATCACCAGAAATTCATGCGCGCGACCAACGAGGCGCCGGGCTGGACGGCCGACTTCCGCGTGCTGATCGGCAGCGTCGACCGCGATCTCGACGACGTCAACGCCGTGCCCGGCGTGCTCGACCCGGACGACTACACGGCCTCGCAGGCGGAAGGACGGGCGCTGCGGGCCTCGGGAAGCGACGGGCTGGTGTGGAACAGCGTGCGCATGCCGGACGGGGAGTGTATCGGCATCTTTTGGCCCGATGTCATCGGTGTCCCGGTCCAGGGCCGCCACTACAGTTACCACTGGGACGGCGGCCGCGTCGACTTCGTGCGCCAGCATGACACCGGCAAGGTGCTCGAAGTGGTGTGAGCAGGGCAGGGCGGCTTGTCCTCACGCCAACGCCGCCGCCAGCAGTTTCGCCTGCGGCGTCAGCGCCTCGAAGCGGCGGGCGCACAGATTGAGCTGGCGCGTGGCCCAGTCATCGCCGAGCCGCAGGCTGCGCAGCGTGCGCGCCGAACGGCGCGTGGCACTTTCGGGCACGATGGCGATGCCGGCGCCTTGCGAGACCAGCCGGCAGACATTGTCGAGGCCGGGCACGCGGATGCGGAAGTGCAGGTGGCCACCGAGCCGGGTGGCCTGGCGGGTGATGTGCTCCTGCAAGGGATGGCCGGCGCTCAAGCCGACATAGGCTTCGCCGAGAAGGTCGGCAAGGCTGGCGGTCTGGCCTTCGAGGCCGGGCCTGTTCCGCGCCGTAATCACCACCAGGCGGTCGACGAAGAACGGTTTTTGCTCGAGATGCGAAAGGCCGGCCCAGGTCGCGGCGATGCCAAGATCGGCGGCACCGTTCGCCACCGCCTCGGCGATCTCATGGCTGGGGCGTTCGTCGAGCTCGATGTCGATCCCGGGATGCGCGACCAGGAAGGCCGGCAGCGTGTCGCGCAGGAGTTCGCTGGTCGCCGCCGTGTTGGCCATCAGCCGTATGCGGGCGCGCAGGCCCGTGGCATAGGCGCCGAGGTCGCCGGCCATCGCCTCGATCTGGTTCTGCACCGCGCGCGCATGGTGGAGCAGCGCCTGTCCGGCCGCCGTCGGCACCACGCCGCGCCGGCGCCGCTCCAGAAGCGGCGCGCCGAGGCTTTCCTCCATGCCCTTGATGCGCGCGCTGGCCGAGGCGAGAGCCAGGCCGGCGAGTTCGGCGCCGTGCGTGATGCTGCCGCGTTCGGCCACCAGCAGGAACAGCCTGAGATCGGTGAGGTCGAAGCGCATTTCTCGCTCCCGCAAATCGTGTCGTGCCAGGCTCAGCCTTCGTTCACGCCGAAGGCTGGCAGCGCAACTTCCACATTGTGGGCGGCCCGCATGTCAGTCAAATCATTTGCGACGGAGATAAGCTATGCGTGAAAAAACATCAGGCCGGCAAGGACTCGGCATTCTTGAAAGCGCGGCGATCGTGCTGGCGATCGCGGTGGCCTCGCTTGCCATGGCGCAAGCGCAGCCTGGCTTGCCGGGATGCGCCGCGGCGGCGGCTTCCGTCAGCCGCGATGCCGTGCCGGCAAGCCCGGATGCCGAGGCGACGGACATGTTGTTGCATGATTGACCGGATTGGCATGCTCGAGTTCCATCCATAATGAACGTCCATCCATGCTAAGCGCCGGGGCCGTCGCCTTCATCGGCGCCGTTTTTCTCGCCGCCGGCCTCGTCAAGGGCGTCGTCGGCATGGGGCTGCCGACCGTGGCGATGGGCCTACTGGCGGCGGCCATGCCGCCGGCTGAGGCCGCCGCCTTGCTGTTGATTCCGTCGCTGGTCACCAATCTCTGGCAGTTGTTCACCGGTCCGTCCTTCGGCGGCTTGTGCAAACGGCTGTGGACGATGATGGCCGGTGTCGTCGTCGGCACCGTGACTGGCGCCGGCCTGCTGACCGGCGCACACACGATGATCGCCTCGGCCGGGCTTGGCGCCGCGCTGATGCTCTACGCGCTTGTCGGCCTGGCCAAGGCCGGCTTCACCACGCCGGCGCGCCACGAGGCCTGGATATCGCCGCTGGTCGGCGTGGCGACCGGGCTGGTCACCGGCGCCACCGGCGTTTTCGTCATTCCGGCGGTGCCCTATCTGCAATCGTTGCGGCTGGGCCGGGAAGACCTGATCCAGGCGCTTGGCCTCTCCTTCACCGTATCGACCTTGGCCCTCGGCTTCGGACTGTTCAGGGCCGGCGCGCTTGCCTCGCCGACGGCGCAACTGGCTGGGTCGGTGCTGGCCCTGGCGCCGGCGCTGGCCGGCATGGTCGTCGGCCAGGCGCTGCGCCAAAGGATGAGCGTCGAGACTTTTCGCACGGTGTTCTTCGCCGGCTTGCTGGCGCTCGGGGCCTATCTCGCGTTGGAGGCTGCGCTGCAGGGCTAGTCTAAAAAAGCCAGGCCCCAAAACCTCTTTCGAGTGTTTCGGCGGGGCCCGGCATTTTGGAGGATCAAGCGGTGCGCTTGCGTGCCTGCATGACGCTCAGCCATATGGCCGAGACGAGAAAATAGAAGGCGCCGAACGCGGCATAGGGCGCGATATCGGTGATGCCGGGCGTGGCGGCGCCGATCGCCTGTTTGATGAAGAAGCCGCCGGCAAGCGCCGACTGCGCACCGCTCAGCACCATCGCCCATTGCGCGCCTGCCCGCCAACGGCGCACGCCGGTGGCGAGCTGGAACAGGCCGGAGAGAATGGCCCATGCCCCGAACACCGCCAGGACCGCGTGCGGGCCCTGTCCAAGGGCGATGAAGACCGCGATGGCCGTGATCGTGCTGACCGCCGCGTTGAGCGCCTGGCTGGGATTGGCCTTCAGGCCGCCGCTGCGCTGCGCGTCCAGAATATTGGCGATCGCGTCCCAGGCCGGGTAGGCGACCAGCAGTATCGCCGCGACCGGCGGCGCGCTTTTGCCAAGGGTGAAGGCCGCCGCCACCCACGCGACCGAAAAGCCGGCGCGGAGGAAATAATATGACTTCAGCCACTGCGATGCGGCAACGCCGCTGGGCGCCTGGATGGTTTGAGTGCTCATTGGAACGTCCTGTCTTGTTGGATGGCCCGAGGCTGAGAGGCGGCGGGTTGACCCGCTTGATCACGCCCTCAGGGTTGGATGATTGGAACAGCCCATTCTCGCGCCCTCGGCGCGGGAATGGCTTTGCGCCAAGGCGAAAACAGCGCATAATCAATGGGAATGCGCTATCCTTGCCAAGGAATGTATGAGAACCGGTCGGCCATATCCATGATTGAATCGCCTGAAAACTTGACCATTCTTCCGGATGGAGGGCCGCGTGCGGGTGTCTCCGGCGACCTTCTCTCGCATGTGCTGGCGCAGATCAGGCTTACCGGCGACGAGGTTTTTTCACGCACGCTGGCGGAGGCGGAGCAACTCGATCTCGACGAGGGGCAGGCTCATATCGTCGTGGTGACGGCCGGCGCACTGCGCATGGAGAGCGAGGACCAGGCTGCCGCCGTCATCGAGGCCGGCGACCTCGTGCTGCTGCCTCGTGGTCCCGGCGCGTCGCGGCTGGTGGCATCGCATCCACGCGTCACGATCGTCGTCTGCCGCTTCTGGTTCGATCCGGACAGCCTGCGGGGGATGATCTTCGCCTTGCCGCAATGCATTCACATCCAGCGTGCCCAGGGGGCAGGGTGGGTCGATGGAATGCTGCCTTTCCTGATGGTCGAAACCAGCGGCGCCCAGCCGGGTGCTGCCTTGATGATTTCCCGCATCATCGATCTCATGGTCATCCGCACCTTGCGCAACTGGGTCCATGAAGGGCACGCCACGGGCTGGCTCGGCGGGCTTTCCGATGCCCGCATCGCCCGTTCCCTGAAGGCCATCCACGAAAGGCCGCTGCAGCGGTGGAGCATCAATGAACTGGCCGACAAGGCCGGCATGTCACGTTCGAGCTTCTGCGAGCGCTTCGCCGCGCTCGTCGGGCGTTCACCGCTGCGCTACCAGAATGAATGGCGCCTGGGCCTGGCCCGCGATCTGCTGGCCAGGCGGGACGCGCGCGTGGGCGAGATCGGCTTGCGCATCGGCTACGAGTCCGAAGCCGCCTTCAGCCGGGCCTACAAACAGCTCTTCGGGCACCCGCCACGGGTTGAATATGCGCTGACCAATGAACCCGGCAAGCAGCCCTGACCGGCGGCGCCATTTTGTAAAAAGTGAGGTGCGGGACCTACCGCACCACCAGCACCGGGATCTCGGTGTAGGACAGCACTTCCGCCGTCTGGCTGCCCAGAAGCAGCCTGCCCAGCCCGCGGCGGCCATGCGAGGCCATGACGATCAGATCGCAGTCTTGCGCCTTGGACAATTCCAGGATCGCTTCGGCGGGCCGTTTGTCCTCGACATGGACCAGCTTGGCGGACACGCCGGCGGCCTCGGCGGATGCCTTGCATTTGTCGAGCACTTCCTTGCCGTAGCGGCGCGATTCCTCCTGGTAGACGGCCAGTTCATCGCCCGCTGCGTAGCCGGCCATGGCGCCGCCCCAGGCGAAGATCGGGAACTGTTCCGAAACGGTGACGAAGGTGACGGCGGCGCCGAGGCCCTTGGCCAGAGTGAGGCCATGGGCGACGCCCTTGTCGGCCAGTTCCGAGCCGTCGGTGGCGATGAGCAGATGTTTGTACATGATGATCCGACCTGTTGTGCCTGATTACTATCCAACAGAGATAGTTATGCCTCCGCGCTCATTCATTGAGCCAATGCGGCGGGGATCAGGGCCAGCGAAGGAGTCGATATCCAGTGCTTGGTGTCTCGGGCGGTCAATCGTTGGCGCCGGCGCCGCCCGTCATTGCCCTGCCGGGCCTTTCTCCCCGTATAGTGACGGGGAGAAAGGGCAGTTGCGGCCACAGTGCTCTTCCCGCAACGCCGGAGAGTCGCGAAATCATCGCCTGTCCTCCGGCGGACAAAACTGTCACCCATGCTATCGGTCTATTCTGTTACCTATCGATCCGGTTCGGACAAAGCGTCCTTCTCCCCGTCACTATACGGGGAGAAGGTGCCGGCAGGCGGATGAGGGGCAGCGCCAACGCATCGAGATGAGGCGTGAATTTCGCGGGCCGGATTCCCCTTCGCGGAATCGTCCTCTAAGGTGCCGACAACTTTGAAAGGCATTCCATGAGCAGCGCGTATCCGCAGATCCATCTGGTCCGGCATGGCGAGACCGCGTGGAGCCTTTCGGGGCAGCATACAGGCCGCACCGATATGCCGCTGACGCCGCCCGGCGAAGCGGCGGCGCGCGGTGTGGCGGACCGCCTGAAAGGCCTGTCGTTTTCGCAGGTTTGGTCGAGCCCCTCGCAGCGCGCATACAACACCAGCGTGCTCGCCGGCTTTGGCGCACGGAGCGTGAAGATGGACGATCTGCAGGAGTGGGATTACGGCGCCTATGAAGGGCGTACGACCAAGGAAATCCTGGCCGAGCGGCCGGGCTGGAACGTGTTTCGCGACGGTTGCCCGCAAGGCGAGACGGCGGCCGATGTCGGCGCCCGCGCCGACAGGATTATCGACCGCCTGCGCAAGGCCAATGCCGACATACTGATTTTTTCCAGCGCGCATTTCCTGCGCGTGCTCGCCGCCCGCTGGCTCGGCCTGGCGCCCGAAAGCGGGGCGCTGTTCGTGCTCGACACGGCCAGCATCAGCGTGCTGGGTTACGAGCATGATCTGACCGAGCCGGTCGTGCGCAAGTGGAACCTGAAGTAGGCAGGCCACATCAACCAGATGTGGTGACGCCTATCGTCTTCGTCATCCACGGGCGAAGCAAGGAGCGAAGCGACGCGGCGCAGACCCCTGGAGCTGCTTCGCAGCCCAAGGGATCCATGCCGCGACTTCGGGGCGCAGCCACGGTGCGGAATTCTGCTCCGCTGCGCTTCACGGCAAAGGTCCCGGCATGGATCCTAGGGTCTCCGCGACGGAGCTGCGCTCCTGCTTCGCCCTAGGATGACGACGTGTTGGGTGGCTTAGGCTAATTCCGATGCTGGACGCTAATCAACTCAAACCGCGCGCCGCCTCCTACCTCTCGAACTTCCTGATCGCCTCGGCGGTGATGGGCTGGAAGAAATTCACCAAATTGCCGTCGGGGTCGCGGAACAGCAGCGAGCGGTTGCCCCAGGGCATGGTGGTCGGCTCCTGCACGGTTGTCTTCTTGATAAGGTCCGACAGCCGGGCGAATTCGGCATCGACGTCGCCGACGCGGAATTCGAGGATGGCGGTGTGGTTGTCGGCGGGGCGGGCGATGTCGCCGCCGAACAGCATCAGGGTGCGCGTGCTGCCGATCGCCAGCGTGCAGGCCGGGGTCGCCAGTTCGGCGAAGTCTTCCGTGTATACGGTCACCGGCATGCCGGTGATCTCACCGTAGAAGCGCACGAGGCGCTGGACATCTGACGTGATGATGCGGACAGAGACGAAATTCATCGCATTGGCTCCTTGATCTCGAAGCCGCGAGCGGGCTTCCCAGCCGATGCATAGACCAGGCCTCCTGACAGCTTTCTGTCAGGAGAGGAGTTGTGACGGTTACGCTTCGGGTTCGGTCCAGACCGGCGGCAGGCCGAAAGCCGCGAACAAATCGGGGCCGACCGGGCCGACATAGACCGTCAGCGCGGTGATCCGGCCTTCGGCCGGCTCGATGACGTGCAGCGATTGCGCGCGCCATTCCGGGTCGTGAAACCGTTGCGCGTAGATCGCGACCGCTGGTTGGCTGTTGGCCCTTGTCGCCACCGCGCGATAGCCGGCGTAATTGTTCCACACGGTCTTGAAGAAGTCGTGGATCGCCTGGCGCCCCTGATACCAGTCATGCCATGGCGGCATGTGGTAGGTGGCGTCTTCGCGCAGCAGTTCGACGAAGCCATCGAGATTGGCGGCCTCCCAGGTCCTGATATAGCGTTCGAGCAGCAGGTCCTCGTCGGGACTTGGCCGCGCGCGCTGCAGTGGCCGCCCCTTCGGAAAGCGTTCGCCAAGTGTGGCGCGCGCCCGCTGCAAGGCACTGTTGACCGACGCCGTCGAGCCGCCCAGCAATTGAGCCGCCTCCAGCGCCGACCAGCCGAGCACGTCGCACAGCAGCAGCACGGCGCGCTGCCTGGGCGGCAGAAGCTGGATCGCCGCGACGAAGGCCAGCCGGACGGCCTCACGGGTTTCGTAGCGCGCTTCCGGCCCGGGTGCGCCATCGGCGAGATCCGGCAGCTCGGCGTCCGGGTAAGGTTCCAGCCAGGCGAGTTCGGCGGCCGGACCGGCGGCGGCGCGGCCTTCTGTCGACGGCCGTGCGGGCTCTTCGAGAATGCGGCGCGCCGACGACCTTGCCTTGATCGCGTTGAGGCAATTGTTGGTGGCAATGGCGTAGAGCCAGCCGCGCGGCGAGCCGTGGCCGCCGAATTGCGCGCGGCCGCGCCATGCTTTCAGGAACGTGTCCTGGACGAGGTCGTCGGCCTCGTGCAGCGAGCCCATCATCCGGTAGCAATGCAGCTTGAGTTCGCGGCGGTGGGTGGTGGTCAGGCGCTCGAAGGCCGGCCGGTCGAGGACCGGCCGGCCCGATGGCCCGGAAGCGCCAGGAGCATCCGTCATTTCAAGTCCGTTGTGACGATTTCGGGCCATCCTGCGCGCCTCATGCCGCCGCCGCAAGGCCGCTGCCGCTCACCGTGAAGGCGGTGCCCTGCATCTTGCCGGCAGCGAGCGCGACCACGGCGCCGGCGACATCGGCGGGCGTCTGCGTATCGGTCATGCTGGCCAGGAAATCCGCCGGGCTGATGCCGAGATAGGCCGAAACGCCCGATATGCCGCGCTGGCCGACGCCGGTGCCGGCCATGATGCGCATCGGCGCCAGCGCCATGAAACGCAGGCCGAGGCCAAGCCGGTCGGCTTCCTTCTGGCTGTGGGCGGCGAGGAACAACTGCATGCGCTTGGCGCCGGAGTAGCCGCCGGAATTGGGCGGGCCGCCGCTGAATGCAGCGCCGCTGGAGATCAGCACCACGCGGCTGCCGGGCTTCAGCCGGCCGCGCAGCGCTGCCTGGCAGAACAGGAAGGACGCCTTGACGTCCATTTCCCAATTGGCCGAGAATTCGTCCCAGCCCTGGTCCTGAATCGGTGCCGATGGGGCGAAGGCACCGGCGCAGATCACCAGCACGTCCGGTTCGAGAGCGGCGAAGACCGCATCGGGGGCCACCTCCTGCGTGGCATCCGCCACGAGCGTCTTTACGCCTGACGCCTCCCAGGAGAGTTCCTTCAAAGCGTCCGCGCCCCGGGCGACGGCGAGCACGGTTGCTCCCTCGCTCAGCGCCGCCTCCACGATGGAGCGGCCGACGCCCCGGCTGCCTCCGACGACGACGACATTTTGACCTTGCAACGATCCCATGGTTCACCTCGCTGTTCCGGCCCGGAGGATTCCGGCGCCTGATGATCAGGACAGCCGAGGCGGGTTGAATTCATCGGTACGTCGGTAAAATGCGGCTCTCATTCGTTCGCCGGTTTGCCAAGGACATGATTGGGGCGATAAACTGGACGGCCCATCGCCGATCTCTTGGGCGCACCAATAACAACAGCCCTTGGGAGGAGTGTACGATGACGACGCTGTTCGTGAGACATACCGTGTCCGACTACAAGGCCTGGCGCAAAGTCTATGACGGGTTCGCCCCGGTTCAAAAGGCCAACGGCGTGAAGGCGGAGGCCGTCTACCAGGCGGCGGACAACCCCAACGACGTCACCGTGACGCATGATTTCGCCAGTGCCGCCGAAGCGCAGGCCTTCATCAAAAACCCAAAATTGAAAGAGGCGATGGCGAGCGCCGGCGTGGTCGGCGCGCCAACCATGTGGATCACCAACAAGGCCTGATCGACTGCTCTAACCGTTCGATCCGGTCGCCACTGCCGCAATGAATGGCCAGGTCGCTTTCGGCCTGGCGGGCGGGATGTTTTGTCAGCCCAGCAACGCCAGTTCCTGCGCCGTCAAATGCCGCGCCGTGCCCTTGGCGAGGTTGCCGAGCGGCAGGCTGCCGATGGCGATGCGGATGAGGCGCTTGACCTCGATGCCGTGGGCGGCGAGCAGGCGGCGGATGTGGCGGTTCTTGCCTTCGTCGAGCACGATCTCCAGCCAGGCGGTGCGGCCGCCGCTGCGCAAAAGTTCGATCGCGTTGGCGGTCAGGATCTCGTCGTCGAGGGTGACGCCGGCGCGCAACCTGTCCAGCAGCGTTTCATCCGGCACCGTGGCGACCTGCACGTGATAGGTCTTGGGCAGATGCGAGGCCGGATCCATCAGCCGGTTGGCGAAGCGGGTGTCGTTGGTCATCAGCAGCAGGCCTTCGCTGGCCTTGTCGAGACGGCCGACCGGAGAGACATAGGGCAAATCGAGCCCTTCGAGACAGGCATAGACGGTGTCGCGCTGTTGCGGATCGTCACGCGTGGTGACCACTCCGCGCGGCTTGTTCAGCATCAGATAGACCTTGCGCTCGGCAACGACCGCATCGCCATCGACGACGATGCGATCGCGGTTCATGTCGACGCGCAGCGCTGCATCGCGCACCACCTTGCCGCCGACGTGCACGCGGCCCGCCGCGATCAGGACTTCGGCCTGCGTGCGCGAGCACAGGCCGAGTTTTGACAGCGCGCGGTTCAGGCTGACGCCGGGAGGTCCGGCGCTGCGGGGCTTGCCGGCTGGCGGCCGGCCGGGCGGAGGTGGTCGTGCTGCCATGCTGTTGCCGGTGATCCGTTCCAGCGGACAGATGCCACGGGCGAGGCGGGCACCGCAAGCCGGGCGCGGCCGGTCTGTTTCCTGTCCCAGCAACAAGCGCTTCAGGCGGATGGCTCGGCCATCACGATGAAATTGCCGCAGGTGTCGTCGAAGAAGGCCGATGTCACCGGGCCCGTGCGTTCCGGAGGCCCGAGAAATTTCACGCCGCGCCCGGTGAGCCGGTCGAACTCGGCGTGGATGTCGCCGACGGTGATGAGCGCCGCCGGGAAACGGGCGTCGTAAAGCGCTTGCTGCGCGGCGCGCGCCGGCGGGGCGCTGTTGGGTTCGAGCACCAGTTCCGTGCCGCCATCGTCGGGTGCCACCACCGTCAGCCAGCGGATCGGACCGCTGTCGTGATCATGCTTTTTCACAAAACCCATGACCGAGGTGTAGAAGGCCAGCGCCTTGTCCTGGTCGTCGACCTTGATGAGGATATGGCGAAGCCGCATGGTCGATTTCCTTTTATTCGCATGGGGTTGACGTCCGTACCTAATCCAGGCTGTTGAAGAACGCCGTCAGCACCGGGGCGTGCGCGGCCGGCTTCAGCATGTGGTTCTGGCCGGGCAGCGTCTGATAGCTTGCATTGGGCAATGCCTTGGCCAGGGCCTTGTTGCCATGCCGCATCCATGGCGGGCTCTTGCCGCCGTCGCTCACCAATACCGGCACGCGCAGCGAAGCCCAGCGGCTGGGATCGAGCGGCCTGCCAAGCTGATCGCCGCCGACGATGGCGCCATCATGCGGCAAGGTATGCGCCACCGCCTTGAGCCGTCGCCAGATCGGCATGAGCTTCATGAAGACGATGAGCAGGCGGGGCATGCCCACCGATTTGAGGAAGGCGGTCACGCCGTCGCCGCTCCGGCCTTCGGCCACGGCGGTCTCGATCGTCGCCCAGTCGGCCTGCGTGGTGGTGCGGCTGTCGTCGACGATCAGCGGCGCTTCGTAGAGCGCGAGCTTTTTGATGCCGGGCAGGCGGGTTGCCGCCATAAGCGCAAGCACGGCGCCCGACGACATGCCCCAGACATAGGCCTCGCCGCCGGCCGCCCGCAGCACGGCCTCGATGTCGTCGACCTCGCGTTCGACCGCGTAGGGCGCGGTGTCGCCGCTGCCGCCACGGCCACGACGGTCGTAGCGGAATACGGTGAAGTTGTCCGCGAGCGCCTTGGCCAGCGGACCGCTCGGCCCCATCGTGCGCGAGCACAGCGCGCCGTCGACGAGGATGAGCGGATGGCCCTGGCCGCGGCGCTCGCAGGCGATCGGCGTCCCATCCCGCGACAGCACGGCTTGCGTGGTCGGCTTGACGTTCTCAGCCAGCACGGTCGGTCCCCCGCTCTATCACCTGCTCCAGCCGGTCGAAGCTCTGCATCCAGCCGCCGCGCATGCCCAGCGCCAGCAGGCGCTCGCGGTCGGCGGCGCTCGCCAGCGTCACCTCGAAATGGACATGGGTCCGCATGCCGTCGGGCGTAAAGGTCACGGTGTGGCGGCTCCGGCCCGGCGGATTGCCGGCCCATTCGCGGATTTCCGGATCCGGTTCGTCGCAATAGCTCAGCCTGACGTTCTCGACGACTTCGAGATAGCGGCCCTGATTGCGATAGAGCGCGCCGCTGGCGGTCAGCATATCGATGCGCCAGCGGCCGCCGACGCGCACGTCGAGCACGCAGTGAGGAATGGTGCAGTCCCTGATGCCCCACCATTGCGCCACCAGTCTGGGGTCGGTCCACAGCCGAAAGACGCGCGCCACCGAAGCCTGGAACAACCGTTCGATGGCGAAGCTGCGCTCGGCTGCATCTTGGACGCGCTCGCTCATTTCGGCTTGTCCGCGCCGCGCCGCAGCAGATCCTCCATGCGGTCGAAGCGGCCTTCCCACAGCTTCCGGTAGTCGTCGAGCCAGCGGTCGATGTCGCGCAGCGGCTTGAGTTCGATGCGGCTCAGATGTTTCTGCGCCGCCCGGCTGCGGATGACGAGGCCGGCCTGCTCCAGCACACCGACATGTTTGGAGACGGCCCGCACGGTGAGCGCGAAAGGTTGCGCGAGTTCGGCGACCGAGGCCTCGCCATCGAGCAGCCGGGCAAGGATCGCGCGCCGCGTCGGATCGGCGAGCGCGGCGAATGTCTGGTCGAGGGAGAATTCAGCAGCCATTTACGGAACCAATCAGTTCTGGAACTAATTGGTTCTATATAGAGCTTGCCTTACCTCGTCAACAAGGTTCCGGAGAGAGCTGGGGCGCTCGCCGGGAAGGAGTTTCCACCCCGGCAAGCCTGGCGTTGGAAGCTCAGGCGGCTGCCTTCTCGGCCGCGATGCCGTTCAGGATCTGGATCGCATCCGCCGGCAGGTCCAGTTCGGCCGCCGCCAGGTTCTCCCTGAGATGCCCGACCGACGAGGTGCCGGGGATGAGCAGGATGTTGGGCGCGCGCTGCAACAGCCAGGCGAGCGCCACCTGCATGGGAGTCGCGCCGAGCTTTTGCGCGACGTCGGCAAGCGTGCTCGACTGCAGCGGTGTGAAACCGCCGAGCGGGAAGAACGGCACATAAGCGATGCCGTCGGCGGCAAGCTCGTCGATCAGCGCATCATCCTGGCGGTGCGCGATGTTGTATTGGTTCTGCACGCAGACGATGTCGACCATGCGGCGCCCCTGCGCGATCTGTTTGCGGGTGACGTTGCTCAGGCCGATATGGCGCACAAGCCCCTGGCGCTGCAGTTCGGCGAGCGTGTCGAGCTGCGGCTCGAGCGACCCTTCGGCGGGTCCGTGGATGCCATGCATGGAGCGCAGGTTCACGACCTCGATCACATCCAGTCCGAGATTACGCAGATTGTCGTGCACGGCCTGCGTCAACTCCTGAGGCGACATTGCGGGGATCCACGATGCATCCGCGCCGCGCCGGGCACTGATCTTGGTGACGATGGTGAGGTTGGCGGGGTAGGGGTGCAGCGCCTCGCGGATGATCTGGTTGGTGACGTGGGGACCGTAGAAATCCGATGTGTCGATGTGGTCGACGCTGCTGGCAATCGCCTCGCGCAGCACGGCAAGGGCTGCCTCGCGGTCCTTCGGCGGGCCGAAGACGCCCGGTCCAGCCAGTTGCATGGCGCCGTAGCCGAGGCGCTTCACGGTGCGGTCGCCGAGCTTGAAGCTTCCGGCCTTGCTGATGTCGGTCATGGTGTCGTCTCCATTGGATCAGCCAGATATAGACAAGGCGCGCCTGCGCGATAATATGGTGCAATCGGCACAGCCTGTGCGGAAAGGCGAACAATGGCGGCGAATCTGGGCGACCTCCAGGCATTCATGGCGGTGGCGCGCGCCGGCGGTTTTCGCGAGGCGGCCCGGGTGGGCGGCGTCAGCGCCTCCAGCCTCTCAGAGACGGTGCGGCGGCTGGAGAGCGAACTCGGCGTGCGGCTTCTCAACCGCACCACGCGCAGCGTGGCGCCGACCGAGGCCGGCGCGCGCCTGCTCGAACGGCTCGGTCCCGCGCTCGGCGAGGTCGAGGCGGCGCTCGACGTGGTCAATGGCTTTCGCGGCCGGCCGGCCGGCACGCTGCGGCTCAACGTGCCTGTCGTGGCGGCGAAACTGGTGCTGCCGCGCCTGTTGCCGCCCTTCCTCGCCGCCTATCCCGACATTCGCCTGGAAGTGACCGCCGAGGACAGTTTCGTCGACATACTGGCGAGCGGCTGCGACGCCGGCATCCGCTATGACGAGCGGCTGGAGCAGGACATGATCGCCGTGCCGATCGGCCCGCGCCGCCAGCGCTTCGCCACCGCCGCCGCGACGGCCTATCTCGACCGGCGCGGCCGGCCCGAGCACCCGCGCGACCTGCTTGATCACGCCTGCCTGCGCGGACGCTTCGCCAGCGGCTTCACGCCGCCCTGGGAGTTCGAACGCGACGGCGAGGAGGTGAGCGTCGAGCCGACCGGCCCGCTGCTGGTCAGCACCGGCACGGCAATGGCGCTCGCGCTCGATGTGGCGGTCGCCGGCGGCGGCATCGTCTCGCTGTTCGAGGACTGGCTGCATCCCTATTTCGACGATGGCAGGCTGGAGCCGGTGCTGGAGCCCTGGTGGCAGGAATTTTCAGGTCCGTACCTCTACTATCCCGGCCGCCGCCTGACGCCGGCACCGCTGCGCGCGTTCATCGATTTTGTCGGTGGGATGCGGTGGGGGTGATCCCGTACCGAAATCGCTGCAGGTTTGCGCCGGCCTTTTCGGCGTGTAGCCGCGGTTGCTTTCGACCAAAGGGCAAATCCCCGATGTAACACTTTGTTGTCATTGAGGGCCTATCGAGGAGGCGATACGGCGAAAGCCCGGTAAAAGGAAAGGCGCGCGATGGGTTCGCCCTGGTCCGAATTGCTGGCCAATCTCGCGGTCGTCGCGATGTTCGTTTCGGTCTGGATCCACACCCATGTGTGGCTGGATCGCTGGCCGGCCGCCGCGAAGGCAGCGGCCTTCGGCCTGCTGATGGGCGCCGGCGCCATCGTCCTGATGCTGACACCCATGCAGTTGCAGCCGGGCGTGCTCGCCGATCTCAGGGCGACGATGATAGCCGTTGCCGGCTTCTTCGGCGGCCCTGTCGCCGGCATCGTCGCCGGGGTCATGGCCGGTGCCTTCCGGACTTTCGAGGGCGGCATCGGCGCCTTCGCCGGCGCCGTGGGCATCGCGGCCGCCATGCTGGTTGGCGTTGCCGGCAACCTTGCCCTGAAGGGCCGCCGCGCCACCATGATCGACATCATGATCCTTGGCGCGGCCGCCGCGGCGGCGTCACTGCTTGGCCTCAGCGTGCTGCCGCGGGATGTCCTGCAGATGGTGCTGCCGAAGGTGGCGCTGCCGTCCTCCCTGCTCATCTTCGTCTCGGTGGTGCTGTCGGGGCTGACGCTCTACCAGGAGCGGCGTCGCCTCGAAGCGCTGCAGTCCCGGCGCATCTACAAGGCCGTGGTGGAGACGCTGCCCGATTGCCTCAACGTCAAGGATCTCGACGGGCGGTTCATCGCGGCCAATCCGGCGACGGCGGAACTGATGCATGCGGCCGATGCCAAGGCGCTGATCGGCAAGACGGATTTCGACTTCTTTCCGCGTGAAACGGCGCAGGGCTTCCGCCAGGACGAGCTTGCCGTGCTGGCCTCGGGCGCCTCGTCCACCATCGAACAGCGCCTTCACCACGAGGACGGCACCGATGGCTGGCTGGCGACCTTGAAGGCGCCCTTTCGGGATCGGAGCGGAGCCATCATCGGCCTGATCACGCACAATCGCGACATCACCGTTCGCAAGCAGCTTGAGAACGAGCTGGCGGAAAGCCAGGCAAGGCTCGGAGACGCCCTGACGCACATGGCCGACGGCCTGGTGATGTTCGATCCGGACGGCAGGCTGGTGCTGTGCAACGCCCGGTACCGCGCCATGTTTCCGAAGACGGCGGACATGAGGGTCCCGGGTGCCGATTACCGCGACATCCTGCGCGCCTCGGCGGAGCGCGGCGAAGGGACCACGCCGCCGGACGCGGTCGAAGACTG
Organism: Mesorhizobium sp. M8A.F.Ca.ET.161.01.1.1; assembly: GCF_004792105.1. NCBI lineage: Bacteria > Pseudomonadati > Pseudomonadota > Alphaproteobacteria > Hyphomicrobiales > Phyllobacteriaceae > Mesorhizobium > Mesorhizobium sp. M8A.F.Ca.ET.161.01.1.1. The sequence continues at coordinate 95,842 of NZ_SRTD01000007.1, read as the reverse complement.
GATCGCCGGCATCATGGCCGCGCAGAAGCTCGTCAGTCACCGCCAGGTCCAGCTTGCCGACGGGCGCTGGCTCGATGTGCGCACCCGGCCGACCGGCGATGGCGGCAGCCTCAGCGTGTTTTCCGACATCACCGAGGCCAAGCAGGTCGAGGCCGAACTGATGGCCGCCAATGAGAAGCTGAACCTTCTGGCGCACCGTGACGGCCTGACCGAACTGTTGACGCGGCGCGCCTTCGACGAAGCGCTGGCGCGCGAATTCGCCCGCGCCAGCCGCAACGCAATGCCGCTCAGCCTGCTCATCATCGACGTCGATTGGTTCAAGCGGTTCAACGACTATTACGGCCATCCGGCGGGCGATGAATGCCTGCGCGTCGTCAGCCGCTGCATCGAGGCGGCAGCCCGCCGGCCGGCGGACGCCGCCGCCCGCTATGGCGGCGAGGAGTTCGCGATCATCCTGCCGGAGACCGATGCGCGGGGCGCCTTCGTCATCGCCGAAAACCTCAGGAGCAAGGTGCGCGACCTCGCTCTTGGGCATGCCGGCAGCGAAAAAGGCATCGTTACCGTCAGCATCGGTGTCGGCACCTTCGATGCCGGCGGCGCCGCCATGGAGATCGCCGATCTTTTGAATCGTGCGGACGAGGCGCTCTACGGCGCCAAGGCCGCGGGGCGGGACCGGGTGCATGGATGGCGTCCTCACCTCAGCGACCAACGCGCGACCGGTTCGCGGCGCAAGACTTGAGTCTTCCTAGGCCTAGGGCCGGGCTGCCGGGCAGAATCCGAGGGTGAACTGGCGATTGCCTGAATGAGGATTCGGCGGGCGCCTCTCTCTCAGTTGCTTCAACCGTTGTGGCCTGAATCCATGCTTACGGGATCGAGCTTCACAAGCCGAGCTTTCGCCTCGCCGACGCGTTGTTGCGCGGATCGTATCCTGTCGCAAAGCCTCAGATTGATACCGACGCCACAGTCCTCGTCCAGCATCGCGTTTGCACGTTCCAGGGCAAGTTCCGCTCGGTTGAGGCGCTGCCTCGCCCGGGCCAGTTCCAAGGTCAGAAGTTCCATTACTCCGCTTCCGTGGTTGCGGTCCCTTCCACTGGGAAACCCTCGCCGATTGGTTTGGTTCCGGGCTGTTCGGGCGCGGCTGCATTCGCTGGCGCGCATGCCCATGATGCCCGTCAGGACGGCCTCGGACGGGCAATGCTGGTGTCGAAAGTGCCTGGGAGGACAGGGGCGCCACCGCGGCCGGTCGACGATGTCGTCATCGTGTCAACCGGCACAATGATGACCATGCGAGCGTGCTGCTCCGGCCATAATGGCTTTCCGAAAAGGAAGAAGGTGCTGGCGAGAAAACAAACCAGCAAGAGGATGGCCAAGGTGTTGGCGATGATGTCACCAAGTTGCATTTGCCCTCTCCTCCAAATCACGCATCGACAATCGTGAACGGGCATCAGCGGATGCCGAGCCCTCCCAAAGCAGGCGGGGCTGTCCTTCTCGAAGCGGGCTGCTACCAGCTCGACGTGAAGGTGACGAGCAATGCGGGGATCAACGCCGATAACGGGACCGCCATCAGCAGCACCATCTCGATAAGACGGGTTTCCTTGTCGCCGAACATCACAACCTCCTCCCGTCTCGGCCCGATGCCGGGGAATTCAGGGTTCGCTCACCAACTGGACGCAGTGAGCGAACCCTATTGGCGCAGGAAGGGACGTAGCTGCGCCAATTCGCTAAAAACATGGGGCTGCTTACTGATATCAGTCAGCTGCCTGCCATCACGGAGCGACAACGAGTGCGAAAGGCGACCGTTCCCGGCGGGAGCGGCGGCAGGACCATTGCGTTCTTGAATGGGACCTAAGTCCGAGGTTGGCCCGACCGAAGCCCGACCGGGGAACGTTCATCCGTGCCTGAAGTTCGATCCTCAGCGCGGCGACAATCCTGTGCTGTGCCGATTTCAAATGGAGGAATTCATGAACAAGAATCTTGCCGCCGTGGCCGCGGTTCTGTTGCTCGCGGGTGTCGGCGCAGCCGCCGCCGAAGACGTCATCATCCAGCCCGAGCAGGAAACGGTGATCAAGGAATATGTGAAGAAGCAGCCGCTGGCTTCGGTGAAGGTTCCCGGCGTCGAACTCAGCCTCGGCACGGCTCTGCCCGACACGGTCGAGCTTCACGAAGTCCCCAATGTCAAATATCGCTACACCGTGATCGACAACCAGACGGTGATCGTGGATCCGGGCACCCACAAGATCATCAAGATCATCCAGTAACAACGCCCGGCCCGCCACCGGAGCGGTGGCGGGCCGGCTGCAAGGCGGGTTGCCCGCGCAATCAGAACTTGCGCGGGTCGATACCCTTGGTGCCCGGCCCATAAGGGCTTGGATAAATCTCGCCGATGGTCATCAGTTCGATCCCGCCGTCGAGCGTCGAGCCGATGATCCTGACCCCGGGATCATCGCAGGAGAACTCCCAGATCACCTGCCGGCATTCGGCGCATGGCACGCCGGAATAGGGGCCGTGGCAGACGATTGCCTCGATCTGGCGCTCGCCGGCGGCGGCCATCTGCATCACAGCGTTACGTTCGGCATGCACCGATTGCTGCAAGGTGACGACCTCGACGTTGCAGGCGGAAAAAAGCCGGCCCGACGCGGTGCGCACGGCCGAGCCGACCTTGTGGTTGGAATAGGGCGTGTAAGCCTTGTCGCGGGCCTGCGCGGCGGCCGTGACGAGCGCCTGATCGGTGCTCGAAAGTCTGTCGAAGCTGGTCTTCAGCATTGGTCTCTCCGCATCGGGGCTCCATCCCGCATTGATTCAGGATGGAATTCTAACTCGTTGCTTCTTCTTGATCTTCCGTGCTCACGCGGGTTGCCGTTCCGATCGCATCAAGAGCCCCGCGACGAAGGGGACGACCGAGAGGATGAAGCCGATCAGCGAGGCTGGAATGCCGCCGGGTTCGCCCATCAGCACCAGGATCGCGGTCGAGCCGGCGCCGACGACGATGGTCGCGAGCATCGACCACGACGGAATGCGCCAGCCGAAAGTGGCCGACAGCACCGGCAACAGCAGGCCCGGCACATAGACCGAGAATCCGAGCATCAGGATGGTGACGATGCCGGGTACCGACAGCGCCACGACCAGCGCCGCCAGGCCGAGCACGAGCAGCAGGATGCGGCTGGTCCACAGCCTTTCCTTGTCGCTGGCGCCGGGCCGCAACCGCGAGATCACGTCGCGCTGCAAGGTGGTGGCGGTGATCAGCAGCGTGGTGCTCGCCGTCGACATCGCCACCGCCAGGAAGGCGGCGACCAGGATCCCGATGACGCCGTGCGGCAGAAGCTGCACCATCAGGTCGGGCATGGCGTTGACCGGGTTGGCATCGGCCGGCAGCAGCGCCTTGGCGGCGACGCCGAGGAAGGTGAGGATGACGCCGAACACCGCCATGATGACGAAGCCGTTGATCAGGCCCTTGCGCGCGGTGTCCGGCGAATTGGCCGAGAAGACGCGCTGGAAGCCGATCGTGTCGATGAAGCCGGCGGGCAGCAGCAGGAACCAGACGAACAGCGTCGCCGGCGGCACGTTGGCGAACAGATCGTAGAAGCCGGGAATGTCCTTCGTCGCCTCATAGATATGCTGCACGCCGGGCCCGAAGATGACGAACAGCGGCGCCACCACGCCGATGACGATGAGGAAGATGACGGCCTGCAGCACGTCGGTCGCCACCACGGCGAGGAAGCCGCCGAGCATGGTGTAGACGATGACGACCAGGAAGGCGACGATGGCGCCGGTCTTCGGGTCCATGCCCGAGAACAGGGTGAACACCATGGAGATGCCGAAGACCTGCGCCGCCGCCCAGGCAAGGTAGTTCCAGCTGGTGACCAGCGAGGCGGCGACGCGCACGGAAGCCGGATAATCCTGCGCGACGATGTCCGGTGTCGTCACATGCATGCGCTGGCGCACGATTTTCGCCAGGAAGATGCCCATCAGCAAAAGGCCGATCGGGAAGGTGTACCACCACCATGCGCCCGCTATGCCATAGCGCACCACCATTTCGGGTGTGCCGAACAGGCCAGCAAGCCCGGTCCATGAGGCGAAGGCCGAGATGGTCAGCCAGAGCGGCCCCATGCGCCGGCCGGCGACGATGTAATCTTCTTCGGTCTTGATCGAGCGGGCGAAATACAGCCCGATGCCCGTGACCGCCACGAGATAGACGGCGACGATCGCTATATCCAGATTTCCCATTCTGTACCCCTTCCCATGCAAAGCCGATGACGCGCGCCAGTTTCTGGAGCGCCGCACTGTCCTGTCGGTTGCCCTCTTCGCGGGGCTTGACGACCCTCTACAATATTTGTCACATGCAAAAAACTTTTTCGCAAGTGCTGAATCTGGATCGCGATCGGAGACTTCGAATGACCCAAGCCCATACCAATCCGGCTGACACCGAACTGGTCGAGCGCGGCCGCGCCCGGATTGCCTGGATCCGTTCGCGGATGGCGCTGCTGGCCGGCCTGCGCGAGGAATTCCGGCGGACGCGGCCTTTCGCCGGCCGGCGCATCGGGGTCTCACTGCATGTAGAACCCAAGACCGCTGTGCTGCTCGAAGTGCTGGCCGACGGTGGCGCCGGGATCGTCGGCACCGGCAATCACGGCTCGACGCAGGACGATGTCGTCGCCTTCCTGCAAAGCCGGGGCATCGGCATGTTCGGCCGCCGTGCCGATACGCTGGCCGATCATCACGCCAATCTGGCGCGGGTGCTGGACGCCAAGCCCGACATGCTGCTCGACAATGGCGCCGATCTTGCCGCCGGCATCGTCGAGCGGGGCAGGGCGGCATCGATCCTGGGCGGTACCGAGGAGACGACATCGGGCGGCGACCGGCTGCGTGGCGAGCTGGCCGGCAAGGTGCCGTTCCCCTCCATCGTCATCAATGACAGCCCACTGAAGGCGATCGGCGAGAACAAGCACGCGGTCGGCCAATCGGTGGTGGAAAGTTTCATGCGCATCACCAATCTGATGATCCCCGGCCGCCGCTTCTGCGTCATCGGCTATGGCTGGTGCGGGCGCGGCATCGCGCAATATCTGCGAGCGCTGGGCGGACGCGTCGCCATCGTCGAGATCGACGAGATCAAGGCGCTGGAGGCGGCGCTCGACGGCTACCGCGTGGCGCCGCTCGCCGACCTGGCGCCATGGGCGGAAGTGTTCATCACCGCCACCGGCCGCGCCGGCGTGCTGCCGGCGGCGGCGATTTCGCAAATGCGGGATGGCGCGGTGCTGGCCAATTCCGGGCATTTTCCGTGGGAGATCGACACTGAGGGTCTCGCTGCCATGACCAGCGTCGTCACCGATCTGGACGGCGCTCTACGGCGTCTCGATCTCGCCAATGGGCGGCATGTCATCCTCGTCGCCGAGGGACGCATGTTCAACCTTGCCGGAATCGAGCCGAAGGGCAATTCGATCGAGTCCATGGATATCGGCTTCATGCTGCAGGCGCTGTCGCTTGAGCGTGTAGCCAAGGGCGCAGGGTTGGCGGCGGGCGCGCAGCCGGTGCCCGACGACATCAACCGGCGCATCGCCCGGTTGATGACGGCTTCGATGGGAGCCGCCTTGTAGCTATGGTAGGCCCATGATTCTAGGCTGGTCCGAGAAGGATTATGGGGCATGGCTGGCAAGACCGCGGAAGCGCCGGACTATTCGGTTCCGGCCCTGGAAAAGGCATTCGACATCATCGAACTGCTGGCCGAGCAGAAGGACGGGCTGAACCAGGGCCAGATTTCCGAAGCGGTCGGACGCTCGATCCATCAGATCTACCGCGTGCTGCAGGCGCTGGAGCGGCGCGGCTACATCTTCCGCGACCGCCCGGCCGGGCCGTATTTCCTGTCGCCGCGCCTGTTCGAACTGGCGCACCGGCACGAGCCGCTGCGCGGCCTCGTCCAGGCGGCGCTGCCTTCGATGCGGCGGCTGTCCGACGCCATCCAGCAATCCTGCAACCTCGGCGTCCACAATGCCGGCAGGGTGCTGATCCTGGCGCAGGTGGAAAGTCCGGCGGCGTTCGGCTTCCGCGTGCGCGTCGGCGCCGAGTTTCCGCTGTTCGGCACCGCGACCGGGCGCACGCTGATGGCGTTCCAGCCGCAGGACAGAGTCAATCAATGGCTGCAAGCCTCCGGCATTGCTGACGAAAAGGGCGATGTGCGTGAGGCGCTTGCCGGCATTCGCGCCGCCGGCCACGAAGAGGTGGCGGACGGGCTGCAGCCGGGCGTCATCGATCTTGCCTTCCCGGTCATCGGGCCGTTCGGCCATTCGGTCGCGGCACTCACCGTGCCCTATGTGGCGACCACCTACAGCATGCTCGACCTTGCCACCGTGCGCCGCCATGCCGCGCAAGCGGCGCACGAGATCGCCCTCGTGCTGGCGCCCGAGCCCTCGCAATAACGACGGCAACCGCAGGGACGGGCAGGCCGCCGCCGTGGTGTGTGATGATGCCTCGCTGTCCTCCACGGAGGATCTTGCAAGCGTGGTGTCGCCAACGACGCCCCCCTAACGGCTTGCCACCTTGTGGCGCAGAACGAGGCGGTATTCGTGCCAGATCAGCCAGATGACGACGAGGTCGAATATGGTGAGCACGATCAGCCCCGCGGAGCGGGTATAGCTGAAGCGGTAGAGCTGGTAGACGATGAACAGCAGCAAGGCGACCAGCGAGGCCGGATAGGCCCACAGCTTCCCCCTCAGCAGCCCCGCCACCAGGGCAATCTTGATGAGGCCATGGCTGAGAAGGTAAAATGCGTAGAAATGCTGCGTGCCGACGGAGAAATGGTTCGCCGCGTCCATCAGATGGCCGGCGATGAAATCATGCGGGTCCTCGACCAGTTCTTCCTGCGTCAGCCTGTTCACCAGCGACACGATGGTGCTGGTGCTGACAAAGGCGAGGAGCAAGCCGCCGACGCATTCGATGAGCGCATGTGCGCCCTTTAGCAGCAGGCTGACTTCGAAAATCTGGTGGACACGCTGCTCGTTCATGGCTCTCCTGCCATTTGGTGTGGCGGCTCGACGATAAGGTGAATTGATGGACGTGACGGCTACACATTGGATCAATTCGGCGGCGGGAATAAGCCCGGCGCTGGATCTGATCATGATCTCGGTGACGAAATTCGGTGTCCCGCTCCTGATCGCCTGCGTGGTCCTGCAATGGTGGAGCAGGACGGACCGGACCCACGTCCGCCATGCCGCGATCGCGGCGGGGTTGTCTTTCCTGATCGGACTTGGCGCCAACCAGATCAGCCTGCTTTTCGTGCATCGCGTGCGTCCCTACGACGCCGGTGTGACCCATCTCATCATTCCCGCCAGCGCCGACTGGTCGTTCCCCTCGGATCACGCGACGGCGGCTTTCGCCATCGTTGCCGCATTCGCCCTGCAGGCGCTTCCCGGACGCGCGATGATTTTCGGAGCCGTGGCGGTGCTGATCTGCTGGTCGAGGCTGTTTGTGGGCACCCATTACGTCACGGATGTGCTTGGCGGTGCCTTGACCGGCATTGCCGCTGCGGTGCTCGTCCGCGTCCTCTACCGTGAGGATTCGCGCCTCGACCGGCTGGCGACAAGTATCCTGTGATGGAAATCGGTCGTCGAACAGGCCTTGCGTGCAATTCTGCCGGGGCAAGTTCGGCAAGACCGGTCCATAATGTTGCCCGGCGTGGTTCCGGTCGCGTCGCTGGCGCAATGTCGCTGCATTCGTGACCGGTTCCCTCGACACCACGCCGATCTTCAAGGCCATCGCCATCGATGCCGACCCGGCCAAGGTCTGGCGGGTGCTCACGACGCCGGCACTGATCGCGCAATGGATGTCCGACGAAGAACTGGATGTCAGCCTCGATGCTCAAGCCGGCGGCGCGATCGTGATACGGGGCCTGCTGCATGGCCTGCCGTTCGAGAGCCACGGCACCGTCCGGGCGTTCGAGCCGGACAAGAGCTTCGCCTACAGCTATTGGAGCACGCTGTCGGCATCGCGCCTGGCTGATATGCCCGAGAATCACACGGTCGTCGGCTTCGCGCTCGCGCCGGCCGATGGTGGAACGCTGCTGACCTTGGCGCTTAGCGGCTTCGCCGAACCGTCGATCCGTCCGCATGCCAATCTTTACTGGGGGCCGACCTTGCGGATCCTGAAGGCGATGTGCGAACGCTCCTAGAGCCGTTCCGCATTTCACGGAATCGCCGAACGGCCCTAACTCTTTGTTTTTACGCAATTCCGAACGGAAAACCGTTTCACACTTTTCCTGGAATTGCTCTAAGGCGTGGTGGGCTTTGTCGACGGGTCCGTCGCGTCCCGCTCCTTGCGGCGCCGGGCGAGGTCGCGGATGCGGTCGGCGACGGCGGCGTCCACCGGGTTGTAGACGGTCAGGCTGAGGTCCGGCCGGCCATCGACCGCGAAGGCCGAATATTCGAGCTCGATGTCGCCGAGCTCGGGGTGCTTCAGGCGCTTGGTCCCGTCACCATGGGCAAGCACGTCGTTCTCCCGCCACAGGGTGGCGAATTCGGGGCTGGCGCCGCACAGTTCGTCCACCAACTGGGCGACCTCGGACACCGCGCCGGCGCGTGCCGCATCGGCCCGGAACGCGCCGACCACGAAACGGGCAAGGTTCTCCCAATCGTGCTGCTTGGCACGGATGGTGGGGCTCAGGAACATGAAGCGCAGGATATTGCGTTGGCCGTGGGGCAAGGTGCTGTCGGTCATTACGACTTGCGCGGCGCTATTCCAGGCGACGACATCCCAGGTCGCCGTCTTGATCAGGGCAGGGCTTGCCTCGAGCGTGTCGATCAGGCGCTGCAGCCTGGGGCTGACGCCGTCGGCGCGGAGGTAGCGGACCTCGGGCGGGCGCCCCAGTCCCAGCATGAAAAGATGTTCGCGCTCGGCCTCGGTCAGCAGCAGGCCCTTGGCGATGCGGTTCAGCACGTCGGCCGAGGGGGCGCCGCCGCGGCCCTGTTCCAGCCATGTGTACCAGGTCGGGCTGATGTTGGCGCGCTGGGCGACCTCTTCGCGGCGCAGCCCAGGCGTGCGCCTGCGCCCGGAGAAGCCGAACGACGAGGGATCGAGCCGGGTGCGCCGGTCTTTCAGGAACGCAGCGAGCGAGCCGCTGGACGTGTTGGGCATCCTGTTAGCCATTATACCATGATAAGATCACTACTTTAATGGAATAATAGAGCAGCGATATTAGGCAGGCAACCCAGGAGATTTGCATGCGTATCTTTCTCACCGGCGCCACCGGCTTCATCGGTTCGGCGCTCGTTACCGAACTTCTGCAGGCCGGCCATCAGGTGGTCGGCGTCACTCGCTCCGATGCGGGAGCGCAGGCGTTGGCCGCCGCGGGCGCCGAGGTGTACCGCGGAACCCTCGAGGATCCGAAAGGCTTGCGCGACGGCGCGGCCAAGGCGGAAGCGGTCATCCACACCGCGTTCGACCATGATTTTTCGCGGTTTGTCGAGAACTGCGAAAAGGACAGCCATGTCATCGCCGCGCTTGGCGAGGCGCTGGCCGGATCCGACCGGCCGCTGGTGATCACGTCGGGCGTCGGCATGGGCAGCCACGGCCATGGCCAACTGGCGGTCGAGGACGTCTTCAACGCCGGTCACGCCAACCCCCGCATCGCCTCGGAACTCGCCGGCAATGCCTTGTTGGAGGCCGGCATCAATCTTTCGGTACTGCGCCTGCCGCAGGTGCATGACACGAGGAAGCAAGGCCTCATCTCGCCGCTCATCGAGATCGCGCGGCAGAAGGGCGTTTCGGCCTATGTCGGCGAAGGCCGCAATCGCTTTTCGGCGGGCCATGTGCTCGATGCCGCGCGCCTCTACCGGCTGGCGGTGGAAAAGCGGCAACCCGGCGCGCGCTATCACGCCGTCGGCGAGGAAGGCGTCGAGGTGCGCGCGATCGCCGAGGCGCTTGGCCGGGGCCTGAACCTGCCGGTCGTTTCGATCGCGCCGGAAAAGGCGGCGGAGCATTTCGGCTGGATGGCGATGTTCGCCCCCATGGACCTGCCGGCCTCCAGCGCGCTGACCCAGGCGCGGCTCGGCTGGCATCCGACCGGCCCGACGCTGATCGCGGATCTCGACGCCATGCGATACTGATGGGCCGGTAGCAACGTTCGGAAGTGGCCGAGGCTTCTAAACTTCGTCATCCCAGGGCGCAGCAGGAGCGAAGCTCCGTCGCGGAGACCCTGGGATCCATTCCGTGACCTGGGCCGAAGAGCGCAGCGGAGCAGAATTCTTCACTGTGGCGGGGCTCAGGAGTCCCGGCATGGATCCTCGGGTCTGCGCTGCGTCGCTACGCTCCTTGCTCCGCCCGTGGATGACGAAACGATGGAGGCATGCAGTCCAAAAACGCAAGCACGAGATCAGCCAGCGCTGACAGCATAGCGCAAGTGAACAAGCCCGTGCGCCAGTGCTTCGCAACTCGTCAGAGACAGTTGCATCTTGCCCGCCAGGCCGGCCTCGCCGAACTCGACAAAGCCCTGGTTCGCCGCCCGCGCATCGAGCGCGGGGGCAATGAGAAGGCTGAGCTCATCGACAAGCCCGGCCGCGAAGAAGGAGCCGTTGATGCCGGCGCCGCCTTCGAGCAGCAGCCGGCTTATGCCGAGTTCGCGCCCGAGCACGTCGAGCATCGCGGCGAGATCGATGTCGGCCGTTTCCGAAACGATATAGGACACGTCGTCGGCTGCCAGTTCGGCCAGGTGGCTGTCCTGGACATCACGCCCGAGCAGCACGACGACATGATCGCCGCCGATGTCGGGCTTGGCAAAATGCAGCTTGCCGGAGGCATCGAGCGCCAAGGCATAGCTGCCCGCGTCGCGCCGCGCGAAATGATGCGGCCGCTCGACCTTGCCAGCATGCGCAGGCGGGTGCGCGCCGGCCTTGCTCATCTCGGCCATGGTGACGCGGCCGACGATCCAGGCGTCGCCTTCGAGGTCGTTGTGGATCTGTTCATAGAGGCCCGACCATTCGGCCCGGCTGCCGTCGGGGCTTTCGGTATAGCGGCTCGGATGAAGGCCGCCGTCGAGCGAGGCAAGCATATGGCAGATGATGTGCGGCTTCATATGGGTGTCTCCGTTTGTCGGCGTTGGCCAGTCCAAAGGTAATGCCGGGTCGGAAAAATGGAAGCCGACGTGGCGTGCCTTGAGGCTCCAAGCCCCGGCAGGTAGCATGACGGGATTTCAGCGACCCGGACCAGAGCATGGCGAACATGATCCTGTTTCACTCGGTTCTTGGCCTGCGCCGGAACGAACGTGATCTTGCCGAGCGCTTCCGCGCCAGCGGCCATGCCGTCACGCTGCCAGATCTTTATCAGGGTGCGGCGACGGACGATCTCGATGAAGGTTTCGCGATCAAGGCACGGATCGGTTGGGATGCCATCTGCCTAAAGGCGCGGGAGGCTTTGGCCTCGACGCCAGGCGATGCGGTGCTGGCCGGCATCTCGATGGGCGCCGGCGTGGTGGCGGAATTCTGGGCGTCGCGTCCGCTGGCCGCTGGTGTCCTGCTGTTGCATGGTTTGGCGACCGTGCCAGCGAACACGCGCCCGGGCCTGCCGGTTCAACTACATGTCGCGGACACCGATCCACTTTTCCCCGAGCCGGATGTCCGCGCCTGGCAGGAAAGCGCGGAGGCAGCGAGAGCGGATGTGCAGGTCTTCCGCTATCCAAACTCGGGACATTATTTTTCCGACCCGGCACTGCCCGACTATAATGCTGCAGCGGCCGCGCAACTTTGGAGCCGCACTTTGACGTTCCTGACATAGAAGAGCCTTCAGGCCCCAAGAATCCAAAATTCAGACAATTCCGACAAGTCGCTGTCCGGCTCTGTTATATCGATGTTGCACAAACGGTTGACCCTGGGTTAGCATCCTCTTGTTGACGCCGATCGGAGGAGTTTTGGCGGCGGTCAGCTGGAGCGGCATGCGTTCTTGGCGCAAGGAGGATGCTCCAACACTTTAACCGGCGCATGATCCTTCCTGAAACCGGTCCCGGTTTTTAGGGACAGTGCGCTTCTGTGGAGGAGGAACCCATGAACAGACGCGAATTCCTGATGACGTCCGTGGCCGCGGGCGCCATGATGCTGGCCGCACGCTCGGCTTTCGCCGAGGACAAACTCACCATTCTCGGCTCGGTGCCCAGTCTCGGCTTTCCGTTCTTCGTGCACATGCTGAACGAGATCAAGGCCGAAGCGCAGGCGCAAGGCGTCAACCTGACCGAGAGCGACGGCCAGAACTCGGCCACCAAGCAGACCGCCGACATCGAGGCGGCCCTGGTGCAGAAGGTCAACGCCATCGTCATCTCGCCGCTCGACGTCAACGCGCTGGCGCCAGCCATCGAGGAAGCGGTCAAGGCCGGCGTTCCCGTGGTGACGATCGATCGCCGCGTCGACGGTGTCCAGGGCATCCTTGCCCATGTCGGCGCCGACAATGTGAAGGGCGGCGAGGCGGAAGCAAGCGCCGTGGTGGCGGCATTCCCCAATGGCGCCAAGCTGTTCCACCTGCAGGGCCAGCCGGGCGCGGGTCCCGCGATCGACCGCAACAAGGGCGTGCACAATGTGCTCGATCCGCTGAAGGACAAGTACCAGATCATCTATGAGCAGACCGCCAACTTCGCCCGCGCCGAGGCGCTGACGGTGACGGAAGCCGGCCTTGCCGCCAACGGCAAGCCGGACGCCATCATCTGCGCCAATGACGACATGGCGCTGGGCGCGCTCGAAGCGTGCGCCGCGCGCAACTTCAGCGACGTCAAGATCTACGGCTTCGACGCGCTGCCCGAAGCGCTGGTCGCCGTGCGCGACGGCAAGCTCGCCGGCACGGTCGAACAGTTCCCCGGCAAGCAGTCGCGCACCGCCGTGCAGATCGCGGTCGCCTACGCCAAGGACAAGACCGAGCCGAAGGAGAAGCTGGTGCTTTTGACGCCCATCGTCATCGGCAAGGACAATTTGGATAAGGCGGAGCGGCTGAACGAGACGAAGTAGGCTGGATTGGTCAGGCCGGTGGGGCACGCCCCCCTCTGGCCTGCCGGCCATCTCCCCCACGAGGGGGGAGATCAGCAGCTTCTTTCGACCGCGCCTCTCTTGCAACGTTTGAGATTGGCGAAAGCCTTCACGACATCCAATCTCCCCCCTCGTGGGGGAGATGTCCGGTAGGACAGAGGGGGGCGTGCCCCGCTGCCTGCCGTAATCCGGGAGCCATCCTTGCCAGCTGAAGCCGCATCCCCCGTCCTGCTTGCCGTCGAAGGCGTCACCAAGCATTTCGCCGGCGTCACCGCGCTGAACGAGGTTTCGCTCGACATCCATCCCGGCGAAATCCTCGGCCTGCTTGGCGAAAACGGCGCCGGAAAATCGACGCTGTTGAAAATCCTGTCCGGCGTCATGCCGCCGTCCAGCGGCCGCATCACCTTCGACGGCGCCGACTATCAGCCGGCGAGCCCGCAGGACGCCAAGCGGCTGGGCATCGTCACCATATACCAGGAGCTCAGCCTGATCCCGACGCTGACCGTGGCGGAGAACATCTTCATCGGCCGCGCGCCGACCGGGCCGCTTGGCCTGGTGAGCTGGCGCAGGATGGAGCAGGATTCCCGCGCCATCATTGCCCGCGTCGGTCTCTCCATCGACCCGATGACGCCGGTGTCGGCGCTGTCGGTGGCCGAACAGCAACTGGTCGAGATCGCCCGCGCACTGTCGCTGAAAAGCCGGCTGATCATCATGGACGAACCGACCTCGGCGCTGACCGAGACCGAGGTGCAGCGGCTGCTGTCGATCATGGACCGGCTGCGCAAGGACAAGGTCGCGATCATGTTCGTCACCCACCGGCTGGAGGAGGCATCCGCCATCTGCGACCGCATGACGGTGCTGCGCGACGGCAGGCTGGCGGGGCATCTCGAGCGTCAGGGCGGGCCGATCAAGCTGCCCGCCATCATCGAGAAGATGGTCGGCCGCGCCGCTTCCGAACTTTACGCGCGGCCCGCCCAACGCGCGGTGGCCGGCGATGTGGTGCTGTCCGTCCGGGGCTTGCGCACCGTGCGCGACCCCGAGGCGCCGCATGCCATCGTGCTCGACGGCGTCGACATCGACCTCAAGGCCGGCGAGATACTCGGCGTTGCCGGGCTCGTCGGCTCGGGCCGCACGGAGCTCGCCCGCGCCATTTTCGGCGCCGACCGCATCGCGGCGGGCACGATCACGCTCGACGGCAAGGAAATAGCACCCGCATCGCCGGCCGACGCCATCAAGCTCGGCATCGGCCTGGTGCCGGAGGACCGCAAGCACCAGGCGATCTTCGCCGCGCTCGGCATCCTGCCGAATTTCTCCGTCGCCTCGCTTGGGCGCTTCAGCAACGGCTTCGGCTTCATGGCCGAGCGGCGCGAGCGCGACGCGCTGTCGGGTTTCCGCAAAATGCTGTCGATCCGCATGGCTTCGGCCGAGCAGGCGATCGAGGGCCTGTCGGGCGGCAACCAGCAGAAGGTGATCCTGGCGCGCTGGCTGGCGCGCGACCCGAAAGTGCTTGTTGTCGACGAGCCGACGCGCGGCGTCGATGTCGGCGCCAAGGCGGAGGTGCACCAGATCCTGGTGCAACTGGCAGCGCGGGGCATCGCGGTGATGATGATCTCGTCCGAACTGCCCGAGGTGCTGGCGGTGTCGGACCGCATCGTCACCATGCGCAAGGGGCGCATCACCGGGCAGATGCCAGGCGTCGAGGCAAACGAGGAAAGACTGATGGAATTGATGGCGCTCGACAGGCAGGATACGCCGGCACAGGACGCGGGGGGACAGGCACGATGAGCATCGCCGAGGAACAGAACCAGCGCGGCGGCGTGACGATCGCGCGGCTTTTGATGAGCTTCGGGCCGCTGCTGTTCCTGGCCGCCCTCGTCGTCGTCTTCACCGTGCTGAAGCCGAGCTTCATCGACCCGATCAACCTGTTCAACATCACGCGCCAGATCTCGATCACCGGGCTGATCGCGCTCGGCATGACCTTCGTCATCCTCACCGCCGGCATCGATCTTTCGGTCGGCTCGCTGCTCGCCTTCTGCGGCATGGTGGCGGCCGTGGTCGCCAAGGGCGGCACCGCTAATACGCTGTCGCTGTCGACATCAGGCACGCAGGGCTATGGCTGGTTCGCGGCGCTGCTGGCCGCCGTCGTGGTCGGCGCTCTCGCCGGCGGCGTGCAGGGGTTCGCCATCACGAGGCTGAAAGTACCGCCCTTCGTCGTCACGCTGGGCGGGCTGACGGTGTTTCGCGGGCTGACGCTGACCATCTCCAATGGCGGCCCGATCTCCGGCTTCGATGCCTCCATGCGCTGGTTCGGCACAGGGCTGATCGGCCCGGTGCCGGTGCCGGCGCTGATCTTCGCCATCGCCGCCATATTGTGCCACATCGTGCTGCGCTACACCCGCTATGGCCGTGCCGTCTACGCCGTCGGCGGCAATGCCGAGGCGGCACGGCTGTCGGGCCTGCGCGTCGACCGCATCCTGGTTTCGGTCTATGTCATCGTCGGCTTCTTCGCCGGGCTCGCCGCCTTCGTGCTGTCGGCCAGGCTGAATTCTTCCGAAGCGGTCGCCGGCATCGGCTACGAGCTGACGGTGATCTCGGCCGTCGTCATCGGCGGCACCTCGCTGTTCGGCGGCATCGGCTCGGTCGGCGGCACGGTGGTGGGGGCTGCCCTGATCGGCGTGCTGCAGAACGGGCTGCAGTTCAACAACGTGTCGTCCTACACGCAAAGCATCGTCATCGGCCTGATCCTGATCCTGGCGGTGGCGTTCGATCGCTGGCTGAAGTCGCGGGTGAGGCGGTAAGGGTGCGCGGCACCATGGCCGCGTGCAGCGGATGCGCGGCCAGTTCCCGGCCCAGTTGCAAAACATCGGCGCCTTGCTAGAAAGGCTTGGGCGGGTGGCGTCATGAGGAATGCTCATGGTTGCCGACATCATCAGACCGATCAGCTTGAGTTTTTCGCTGCTGCGGCGGTTCTGGCCGCAGCTCGTGGCACTGGTGCTGGCCGGGGTGCTGGCCGGCGATCTCCTCATGCAAGTGGCGGCCAAGGTGGCGCTCGCCAACCATTTCGCCGGGCTTGCCATGCTCACCCTGGTGGCGCTGGCGCAACTGGTGGTGACGGTGGCGATGTTCCATGTGCTGCGGCCGGGCCTGCCTAATGTGCTGGCCGCGCAGCGCGGCGCGGACAAGGCCGCCGAGAGCAAAGTCGCTGGCAACGAGGCGAGCGATGCCGACCGGCGCGGCTCGCGGCTGGTGCGCATGATCACCATCGCGCTGCTGCCGTTCTTCGCCTACTACGCCGCCTGGGGATTTCTTGGCGACATCGTGCGGCAGTATTCGCGCGCCTCGCTCGACCAGGCCGGTTTCGGCCAGAGCGGCAATGTGCTCGACGTGCTCGATTCGCGCTGGCTGCTGATTTCGGTCGCCGTTTCCTGGCTGATCCGCCGGCTGGCCAAATTCATGCAGACGAAGACGACAGCAACGTCGTTCTGGCAGATCGTCGTGGTGATCTGCGAGACCAACTGGATCTTCGTCGGCCTCTACGTCATCAGCCGCTGGAAGGACAGTGCGCTGCAATGGCTGATGAGCCGCAATTTCTGGTCCGTGCTGCAGGCGTCCATCGATGGGCTGGCGAGCCCGGTACCGGTCGCGACGGCCGCACCAGTGGTGACGGCGGCGAGCGCCGCACCAGTGGTGACGGCGGCGAGCGCCGCACCAGTGGTGCCGGTCGAGATCACCTCGATCACGGCCTCGATGGTGGCGGTCAGTCTGTTCTTCTACATGCTTTTGCCGCTGATCTGGCTGGTCATGGCGGCGCTGATCTACGGCTATGAGGTGCGCGACGAGGCGGCGCTGATGCGGGTCAACAGCCGCGTCGAGCGGTTCGGCCAGCGCTATGCCGGACTGCCGAAATTCCTGCGCGACTTCATCGAGCATTTCATCGCCGGCTACCGTTCTCGCTACCTGCCGATCGCCAATGGCGTGCGGCTGACGGTGAGTTCCAGCCTGGTGCTGCTGTGCACGCTGATCGTCGGCTACCGCCTGCTCGATTGGGGCGCTGCCTGGCTGTGGCTTGGCGCGACAAGGCTGATCGGCCCGCACGAGCTCGACGTCTGGCAGATCTTTTCGCACGGCGTGACGCTGCTGTTCGGCAGCCCGTTCCAGGATTCCTCGACGGGCATCCTGATCGAGCCGATCAGGATCTGTTTTCTCGCCGCCGTGCTGGAGACGGCGTTCTCGCTGTCGAAGGGGGCGGGGAATGGAGTTAGTGAAGCCGCGGCGTAGGCGTGCTTTCCTCTCCCCGTATAGTGACGGGAGAAAGTAGCTATTTCGGCGGCCTTTGAAAACGCAGGTACCACGGCCGCTCGCTGCCCAGGCCGACGGCCGGGCGGATGGTTTTCACCGCGTCCTCGGGCACGATGAAAGTGTCGCCGACGGTGATGACGTCGCCTTTTCTGGCGCCGGAGAAGATCGCCTGGGCGCAGTTCATCGCGCCCTCCGGCAGGCTGACGCCGGAGATGAAATCGGGCAGCCAGCGACGGCCGGCGGCGTCGGTCAGCATCAGCTTGCAGCCCAGCCATTGTTTACGCAGGTCCGGGTCGCCGATGGTCACGGTGAAGGTGGCGATGTCGGCGAAGGCGTGGTCGGGCAGGCGGCCGGCCTTGCCGCCGCGCAAATCGGCCAGCTTCCAGCCGCTGCCGCCGAACGGCACGGACTGGCCGAACTCGACATCCCTGGCGATGAGGTCCTCGCCATGCAGCCATTCGCGCACGCTGTCATAACTGGTCTCGGCCAGTGTCAGCGGCAGCAAGATGGCGAGCGCCAACAAGCCGCCCCGGCGCCATTTTCGCTCGGCTTGCGGGTCGACGGCCGGTTCCGTCGAAACGGCGCTCATGTCTTGCCCTGCGGTGTCTGGCCCTGCGATGTCTGGCCCGGCGCGGCATCGAGGTCGAATTCCGGCAGGATGTCGGACGGCTGGCCGTCAGCGCCGGTCGGCAGCGCATCGAGGCTGATACGGGCCTGCGCGTCGAGCGGGCCGAACTGGCGCGCGGCGATCAGCAGCCTGGCGCCGCGGATCTGGTCCGATGGCACTTCGAAGACGAACAGGCCGCGTTTGTCCAGGCCCGGATCGACGCCGTGCGGCGGCATGTCCTGGCGGTAGCCCAGCCGCTCCGTCTGGTGATAGCGCAACCCGGTAGGGCCTTGCCAGGTGCCGTCGGCCACCGCCGTGGAAGCGCCGGTCGCGGTGAGGCTTGTCGTCGCCACCACCCACAGGCCGCTGGTCGTCAAAAGCTTTTCCTGGCCGAACTGGCTGGCCTTGAGCTGGCGCGCGAAGATCACCTTGTCGAGCCTGACAGCGAAGCTGCGCGCGCGCACCGTGTCGTTCATCGCGCCATCGATGGGAATTGGTGCGGTGAGGTCGGCATAATGCGGCTTCGTCACCTGCATGCCGTAGCTCAGCGCCACGGTCGCGCAAAGGACCGCCAGATTGCCAAGCACGCGTATCCTCATGAGCCGCTCCCCGGCTGCCCGATCGCCGGCTGCCCAGTCGCCGGCAGGTCGGTGACCGGCAAGGTGACGGTGCCGAGCCGGTAGGGATTGTACCAGCCGGGCGTGCCATGGAGATTGTCGCGCGGCTTGAAGATCTCGGCGGTGACGCCGAAGGCGAGATTTGCCGGCACGGCGGCGTCGCCGGCAAGCGGCCAGACATAGGCCATACGCTCGGTCATCCCCGGATGCAGTTCCGGCGTCATCGTGGAATCGCGTGTCAACACGATCATCGGCGAGGAGTCGGGCAGGACAATGCCGTCCGGCGTGAAGACGTTGAAATAGCCCTTGTCGGATTGCGCGGTGCGGTTGGTCATGTCGACTTCCAGCACCAGCGCCTTCTGGCCTGGCTTCAGCGGCACGCCATGGACCCCGGCATGGCTGACATAGGCACGCACCGGCTGCAGGCGCCAGCGTCCGGCGTCGATGACGGCGTCTGGCGGCAATTGCGGTGGACCATGGGCGGGCAGGGCGCCAAACGCCCCCATCACGCCGGCGACAAACAAGGCGGCGATGGTTCCCGCGCCGGCCGTTATCCAGGTCTGAATTTTTGAGCGGGCGGTCTTGAACATTCCAAACCATGCACGTCGAACGAACAGCCACCCACCCGCAATCTAGGAAGAAAAGGCAGGGATTGGAACCCGCAAATGGCTGGTCCAGCCGTGCCGAGCCTCAGGCTGCTTCGAGCGCCCAGAGATGATGGCCGTAGCGACGGAAGAAGCGCGCGACGAGACGCTGCTCTTTCGCCCTGGCGAGATCAGGCAAGCGCCGTTCCTGGCGCCAGCGCGGCATGTTGCGCCAGCCGGCGATGAAACGGGCAGCATCCTCGATGGCTTCATGCGCCGACAGCGCCGGGCCGATCGCGGCCAGGAACAGAGGCTCCGACTGCTTCATTTCGTCGATGACGGCCTTGCGCCTGAAATGATCGAGACGGGCTTGCGCGATGCCGTTGCGGCGGATCGCCTCGAAGGCTTCGAGCAAAGCGGGACTGTCGTCGGTGTAACCGCAGGCGCGGGCGAAATCGGCGGCATCCATTCTTGCTCCCGCATCCAGGCGCGGGTCATTCCACGCCGACTCACATATGCAAGTCATATATAAGCATAACTCAAACAGGCATAGAAGAAAGACTTTTGGAGGAGTTTGGAAACTGCGACTCGACTCCCGCTTCAAAACACGGGAAGATAGGAACAAATCAGAAACAAAAGGACAGGGGATGATGGCGTTGCCGGGCAGGGAAGCAGTGATCGCGCAGGTCGCCTCGCTGTCGGTCGAGTGCGCCGATTGCGGCCGCAACAGGTGGTGGCGGCCCGATCAGTTGAAGCGCTTCGGGGTCAACGGGAACACGCCGCTGGCCGCGTTGTCGGGCCGCATCGTCTGCTCGGCCTGCCGTGCCGACGGGCTGCCAGGCACGGCGGTCTCGATCCAGGCAGCGTTCATCGACGAGCGCCAGCGCGTGCGCAGCGAGGCACGGATGCTGGGCGATCGTGAGGTGCTGGTGGAGGCGAGGCGGGCTTGAGCAAAGGACGTGCCGTCATGGACGATTTCGCCAACATTGTGACGCGATGCGGCAACCCAGCACCTTCTCCCCGTCACTATACGGGGAGAAGGTGCCGGCAGGCGGATGAGGGGCGGCGCTGATTTGGCGGAATTGAACTTCTATTCTGATGGTGCGAGGGAGTTTGCAAGCTTGGTCGTTTTCTTTGAGGTGGCATTCGAGACGCCACTTGCCGAAATCTTGGTGCTGCCCCTCATTGTCCTGCCGGACATTTCTCCCCGTATAGAGACGGGGAGAAAGTAAGCTGTTGCGGATGGTTTCGCCAAATATCAACGGTTAAGAACGCCGGCGTGCCGGTGAGGGCGGCCTGGATCCGGAAAGGCAGGCGCTCCTAATACCCCAGCAGTTCCTTCAGCGGGATGACGCGCCAGACCTGCTTGATGGCGTAGCGGTTGAAGGTCAGCGTCTTGGGCGGATTGTACTGCTCGACCACCAGCTCGCCCGCCGTGCGCCGGACCAGTTTCTTGATGAAGGCCTTGCCGTTCTTCTCGTTCTCTTCCGGGAAGGTCTCGATCACGACATGGTCGCCCGGCACCGCGTCGCGGCCGCCGCAATAGATCATGTCGCCGGGTTCATAACGCGGCACCATGGAATCCGAGAGCACGTGCAGCGCGAACACTTTCGGCAGGTTGCGGACTCCCGGCGGACGCTGGACGTATCCTGCCGGTTCGCCGTTGAAGGTGAAGTCGCCGTCATCACCGCCGACGGCGGCGCCCAGCACCGGAATATCCATCGCTCCGGCCGGCAGGGGGCCGGCATCGGTGACGATCTCGGCGTCCGCCACCGGGCCGGCATCGTCGAGGAAGACGACCTGCCCTTGGCCCAGCGCCACGGGGTCGACACGCAGGAAGGCGGCGGTCTTCAACAGGTTCTCGGTCTTGGGCAGGTTGCGCCCGGTTTCCCAGTTGCCGACGGCGGCGACATCGGTGTCGTTGTGCTCGGCGATGTGGCGCATGACCAGGCCGCGCTGCTTGCGTGCCTGGCGGATCGCGGCTCCGACCCTGATCGACAGTTGCGTTTTCACCATGGCCTCATGTGACCGACAAGTCCTGCTTTCGTCCATGAAAGATTGGCTTGCATCAATTTTTGAGTTATGCTTATATCACCTCATGCAAAAGCTCAACCCCCTCAGAGTCGACAACGCCTCCGGCCCGGCCTTGCCGGGCGCCGCCCTTTCCCTTCCGTCCCGGCTGTCCTTCTCCCCGGCCGGGGCGAAGCGCGAAGCCGATTGCCTTGACGCATCGGCCTCGCGTCCGGTCCGCCCTTCAGCGGCGGCCGGAACGGCCGGAGCCGCCGCTCCCCGCGGCTCCGGCCCCCCATTCGACCCGCCCGCGGCTTGTTCCCTGATTCGCACGCAGGACCGCACCGTCATCCCTGACGAGCCGACAACGGGCAGGGCGGTTTCCGCACCCGACAGGGACACTGCGCGGGCGCGCCTTGCGCGCCTTGCCGCGCCCGTCGGCCGGCCGGGCTGAAAGCAGCCCTTCCACAGCAATCCCAACGGCCGACAGGCCGGACCACGGCCGGCACCGCCCATGGCGGCTGTGGGCAACCCCCGACGCTTGCCTGACGGCGCCGTGCGCGGCGGCCGCTGGCCGCGCAATGGAGACGGACATGGCAAGCTATAGCGACAGCGAATTGCAGGCGATTGCCGGCTGGCTGAGGGACGGGCTTTCGGCCTCGAGGATTGCGGCGGCGTTCAGCGTACAGCGCGGCGCGCGCGTATCGCGCAACGCCATTATCGGCATCGTCCACCGCAACGCCATGCTTGGCGCGATCGGCTTTGCTAATGGCAAGGGCCTGGCGGCGCGCACGGCGATGGCCAAGGCGGCGAGCCGCGCCGCCAAGGCGGAAACCAGCCGTGCCGGTGCCACCCCGCAGCCGGCCAAACCCGCCATGCGGCCGAAGCGGGCTCCTTCGCCCGTCCGGCCGAGGCTTTTCCAGCGCGAGGCGGGCGTGCTGATCGCCGATGGGCAAACCTACCGTTTCAAGGTACCCGCGCCGCCACGCGGTGCCATCGGCCGGCAGCCGCATGGCGTGGCCATGCGCTTCATCGACTGCCTGTTCAACCGCTGCCGCGCGCCGCTCGACCTGACGCTGGAGGACGATCCTCGAAATGATGCGCCCGGCGGGCGGCCTGGCCAGGAGATGCTGTGCTGCGGCATGCGCACCAGGGCGATGAAAAGCTACTGCACCTACCATCAGGCACGCTTCCAGCGTCGTGTTTGCGAGGCCGGCTGAAGGGTTGATCCCTTCTCCCGGTCACGGGGAGGAGGTGCCGGCAGGCGGATGAGGGCGGCGCCGACATAATGTAATTGGAGCTTCAGCGGGCGCCAAAAGGACGCTCCGCGAAATATTGGGAGAATTGCCTTGAACAACTATCGCGCGGCACCGCTATTTCGGCACCTGGCGGCCCTGTTTGGGCTGGCGGCTCTGTACGGTGCGCGGCTCCAGCACCATCCCTGGGCCGCCTCCGGCAACCAGTATGCCGGTAACGCGGGCAAAGCCGGTGAACACTTTGATCGCGTCGGATTGCGAGATCTGCGCCGCGATGGCCGCGCTGCAGGCGTTGAGCGCGCTGCGGTAGACATGGCCCCGCCGCTCGATCGGCCAGCGCTGCAGGAAATCGGCGGCGTCGCTGACGGTCTCGATCTCCTCGACATGTCCGTCCAGGGACACTTTGAGCGGCACTCCGGTTTTCATCGTACCCACGGCGTTCACCTTCGGTCCAGGCGCGGCTTTCAAGCCGACGCTCATAAACGCACAAGGCTGGCAGGCGGTTGCATCGCCGTCTCAGGGGCTCGCAGCGGCGTCGAGCCATTCATGCGCGCGGCTTCTTGGCTTGGCCACCAATATGCCCTGTTGCCTGGCCGCCTCGCGGAAGGCTTCGAAGGCGGGGCGCGGACAGCAAGTGCCCTCGACAGCGAGCCTGACAAGCCGTGCCGCCTCGAGATAGGCCGGCGCGGTCTTGTCGGGCCATTGGTGACGAAGCGCGGTCGCCGCGTCGGCCACCGAGCCGACCAGCATGGTCTTGTTGTCGCAGAAACGCAGGGTCACCGGCATGAAGGCCGTCATCGGCAGTCCTCTCCTTGGTTTGGACGCGTCACAACGTCCGGACCGGGGGCTGGTTCCATTGGCGCGGCTGGAAGCACGGCATGGAGCGCGGCATGAGCGAACGGCCTTTCATGCAGCTCTACGTCTCCGATTTCGTCGGCGACACGTTGCAGCTCTCGACCGAGCAGATCGGCGCCTACATGCTGCTTCTCATGGCAATGTGGAATGCCGGCGGGAGCTTGCCCGACGATGACGCCAGGCTGGCGCGCGTGGCGCGCCTGCCTTTGAAACGATGGCGGGCGATCAGCGCCGAGCTGCTGGCCTTCTTCGAGCGCGAGGGTGGGGAGATCGGCCACGGGAGGCTGACGAAGGAGCTGCGCAAGGCGCGGCTGAAGAGCGAGGCGAGGGCGGCCGCCGGCGCGCGCGGCGGAGCCGCCACCGCCTTGAAAGCAAAGGCGCATGCCAGGGCAAATGCCGATGTTTTGGCGCGGCATTCTCCAGAGTCCAGAAACCAGATGGAAAAAGCTTCCGCTTTTTCAGCGCGCGGGGCGCGCGAAGGACCGGGGATTTCGATCGGGGGCCGTGAGGCGGCTTCGGGATCGCGCGGCCCGGGCCAGCGCAAAAAACCGCGGGGCTGGATCAGGCCGAAAACCCACAGCGACGCCGCCAACGCCATCATCGAGGAGATCCGCGGATATGACCACGGCCGAACTGCAGCAGGCGACGAAGGCGCTGGCGGCACTGTTCTCCTGCTTCCCGCAATCCGCCCTGACTGATGTCGAGATGCAGCTGCGCGGCTATCTCGGCGCCGTCAGGGATGCCGAGCTGGCCGATCTGCAGGCCGCCATCCAGCGCTTCGTGCGCGGCGAGGTGAGGAGCGGAAACGCGCAGTTCTGTCCTTCGAGCGCGCAGCTCTGCATCGAAGTGCGCGAGCGCAAGGTGATGCGGGAGCTGCTGGCGCGGCGGGGTGGGCAAGCGCCGGCAAAACAGTTGACGGGATGATCATATCCGACAGGTCCGAGGGACAGCGCCCCCCTCTGGCCTGCCGGCCATCTCCCCCTCTTGGGGGGAGATCGGATGTCGCTACTGCTTTCGCCGATCTCCGGCGTAGCAGGAAAAGCGGTACCGACGACGCAGCCAATCTCCCCCCAAGAGGGAGATGCCCGGCAGGGCAGAGGGGGGCGCGAAGGATCGCGACCTCTCTTGGAAAACACACCCCGACCCCCAAAAAGGAGCCACCGCATGCCCAAGAAAACCAAAGCCGCCAAACCGCAGGCGCCGAAGCTGCCGAAGGGCGAGGCCGAGCAGGTGCGCATCCGCCGCGAGGTCGGTCATGATTTCGCGCTGAGGGACGATGCCTTCGGTCGCAAGCGGCTGACGTCAGGCACGGCGGAGGCGCGTCGCGTCTACGAGGTGTCGAATGACGGCCACACGTCCACCGGCGGCATCGTGCGGGTGCGCAATGTCGATCCGCTTCTCGGCATCACCTCGCTGTCGCGCCAGCAGCGCGAGGCCGGCCTGCGCTACCGCGAGCATTTCCGGTGCAGCCAGCAGGCCGATATCAAGCCGATGCGCTGGACGGAGCGGGTTGACGGCGGCCGCGCTGGCGGCGGCATCGCCGACAGCGTGCTCAACGCCGGCCGTGCGCACGCCGCCGCGACACGGGCGCTCGGGCATTGGGACGTCGCGGCAATCGTGCAAAAGGTCGTGTGCCTGGAGCAGCCAGTGAAGACCGTGGCCGAGCAGGATGGCGACGGACGCGATGTGGTGACGAAGCTCTTGAAGGTGGGGCTGGATCTGCTGGCCGTGCACTATGGAATGATGATGGGGCGCTAGCACCGCCCGGCCAGCGATGCGTACCGGCAAATTCGCAATGTTTATCCGGCCGGTCAGATGCCGGCCGGATCAGTTTGAACGGTCAATAGCGGCAGACGCGCACTCGCTCAATCACGCGGTGGTGATGCCGCCAATGCTTCACCAACTCGGTTTGGCAACGATGATGGTACATGCCGTAGTAACGCGGCCGATAGCCGTCGTTATACATGCTGTAACGGTAGTGGTTGCGGCCGTAATACGGGCCATAGTCGGAGTAGTCGCGATAGTAGCGATGTCTGGGAACGTAGTAATCGTCATCATAGCCGTTCCCGATGCCGAGCGTGATGCTGGAGGCATTGGCGGGAGCGATTACCGCCACCGCCGAAGCGACTGCTATCACCGATGCAAGCAAGAGTTTTTTCATGACAACCTCCTCTGTAAGGTGTGTCTAATAAACGCCGGGGACGCGACCCTGTTCCCATAAATCGGTGGATCGATGGGTTCGCACCCTATGTCGTGGCGGCGGAAGCACCTCTCGCGGAGCTTGGCCGCACCTGTCAGCATGGTGAGGCACATTTTGAACCTCGGCCGCCACTATCCATTTCCCCTATATGCAACCAGGAAGGGAGATTGGACCATGAATATCATTCTTGGCGGTACCGGGCGTGTCGGCTCGGCGACGGCAGCGACGCTCCTGCGGCTGGGCGAACCGGTCACGGTGGTGACGCGCGACGAGGCCAAGGCGGCGGCTTTGGCCGCGCACGGCGCCGAGGTGGCAGTGGCCGACGTGCTTGATGTCGAGGCGCTGCGTGGCGTGTTCAGGCGCGGCACAAGGGCATTCCTGCTCAATCCGCCTGCCGATCCTTCGACCGACACGGATGCCCAGGAGCGCAGGACGGTGGCTGCGATCGCCGCGGCGCTGGACGGTTCGGGGCTGGAGAAGGTCGTGGCGGAATCGACCTATGGCGCACGGGCCGGCGAACGCACCGGCGACCTGACCATCCTGCATGGGCTGGAAGAAAAGCTGCATCGTCAGCCCATCGCGGCCAGCATTATCCGCGCCGCCTATTACATGAGCAACTGGGATGCCTCGCTGGAGACCGCCAGGCGTGACGGCGTGGTCAACACGCTTCTCCCGGCGGATTTCGAACTGCCGATGGTGGCGCCACGCGACCTCGGCGAAGCGGCGGCGCGCTTGTTGATGGAGCCGCCGGATAAGAACGGCCTGCATCATGTCGAAGGACCGTCGCGTTACACGGCCAGGGATGTCGCCGCGGCCTTTGGCGAGGCGCTCGGCAGGCAGGTCAGCGTGGTCTCGGCGCCACGCGAGCGTTGGGTGGACGCGTTCGAGGACATGGGGTTTTCGCCTGAAGCCGCGCAATCCTATGCGCGCATGACGGAGGTAACGGTCGACGACACCTATGATCCGCCGACCAGGCCGGAGCGCGGGAAGGTGACGCTGGAGCGATATGTGGCTGATTTGGTGGGGGCTGGCTGATTTGGCACGGGCCGGTTGAATGAGCAAAGGACAAACGCCGCGCCTGCCGGCACCTCCTCCCCGTGAACGGGGAGAAGGGAGCCAAGTCCATCAAAACAGGGCCTTTTCCAGCGGTCCTTCCAGCGTCTCGGCAAACGCCGTCGCCAGATGATGGCGGTCGCGGAAGGCGAGCTTGCCGCCGATGAACACGTGGCATTCGGTCGGGCCGCAGAAGCGGTCGGTCAGGTCGACATAGAGCGTGCCGGGCACGCTTTTCACCACGGCGCGCTCTTGCGCCGCGACGCCGTCATTGGCGGCCTGCGCCCTCGGCGTGTCGCACAGCGACGGCGCCTCGCGCCACCACAGCGCGCGGGCAACGCAGGCGTCCGCGAAGCTGCCGCCGATCGGCGTGTCGCGGATGACGGCGGTTTCGACACCAGCCTTGCTGAAGGCCTGCAGCGTGGAGCGCAGGCCAGCCTGCCAGCGCGCGGTCTCGGCCTGGCGGCTGGCGGCGGACATGTCGCGCGTCAGATTGCCGATCGAGAATTCCGAGATCACCACCAGGCGCGGCTTGCGGCGGATGATGTCTGAGATCGCCTGTTCGCGCCAGGCGTCGCATTCGGTGTAGTCGCGCTTGAGCACGGCGTTGAAGGTCGACAGCCGCGAGGCGCGGCACGAGGATTTGAGGTAGGTGACGACTTTGGTGTCGTTGCGTTTTGCCGCCGCGACCAGCGGCGTCGACCAGTGGTCGGCATGCGAATCGCCGAACAGCACGATGGTGTGGGCGGCGTCGGCCGAGCCGAAGGTGCAAGGTTTCGGTTTCACCGTGTGGAAGTCGAGCAGGCAGTTCTTGTCGACGGCGCGCGCGATGGAAGGCTGTTCGGCCGCCTCCTCGATGCCGCGCTGGGTGGGGTCGATGTTGCGCGTCGCCAGATGCGCGTTGGCGTAGGCCGCCGCCACGCCGGCGGCGGTCAGCACAAGGGCCGGGGCGAGGGCAAGCCCTGGAAAAAGCCGAAGCGGTTTTGCGCCCGCGCCGGCGTTGAACCGAAAGGCGCGTGCGGCGGCCGCCAGCCAGTCGCCGCGCCGCGCCGGGTTCTCGATCAGCCGGTAGGTAGCCGCCGACAGCGCCAGCGCCAGCACGGCGCAGCCGAGGCGCTGCGCCACGCCGAGGTCCGGCTCCAGCATGCCGGCATAGACGATGATGGGCCAGTGCCAGAGATAGAGCGAATAGGAGAGTGTGCCGACCCATTGCAGGGGCGCCAGCGAGAGCATGGCGGCGGGCGCCAGGGCCTGCCAGCGGGTGATGCCCGGAGCGTCGCCCTGCTCGCCGGCACCGCTCAGGAGCACCAGCACGGTGCCGGCCACCGGCAGCAGCGCGTACCAGCCGGGGAAGGGCAGGTCTTCGCTCAAGGCGAGATAGGCGACGGCGATCAGTGCCAGGCCGAGCCACCCCTGTGCCGCCCGCAGCCAGGACTGATGCCGCCACAAAGCGGGTGAGGCGAACGTCGCCAGGCCGCCGGCGGCGAATTCCCAGGCGCGCAGCGGCGAGAAGTAGAAGGCCCAGGCCGGCGAGAGGCTGGTGAGCCATAGGCAGGCGGTGAAGGAGGCGACGCCGACGATGCCGATCACGGCCACCACCATGCGCCGGCCCGGATGCAGCCAGGCGGCGAAGACTAGCAGTGCCGGCCAGACAAGGTAGAACTGCTCCTCCACCGACAGCGACCAGAAGTGGATGAAGGGGTTGCTCAAGGCATCGGCGGCGAAATAGTCGAACGACCAGCGCAGCAGCCACAGATTGATGGTGTAGGCCGCCGCATACATGGCGCCGCGCGAATAGAGCGCCTGTTCCTGCGGCGCCAGGATGAAGGCGCCGGCGGCGAGCGTGGCCAGGATGACGAAGATGGCGGCCGGCAGCAGGCGCCGGGCGCGCCTGGCATAAAAGCGCCACAGGTCGAGCCGGCCGGTCTCGGTGATCTCCTGCATCAGATGCGTTGAAATCAGCCAGCCGGAAATGACGAAGAAGATGTCGACGCCGGCGAAGCCGCCGGGCAGCGCCGTGAGGCCGAAATGATAGGCGACGACGCCGCCGACCGCCAGCGCGCGCAAGCCCTGTATATCAGGCCGAAACGATGCCGCCACGAGGCCTCCTTGGTGCAGCCCAGCCCCCCAAGGTCCAGCTCTTGCCAATCTCGGCCGGACGGGCCGCTATCGCAATGCAACAAATCTTTCGCAGTGCAACATGGCCAGAACAAGGAAAGGCGATTTTGCCGCTTCATGGAAGCAGGGCGACCGTGTCGATCGACGGGAACAAACTCGCGGCGTAAGACTGAACGCAGGCGGAACCGATCGCAACGGCTCGCCTTCGACGACGTTAGCATCATTCGGTGGGGCGAGCCCGGCGAGGGCGCGCAGGGGCGGCAAGGCAAAGCGGCGGCATTCACAAAAAACAGCCCCGCGAGCGGGGCTGTCTCCAGGGCCGCGGCACGTTGTCAGCTGCCGCCGTTCAATTTCACGCTGCTGCAGAATTCCGGATGCGTGTTGGTCGGGCTGGCGTTCTTGACCTCGTCGGCGCAGGCGGTCTTCATAGCCATCTGGTCTTCGGGCGTCAGCGCCTTCCAGGCTGTGACGAAGGCGTCCTTGCCAACCATCGTCTTCATGCCGGAATCCGTGTAGAACGGCTTCATCTTGGCAGGATCATCGAGAGCGGACGTTCCCTTGTTGGATCCTGCGAGAGCCGAACCGGTGGCCATTGAAAGCGCCATTACGCCAAGACAGATCATCTTGATGTTCATGATTGGGTCCTTCCTGTTGCTTTGTGACCGTCGAAGCAACGATCAAGCTTTCAACGAAAAACTTTGCCTGGAAGTTCCGGATTTTCAGGCAAAAATTCCCCAAACTGGTAAAAATATATTCAGGAGCATCTTGAACGCCTTGCGAAATTCCAAGGTAATCCAGCGCAGCTCCGGAAATTTGCTTGAATCGGCCAAATTTCTCCCGCCGCCATCGCGGCGTGCCTCTGGAGTTGGCCAGGCCTGCCGTCGCTTGGACAAACTTCGCGATTGGTGGATGGTTCCGGAGGCCCCGGACATGGCCGTTCGGCGGCGCAAAAAAACCCCGCCGGCGAGCCGGCGGGGCATTGAGTGGAGGGTCTTGTCATCGCCCGCGAGGCGATCGCGCAGCAACGAGGACGGCCGCCGGAAAGTTTCAGCGTTCCATGCCTGTTTTTGCAGCCATGGTTGCATTGGCCTCGGCCGGCTCCGGCCCGGCAGCCCTGGCCCAGCGGGGGGTCTGCCGTCCAATCCTCTACGGCGCGGCGTCGCCTCCGCGCGGCTGCGCCAGCGAACGGGCCGCATCCGCCCCGGCCGCCAGGATGCGATCCGACAACTCCGCGCCCTCCACCGCGCGGGCCAGTTGAAGCGCGCCGATGAGCGTCGCGAAGATGCCGAATGCCACAGCCTCCGGATCGCTTGCATGCGGCGGGAGAGCGGCCGACACCTGCCGCACCAAAGTCATCAGGCGTTCGGTGTAGAGCTGTCGCGTTTCCGGCTGCTCCCGCGCGATTTCCGGCAACAGGGCGGCGGAAGCGCAGCCCGTGCCCGGATTGTCGCGGTGCTGCGCCGACAGATAGGCATCTATGGCCGTCTCCAGGCCGCCGGAGGCCAACACCCCGGCGATCTGGCCTGACTGGCCCTCCAGCGCCGCCGCCACGCATTCGCGAACAAGTGCCGCCTTGGAGGGAAAGTGCGGATAGAAGGCGCCGTTGGTCAGTCCGGCGTCGCTCATGATGCTTGCCAGTCCGGAGGCGGCGATGCCGTCGCTCCGGAACCGTTGCGTGGCAACCTCCATGATCCGGCCGCGCGATGCGTCCTTGCGGCCCTTTTCGTAACGCATGTCTTTCCTTTCCATGCTCTATTGCATTATGACCATAATCTGATATTACGAACATAATTCAATCGACGGAAGAAAGCTAGCCCCGACGGGTTCTGGAGCATCAAAATGAAAACGCATTCCGGCAAGACCGCAATCGCGAGAGAGCCAGTACGATGAAAGCCTTTGTCGTCGACAAATATCAGAAGAAGGGCGCGCTGCGGCTCGCCGACATGCCGGAACCCGAACTGCGGGACAATGATGTGCTGGTCGAGGTCCACGCCGCCGGCGTGAACCTTCTGGATTCCAAGCTCCGGGACGGGGAGTTCAAACTCATAGTGCCTTATCGGCCGCCCTTCATCCTGGGCCACGACGTGGCCGGCATCGTCGTGCGGGCCGGATCGAAGGTCCGCAAGTTCAAAGCCGGCGACGAAGTCTATGCACGGCCGCGCGACGGCCGGATCGGGACATTCGCCGAACTCATCGCCTTGGATGAGGCCGACGTGGCCCTGAAGCCAAAAAACCTCAGCATGGAGGAGGCGGCCTCCATTCCGCTGGTCGGCCTGACCGCCTGGCAGGTGCTGGTCGAAAGGGCAGGGCTGAGGAAAGGCCAGAAGGTCTTCATCCAGGCTGGCTCCGGCGGGGTCGGCACGTTTGCCATTCAGCTGGCGAAGCACCTCGGCGCGACGGTTGCGACAACGGCGGGCGCCGCGAGCACGGACATGGTGAAAAGTCTCGGCGCCGATGTCGTCGTCGACTACCGCAAGGACGATTTCGAGAAGGTCCTGCAGGGCTATGACGTCGTCGTGAACAGCCAGGATGCCAAGACGCTCGAGAAATCGCTGCGCGTGCTGAAGCCGGGCGGGAAGCTGATTTCCATCTCCGGTCCGCCGGATCCCGGGTTCGCCAGCAAGCAAGGCCTGAACATCGTGCTGAAGCTGGTGGTGTGGTTGCTCAGCCTCGGCATACGCCGCAGGGCCAAACGCGCCGGTGTCGACTATTCCTTCCTATTCATGTGGGCGCAGGGCGACCAGCTGAGCCGGATCACGTCGCTCATCGAAGCCGGCATCATACACCCGGTCATGGACCGGACCTTTGCGTTCGAACAGACCAACGAGGCCTTGGCCTATGTCGAAACGGGACGTGCCAAGGGCAAGGTGGTCGTGAAGGTCCGGTAGGACGGTCGGGAGCCGCACGACCCAATTCGCGGCGATGCCCGGTTGGCTAGCCCGCCGGCCCTGTCTCGATCTCCTGGAGATAGAACGCCTTGCTCGGCTGCAGGTGGTCGACGCAGAGCTGCGCCAAGACCCAATTGTCGCTGCGTTTCAGCGCCTCGATCATCATCAGATGGTGCTGGCGCGAGATGTCGAGCTTGTCCCGGTCGGCCAGCGAATTGGCCCGCACCGGCAGGCTGAGGCGCATATAGTGCTCGATCGACGACACCAGATAGGCATTGCCGCAGGCCGAGAACATGGTGAGATGGAAACGGTCATTGGCCTCGTGGATGCCCCTGAGGTAGCCCGCGTCGACATGGCCGCTGTAGACGTGGTGGATCTCGGTCAATTCCGCGATCAGCGCGTCGCTCGCCGGCAGGCGGATCATCAGCGCGGCGTGGCGCTGCAGCATCTCGCGTACCTCGTAGATCTGGCGGACCTCTTCGGGCGCGAGCCGGCGCACCATGGCGCCCTTGTTGCGCTCGCGCGTGGCGACGCCGAGCCTTTCCAGCTGGTAGAGGGCTTGGCGGATGGTGTGGCGCGAGACCGGGAAACGGGCGAGCAGCACGTCCTCGACCAGGCGCGTGCCGGGCGCCAGCCGGCCGAAGATGATGTCTTCCTCCAGCGCGTGGACGATATCGGCTTCCTTGCCGCCATAGTCGACCGTGTTGAGCATCGCGACTCTCTCGTTGGCCCGGCCAAATCATCATTGGCCGTGACCACTCTAGCCTTCGCGCGCGAGGCTGGCCACAAGCGGGTCGAGGCGCGGGTCGTCGAGGCTGACGACGCCGGACATCCGCATCGCCTGCCGCAGGCTGATCCTGCCAACTTCCTGGCGCATGATGACCGGCAAACAGGCCGGCCCCGCTCCCGTCAGGACGAAGGCCCGGCCGACCAGGACCGGTTCGGAGAAGGGCGCCCATTGCACGGCCATGATCGACGGCTCGCCGGTCTGGCGGCGGTTGATGGCGGCGAAATAGATCCAGTTCAGGCGTGAGATCGCCACGCCATAGTGCCAGCCGAGCGCGCGCGCGCCGCCTTGGCGATTGCCCTCGGCCCACCGGGTCACGCGCCGGAACGTCACCAACTCCGCCTCGCGCCGCACGAAGGTGACCGACCGCATCAACAGATCCGGGCGCTCGGGAACCGCGAAGTAGGTGAAATAGGTGCCGCCGGCGATGGCGGGGCAGGGGCCCCGCACCATGTTGGCGTAAAGCGTTTCATGTATCGGCGCCAGAAGGACATGTCGCTGCGCCGCGGCTTCCGGCGCGCGGTACAATTCATCCTCGTCGACGCGGAAATAATCGCAGATCAGCCTTGCCGTGGCCCTGTTGGGCAAGCTCTTGCCTTGCAGGTAGCGCTCGAACTGCGAGCGATTCATGTTCAATCCGCGGCAGACGGCACTCACCGACGCGTGGCCGCTGACCAGCCGTTTGAGATTCGCGGCAAGATTCCTGCGAATTGGCACGACACCGTCCCCCCGAAGACGTCCGGACCATTATTCAAGCAATTGCTGATATTGCGCCAATCTCGCACAACATCGCTCGGGCGCGAAAGGGGACCTTCGGCCAATGTCGCTGCAAAAATCGCTGCTTGCGGGCCGACATGGAAAGGCCCGCCACCGACGCGACTCGTGACGGGCCTTCTGGAGTAGGCCGGGCTTCTTACCGCCCGGCCATTTGCAAAACCTGCCGGCGGCGCGATCGTTCCATCACAACAGGAGGCCCGGCAACTCAGCCTGGCAACTCAGCCTGGCAACTCAGGGGAAACGGCTCTCGGGCCTTGCGGATCGTCGAAGTCGTCTCGCGCCAGGACGCGAGGCCTCGCATATCCCTCAAGGCCTTCGATTCAGATACAAATCGAGGTGCAGATACCCGCAGTAACCGCCGACAGTTTCTCGCGCTTCAAGAGCGTCGGCTTGGCGTAGGTTTTCTTCATGGCCCTATCCCCTCGATTCAAGCGGCCTTGCACGGTGAAAGACAGGAAACCGCCGTGACCGTGGACAGTTTCTGGCGCTTCAGAAGTGTCGGCTTGGCATAGCTTTTCTTCATTTTCGTTCCCTTTGCCTAGGCTTGCCCGTCGAATCTGACGCAAAAGGAAGGGCGAAGTCAAAACGTTTCACCTCCAGGGAGCATGCATCGTCGATGTTTTAGCTCTTGCTGATGCCAAAATCACGCATAAGAGACGCGAAAGCCGACAATCCCAGCGATTATCTCGTGCCTGGCTGCCGGTCCCGGCATGGGGATAGGGCCGGGCCTAGTTCCTGTCGGACGGCTTCGAGCGCATCCTCGACACCGTCTCGCGCTCGGCGCGTTTGGAGCGCAGCGGCGGCAGGCCGCGGTCGATCAGGTCCATGTCTTCCAGCACCATGTCGCCCATGCGCTTGAAGGCGATGTCGAGGGCGCCGGCGCGGTGGGCGGAGCGCAGGAAGCCAGGGAGCGTGCGCACGGGATGGTCGCCCGCCAGCGGCTCTTCGGGAAAGACGTCGCTGGCGGCAAGGATGTGGCCGCTCTTCACCGCAGCCATCAAGGCGGGGAAATCGACGACGCCGGCACGGCTGAGCAGGATGAAGGCGGCGCCCTTGCGCATCCTGGCGAAAGCATCGGCGCCGAGAAATCCCTGGTTTTCGGAGGTCACCGAGGCAACGACGAAGACGAAGTCGCTTTGCGACAGCACCTCGTCCAGCGCAGCCGGCTCGACGCCATTTTCCCTCAGGATCGATGGCGGCAGCCAGGGGTCGAACACCTTGGTGCGGGTGCGGAAGCCCGACAGCAGGCGGTTGAGCGCGCGGCCGAGGTCGCCGAAGCCGATGATGCCGACATCGGCGCCCGAAAGCAGCCGCGCGGTCCGGTTGCCGTCGCCGCCCCACAGCTCCTGCCCCTGGCGGAAAGCGAGGTCGGCGTCGACGATGCCGCGGGCAAGGTTGAGCGCCATGGCCAGGCCCAGCTCCGCCACCGGCTCGGCGAAAACCAGGCCCGTCGTGACGACATGGATGCCGCGCGAAAACAGCGTTTCATAGGGCATGTTGTCGAGGAGATTGCTCTCGACATTGAAGACACAGCGCAGCGCCCGCATCGCTTCAAGCGTCTGCGGCGAGATCGGCGGCTGGCCGACGATGTAGCGGGCCTCGGCCAGCACCCCGGCCGGCAGTCGCGCCACGCCGTCCGGCGTCGTCTCGACGATGCGGTAATGCGCCCTGAGCCGCGCCAGCTGCGGCGGCGTGAAGATCAGCTCGAGCGTGCGCGGCTCGGGCGCGCTGATGACCAGCGGCAAGGCGGTGTCTGACATGGCAAGATCCTCCCGAAGCGGCTTGTGGCGCTTTCTCGGTCCTAAATCTATCCCGGACCAGCGGATTTAAAAGCACGGCAGACCGATTTACTCGGTGCAGGAACGTTTCGCTCAAAATCGCGACAGCCGTCCTGACGCAATTGACATTCGCGGCGAAGCCGGTCTTCTCTGCGCTATTCAACAAAGGGGGCAATAGCAAATGAAGAAATACGAGAAGCCAACCTGGCAAAAGCGCGAACGGCTTTCGGCCGTCACCGCGCTCGCGGGATCTTCAAATTTGCCGCCGCCGCAATGACTGAAACCGCCGGGCGAGCCTGAAGGCATTCGCCTGCCGAAACAAAGGCGCGATCGGTCGATCGCGCCTTTTGCTTTTGCGGCAAGAACACGCCGTCACCTGCGCCGCTTTGGCGGTGCGGGCTTCTGTTGCTCCTCGCTTGGCTCGGCGGACAGCCGCTGCTTGCGAAGGCGGGCGGTCTTTGCGTCGCGGGCCTGCCGCTCGGCGTCGAGGATAATCCGCGACTCGCGATCCGCTCTCTCAAGCTTTTGCTTGTCGACCAATCGGGCCACTTCGTTCTCCGCCGGCATGTCACATTCCCTGAAACCAACCGTGTGCGGCAAGGTTCCAGCGGATGCCGGCCGCGCGCGATCGCGTCAGGATTTTGCCTGGCCTGACCGCTCGGCGCGATGACCGGCCTGCCAGCGGGTCAGTTCGCGCTCGGCCTCGGATATGGTCACGCTCATCAAGCCGTCGAATTCGGCCATGGCTTCCATGTGCCCATGATCAATGATGGATTTGCGAAGAATGCGCATCGCCAGAATAGCATCCTGCAACGCGCGGTCGATATTCTTGACCATGACAGGATCTCCTGCGGGCATAACCTGTCGGCGCGCCGCTGGTTCCGACTGAACGGCGTTGGATCTGCTTTTTTCAGCGCTATGTCGTTGTGCTGGAGAAGCGCTCCGGCGCTTTCCTTCTGCTTCCTCCTCTCGCGGGGAGGGAGGACGGAAGAGGCGCTGTCCCCCGGATAGCATCAGGGAAGTGCCTTCGATGGCGATGAAGGGTGGGAAGCCCCTCAGGCCAGCCCCGGCTCGCGCCGCAATCCCAAATGGCGCACCTTGCGGCCAATGATCATCAGCCGGCGTGCCGTGTTGTTGCGCAGGCGCCGCGCGCGCCATTCCAGTCCGGTTTCGGTGGTGATCTGCTTGGCGTAGACGCTCACACGCATGCCGGCCTCGTCGGAGGCCACCTTGACCGGGTCGTCATAGAAGGTGGCGATCTTGTCGGCCGCCATGCCTGGTGTTTCGAGCCAGGCGGGGATGTGGACCGAGGAGAGGCGCTCGACGTCGACCATGACCCGCCCGATGCCGACGCCGGGTGTCGGGCATGTCGTACAGAACGCGTCGCCAATGAAGACGACCCCATCGCGGCGATGGCCCTGCGTCGTGGTCAGATTGACCTGCCGGACCTCGACGGGACTCGCGACAGCGAAGTTGCCGCATTGCGCCGATATTTCGGGCATCAACTCACAAAGCATCTTCTGCGGATCGGACCGGAAATCCCTCGTCCATTGATCGGCCACGGTGTGATAGACGAACATGTTGGCCCGCATCTTGTCGCCGAGCGGAAAAACGGTGAGATAGGCAACGCGGTCCGCCGCCCGCTTGCCGTAGCAGGTGACGGCCGGGAAGGCGCATTCGTCCCGCGGAATGGCGAGGTCGAAGCCCATCGAGAGCGAATGCGCCTTCGACAGCTCGACGCGCTCGACGCCGATGGCGCGCCGCACCGCTTCGCTGTAACCGGTGGCCACCACCAGCAGGCGGGAATTGATGACCCTGCCGTCGGCCAGCACCAGGCGCTGCCGGTCCGGCCCGGTCGAGACCTCGGCGACCTTGCCGACCGTGATCGGCACTTCGCGCGGCAGCGCGTCGCGCAGGCCGTTGATCATCGAGCCGTAGGAAAATGTGTATTCCCACTTCTGCTCGCGGGCGAACAGCTGGCCCAGGCGAAAGACGTGGACGTCGGTCACCGAGGTGACGTTGCGCATGACCGTCTCTTCGAGATCGAGCCTCGCGAAGAGCCGCATCTGATCCATGCCGATCTTCTCGGCCCTGAACTCGTCGTGATGGACGCGGTGCGGGTCGATCAGCGCTACCTTGCGCCCGGACTTTCCCAGAACCATTGCCAGGGTCGTGCCCGCCATTCCGGCGCCAACGATCGCCACGTCGACTTCGGCCGGGACAGCCTCGACGGTGGTCATCTCGCTGCCCTTCATGCTCGTCATCTTCTGTCTCCACAATCTGTGGTGGAATATATCTTCCGGACCCTGATCAACCTCAAGCAACCAGCGCGGGTGGCTGGTAGCAACAAACGTTTAGGTTAACTACGGCCGCCTCTTCTGTTTCCAGCGCGGCGCGATCGCCGAGCCATCGATGAATTCCAGGCCGCCCGCCTCGTTGAGCGTGTGCAGCTTGCGTCCACTCCATAGCGCGCCAGGAGTTAAGATGGTCTCGACAAGCTGGTCCATGCCGTTCAAATCAAGGTGAGTGAGGCGTGCGATGCCAAGGGCGCCGCCGTAGCTCCTGCGGCAGTCCTGCACCGGGCGCAGCAACTGGCCATCGCGTTCCACCATGCGTCCGGCCGGCCGCGCCGAGGCGATGTCGATCAGCACCGGATTTTTGGGATGCGGGGTCCAGGGGCCGCGAAAGTCCGGCGCCGACCACAGATGCAGTTCATCGGAGAAAGCGCCGCCACCGTCCCGGACGGTGGCGAACAGCCACCACGAGCCGCCATGCTCGACCAGGGTGGCGTCGCTGGCGACGATATCGGACAGCAGCGTCGCCTCCTTCACCCATCCACCGGGGAAGGCGGTGGCGCGGTAGAGATCGACCGTGCGGTTGGCGCAGCTTTCGGGCACCATCCAGACCTCGCCGTTACGCTCGAAGACGAAGGGGTAGGACAGGTGGTAGGGCAGGTCGAGCACCGGCTCCGGGCGGCCGATCGGCCCCGACGGGCCGAACGGCACCGCCGAGATGATGGCGCGGCCCAGACGGTGGATATAATCCTCGACGAACAGGGTCACCTGTCCCCGGTAAAGGATCGGGAACGGATCGGCGTAGAAGCGGCTGCCGTCGTCGGGCAGCTCTTGCCAGCCCGACGCCGGATGGGCGCGCAGATCGAACAGATCCCGCCCGCCCGTCTCGCGCCAGCCGACCTTCCAGTGCGGGGCGTTGTAGCAGAGATGGTAGATCTTCTGGACGATACGCCGCGCCAGCGCCTTGCCCGCCCTGACGCCGAGCTTGCCGGCCGAGGGCAGCGACGGCGCGGGCCTGCCGTCCGCCGGCTCGGGCAGGACGGGCAGGGCGCCGCGTGCAGCCCCCGTCACCGCCGCCAGGATCAGGCTCGCGGTGCGCGCCAGCATGTCCTGGAAGGTGGCAAGCGCGATGCCGCCATATTCGGTTCCGAGCCGCCCTTCGGCGACGACGGCGCCGTTCTCCTCGATGCGGGCCAGCGGCGTCCGGCCATTGAGGATCGACGCCAAAAGGGCGGCTTCGCCGGCGACGCCGTCATAGGTCACACGCCAGACGCGCGTTGCCTCCTGCCGCGTGTCGCCGCACAGGTCGAGCACGAGGTCCGGCGCGGCGCGAGGCTGGGTGCGGTATGGTGCCAGCGCCGACAGCGGCAGGCGCTTGGCCAACCCGTCGGCGGGCAAGCCATGGATGACCGTTTCGAGCTGGAACAGCGCGGCTATGCCGCCTGGGACGCCGCTTCCGCGCGGGCGTGCGTCGACGCTGACCTCGACATTGGCGAGCGCCGCCAGGCGCTGCAGCAGCAGCAGGTGAAAAGCACGGAGGCAGTCGCTGTCCAGGCGCAGGCTCACCTGCATGTCGCACCCCTAGAGTTCTGATGGTCGGTAAACTGGCCGGTGTTCGATTTTCGGGCACGAGAGATGGGCAACGGTCGGACTGGAGACAGGTGGCGCTCCATTTCCATTCGTTTCCCGCTCGCTTGCGCCCTGTCAACACGGCCCGTGTCTTTGCTACGCAAACTCCGTGCCAGAAATCAGAAGAGCTCCCAACATAATTAACAGTGTTTTAACAGTTGGAGTAATAGCTAGGCTGAAGCCGCAATTTAATCTTTTGGGGCACACGGAGTGTTGTCGGAGCGACCTTTGCAATCATCCCTGCTCTCGTTGCCGCAACAACACGCTCCGGAGGTGATGCAATATGCGCCGGAGCCACCACCGGCCGCGTCCTATCCATCCTCGAGCGTCGAGCTGGGTGACCTGAAGCGCATATTGGTGCGCCGCCGCTTCCTGATCCTCGCCACCGCCGCGCTGCTGACCCTTGGGGCGCTGCTCTACGGACTGTTCACGCCGGCGCTCTACAGCTCGGTGGCGGAAATCATCGTCGATCCGCAAGACCTGCAGGTGGTCACCAACGACGTCAATCCGAGCCGGGTTCCGCCCGATGGCGGCATCACCATGGTGGAAAGCCAGGTTGCCGTCGTCCAGTCGAGCGGCGTGCTGCTCAGGGCGATCGCGGCAACCAACCTGACCGAGGATCCCGAATTCAACGGGCAGGGCGGATTGTTGAGCCATTTGCTCGGCGGCGTGCTGGGTTCGGGGTCGGCCGAGACCGACAAGACGGGCAAGACGCTCGATGCGCTGCGCCGCCGGCTGGCGGTCAAGCGGGCCGACAAGGTGCTGGTCCTCGACGTCATCGTCACCGCCAAGAGCGCCGACAAGGCGGCGAAGCTCGCCAATGCCATCGCGCAGGCGTACCTGGCCGACCAGGCGAGCGCGCGCGCCAAGATGGCCACGGATGCTTCCGACTCCATCACCGCGCGGCTGGAAGAGCAGCGCAAGCGCGTCCAGCTGGCCGAGAATGCGGTCGAGGCTTACAAGTCCGCCAACAACATGGTGATGGCCGCGGGCAATCTGGTCAGCGACCAGGAACTGACCGAGATCAACACGCAGCTCGCGGCCGCGCAAAGCCGCACCGCGACGCTGAAGGCGCAGGTCGACCAGTTGCGCCGGTCCGGCGGCGCACCGGACGCGACCTCGGAAGCGATGCGCTCGGCGGTGATTTCGAGCCTGCGGGCGCAAGAGGCGACGCTTGTCGACCAGGTCTCGCAGCTCGGCACGGAACTCGGGCCGCGCCATCCCTCGATGATGGCGGCCCAGCAGCAGCTGCGCGACACGCGCCAGCTCATCGCGCGCGAGCTCGCCCGCATCGCCGCCGCCGCCGAAACCGACTATGAACGGGCACTGGCCAACCAGCAGGCGCTGGAGGCCAAGGTCGCGGGCATGAAGAGCAAGTCGCTCGACACCGACCAGGCCTCGGTCAAGCTGCGCGAATTGCAGCGCGATCTCGAGGCGGTGCGCTCGGTCTACGCAACCTATCTGCAACGGGCGCAGGAAACGCGCGAGCAGGTCAATGTCGACAGCACCAATGCGCGCATCATCTCCGACGCCATGCCGGCGCTGAAGAAGAGCTGGCCGCCGCTGTTGCTGCTGGTATTCGGCGCGTTCTTCGGCGGTCTGGGGCTGGGTACCGGCCTGGCGCTGATCGCGGAATATTCATCGCCGACGGTGCTTTCCAGCGCGCAGATGCAATCGGCCATCGACGCGCCCGTGGTGGGCGTGCTGCCGGCAAAATCGGCGCGCCGCCGCTGGTGGCCTTTCGGCGGCACCACCACGCCGGCCGGACAGAAGATGGACGCCGTCGCCGGGCTGGCGCTGAGACGCCTGTTCTCTTCCAGCCGGCGCCCGCCGGACTGGCCGCTGGTGCCGTCCGTCCTGCTGACGTCGGCGCCTGAGGACGCCGCGCAGCGGGGCCGGGTGGCGCGCCTGCTGGCCAACGCGGCGGCCGCCAGGGGCAGCCGCGTCCTGTTCATCGACACCAACAATGCCGGCGGCGGCCAAAAGGAGCCGCAGCCAGGCCTGCTCGACGTGCTGCGCGGCGAATATGCCTTCGAGGCGCTGAGCCAATACGCGCCCGGCAGCAACGTCGCGGTTCTGGGCAAGGGCCGGCCAAAGGCTGCCTTCTCCGAGGCGCAGGGCGTCTATTTCACGCAGCACATGCTGGCCCAGGCGAGCCGCAATTTCGAACTCGTCATCGTCGACGGCGGCGCGCTGGCCGACAATCTCAACGCCTCGCCGCTGGTTGCCATGGTCGACGAGATCGTGCTTGTCGCCACGCTCAACGCGACGCCGATGCGCGATGTCACGGCGGCTTCGCAGGCCATTTCCGTCATGGGGCGGTTGCCGACCGGCGCCTTGCTGGTCGACGAGGCGGCCTGACATGGCTGCCATCCGGGGTGCCGCCCGGTCCGCCACCCCAGCCGGCTGGGCCGGCCAGGGTCAAGTCGCGGCCGCGCCCCGTGCCGGCAATTCCCTCGACTGGGTGACCGGCTACGGCCTAGTCGCGGTTGTCGCGTTGCTATTCAGCATCTCGGGCGGCATGCTGTGGCTGGTGGGTTACAATTACGACGGCCTGACCGGCAATCCGGCGACCAAGATCCATCCCTCGACCTATCTGCTCGTGCTGATGTTTGCCTGGCGCGCCTGCACCTTCGGCAACCCGGTCGGCTACACGCTGGCCATAGCCGACAGGCGGCCGGCGAGCGCGCTGCTGGCCGTCATGTCGATCATGCTGCTGGTCGTCGTCATCGTCAGGCAGCGCCCCGGCATGGCCGGCATGATCGACACTTTCGTGGCGCCGGCGCTGCTGGTGATGATGCTGGCCGAGGACGACGAAAGGACGTTCGCCCGGATGCGGACCGTCGTTCACGCGGTCATGACCGCGAACGCGCTGCTGGCGCTGTTCGAGTTCGCCACCAAGACGCTGGTCTTTCCCTACCGGCTCGACGGCGAGGTGTTCATGAACGACCTGCGCTCGACGGCGCTTCAGGGCCATCCGCTGTCCAACGCGACCATCACCGCGATCTACGTGCTGGCGCTGCTTTCGGGTTCGCGATCGCTGTCCATGCCGATGCGGCTCGGGCTGATCGGCCTGCAATGCGCGGCGCTGGTCGTGTTCGGCGGGCGCTCGGCGATGGTGACGACGATCGCGCTCGGCGGCATCTACCTGCTTTTCAGTGG
Organism: Mesorhizobium sp. M8A.F.Ca.ET.161.01.1.1; assembly: GCF_004792105.1. Lineage (NCBI taxonomy): Bacteria > Pseudomonadati > Pseudomonadota > Alphaproteobacteria > Hyphomicrobiales > Phyllobacteriaceae > Mesorhizobium > Mesorhizobium sp. M8A.F.Ca.ET.161.01.1.1. The sequence goes on along the minus strand of NZ_SRTD01000007.1, from coordinate 53,942 downwards.
CGTCGCTTATCTGCGGCGAGGACGCATCAGCCTGCCGGGTGCCGCCCTTGCGGTCGTGCTCTGCTCGCTGCTGCCGGTCGTGCTCGCCATGCTGTTCTCCTACGGCTTCTTCGACGCGCTGCTGGAACGCTTCGTTTCGGACAGCGGCAGCGCCAATGCCCGCGTCGAAATGTTCGAGCTGTTCAAGCATTTCGAACTGCGCGACCTGATCGTGGGACCCGATATCGATCTCATCGAAAGCCTGCGCCGCATCAACGGCCTCGAACAGGGCATCGAGAACCCGATCATCCGCCTGGTGCTCTATCAGGGCGCCTTCTTCACCTTGCTGTTGTTTCTGGGCTTCGTACTGTTCATGCACGAAGTGGCGCGCCGCTGCCATCCCGGCATCTGGCTGACGATGCTGGGCTGGCTGATCCTGCTCAACACCTCCGAAAGCCTGGCGTCCAAGACGACGCTGATGACCAAGTTCGTGGTGATCGCGCTGGTGCTGTACCGGCCGGTGCGGGTGGCGGCGGAAAGAAAAGCCCAGACGCACCCACGCGTTTCCATGCCGAGACGTTGACCATAGGGTGTGGCGGTCGGAGGGGCGCCGCGAACCATGCCGAGGCGTTTATTGCGAAGAAATCTGTCTGTAGCGACAGATTTTTTTCCAACACCCCGCCAGTTGTTCAGTTATGCACAAATGTGCTTTCTTGGATACAAATTGGGAGGGAACCATGAAACTAGGCTTTGCTTTGGCTTCATTCACCGCAGGAATTTGCTTCGCGATATCGGCTGCCTCAGCAGGGCAAGGAGAGCAGAACAACATCAATTTCTTGGCTGGGAAGGACGATGCCTATTTGAAGAAGGTCGCAACAATGGCGGGCGATCTGAACGGCGTAATCCAAAGATGTCGGTTGAGGCCGAACGAGGATGGAAAAGCGATCATAACTGTTCCAGTCCTTTTGTACGATGGGATCGATAAACATCTGACGCCCAATCCGGGCAAGTTCCAGAGGGCCATCCACGTCTATGAAAGAGCCTACGCGATGGCGGTTCAGAGGGCGGGAAATTGTCAAACCGAGAAGGCCAGGCACCCGAACCTCTATCGGTAGATGGGCACCAAACGCTGGGTGCGCCAATGGACGATCGACCTGACCGAAAAGACCAAGTCGGAGTGGTTCGAACTTTTTCGCGGCACCGGATGGTGAGCATTCTGCACCGCTGCGGCGCTTCAAGATCCCGCATGGATCCCTTGGGCTGCGAAGCAGCTCCAGGGGTCTGCGCCGCGTCGCTTCGCTCCTTGCTCCGCCCTAGGATGACGAAGATCTGGACGGTTGGCGTTATTGCTCAGGCATCCTCAACCCCAGCGCATCCACCATCGCCGGGTCGAGTGCGCGCGTCGTGTCGTCCATCATGCCCATGCCGTCGAAGAGGTCCCAGAAGGCCCATGGGAAGCCTGATGCCTCGGCGCTCTGCCTGACATCGGCGATATAGCGGGCACGGTCGGGGTTGGGGGCGGCGACGTAGCGGGCGTCGGTGCGCAGCGCGCCGAATTCGCCCATGATGATGCGGCCAGGCGCGATGCCGTGGCTGTCGGCCCAGTCGCGCGCCTGGCCGATATATTTGTCGATGAACCAGCGGTCGGGCCTGGCGTCGAAATAGACCTTGAGCACGCGCTCGGTTTCGGCATAGGCGGCCTGCTTGTCCGCTCCGGAGGTCTCGATGTCATCAGCCATGCGCGCCCTGACAGAGGCCAGCGTCTGTTCGAGCGAACCGGCGGAAGCCGGCCATGGCACGTTGTTCAGCGCGCGGTAGACGGGCTCGCGCATCCAGGGCGCGCCCTGGTGGCTGAACAGATAGGGTTCGTAGAAGTGGAAGGTGAACAGGATCGGCTCGAAGGCCGCCAGCGGCTCCGGGTCGAGCGCGGCGAGCCCGCTCACCATCGAGCCGCAGCCGCCGGTGACGACCAGCGGCAAGGCCGACGACGATGCCCTGGCAGCCGTCAAAAGGGCCGCCTGGACGTTCGACCAGACATTGGAAGAGCAGGATTGCGGCGGCTCGTTGACCGGTTCCAGCGCCACCATGCCCTGTGCGAAGCGCTGCAGCCTGCCGGCAAGCGTGCCGACCAGCGCGCGATAGGCTGCGAATTCGGGGGCGGCGGTGCTGGAGACCATGCGGTCGGGATTCCAGTAATGGGTGGCGCCGTTGGCCTGCACGTTGACGATGATGCCGAGGTCGGCATCGAGGGCGGCCGCGACGGCATCGTCCAGCATCGCCAGCAATTTCGCGCGCGTGGCGGCGTCGGCGGCGAGGAAGGGGCCGGGATCGACCGGCAGGCGGATGAAATCGAGCCCGGTCCGGCGCAGCCGGCGAAGGTCGTCCGGTGTCGGCACCGGCCGCTGCGACTGGAAGGGCGGCCAGGCATAGTCGGTGCGCGGCGCGGGAAACTCGCGCGTCAGTGCTAACCAGGGCCAGGCATTGACGCCGCGGCGAAAGCGCCATTCGCCAGTGGCGGCCAAAGCGGGTGGCGCGAAAGAAAGCGCCGCCGTGGCGGGCGCCAGCGCCGTCGACAGCGCGGTCCTCAGCAGCCGCCGTCGCGACCAACCCGTCATACGGCGCCGGGCGAGGGGCGATCGACCGGCATGGCGCCGGCGGCGGTCACGCCCAGAAGCCGGTAGGCTTCGGTTTCATAGGCAAGCAGGACATCGTCCCAGCGGAAGACTTCGTTGGCGCGGGCCCTGGCGGCCGCGCCGCAGGCCCTGACCAGGGCGTCATCCTCCATCGCCTGCCGCATCCGCTCGGCGCAACTGCGCGCATCGGTGAAATAGATGGCGGCCGCGCCCGCGGTCCATCTGTTGTAGGGGTTGTCGTGCGCGATCACCATGTTGCCGGCCGCCAGCGCCTCGACCAGCGACGGGTTGGTGCCACCGACCGTGTGGCCATGCAGATAGGCGCGCGCGTGAAAACGCAGCGCCTTCACCGCCGCCTGGTCGTAAATGGCGCCGGGCAGCACCACCGAGGCATTGGCTGCGTCGCGGACGGCGACATGATAGGGAATTTCAGGGGAGAGCGTGCCCAGAACCACCAGCTTCATGTCGCGCTTCTGGCTGCAGAAGGCCTCGACGATGGGCAGGATGTTGTTGTCGGGCTCGATGCGCGCGATCGAGATCAGGTATTTGCCCGGCTCGAGGCCGAGCGCGCACACCGGCGCCTCCGGCGCCGATGTCACCGGGTCGGCGCCATAGGTGATGGTGGCTATGGCGCTGCGCGGCCGGCGTGTCGCCAGGTGATCCGCGATCACCGGATGGTCGGCGACCAGACGGTGCGAGGCCCAGGCGCCGATCCACTCGTTGAGCCAGAACCATGTGCGCGCCGCCACACCCCATTTGGGCCGGCGCCACTCGATGCCGTCCATGTTGGTGATGATCTTGCGCCGCATCAGCCTCAGCCAGGTCAGGAAGACAGCGCCATTATAGCCGAGCACCAGGCAGACGCCGGGCCGGCGGGCGGCGTCGAGCACGCATTGCCAGTCGAACTCCAGCGTCGCGCGCGGGCCTTTCGAGGCGACCTGGACATGGATCAGATCGATGCCTTTCCAGGTGTCGACGCGCACTCTCCGGTCGACCCGCTCGACCTCCTCCTGGCAGTAGACGCCGACCTTCCAGCCGCGCCCGGCAAGAAACAGCGCCAGCTTCTCGGCGAAGGTCTCAAAGCCGCCATGGGCCGCGGGAATGCCGCGCGTCCCAAGGATCAGGATGGTGGGCGTTTCCGGTCTCATGGCTACTGGCGCTTTCAAATCCGCTCGATTCCGCAATGCGAGGCTGTTCCAATCCCGAAACCGCTGCCTGGCGATATCCATACCAGAGTCGGGGTTCGCTCATTATCGCACCGGGGTTGTAAAATATTTCTTCCGGCCGCCGGCGCTGTTTCACTATCGGTCAACCTTCCATGCGTATGTATCGAAACGAGGCATTGCCGGGACCTGGCGGCCGGAAGACGGTCAAACCAGGCCCGGCACGATCCTTGCTCGTGGACTTCTGCGCGCCAGAATCGGCGGAGGGCGTGCAGCATTGGAGTGGTGATCCGGATCTCATCCGTTTCATGGCAACCAGTGGAGTCCAAAGGGGTGTTGGACTTGAAGTTTCCTGTCGCTGATGCCGTCAGGCGGCGGAATCGTACACCACCCCTGACAGAAAGATGCATGTGAAGATGCGGATTGCCTGCATCCATCAGGGCTATGAACTCTATGGCTCCGACCGCAGCTTCGCGGAGAGCGTGGCCGCGCTGCGCGCCGCGTTTCCGTCAGCCGACATCGAAGTGGTCCTGCCGCGCGGCGGACCGATCGTGCAGATCCTCGAACCGCATGCGACCCGGATCGTCTTCGAGCCGCTCTGGGTGCTGAGGCGCCAGGCCATTGCGCGCCTTGCCACCATCGAGATGGCGCGGCTGCCGGTCGCGGTGCTGAGGGCCTGGCGGCGGCTCAGGGATTGCGACCTCACCTATGTCAACACCTCGATCGTGGCCGACTACGCGCTGGCCGCCCGCCTTCTGCCCGATAAGGCCGTGCTGCACATCCACGAGATTCCCGAAGGCGCCATGCGCAGGATCCTTGTCGGCCTGATGCATTGGAGCCGTGCCGATCTCATCTTCAACTCGCGCGCCACCCGCGCCGCGTTCGGCGAGCCCCGATCCGCGCGCTCCCATGTGGTCTATAACGGCGTTGCCGGCCCGCCGGCGGCCGAAGCGATGACCTATGACGGCAAGCGTCCGCTCAAGGTGCTGCTGCTTGGCCGCATCAACAGGATCAAGGGCCAGGAAGTGCTTCTGGAGGCGATCGCCTCGCTGCCGGCGGACCTCAGGTCGAGGGTCGAGGTGCGGCTGGTCGGCGGCGCCTTCAAAAGCGTCGAGCGCGAGCGCGCGCTTGCCGAACTGGTCGACGGCATGGGGCTCAGCGGACGCGTCAGCGTGCTGCCCTTCATTCCCGACCCGTCCGAGCATTATCGCTGGGCCGATATCGTCACAGTGCCGTCGCGGCGTCCCGAATCGCTCGGCCGCGTCGCCATCGAAGCGATGGCCTATGGCCGGCCGCCGCTGGTGTCGGCGATCGGCGGGCTGGTCGAGGTGGTCGCGGACGGCGAAACCGGCTGGCATGTTCCGCCCGGCGATGCCGCCGCGCTCGCCGGCAAACTCGAGGAAATCATCCTGCGGCCCGAGGCCTGGCGCTCCTTTGTCGCCGCCGGGCGGGCACGCTACGAGGCGGTCTTCAGCGAGCCGGTCGCGGCGGCGGCGATCGCGGCCATAGCCACGGACAAGCTGAAGGCAACCATCGCCAAGCCGAGCCGGACGGCAACCGCGCGCCAGGCGGAGACACGGCCGTGAAACTGCCTGGCCATCTGGTGCGGCGCCTGGTGCTGATGATCGGCGGCGAGGCGATGCAGAGCGGCTTCCACTTCGCCCTCAACATCGCGCTGCTGCACATGCTGTCGGCGCAAGGCTATGGCCTGTTCGCCATCGGCATGGTGATGGGCGGCGTCGGCCTGTCCTACATCAGGTCGCTCACCGCCGTTCCTGCCTCGATCTGGATGGGCAAGAGCACCAACAGCGCCGGCGTCAACGCCTATGACGTGGCCTTCGGGACGGCGGCGCTGGTCGTCGCGCTGCTGATGGCCGTCGGCACGGCGGTGGTGATGCGTCTTTTGGGCGATCCCAGCGGAATTGCCGCCGGCTGCTTCGTCGGTGCATGGTCGCTGCGCAGCCACATGCGCACGGCCTTCTTCGCGCGCCGCCAACAGGTGATCGTCTCCATCAGCGATGCCGCCTTCACCATCGCCGGCACCGTCATGGCCGGCCTGGCGATCTGGATGGCCGGGGACATGCTGCAGACCGTGTTCTACGCGCTCGCGGCGGCCAATCTGTTCGGCATCTTCGTCCTGGTCCGGCTGGCGCGCCGCACGATGCGCATCAGCTTCCGCATGCCGACGCGGCGGCGCTATGCAAGGCTCTGGGCCCAGCTCTGCTGGTCGGCATTCAGCGCCACCACCACCAACATCCAGGGCCAATGCCTGGCGCTGCTGGTCGCCGGCATTGCCGGGCCGGCCGCCTACGCGCCGCTGGCGGCGGTGATCGTGCTGTTCGCGCCGCTGCGCATCAGCAGCCTTGCCTTCGTGAACATGACGCAGCCGGAACTCGCCAAGCTGATGCGCAACAACGAGACGCGCCGTGTCTGGGCGCAGGCAAAGCTGTGGGCCCTCGTCATGGGGCTCGGCGCGGTGGCCTATGGATGCGCCATCCTGTTCGTCCTGCCGATGATAAAATCGCAGGCTCTCCAGAATGCGTCGGTGGAGTTCATCGGGCTTTTCGTGATCGCGAATTTCATCCCCATCATGCTCTACATCATGCCCCGCATCGTCCTCGAGATCATGGGCGACTTCCGCATCGTCGCGTTCATCACCCTGGGCGGGGCCATCGTCGGGCTGGCGTTGATCGCGATCCTGCTGGCGGTCGCGTCTCCGCCCTGGTCGCTGGCTGGTTCCGCGCTCTCCGAGATCTTCGTGCTCGTGGCATCGTGGTATTTCGTGCATCACCGCATGTGGAACATCGAACATCCGGACCAGCAGCGCGACAGCCGGTTGGGCTCGTGGCGGCGGGCGGTTTCGTTCGCCGCGGTAAGACGGTAGGAGAGGGACGTGTCAGGCCAGGCATTGCAAGTTGCCGCGGTGACCGACCTGCCCGGCGGGCAGGTTCCGCACCCCGCCGCCATCGCCGCCAACGACGCCTATACGGCGAAACTGCACACCAGCCTCGAGACGGTCAGGCCGCTCTGGCTGCGCCTGCAGGCGCAGGGCGTGTGCACCGGCCACCAGAATTTCGCCTGGGCCGAAGGGATCGTCGCGCGGCTGCTGCCGGAAAGCGCTGAACTCCTCATCGTCGAGGTGGGCGACGCCGCGACGGGCGAACCCAGAATGCTTGTGCCGCTGATGCGGCGCAGGGCGTTCCACCATTGGGTGGTGGAATGGTTGAGCTGTGGCGTCTGCGACTATGCGGCGCCGCTGCTGGCCGATGCCAGCCCGTGGACCAGGCAATCCGCGCAGGCCGCGTGGGCGGCGCTGCGCTCGGCGCTGCCGCCGTCGGACCGCGTCCACATCGTGGGAATTCCGCGACAGATCCACGGCGTCGCCAATCCGCTGGCCTTGCTCCCGGCCGCGCGCGATTCCATGCAGACCACCTTCGGCCTCGCCATCGACGGCGACCCGCAAACAGTCCTCAAGCGCCTTTGCAGGCCGTCCTTCGTCAAGGAATTCGGCAAGGACTGGCGTCGCCTCGAACGGCTTGGCGGCGTGGAGCTGGTCGAGGCCGGCGCGCCGGCCGAGGTCGAGCGCATCTTCGGTGAACTGGTGCGCATGCGGCTCGACCGCTTTCGCGAGCTTGGCCGCTTCGATTTGCTGACGCAGGAGAAGATCGTCGATTTCTACCGGAACGCGGCCATTCAGGGCCTGTTGGACGGTTCCGTGCGGCTTTTCGGGCTGCTCGTCGGCGAGGCCCTGATCGCGGTTCAATATCTCCTGGTTCATCAAGGGACTGTTCATGCTCTGCTGATAGCAATGGACCAAGGCGTCGTGCCCAATGTCTCGCCGGGGCTTGCAATCATGGGCAGGTTGATCGGCTGGGCGCGCGAACAGGGCTTTGGGTATTTCGACCTGTCCGTCGGCAACCAGAGCTACAAGGAACATATGGGCGCCAAGGGTTCGGTATTGGTCGAACTCCGCCATGGGTTCACGATGCGGGGCAGGGTGGCCAATGCCGCCATCGAGTTCCGCAGGCGGGCCGAGGCTTTCGTGCGCTCCAACCCAAGGCTGCTCAAAGCGGTCCAGGGAACGATGCGGGGTTTGCGGCGCTTGCGTGGTTGATGCCGGGGCGGGCCAGAACGGATAGGAGAAGCATGTGGCAAGCCAGGCAGTGCAGCCGGCCGCGGCGGCGGATGCACCGGTACAACCAGTTTCCCCGATCAGAGCCGGCATTGACGTCGGCGCGCACTATACGGCGCGGCTGCACACCAGCTTCGACACCATAAGGCAGCTCTGGCAACGCCTCGAGGAAACCGGCCTGTGCACCGGTCACCAGGGCCTTGCCTGGGTGGAAGGGATCGCCAGCCGGCTGATGCCCAAAAGTGCCGATCTGCTCGTCGTCGAAGTCAACGACGCCGCCACGGGCGCGCCTGTCATGCTGCTGCCGCTGATGCGGCGCCGGGCGCTCGGCCACCATGTGATCGAATGGCTGAGCTGCGGCGTGTGCGATTATTCGGCGCCGCTGCTGGCCGATGCCAGGCTTTGGACCACGCAAAGCGCCGACGCCGCCTGGGCCGCGGTCCGCGTCGTGCTGCCGCCGGCCGACCGCATCCACGTGGCGGGAATCCCGCGACAGATCCACGGCGTCGCCAACCCGCTGGCGCTGCTTTCGGCGGCGCGCGACTCCATCCAGATCGCCTCGGGCCTGGTCATGGATGGCGAGCCGGAAACGCTGATCAAGCGTATCTGCAAAAAGTCCTTCACCAAGCATTTCTACAAGCACTGCCGCCGCTTCGAACAGCTCGGCGGCCTCGCACTGGTCGAAGCCGAGACGCCTGACATGATCGAGGAGCAGTTCGGCACGCTGCTGGACCTCAGGCTCAATCGCTTTCGCGAGCTCGGCCGCTTCGACCTCCTCACTCAGGCGCCGATCGTCGAGTTCTACCGCAACGCCGCCCTGCAGGGGCTTTCCGACGGCTCGGTGCGGCTGTTCGGGCTGCGCGTTGGCCAAGCCTATCTCGCCGTGATCTACGTCCTGGTCATGAAGGGCACCTTGCACGCCCTGCTGCTCGGGATCGACCAGGAGGCGGTGCCCAACGTCTCGCCGGGCCTGACCACGATCGGCAAGCTGATGATATGGGCGCGGGCGCAGGGGCTCGGCTATTTCGACCTTTCGGTCGGCAGCCAGGGATACAAGCAGCATATCGGCGCCGCGAGTTCGGTGCTGGCCGAATTGTGCGAGCCGATGACGCTGAAGGGCAGGGGCTCGACCGCCTATATCAGGCTGCGCGGCAAGACCGAGCTTTTCGTGCGCTCCAAGCCGCGGCTTTACAAGGCCGTGCAGGGCGTGATGCGCCGTTTGCGGCGGTTGAAGACCTGAAGGGCGCCCGCGAAATTGACAGGGCCGCGCGTCTCCGCCATCCTTGGGGCCAGTCGCCGGGCGGCCAAGAGCGGCCGGGTTCCGTGTCAGGCGACCGAGGGCGAAGCGCATGTCCACTGCCGTGAACAGCCAGAACTCCAAGCGCGCCGCGGTGCGCAAGGCGCTCGACCGCCACAAGGTCTACATCACCGCGCAGAGTTTCTCGGGCGGCACCTACAGTGCGCGCGTGCTGGTCGACGGCGAGGCCTATTGGGTCGACGAATTCCGCTTGAGCCAGTTGCAGCAGGGGCTGTCGCCGGCCGAGCTTGAGCTGACGCCGGCGATTGACGATTGAGACGCTTGTTTGCTGTTGCCACGCGCTTCGATCTCTGACCGATGGCCAGCCCTCCCAAGCTCAAGACCTACCGCGCCAAGCGCGAATTCTCCAAGACGCCGGAACCCGCCGGCGGCCTGATCGTCGGCGACGGCAATCGCTTCGTCGTCCACAAGCACCACGCCACGGCGGATCATTACGATCTGCGCCTGCAGGTCGGCGATGTCCTGAAAAGCTGGGCGGTGCCGCGTGGGCCTTCGCTCAACCCGGCCGACAAAAGACTGGCGGTGGAGACCGAGGACCATCCGCTCGAATATATCGATTTCGAGGGCGTCATCCCCGAGGGCGAATATGGCGGCGGGCCGATGATCGTCTGGGATACCGGCAGCTGGGCGCCGATGGACGATGTCGACAAAAGCCTGCGCACCGGCGCCTTCAAGTTCCGGCTGGCCGGCGAAAAGCTCAATGGCGGCTGGATGCTGACCCGGCTGAAGCCCAAGCCCGGCGAGGACGAGACCAAGAAGAACTGGCTCTTGTTCAAGGAGCGCGACCTCGCCGCCGACACGGCGCTCAACATTCTCGAAGCGCGGCCGGAGAGCGTCAAATCCGGATTGCGCATCGAGGAGCTAGTGGCACCGCCGAAGCCGGCCGCGACGTCCGCGCCAAAGCCTGGTTCGCTGAAGCCGGGCGGCCTGCCCGGCGCGGCCAAGGCGCCGGCGCTCAGCCGGATCGAGCCGCAACTGGCGACCCAGGTGCCGAAGCCGCCGGGCGGCGAAAGCCCTGCCGAGAATACGAACGAGCTGTGGCTGCACGAGATCAAATTCGACGGCTACCGCACCATGGCGCATGTCGCCAATGGGGAGGTGCGGCTGATCACCCGTGGCGGCATCGACTGGACGAAGCGCTATGGCGACCTGGCCGGTGCGTTCGCCAAGCTGCCGTGCCGCGAGGCGATCATCGACGGCGAGATCGTCGTGCTCGACGCCAAGGGCATTTCCCGCTTCGCGCTGCTGCAGGACGCGCTGGCGAGTGGCGCCGGCAGCAAGCTGCATCTCTACGCCTTCGATCTGCTGCATCTCGACGGCTGGGACCTGATGAAAGTGCCGCTCATCCGGCGCAAGGCGCTGCTGGCCGAGCTGCTTGGCGGGCTCGGCGCCAATTCCGCGATCCAGTTTTCCGACCATGTCGAGGGTTCGGGGCAGGGGCTTTTTGATCAAGCTTCGGATATGGGGCTGGAAGGCGTCGTCTCAAAACGGGCGACCGCCATCTACCAGAGCGGGCGCACCAAGAGCTGGACCAAGACCAAGGCGCTAAAGAGCGAAGACTTCGTCATTGCCGGCTACACCGTCTCCGACGCGGCGGAAGGGCTGGCAGCCCTTGGCATGGCCGAATGGGAGGATGGCGAACTGCACTATCGCGGCAAGGTCGGCACCGGCTTCGACCGCGAGACGGCCGCCGATCTCCTGGCGCGGCTGGAGCCGCTGACATCAGGCGCCTCGGTGCCCGAAGGGGTGCCGCGCGAAATCATGCGCGAGATGCACTGGGTGAAACCGTTGTTCTCGGCGCGCGTCCACTATGCCAACCGCACGGCGGACAATGCGCTGCGCCACGGGGTGTTCAGGGGCCTCAGGGATGTCGGCCTGTCGACGCCGGTGTCGACCAAGCGCAAGCGCCTGATCTCGGAGGCCGATCTGGCGACCATCTGGGTGACCAATCCGACGCGGCGTCTGTTCGGCAAGACCGGCCCGACCAAGCTCGACATCGCCGTCTATTACGCGCTGGTCGGCGACTTCATGCTGCCGCATATCCTTGGCCGCCCGGTGTCGCTGGTGCGCTGCCCGACCGGCCTGCCCAAGGACTGCTTCTTCCAGCGCCACGCCTTCACCGGCATGCCGCCTTCGGTGGTGACGTTCCAGGCGACCAATTCCGAGGGAGAGACCAAGTCCTATCTCTCGGTCGAGGGCGCCAAGGGCTATCTGGCACTGGCGCAGTTCGGTGTCGTCGAATTCCACACCTGGGGCACACACCGCACCAGCCTCGACAAGCCCGACCAGATCGTCTTCGACCTCGATCCGGGCGAGGGGATTTCCTGGCGCGAGGTGGTCGAGGCCGCCGTCCACATCAAGAGCGAGCTGGAGGGGCTGGGGCTGGTGCCGTTTGCCAAGACCTCCGGCGGCAGCGGCATCCACATCACCGTGCCGGTGACGGGCAAGCAGAACTGGAAGAAGCTGCACCAGGCAACCAGCGCCATATCAACGCATCTGGCGGCGACCGCGCCCGACACCTTCACCACCACCATGGGCAAGGAAAACCGCAAGCGGCGCATCTTCATCGACTATCACCGCAACGCGCGCGGCCACACCTCGGCGGCGCCATACTCGCTGCGGGCGCGCACCAATCTGCCGGCCTCGACGCCGGTGAGCTGGAGCGACCTGGAGGCGATCGATGCGCCGCAGGATTTGAATTATGCCTCGCTGCCGGGGTTGCTGGAGACATCGGGCGATCCGTGGGCGGATATCGATGAGTTTGCGAGGGATTTGCCGGTGTTTGGCCATGTGTAAGCCGGAAGCGTCGGCGCAATCCCTACACTTCGTCATCCTAGGGTCTTCGCGACGTCGCTTCGCGACTGCTCCGCCCTAGGATGACGAAGCACCAAGTCCTCTCAGTTCCATCTCCATCGACGCTTCCGACAATTTGAATTATTCTCTTCCCTTGACCCAAAACCCGCCGGAAGGTTTCGTCAGGGATTTGCCGGTATTGTGCGGGGTCGGTGTAGGATTTCCTCGGCGTCGATCGTCCTTCGGACGAAAAGCGCTGCAGAGAGCATGATCCCGAAAAGCGGAAACCGGTTTTCGGATAAGATCATGCTCAAGCTAAAATGTCAGCGCATGGCCGCGTAGGAGTTCATCATGGCGCCCAGGGCAAGTTGGAAAGGTTACCTCAAGCTCAGTCTCGTCAGCTGTCCGGTGCGGCTATATCCCGCCACCAGCGCCAGCGAACGCATCTCGTTCAACCAGCTGCACAAGAAGACCCACAACCGCATCAACATGAAGCCGGTCGATCCCGAACTGGGGCTCGTCGAGCGGGCGGATCTGGTCAAGGGCTACGAGTACGAGGACAAGCAGTACATCATCATCGATGACACCGACCTCGACGCGGTGCGCATCGAATCCAACCATACGATGAACATCGAGGCCTTCGTCGACGAGGACGAGGTCGACGTCATCTACCAGGACGCGCCCTATTACATGGCGCCGGACGGGGCCATGGCGGAGGAAACCTTCGCTGTGCTGCGCGAGGCCATGCGCAAATCCGGCAAGCTCGCCATCGCCCGGCTGGTGCTGTCCAGCCGCGAACGCGTGGTGACGATCGGCGCGCGCGAGAACGGCATGTTCGTGTGCACGTTGAGGAACCCGAACGAAGTGCGCGGCACGGCTGAATATTTCGGCAACATTCCGGCCGGCAAACCGGACCCGGAAATGCTGCAGCTTGCCGAAGCGCTGATCAAGCGGAAGGAAACCACCTTCGATCCGAAGAGTTACGAGGACCGCTACGAGGTCGCGCTGATGGCGATGATCCGCGAGAAGCTGAAGGGCCACAAGCCGATCATCGCGGCGGCACCGGAGCGCGGCAATGTCATCAACCTGATGGATGCGCTGAAGGCCAGCCTGTCGCAGTCGAAGCCGCCGGCCAAGTCGAAGAGCAAGGCCGACGAGGCCGCCAAGCCCGCCGCCAAGAAGGCGGCCGCAGGCGGCGCTGCTCCTGAAAATCCGCTCAAGGCCAACCTGGTCAAGGCGGTCGGCAAGAGCAAGAAATGACGGCACCGGCCGTTGCGGGCGCTGTCTTCGGCACGATCGGCGCGCTGGCGGCGTTTCCGCTCCGGCTCGCCGGGCGCGAGGTGGAGCGCCAGCACGGCCAGCTCAGGCGCGGCGTCACCCGGCGTACCACGCATGTCGTGTTCGGACGGGCCTTGTTGGCCAAGGCTGGGCTGACGAAAAACGGCGATGCCGAGATTGAGCGCCGCGTCGTCGCCGAGCGCGCGGCCGGGCGCATGCTTCTCAGCGAGAACGGTTTCCTGCGGCTGCTCGGGCTGATGAAGGCGCCCGAGGCGTCTTCGCTGTCGCGCCAATCGCTGATCGACCAGTCCAGGCTGTCCGGCGCCGATCTCGACCGGCTCAGCCTGTTCGATGCCTTCGAGCATGATGGCGAGCCCTATTCGTTCCGCGACCTGATCCTGGCGCGCAAATATGCCGGGCTGATCGCCGGCGGCGCGACATGGGGCGCGATCACGCGCTCGGTGCACCGCTCCGGCCCGGTCGCCTCGCTCACCGCCAAGTCGCTCAATGTCGGCTCGCAGCATGGGCGCGCGGACGCGATCTATCTCGAAGGCGGCCAGAGCGAGCTCGACGGGCAGTTGCTGTTCGATCTGGGTGCCGCCACACAAGGCGACGACACGCTGGAAGACCTGTTCACTGAGGCGGAAGCGGCGGAGGAGGGCGGCGACCACGATGGCGCAGCCGCACTTTACCAGCGCTGCCTTGCCATCGATCCAACCGACGCCATCGCCGCCTTCAACCGCGCCAATTGTTTGCGCGGGTCCGGGCGCGCGGCTGAAGCCGCGCACGATTATGCCAGGGCGATAAAACTCGATCCGGCCTTCGTCGAAGCCTGGTTCAACCTTGCCGGGCTGATGAGCGAGCAAGGCCGCGACGCCTCGGCGCGAAGGCACCTGCAGAAAGCGATCGCGCTCGACAGGACTTATGCCGACCCGGTGTTCAATTTGGCGCGGCTGGAGTTTGATGCCGGCAATCTGCTGGAGGCGCGGCGGCTCTGGGTGCGGTATCTGGAGCTGGACAGACAGTCCGAATGGGCTGGGGTGGCGGCCAGGGGCGTGCAATTCGTGGATATGCAATTGGCGCAGTCGGCGGGGTGAGGGTTGGTCATGCCTGCGCTTGAACGCCCCCTCTGTCCTGCCGGACATCTCCCCCTCAAGGAGGGAGATCGGCTGGCGCGGCGGCTTTCGCCAATCATCAATCGTGGAGAGCTGGCGCGATGGCGAAGCTGCCTTTCCTTCTCCCCTTGTGGGAGAAGGTGGCCTCGCGAAGCGAGGTCGGATGAGGGGTGCTCCAGGGAACGCCAACGTCTCACTCCGCTGGAGCACCCCTCAACCGTCTCGGCGCTGCGCGCCGATCCACCTTCTCCCACAAGGGGAGAAGGGGTCACCGACGCCGAGCCACCGGAGTTCTATTCCATGACCACCTTCCTGTTCGACGGCCACGACACCGCCCCCGTCACCATCCTGCTCGCGCATGGCGCGGGCGCTTCCATGGACTCTCCCTCGATGACCGCCACCGCCAAGGCGCTGGCCGCCGTGGGCTTCCAGGTCGCGCGCTTCGAGTTCCACTACATGGCGGCGCGCCGCTACGGCCAGCGCAAGCCGCCGCCGCGCGCCGAGGCGGTGAACCCGGAATACATCAAGGCGATTGCTGACCTCCGGGCGAACGGCGTGACCGGGAAGCTCATCATCGGCGGCAAGTCGATGGGCGGGCGCATCGCCTCGATGGTCGCCGACGAGATGTTTTCCAAGGGCGAGATATCGGGACTGGTCTGCCTCGGCTATCCCTTCCATCCGCCCGGCAAGCCCGAGCAATTGCGGACAAAACATCTCGCCGGGCTGAAGACGCCGACGCTGATATTTCAGGGCACGCGCGACGAATTCGGCACCCGGGACGAGGTGGCCGGTTATGGCCTTTCCGATGCCATCGAAGTGATCTGGCTGGAGGATGGCGACCATGATCTCAAGCCGCGCAAAAGCGTGTCGGGTTTCTCGACGGGCGATCATTTGAAGACGCTTGCCGAGAGGGTGAAGGCGTGGGTGGCGCGGCCCTCGGTTTCGTCATCCTAGGGCGAAGCAAGGAGCGAAGCGACGCGTGCAGACCCTAGGATCCATGCCGTGACTTTCGAGAGCCGCCACGGAGCAGAACTCCGGCCCGTCGCATTCTACGCCAGACGTCACGGCATGGATCCTCGGGTCAAGCCCGAGGATGACGAAGTGCGGGGCGCCAGCGGCGTCCACCAATGAAGATCGCCTCGTTCAACATCAACAACATCAACAGCCGGCTGGACAACCTCCTGGCCTGGCTCGCCAGCGCAAAACCCGATGTCGTGTGCCTTCAGGAATTGAAGGCGCGCGACACGCAGTTTCCGCTGACAAGCCTCGCCAATGCCGGCTATGGCGCGGTGTGGAAGGGTGAGCCGACCTGGAACGGCGTTGCGATCCTGGCGCGCGGTGCCGAACCGGTGCTGACCCGCGATGCGTTGCCGGGCGATGATGCCGACAAGCAAAGCCGCTACATCGAGGCGGCGGTCGACGGTATCGTCATCGGTTGCCTCTATGCGCCGAACGGCAATCCGCAACCGGGGCCGAAATTTCAGTACAAGCTCGCCTGGCACGCGCGGCTGGAGGCGCACGCGGCACAGCTCCTCGATACCGGCCTGCCTGTGGTGCTGGCCGGCGACTACAACATCGTGCCCGAGCCGCGCGACATCTACGCCACTCGCTCCTATGACGACAATGCGCTGGTGCAACCGGAAAGCCGCGCCGCCTTCGCCGCGCTGCTCGACCAAGGCTGGACCGACGCGTTGCGCAAGAAATACCCGAAGGAGACGCTCTACACCTTCTGGGATTACCGGCGGAACCGCTGGCCGCGCGACGCCGGCCTGCGGCTCGATCATATCCTGTTGTCGAAGACGCTCGTGCGCCGGCTGAAGGGGGCGGGGATAGACCGCGACGTGCGCGGGCAGGACGGCGCCAGCGACCATGCGCCGGTCTGGGTGGAATTGGGGTGAGGGATCTCGCGCCCGCTCATCATCAGCGGCGCATGCAGCCCTTTTCCGCAGGTCATTTCTCGCGCTAAGCTGGCAGCGCAGCGAGGGGGCCGGCTGATGCATTGCATTCGTGAAGACGGCGAGCGGCCATCATCGAAGCCCGTCCGCCATGAGTGACCTCAGCCTCATCGGAATCCTTGTCGCAGCGCTCGCGATCATTGCCGCCGCCGTCGCCGTCATCCGGCTGTTGCGCAAAGCGCGTGTCCGCCGCCGCGCGCTGCGCCGGGCCGATCCTGCCAACGACTACGCCATTCGCACCGACTGGAGCCGCAGCACCGGGACGGTCAACTACTCGTCCTTCGTCTATTTCGATGTCGACCGCGACGGCCGCTACGGCGTGGCCGACCGGCCGATGGCCGGCATCATGGTGCGGCTGTTCGACGGACAAGGCGGCTTCGTCGCGTCATCGAGGACCAACAATGCCGGTTATGCCAATTTCACCATGTCGACGTCGGCGGTGAAGGCTGCACTCCGCATGCCCGGCGCCTACCGGTTCTCGGTTTCGCTGCCGCCGGGCTGGCGCTCGCCCAGCGCCAACGAGACGCAGTCGATGGAGTTCCATTTGGCGCCCGGCTCGCCCACCGGGCTGGTGTCGCGCGACCTGCCGCGACCGGTCGGGCTCGCGCCGGTGCGCAGCCTGGCCGGCAGGATGGCGGCAGGCGGCAGCGCGACGCTGTCGGTGATGGCGAACGGGCAGGTGCTGGAGTGCCGGACGCTGGCCCCGGCCTCGGCCTTCCGCTTCGAGCTTGCCGAAGAAGCCGACACCGTGGTGATCAGCGGCGGCGGGCTCGACCGCCGGCTGGCGCTGTCACCTTATCCGGCCGATCTCGGCCTGCTTTCGCCCCGAGCCCTGGCCGACGGGGCGGCGCTGCGCACAATCGGCTTCGATGACGTCACCCAGCGCGGCTTCCGCAAGATCCCGGGCGGCCATGCGGGGCTGGAGTGGCGCAACCTGAACGCCATGGCGAAGGATCACACCAAGGACAGCGAGGGCTATGTCAACGGCAATGTCTCTGGCGACCATGTGGCCTATACCAGCAGCGGCTATCCGGCCGAGTTCAGCCGTGAGACGCCATTCGCCTTCCACTCGGTGCTGCTCAGCGTTGCGTGGCTGAAGGCGGAGGGGGAAACGGCACTGATCGAAAGCTGGCTGGGAGAGCAGTTGGTCGCCAGCGATGAAGTGGCGCTGTCGGCGCTGACACCACTCCACTACGCGCCGATGCTCGGGGAAGTCACCCGTGTCCGCCTTTCGGCAAAACACTCCTGGCAAATGGTCGTTGACGACCTCGTGCTGGCCGGCTGATTACTTGGTGATCGAGATCACGATCGGGCCGTTGACCGAGGCTGTGATCGATTTCAGATTGCCCTTCCGGGTCAGAATGGGCCGTTCATAAATCTTCTTCATGATGCAAGCTCTCCACTATATCCCGGGCGGAGTGTGTCATAACTCCGCCTGCTGTCAATATTTCGCCGGGGATAGCTTAGTCCATATCGGCGGCGACCGTGGTAAATTGGACACTAGCCTTTATCGGCGTCGTTTGATCGAACCGGAGACCGTGGCTGCGGCGGCGCGATCGACCTCAAGCTGATTTTCTCGAGCAGGGCCGCCGCGGATATTCTTCATGCCGCAGTGTCTGCGTCCGTCTTCCGCGAGCACGGGCGGCATTTTGCGATGTGCCCATGACGCTGATAGTCTGGTCCAAGGGCCGGCGAGGGGAAGCGCGATGAACAGGTTGGCTGACAGGGTGCTGGGGCTCGTCCTGGCCGTGGTCGCGGTTGCCTGTCTGGCCGGGGTCTATCCGCTGATCGATGCCCTTGCCGGGCACGGCTTTGCCGGGTTGGATGCGGCCGCGCCGCGGCTGGCGGCCTATTCGGTGGCGGCACTTGCCTGTTTCATCGGTGCGCTGCTGTTCCTGGCGGGCCAGTTGCCCGGCCGGCCTGTGCATGCGGCCGGAGTGCCGCTGTTCGGCAGGGATGCCGAGGTGGAGCCGGCGGGCCGTCCGGGCCTGCGCCGGGCCTTCCTGGTGCTGCCGGTGGTTGTCGTGCTGGCGCTGCTCGGCGACAAGTTCGGCTCGTGGCGGCCGCATGAGGGTGGCCAGGACGTCGCCAGCGCGCCGCCCGTGGTTCCCGCGCCAAAGCCCGCGCCGCCAGCGCCGGCCCCGCCGCCAGCCCCCCCGGCCGCGGCAAACCCACCAACCGTATCGGTGCAACCAGCTCCGCCCGTGGTCGTGCCGCCTGTTTCGCCGGCGCCGGTCGTGCCGGCGCCGCCTGAGGTCGCGCTCATTCCGCCGGCCACGGTGGCGCCGCCGCCGCCGGCGCCACCGCCGCTGCCCACACTGCCCGAAGGCCATCGTGATGCCGTCGTCTGGCTGGCCGTAGCGCCGGACGGGCGTTCGATCATGAGCGCCAGCACCGACCGCACGATCAAGCTCTGGGATATCGGCGGCAAGCACCTGATCCGCAATCTCGGCGTGCACAAGGACATGGCGCGCACCGCGCTCTACATGCCCGACGGCATCAGCGCCCTGACGGCCGGGGACGACGGCGAGATCGTGCAGCGAAAACTCGCCGACGGCGCGGTCCTGCACGTCTTCCAATCCGGCCAGAACGGCGGCGTCAACAAGCTGGCGATCAGCCCGGACGGCAAGCACGCCGTCAGCGGGCACGACACCGGCAACGTCATCATCTGGGACCTCGTCAACGGCTCCGCGCAGCATGTGCTGACCGGCCATGAGTGGTCGATCAGCGCGGTCGTAGTCTCGCCCGATGGCAGGCAGGCCCTGTCGGGCAGCATCGACGGGACGCTGAAACTCTGGGACATCGAAAGCGGCAAGCAGCTGCGCAGCTGGCACGGCCATGAGCAAGGCACTTATGGCGCCGTGTTCACAGCCGACGGGCATCACCTGATCACCGGCAGCGGCGACCTGACGATCAAGGTCTGGGATCTCGACAGCGGCCGCGAGGTGAAGCGCTTCGAGGGCCACGAGGGTACGGTCTACGCACTGGCGTTGTCGGCGGACGGCAAGCGCCTGCTGTCGGCCTCGCTCGACGGCACCGCAAGGCTGTGGGACATCGAGAGCGGCAACCAGATCGCCATGTTCGACAGCCAGACCGGGCCGATCTACGCGGTGGCCTTCGCCGCCGACGGCACGGTGCTGACCGGCGGCTACGACCGCACAATCAGGGATTGGCCGGCCACCGGGGGCGACGGCGTCGTGCTGTTTGCGGGTGCGCCGGAGTGAGTGGAGATGTCGCGCCCACGCAATCGGAATGCTGAACGCGCCGAGCGCCTGGCCGACACGGACGGGGGGGCGCATTGTTGGGGTGTGCTCGGCGCCCGCGCCAGCCAGGGCGGCTCGTACCGCCGCAATAACATCATCGCACATTGCATGACGGCTGAAACTTCCGCGAAAGCGGAATAGGCAAAGGTTGCAAGGTCCGGCATCCTGACCGGGCATGGTCGGCCAACGACCCGACGGGCGTCGACGAGAGAACAACCTCTTCGCCTTTGCAGCATTGGCCCGGCAAGCCGAGGGCGGACGGTTTATCGCCGGAGCAAGGTGCTGACGCCTCTGAAGTGACGGCCACGGCGTGTTACCGCGCCGTGAATCGAACCGTGCGGTCTTCCTTGTAGGACCAAGGTCTTGGGTGGTACGCGCAAAGGTCCGGGGGGCCTTGTTCGGTTCCGGCAATGTCCATTGGACGTTCCGCTGTTTTATCCAATTGATATATAATGATCCTGTCTCGACGTCAGCTCGAGAAGGGCAAAAGCCTGTTCCGACAGCCATCGACCGGCGACCGCCCGCCAGGAAAGGCAAGCGCAAAATTGCCGCGAGAGCCGTTGGCAATCAGTGCCGGACCGAAAGCCGGCGGTCGTTGAGGTCGTTTGTTTCGGCAGCGAAAAACTCGACCTGCTCGATGCAGGCAGGCGCGCCTGGGCTTGCCGTTACCCCAGCCACCACCACAATGCCGCGATCACCGCCGTGATGGCGGCTACCGTCAGTCCCAGCATGATGTAGGAGCCCTTGATGATGTCGCGAATTATCTTCTTGATCGTTTCGCGGTCGTTCAGGTTGGGGAAGGGCTCGTTCGGCTGCGCCACGTCGAGGAAATGGCAGAGCGGGCCCCAGCCTTCGCTGACCTTGAACACCAGCAGCTTTTCCGGCGGCACGGCCGCCTTAACCTCGTCGACATAGGCGTTGTAGCGGGCCACCGCCTTGTCGCGGTCGCCCATGACGCCGGCCAGCGTGCGGCCCCAGATCAGCTTGCGCGACATGTCGCCGAACTTGCGGCCGAACGGGGTGAGCCATTCCAGGATCTTGAACTGCCACAGGTTCTCGGTGAAGTAGATCGTGTCGATCGTGCTTTCGTACCATGCCTCGGCGCCGCGTGGGTGCAATGTCAGCAGCACCTTTGCGTCGGGGTAGGCCACCATCAGTTCGCGCCACACGCAGCAGCCGGGATTGTCGACCGTGGCGGTGTAGTTGGCGAACACCTTGTCCCAATCCTGCTGCGAACCGGGCGGGCTGTTGGCCACCTTGCGCCAGAAATCGAGATGGCCGGTGTTGGCCTTGTTCATGATCACTTCCTGCATGTGGTAGCAGGGCAGGCCAAGCTTGTTCAGCGCGGCAAAGGTCGACCATGTGCCGGTGCGGCCGAAACCGGCCCCGATCAATTTGAGTGTCATTCCCCCATCCCCCACCGGACTTCTTTTTCCCGATTACCCCGGTCCGTGAGCATCAAACTGCTCCTGCCAGCACCGGCGCGCAACAAATTTCTAGGTGGATGACCAGCCGGACACCCCGTACTTGCGTAGTTGCTAAAATAATGAAAGCCTGTGCGCGGGTGCGGAGTTTGGGCAGGGAGTCGCCGGGTCTGGGACGGTTCGGCGATCTTGAAGGGCGATGTATTTTGGGCCATTTCTCGTCGGCATGTCGGCGACCACGACGCTTGTCGCGGTCTGGACCTATATGGCTACCGGCTCCTTCTGGGAGGCGCTTGCCTGGACAGTGATGGTTCTGGTTGTCCTGCAGGTCGGCTACTTCGTGCTCGTCCTGGGGCTTGTCTACAGGCGCGCACAGGACGCCGTGACAAGCCAGGATGGAGTCAGCCAGGTGCCGCCGCTACATCGGGACGGCGTTCGGTTCTAACGAAGAGGCCTGGCTCCGCCCAGGACGACGCTCCCCGCAGCGCATTCCTTGGCCAGGAGGATATCTGGAGGCTTTGCTGACCGGTTTGTCGAGCGTTGTCCACCCCTGCCAAATCGCGGCGGCCAAGGTGGAACGAAGCTGCGATGCGTGCGTTTTCCTGCCGTGGCCGGCGAGGCGCCACCTCCACCGGTCCGTTGAAGGCCCGCTCTGCTCCCGGCAGGGTGGGCCTTTTTTGGAAGGCGAGGTAAGCATGGGAACGACACCCCTCGCCAGACGTTAGCTGTTACCAAGGTGGGGACGCGGGGCGAATAACCCGATCAAGACGTGGCAGGGGTGCTTGCCTTGCAAAGCGTTATTTCCTGCCATTCCAGAAACTCGAAGAATTTTTTGGGAATGCGAAGCATATCCGCGTTGATAGTTTCGCTTAAATATCCAACAAATTGTGGCATATTGTTGGTGGAATGCCACATTCATTTCACATATAGGGATGGAACCTCCGAGTTGCGTGAGAGTTTTTGCTTGAGGCGGAGCAATTACGAATCATGGAGGTTGTCATGAAACATTATCTTACGAGTGCCGCGGCTGCCATCGTCCTGCTGGGCGGCGTCGGCGCGGCTTTGGCGGACACCATCGTGGTCCAGCCGGAACAGGAAACGGTCGTTCGCGAATACGTCAAGAAGGAGCCGCTGGCGTCGGTGAACCTTCTGGGCGTCGAACTCAAGCTCGGCTCGTCCGTGCCGGACAAGGTCGAACTGCGTGAAGTTCCCAACGTGAAGTACCGCGTCGCGGTGATCAACGATCAGACCGTGCTGGTGGACCCCGACACCCGTCAGATCGTTGAAGTTCTTCACTGATCCGTCTCACGCATCAGGCAAAAAGCCCATCACCGATTTAACTCGGTGATGGGCTTTTTTGCGTCGGGCACAGCTACCCTGAAATCTACTCGGCGGCCAGCTTGTCCTGCGTCCTGGTGTCGAAGTCGCTGGCATCATGGCGCTCGTGCAACTGCATGGCCGGTTCGCCGAAGGCGCGGTTGACCATGCGGCCGCGCTTTACCGCGGGGCGTTCATCGATCGCTTTCGCCCAGCGCTGCACGTTCTTGTAGTCCTGCACCGACAGGAACTCCCCGGAATCATTATACATCCTGCCGAGCGCCAGCCCACCATACCAGGGCCAGACCGCCATGTCGGCGATGGTGTAATTCTTGCCGCCGAGATATTCGGTCTCGGCCAGCCGGCGATCGAGAACGTCCATCTGACGCTTCACCTCCATCGAGAAACGGTCGATGGCATATTCGAACTTTTCCGGCGCATAGGCATAGAAATGGCCGAACCCGCCACCGAGATAGGGGGCCGAGCCCATCTGCCAGAACAACCAGGACAGGACTTCGGCGCGGGCCGGCTGTTCGGCCGGCAGGAACGGACCGAACTTTTCGGCGAGATAGACCAGGATCGAGCCGGATTCGAAAACGCGCACCGGCGTCTTGCCGCTGTGGTCCATCAGCGCGGGAATCTTGGAATTGGGATTGACCTCGACAAAGCCGCTGCCGAACTGGTCGCCATCGTTGATGCGGATCAGCCATGCGTCGTATTCGGCGCCCTTGTGGCCAAGCGCCAGGAGCTCTTCCAGCATCACCGTCACCTTGACGCCGTTCGGCGTCGCCAGCGAATAAAGCTGCAGCGGATGCTTGCCGACGGGCAAATCCTTGTCATGCGTCGGACCGGCGATCGGGCGGTTGATGCTGGCAAAGGTGCCACCATTGGCTTTGTTCCAGGTCCAAACTTTCGGCGGGGTGTATTCGGTCATGTCGGCTCTCGTATCGTGGGAAGGATGGGCAGGTCACCCATAGCTAGGGCTGCGGAGAAGGAAGTTCAACTTGTGTTGAACTATTGTCAATGTCAGCACGGACGTCGAATCTTCCTTCTCCCCTTGTGGGAGAAGGTGGCCTCGCGAAGCGAGGTCGGATGAGGGGTGCTCCAGGGAAAGCCAACGTCTCACTCCGCTGGAACACCCCTCATCCGTCTCGGCGCTGCGCGCCGATCCACCTTCTCCCACAAGGGGAGAAGGAAAGCGCCACCCCTTGCGCCTTCCTCTCAGCGGCATACCTATAGAAGAAGCCGTCAGGCATTCGCATCGCAGGACAAAATCTATGACCATCAATCCCAATCCGCGCTCCGTCGTTGCCGTGCGGGCGACCGTTCCCGACGATGCCTTCACCGCCGGGGCGCTGGGCACGCTCAGGGAAGGCAGCGGCGTCGTCATCAGGGATGACGGGCTGGTGCTGACCATCGGCTATCTCATCACCGAGGCCGACGAGGTCTGGCTGACCGCGCATGACGGCCGCGTCATCCCCGCGCACGCGCTGGCCTACGACCAGGAATCGGGCTTCGGCCTCGTCCAGGCGCTGGCGCCGACCGGTCTGCCGGCGGTGGCGCTGGGCGATGCCGGCAAGGCCAGGATCGGCGACGCAGTGGTGCTTGCCGACGGCATCGGCCGGGCGGTCGAGGCCAAGATCGTCACCAAGCAGGAATTCGCCGGCTATTGGGAGTATCTGCTCGACGAGGCGATCTTCATCGCGCCGGCTCATCCGTCCTGGGGCGGCGCGCCCTTGTTCGGCGCCGATGGCGCGCTGCTCGGCATCGGCTCGCTGCGCCTGCAGATGAGCCGCGCCGGCGAGGTTGCCGATATCAACATGGTGGTGCCGATCGACCTCTTGCCGCCGATCCTCGACGATCTGCTGACGCGGGGCCAGGTGGCCAAGCCGCCGCGCCCGTGGCTCGGCGCGCTGTCGGCTGAAAGCGACGGCAAGGTGGTGGTGATGAGCGTGACCGATGGTGGCCCGGCGGCCAAGGCCGGCCTGCGCGAAGGCGACGTCATCTCCGAGGTGCGCGACGGCGCCGTCGACGGGCTCGCCGATTTCTATCGCAAGCTGTGGGACAGCGGGTCGGCGGGCGCCGAAATCCCGATGCGGGTGGTGCGCGACGGCCGCGAAACCTGGCTGCGCGTCAAGTCCGCCGACCGCGGTAGTTTCCTGAAGAAGCCGCAGCTGCAGTAGATCGGGCGATTTCGGCCAGACGATGCATCCAAGACTGCTCAGGACCTTCCTCGCGGTGGCGCGCAGCCGCAACATCACGCGCGCCGCCGAGGCGGTTCATCTCGCCCAATCGAGTGTCAGCGACCAGATCCAGTCGCTGGAGGCCGAACTTGGCACTGCCTTGTTCACGCGCCCGAAATCAGGCCTGGAACTGACGCCGGCGGGGCTGGCGCTGAAGCCCATCGCCGAAGAATTGCTGCGGCTCGACGGTGAGGCACGGGCAGCAGTTCAGGCGGCATCTGGGCAGACAAGGGGCGTGCTGACCGTCGGCGCGCTCGAGACGATCGCCTCCGCCCGGCTGGCGCCCTGGCTGCCGGGATTCCAGGCCAGTCATCCCGATATCACCGTGCGGATGAAGGTGGCCGACAG
The DNA here is from genome assembly GCF_004792105.1 of Mesorhizobium sp. M8A.F.Ca.ET.161.01.1.1. NCBI lineage: Bacteria > Pseudomonadati > Pseudomonadota > Alphaproteobacteria > Hyphomicrobiales > Phyllobacteriaceae > Mesorhizobium > Mesorhizobium sp. M8A.F.Ca.ET.161.01.1.1. The sequence continues at coordinate 28,981 of NZ_SRTD01000007.1, read as the reverse complement.
CGGCACGCTGCTGCGCCAGCTGGAGGAGGGCGACATCGATGTCGCCTTCTGTTTCGATCGCCGCGACCTTTCGAACGGCGGCGCCGATCAACGCTTCGCCAGGCGCACGATAGCGGCCGAACCGCTGGCGCTTGTCGCCGCGCCGGGCCAGAGCGCGGTTCCGCGCGACCTGGCTGCCCTGGCGGCCAAGCGTTTCGTGGCAACGGAGCCTGGATGCATCTATCGGCACATGTTCGACATCGCCTTTGCCGAAGCGGGCATCGGCGCGCCGGAACTCGCCGCCGAAGTCGGCAGCATCGGCGCCATTGCCCGGCTGGTGGCGGCCGGCTCGGGGCTGGGCCTCGTTCCCCGTCTCGCGGTCAGCGACGCGCTGGCGCGCGGTGATCTCACCGAACTGACATGGCCGGGTGAGATGCGGACAGCGCCGCTGACGATGATCTGGCGGCGCCGGCGCGTGCAGACGCCGGCACTCCGGCAACTGCTCGCCGCCGCGCGCGAAACGCTGGTGCCCGAACGCTTGCTGGCTGGTTGAGGTCTTGAATCAGAGAGCCGCCCCAAGGTCTTGTTTCCAAACAATTGCTGAAGGGGCGGCGCTACCGTCTAGGCAAGGCGATGTCCGCCTTCGACATGCAGCGTCGTACCGGTCGTAAAGCCATTGCCCATCAGGAAGAAAATCGCGTCGGCGATATCGTCGGGATGGCCGATCCTGCCGACCGGCAGCCGCTCGGCCATCGCCGCAAGCGTCTCCGCCTTCCTGTCGCCCGCCACTTGCGTCCAGATCCCGGTGTCGACCCAGCCGGGCGAGACGGCGTTGACGCGGATCGGCGCGAGTTCGACGGCCAGCGCCCGCACCAGCCCTTCGAGCGCTGCATTGACCGCGGCGACGACCGAACCGCGCGGCGCCGGCCGGTACGCGGCGATGCCGGAGACGAAGCTCATCGAGCCGCTCGCGCTGAGCCGTGGCGTGCCATGCTTGGCCAGCAGCAGCGGGCCGAACAGCTTGCTGTCGACCACGCGTTGCGCAGCGTTCAGGTCAAGCTCCGGCAGTAGCCTGTAGGCGCCTTCGATGTCGGCGGCGGTGCTGACGATGTGGTCGAGACCGCCGATCCCGGCAAACAACGCCGCGACCTGGTCTTCTCGCGTGATGTCGACAGCGGCAATGTGGAGGCCTGCGGGATTGCCCAGCGCCTCGCGGGCCTGCCGCAACCTGTCCTCGCGGCGCCCGGCGATGATGACTTCAGCGCCAGCCTCGACGCAACGGCTGGCCAGGGCCAGGCCCATGCCGGAGCCGCCGCCGGCGATGAGGATTTTCTGGTTCGAAAGCTGCATTTCGCTCTGCCTTTGCTGGATTGGGACAAGGGCAGGGGATTGGCATGTCGATGCGGAAAGCGGAAACGGAACAAACCGATGGTGCTATCGGAGATGCCGATGGTTGGAGAGGGAGAGCTTGAACGCCGTCCCTGGGACAAGCTGTTCCCGGCTCTATTCCCGCTCGGCACTCGCGAACACCACGAGATTCCCGTCGGGATCGCGCATGCGCATGATCCAGAAATGGTCGGCCTCCTCGATTGGGCCGGGCTCAAGCCCATTATCCACCAGTCTCTGTCGCTCCGGCGCCAGAGGCAGCACGCCGAGCGTCAGCGTCGAGGTGCCGGCTTTCTGCTTGTCCTCGAACAACTGTACTTCGGCACTGTCGGTGAACTGCCATTCGGCCAGCCCCGGCATCGGCCGGCGCAGCGGCGGCTTGCCGAAGAGTTTTTCGTACCAGCCGATGCTGGCTTCGAGGTCGGAGCAGCTGACATGGGCGAAAATGGTTTCGATTGCCATCAGGAAACCTCCATCGGACGGTGCACTCTTGCCGCAACGCGGCATTGGATGGCACGTTCCGCTGCTTCCTGGCTGCGTGCTCCATTGCTGACGAAAGCTGACAGTGGCCCATGCGATAATGCCGGGAATCGCACGATGACGGAGGCAACATGATGTTGATGCAGGCGACAACAATTCTAAACGGGCAGACCCGCTGATGGCGCCGGTCAAGGTCGATCCCGACAAGGTCAGGGAATTCCCCGACGCGGACAGTTTTTACGCCTGGCTCGGCCAGCACCATGCCACGGAAACCGAAGTGTGGATCAAGGTGCACAAGGTGGGGTCGGGACTGAAATCGATCACGCCGAAGGAAGCGATCGACGTCGTGCTGTGCTTCGGCTGGATCGACGCGGTGCGCAAGGGATTGGACGAGAACAGTTTCCTGCAGCGCTACACATCGCGCGGCAAAAAGAGCATCTGGAGCAAGATCAACGTCGACAATGTGGCGCGGCTGGTCGAGGAGGGCCGCATGACCGCGCATGGGCTGAGGGAGGTCGAGGCGGCCAAGGCCGACGGGCGCTGGGCGCGCGCCTATGGCAGCGGCAAGGAGATGAAAATCCCCGACGATCTGCAAGCGGCGATCGACGCCGAGCCGGCGGCGAAGGCGATGCTGGAAAAACTCAGCGCGCAGAACCGCTTCTCGCTTGCCTTCCGCACCCACAACATGAAGACCGAGGCTGGCCGCAAGAAGAAGATCGAGACCTTCGTGGCGATGCTGAAGCGCGGCGAGACGATCTATCCGCAAGGCAAGAAATAGGGGTCCTCGGGCGCGGGAATGCGGGTCGATGGCTCGGGCGGCAAGGGTGCCGACGACGCCATGAAGATATCGCCGCGGACGGCCTGGACAAGAAAGTCGAGGACTGTCGTCACACGCAACGGTATATTCCGGCGGGATGGGTAGACGACGTTGATCGGCAGGCGCGTCGGCGAAAAATCCGGCATCAGCTTGACCAGCCTGCCTGCTTCGATGTCCGCCCCGACCAGAATGTGGGAGAGCACCGCAAGCCCGGCTCCTCCCAGTGTCGCGCGATGAACGGCCATCGAATTGTTGGCGACAAGACGCGGCTCGATGCGCAGGACAACGTCGTCCGCTCCGCCTGAGAACGACCACGAACGGCCGTCGCCGGCACGGCTGTAGCAAATGCAGGCGTGATCCTTGATGTCTTGCGGCGTTCGCGGTGAGTCACGTCCCTTGAGATAGCTTGGCGAGGCCACCAGAAAGGCTGTCGTCCAGCCGATCCGGCGGCACACCAGGCTGCTGTCGCCGGCCGGCCCGAGGCGCACCTCGAGATCGATCGCGTTGGCGATGAGGTCCGAAGGCTCGTCCCGAAAGATCAGCTCGACACCCAGCGCCGGATGGCTCTCCAGCAGCCCCGCGAGGCGGTCGCCGATGAACAGGCCGAGCGGCGTGGGCAGGCTCAGCCGCACTTTTCCGGAGACTGTTGCCGTTTCGGCGCCGCTGGCCTGGCCGAGCGCCTCGACCGCTTCGAGGACGCGCAGCGCCATAGGCAACATCTGTTCACCCTCCGCCGTCAAGGCGAGCGCGCTCGTCGTGCGGTGCAGAAGGCGCGTCTTGAGATGCGCTTCCAGCGCCGAGACCTGCCGCGACACTGCCGGCTGCGTCAGATCGAGGTCGAGCGCAGCCGCCGAGAAGGATTTTGTCTGCGCCACCCGCAGGAACGTTCTCAACGCCGATACGACGTCCATCCTCGCCCTCATACTTTTCGACATAAGCCTTATGTCCGCATCCTAGGCGGATGGCGCTTTACTGTCCAGATATTACGGATATTTATTATCCTTAAGGACATAAGATATCCTCAAAAAAGGAGAGACCATGACACAGCGCCTCAACGCCGCCCAGCAATCGCCTGAACTGTTCAAGAAGCTCCTCGATTTCAGCATGGCCGAGGCACACAGCGCCATCGAGGAGAAGACCCGCGACCTCGTCCACATCAGGGCATCCCAGATCAATGGCTGCGCCTTCTGCCTCGACATGCATGTGAAGGAAGCCACGATCCACGGCGAGAGCGAGTTGCGCCTCCATCATCTCGCCGTCTGGCGGGAATCACCCCTTTTCGTTCCTCGTGAGCGGGCTGCCCTTGCCTGGACCGAAGCCGTCACCAAGCTCGCCGAAGGCGGTATTCCGGACGAACTCTATGAGCGCGTGCGCGGGCAGCTTTCGGAAAAGGAGATCTCCGACCTGACCTTCTCGGTCATGGCCATCAACGCCTGGAACCGTGTCAGCGTCGCCTTCAAAACCGTGCCAGGCTCCGCGGACAAGCTCTACGGCCTCGACAAGGCTGGCCTGAACTAAAACCCTTCCTTTCGGCTGACCATCAATCGACGCGGCGCGAGATCTCGGCCGCAAACGGAGACCATCATGAAAATCGTCATCATCGGAGGCACCGGCCTCATCGGTTCCAAGACCACTGACCGCTTGCGCAAGCAGGGCAGCGAGGTGATCGCCGCCGCGCCGAACACCGGCGTCAACACCATCACCGGCGAAGGCCTGCAGGAGGCACTCGAAGGCGCCGAAGTGGTGATCGACCTCGCCAACTCCCCGTCCTTCGAGGACAAGGCATCGATGGACTTCTTCACCACGTCAGGCCGCAACCTGCTCGCCGCCGGCAAGGCCGCGGGCGTCAGGCACCATATCGCGCTCTCGGTTGTCGGCACCGAACGCCTGCAGGACTGCGGCTATTTCCGCGCCAAGCTCGTCCAGGAAAATCTGATCAAGGCGTCCGGCATTCCCTACACCATCGTTCATTCGACGCAATTCATGGAGTTCCTGGCCGGCATCGCCAAGTCGGGCACGGTCGGCGAGGCCGTGCACCTGTCGCCGGCCTATGTACAGCCCATCGCGTCCGACGACGTCGCCGATGTGATGGCCGGGGTCGCGCTCGCCGCGCCGATCAACGGCATGATCGAGATCTCGGGGCCCGACCGTGTGCGGATGAGCGAACTCGTCGCCCGCTACCTCAAGGCTGTCGGCGATCCTCGCGAGGTCGTGGCCGATCCGGAGGCGCTCTACTTCGGCGCGAGGCTGAACGACACTTCGCTGGTCTCCGACGACAATCCGCGCCTTGGCCACATCACGTTCGAGCAGTGGTTCGCCGCCTCGGCGCGGAAATCACCGCCGGCAAACGCGGCGGCCTAGGCCCGGGATACCGCTCAATGGAAAAAGGAGTTTTCAAATGATCAAGTCAATCGTCGCCGCCCTCGTCGTGACGGCAGCCCTGGCCGGCCCGGCCGGCGCCACGCAAGCCCCTCGCACTGGCGAGAAGGCGGCCAAGGTCACCCTTGTCTATGAGCATGAACTGCCGAATGTTCCGGGCAAGAGCATCAAGGGCATCCTCGTCGAATATGGTCCCGGCGGTTACTCGCCGGCGCATACCCATCCGAGTTCGGCCTTCATCTATGCGACGGTTCTGGAAGGCTCGATCCGCAGCCAGGTCAATGACGACCCGGCCAAGGTCTACAAGGCCGGCGAGAGCTTTTCGGAGATGCCGGGCGATCGCCACAGCGTGAGCGAGAACGGCAGCAAGACGAAACCCGCAAAGCTGCTGGCTGTCTTCGTGGTCGATACCGCGCAGAAGGAACTGACCTATCCGGTCAAGAAGTAGGCGCAAGCGGCCGGACGCCATTCCTGGCGGCCGGCCCTGCCAGCAAATTCAATCCTGTCGGAGGACCCATGTTCGGCGATCATCTGGCTCTGGTCCTGATCAACCTTCTGGGGCTCGTCGGCATTGCCGTGTGGTATTTCCAGGGCCGTGGGCGGCCCATGGCGCGCCTGATCGTCCAGATCCTGTTCTTCGCCGGCATGACGGCGGTGCTCGGCTTCAGCGATATCCTGCCGCATTGGATGGGCGAGGCGGATCTACAAGGCTCCGGCGCATATCTGGCGAAGTCGGCGCGCGTCCTCTGGTGGACGCATCTTGCCTGGACGCTTGTCGGCTTTGTGCGCCTTTACATCGTTCTGGAGCACCGACCGCAAGAGGCGCGCCTGCTCCAGGACCTTGTCGTCGCCGCCATCTATCTCGGCGTGGCGCTGTCGATAACAGGCTTCGTCTTTGGCGCTCCCATCGGAACGCTGGCGGCAACGTCGGGCGTGGTTGCGATCATTGTCGGGCTTGCGCTGCAGAATACGCTTGGCGACGTCTTCTCCGGTATTGCGCTGACGCTGGGCCGACCCTTCACGCTCGGCGACTGGATCATGCTGAGCGACGGCACGGAAGGACGTGTCGTCGAGACAACTTGGCGTTCCACGCATCTGCTTACGGGTGCGAACAATATCGTCGTCCTGCCAAACAGTGTGTTGGCGAAGCTGAGCCTGACCAATCTCAGCCGTCCCGACGAGAGGCAGCAATTGACCCTGGCCGTGCGGCTTGCGGCCACGCACGCGCCGCACGTCATCGAGGAGGCCATGCATGCGGCTCTGCGGAACTGCCAACGGATCGTCAAGGAGCCGGCACCGCTTGTCGCGCTCAAGGAGATCGACGCGGCGGCCATCGGGATGGACCTGCTTTTTTGCGTCGCCGGTCCGGGCGACCGGTTGCTTGCGAGGAACGAGGTGATCGACCTTGTCCATCGTCATTGCGAGGCGAACGGCCTGTCGCTTGCGATGTCGCCCCAAAGCTACGCTATCATGCTGCCGGCGAGGGCGGGCCAGCCGCAGGCAAGGATCATGCGTTAATGCTCACCCGGCGCGCTCCAGCACCCATTCGAAGCTGTTTTTCCAGAGCTCCGCCGGAATCTCCTGCGCCAGCGCTTCGGTGAGGTCGGAAAGCCTGACACCGCGCAATTTTGCCCGCCAGGCTTCGTCAGCTTCCCACATGATGCGCGACACCGCGCAAGGGCCGCTTTCACAATAGCCCTGAGGGCGGCACGGGTTGTTTGCACGGATGTTGCTGCACACAAACGTACGCGCCTTGCCCTCCACCGCCTCCACGATGTCCAGGAAGGTCAGTTCGGCCGGTGTCCGTGCCAGCCGGTATCCACCCGAAGGGCCGAGCGTGGTATGAACGAGGCCTGCCTGCGACAGGCTTTGCAACGCCTTGGAAAGATATTCCTTGGGAAGGCCGTGGAATTCGGCAAGCGCCTTTGTGGAGAGATAGCGTCCCTCGGGCAGACCGGCGAGAATGGCGCAGCAGTGCAGTGCCCATTCGACTTGGCTTTTCAGGATCATCCACGGGTTCCGGGTCGATGCCGACCAACTCTATTAAGGATATGAAATATCCCTATTCTGCCATGGTGTAAACAGACAGGTTCTGGTGGGAGGGTTCAGCCGTTGTCGTCCCAAGGCGGCTTGTTGGTGCGATAGGCGCAACGGCGCTATCCCGGGGGCTGGAAGTACAGGGCCTAGGCGCCGGAATGCGGGTCGATGCCGTAGGGATGGACGGGGTAGCCGGGTCCGTTCGCGCATCGTCTCCCGCTGACATGGCGGGTGGACGAAGGGCGGCATGGCGGCTACCTTTTCGAGCCCGCGATCAGATCGCGCGGCGCAACGGGTCGCCGGGAGTTGTGCTGTTGAGAAGTGTTGCTTCGTGGCTGATGGCGCTGATCATCATGGCCGTGGCCGCGAGTGTCGGGGCGGGCGCCGCCGTCGCCCAGACACAAACGCCCGCCGACCTGCCTTTGCCGTCGGACGTGGCATCGAAGGACATATCGGTCGGAATGAAGGTCGCGCCGCCCTTCGCCTTCAAGCTGCAGGACGGCACCTGGTCCGGATTGAGCATCGACCTCTAGCAGAAAATAGCCGGGCGGCTCAACCTGCGCTTCCACTATGTCGAAGTGCCTGGCGTGCAGGACCAGATCGATGGCGTTGTCGGCGGCAAGTTCGATGTGGCGATGGCCGCGATCACGGTCACGGCCGACCGCGAAAAGACTGTCGACTTCACGCAGCCCTTTTTCACGACCGGGCTCGGCATCGCCACACCGCTCAACAGCCAGCCGTCGTGGCGGCCGATTTTGCGCGCGCTGACCTCGTTCGGCTTCCTGCAGGCGGTGCTGGCGCTGATCATCATCTCGGTCGTGGTCGGCGTGCTGATCTGGATGTTCGAACGCCGCCACAATGACGATTTCGGCGGCGGCGTCGCCAAGGGCCTGTTTTCCAGCATGTGGTGGTCGACGATTGCCGCGACCCAGGCCAGCACCGGCGATTTCGGTCCGCGAACCGTGCCGGGACGCGTGCTCGCCGCGCTCTGGATGATGGGATCGATCATCGCCATCGCGGTGTTCACCGCGGGCGTCACATCGGTGCTGACCGTGACGCAGATGGAAGGCATGGTGCAGGGCGAAAGCGACCTCGGCACGGTCAGGGTCGGCGCCGTGCGGAATTCCTCGACCGCGTCCTATCTGGATTCGACCCATATCCGGCATCAGGACTTTGCCACCGTCCAGCAGGGCCTGGACACGCTGCGCGCCGGCAAGATCGATGCGCTGGTCCACGACAAGCCGCTGCTTGGCTGGCTGGTCGGACAGAACTATGGCGCGAGCCTGCAGGTCCTCGACGCGACGTTCGACCAGCAGCAATATGCCATCGCACTGCCGCTCGGCCGCCGGCTGCGCAAGCCGCTCGATGTCGCCCTGCTGCAAACCTTGGAAAGCGACTGGTGGAAACAGGCCGTCTTCCATTATCTGGGCGAGAAATAGGCTGTCGGCATGAGAAGGGCGGACCGCTCGCGGCATTGCGCGCAAGAAAAGCCGCCCTTTTTTAAGACTGGTTTTCTGGGATGATGGCTGCCGTCACTGGTTGAGGTCGACCGGTGTCACACCAAGCAGCTTCAGGGCGTTGGCGTAAGTCCGGATCCCTTGCGCCTGCTTGCTCTCGGCACAGAACCGGTTCGCCCTGTCCTGCAGTGCCGTCGCCTGCGCGATCTGGCTCGCACTGGCGCCGGGTTCGGCCTTGGTCCGGATGGCGCCGTCGAGCTGAAGACCGAGCCGGCTGCAATATTCGCTGCGGGTGACCGCCGCCTCCGCGCCCGACTGCGCGACGGCAAGCATGGCAAGCGACATGCCTGTCAGGGCACCCATCCATCCGGCCGAACGTCGTTGCATTGCAGGCGAGATCCCGTTGCGTTGTCTGGCGGCCGCAGCCCGGCCGCCACTGGATGGTTATCGCAGACGATCTTTTCGCCAGTTTTTCCCGGATGTTGAATCTTGTTTCTGAAGTGTGTCTGGAGGCCGGGTTCACACTTCGTCGGCGTCGAACAGCAGCATCGTCAGATCGTCGTCGCCTGGGGCCAAAATCCGCCGGTCGGCGGCACAGGCAACGCCGACTTCGCTGGCGAACGCGGCCCGGATGTCGTCGAGACTGTCGAAATACAATGTCCCCACCAGATACGGCATCTCGCCCGCCGAAAGCTTGACGATCGGCCGCCTGCTGACATCGTAGCGCCGCAGGCCGGGAAGCTTTTTGGCCAGCGGTATATGAACGTCGAAATAGTGCCGGTCGAAGGCGGCCGGATCGGCCGGGGTTTTGTAGATCACGAGCATCTTGGCCATTGCCATGGTCCTGTCCTGTTGGCGTTGCTGGTCGGGCCGTGCGGGCCGCCGCGCCAAAGTCGTTCGACGAAGGTGGATTTCGACAAGCGAATGATTTTTGCCTGCGCGGCTGGAAAGCCGACCTTGGGCGGCCTATCGGCGCGCCCCCGTTCGCGCATACCCGCTGCGGCGCTTCTGCCTCTTCCCCCGGCACCGTCATTCGCGTAAGGGCGCGGGCAAATCCCTTCCATTCGGCTTGAGCCTCCCGGAACTATCATGATCAGACTTGAAAATATCGGCAAGCAGAATGGCCGTCAGCTTGTCTTCATCGAGGCGTCGGCCTCGCTGCAGAAGGGCGAGAAGATCGGCCTTGTCGGGCCCAACGGCGCCGGCAAGACGACTTTGTTTCGCATGATCACCGGCCAGGAGCAGCCCGACGAGGGCCAGGTGCAGGTCGATCGCGGCGTCACCATCGGCTATTTCAGCCAGGATGTCGGCGACATGGCGGGCCACAGCGCGGTGGCCGAGGTGATGAACGGCGCCGGACCGGTGAGCGAGGTGGCGGCCGAGATGGCGGAGCTCGAGGCCGCGATGGCCGATCCCGACCAGGCCGACCGGATGGACGAGATCATCGAAAAATATGGCGAGGCGCAGCACCGCTTCGAGGAGCTCGACGGCTATGCGCTCGACGGACGCGCGCGCGAAGTGCTCGACGGTCTCGGCTTTTCCCAGGAGATGATGGACGGCGATGTCGGCAAGCTGTCGGGCGGCTGGAAGATGCGCGTGGCGCTGGCCCGCATCCTTTTGATGCGGCCCGACGTCATGCTGCTCGACGAGCCGTCGAACCATCTCGACCTGGAAAGCCTGATCTGGCTTGAGCAGTTTTTGAAGGGCTATGACGGCGCGCTGCTGATGACCTCGCACGACCGCGAGTTCATGAACCGCATCGTCAACAAGATCGTCGAGATCGATGCCGGGTCGCTCACCGCCTATTCCGGCAATTATGAATTCTACCAGCAGCAGCGGGCGATCGCCGACAAGCAGCAGCAGGCGCAGTTCGAGCGCCAGCAAGCCATGCTGGCCAAGGAGATCGCCTTCATCGAGCGCTTCAAGGCGCGCGCTTCCCATGCCGCGCAGGTGCAGAGCCGGGTGAAGAAGCTCGACAAGATCGACCGCGTCGAGCCGCCCAAGCGCCGCCAGGTGGTGAATTTCGAGTTCCAGCCGGCGCCGCGCTGCGGCGAGGATGTCGTGACCTTGAAGAACGTGCACAAGGCCTATGGCAGCCGCACCATCTATGAAGGGCTCGATTTTCAGGTCCGCCGCCGCGAACGCTGGTGCATCATGGGGGTCAACGGCGCGGGGAAATCGACGCTGTTGAAGCTGGTGGCCGGCGCCTCCGACCCCGACACCGGCACGGTGGCGCGGGGGCCGAGCGTGAAAATGGGCTATTTCGCCCAGCACGCCATGGAGTTGCTCGAAGGCGAGCGCACCGTGTTCCAGACGCTGGAAGACAATTTTCCGCAGGCCGGCCAGGCGCCGCTACGGGCACTTGCCGGCTGTTTCGGCTTTTCCGGCGACGAGATCGAGAAGAAATGCCGGGTGCTGTCGGGCGGCGAGAAGGCGCGGCTGGTGATGGCGCTGATGCTGTTCGACCCGCCCAACCTGCTGGTGCTGGACGAGCCGACCAACCACCTCGACATCACCACCAAGCAGATGCTGATCGAGGCGCTGTCGCAGTATGAAGGTACGATGCTGTTCGTCTCGCACGACCGGCACTTCTTGGCCGCCCTGTCGAACCGCGTGCTGGAGCTGACGCCCGAAGGCATCCACACCTATGGCGGCGGCTACACCGAATATGTCGAGCGCACCGGACAGGAAGCGCCGGGCCTGCGGAGCTGAGCGGGTTGGGGCGGGCGCCGTTCTCCGAAACGGGGCCTAAAGCAGTCCGTGTTTCCTGAATTCGGCCTGCTCGTCCCCGCTGATCCAGCCGAACACCTTGAGCTTGCCGTCACGCCTTTCCAGGAGATAACTGACCTCGAAATCAATGGTAATGAGCGCCGCCTTCTTGTTCTGGTACTCTCCGGCCCATTGCACCTTTGCCACGCAGTGGTCTCGATCGATCGGCGTCACGGACACGTCCTTGCACGTCATCTTCCTGGCGCCGATTGTCCTGTAGCCCTCGAAGCCCTTCTTCATGATTTCGATCAGTTGCTTGCCGTTTTCGCCGGCCATGACCGCGCCAGGGGTGACGGAGATGAAGGCGGACGAATAGATGTCGGCGACATCCTTCAAATCGGCTTCGGGCAACAGCGCGTCATTGTAGAATTCCGCATAGGCCGCGAAGAATTTCGCGACCTCGGTTTCGGCGATCATCGTCTTGCTCTCCCCTGAACCGCCGGTTCGCTGTTTCACAAAAACGGTGAACAGCTCGACGCAATTCCGGACGGGAAAGGACGCTCCTATCTCAGCGAGATGGCCAGCCCGCTCAGGTCGGCGTTGACCTGCAGGCCCACCTGTTTGCCCGTGAGTTGGAGCTGGGCGCCCTTGTCGTTTGTCATCACGATCACCTGGGCGCCTTTGCCGAGCGTGCCGCCGCCGCCGGCCGCGCCGTAGACGCCGGTCACGTCCCGCGCGCGCCTGATGTGGCGCACGGTGCCGCGGAAATAGGTCTTGGAGACGCCGAAGGCGAGGCCGCCCGAGACGCCGCCGATCGAGATGGGATAGCTTTTACCATGGAAGGTGAACGTCCCTTCGCCACCGGAGCCGCCGACGAAGAACGCCGCCTTGTAGACGGAGAAACGGATCGTGCCGCTGTCGGCATGCGCGGCGCTGGCCAAGCTGACGCCCACGGTGGCGATGGCGGCAACGGCGATTGAACGAAATCCGGATGAAATTTTCATGACGAGAGCTCCTCAAAGATCGCCGCTTATCCATCGGCCTGGTACGACGCATATCAAAGTCTTAGCAGAACAGTCTTGCCCCGGCTTTGGTTCCAAGCACAACTTTTCGTTTCGATCCAATCGCGGCTTTTGGACGACTGACGACGGATGACCGTTTCTGGCGCAAACCAGACATCGTGTCCGAACACATTTTCGCTATCGACACACAGCGGTCGATTTTCGTAAAGGGCGAATGGCGGTGTTGGCCGGCGACCTGCCCATCGGGCCATGTCCTTGTGGGGTGGGAGTTCCGTGTGCTGTCCACAAAGGTTGGGAAAGGCTTCGGGATGAGAATTGCGATGGGGCTTGCAATGTCCGCGTTAGCCGCGACGATGGCTGGATGCGCGACCTCTCCGGTCGACTATGGAGCCTCGCTTTCGCAGCAGGACCAGAAATGGGCGACGCCGCAATGCCAGCAAGCCCGGGCGGCGGCTTCGGACTACGCGGTCCGCGAAAAAACGCATCCGGGCTGGGAATTCGTCGCCCTTGGCCCCTATGGATTGGGAATCATAGCGGCCACCAAGGAGCAGGAGCAGAAGCAGCGAAAGCGGCTCGCCCGCGACGTGCATCTGCAATGTTCGAGCCTGCCGCTGCCGCAGGAATTGCAGGGCGACCTGGGGCCTGCCGGCCCAGACAAGGCGAAATATCCATAACCGGGAACGAGTGCGGATACGATCCTCGACGGAAAATCGTTACGTTTTCCTGCGCTAGTGCAGCAGTCCTTCCGCCTCGAACGTGTCCCAGCCTTCGAGCTTTGGCGCATCGTCAGAGCCCGAATTTCTGGTCTTGCGGGCGTTGCCCGACCGCTTGCCGGCTCGCGTCAGTGCGGCCTTGCCGGCGGCGCGCCGTCTGTTCTCGGACGCTTCCTTCGCATCTTCCTCCCGCCAGGCGGTCGCCAGGTCACGGTCGAGAACGTCCTCGATGTGCCGTGGATCGAAGACGTGGAAGGTCACGGCCTTGGATCGCCCGCGCATCTTCACGGTGCGCGTGCCGATGCTTTTCAGGCGACCATCCCTGAGCCATTTGTGGCGCTCGCGTGAGGAAATGGTGAGAATGTCCTCGGCCTCGCGCGGCAGCACGGCCAGCGCTTCGATCCCTTCCAGTGTCCTGGCAATGGTTGCCGAGGCGGCCCGAAACGCATCCGCGTCGGCTTGCACCATGCGCAACACGATGCGGCCTGTCTCGGCCTTGGCGAATTTCCTCACCGTCCAAGGCAGCCTGGCCCGAACCTCGCGTTCGATCCCCTTCAAGCGCATGGAGGACCCCAGTGTCGCCGACGGCGGGAGCGGCCATTCGGCGACCATTGACGCGGTACCCGTGCCTTGCTCGGATGCGCGACCAGCGTTCGTCGCGATTGCCGCCGCGATGCCGCTCAGGATGTTCCGCAGGGGGCCGCGCTGCTTGGCTGCAGTTTTCATGTCTCATTTTCGCTCATCAGATGCCTGCCGTGGAACGATCATTCGCACAACAGACAACCGAAATCAGGCTCAATCAGTTCCCTGGCCATGCGCATTCCCGAGGCGCTGATCACACTTCTCCTCGTCCCATCGACGCCCGATCGACCCTTGGAATGCACTTGGTCCGAGTCGGCGGGCGATCCTATTAACTTGAGGCGGTGTGTTGAGGGAGGGCGCCCTGGACTGCGCGGCCAGCGATAAGCAAGAAATCCGGTGCCGCTTTTGGCAAACACATCGTCCGCTGTTCCAGGATAATGTGCTGGCTGAATAAGCTTGAGACAAGACGGTTTCGAACAACAATGGCCAGGCGGTTTGCGTTTCTCTTGGTTCGCGACTTCACCCTGTCGCCGCTGTCGCTGTTCATCGACACGCTGCGGCTGGCGGGCGACGAAGGTGACCGCAGCCGCAGGATAGAGTTCGACTGGGAGATCGTCGGCGAACGCGGCCTGCCGATCCGGGCGAGTTGCGGCGTCGAATTGCTGCCGACCGGGGGGATCGGCAATCCGGAGGACTTCGACAATGTCGTCGTGGTCGGCGGGCTGCTCGACACCAACCGCAGCCTGAGTTCCGAGAAGGAGGCGTTCCTGTTGCGGGCCGCCGGCAAGGGGGTGCCCCTGACGGCGCTCTGCACGGGCAGCTTCGTGCTCGCGCGCTACGGCCTGCTCGATGGCTATAGCGCCGCCGTCAGCTGGTTCCACATCAAGGATTTCCGCAGCCGGTTCCCGGAGGTGAACGCTCATGCCGACAGCCTGTTTACCGTCGACCGGGGCCGCTCGACATGCGCCGGTGGCACCGGCGCCGCCGACCTTGCCGGCCACTTCGTGTCCCAGTTCATCGGCCAGAAGGCGGCTGAAAAGGCCGCCAAGATCCTCGTCCTCGACCGGATCAGAAGCAGCAGGGACGTGCAGCCCGTGGGCGACCTGTTTCCTGGTGCGTCGAGCCGGGCGGTGAAACGCGCTTTGCTGTTGATGGAGAGCAACCTCCAGGAGACGCTGTCGGTCGCCGAGATCGCAAGCCGCCTGAACTGCTCGCGGCGCCAGCTCGAACGGCTCTTCGGATCGGAACTGGGCATCGGCCCAATGGCCGCCTATCTGGCGCTCAGGGTGCATCATGCGAAGTCGCTGCTGGAAGGCAGCGACCTGCAGATCGGCGACATCGCCTACCGCTGCGGCTTCACCAATGCCGGCCATTTCAGCCGCGTGTTCCGCCAGCAGACCGGCATCACGCCAACGCATCTCAGGCATCCAAACCGCATGCCGGGCGGAGCCATGATACAATGAAGTCCGCAACGTGACGTGCGGGGTCTAGGAAATCCGCCGCCCGCTGTCGTCGAGCAGGACGCAGCCCTCCGGGTCGAATCCGAGGTCGATCGCCTCGCCTTCGCGAAGCACGCGGCCAGTGATCGGCGTGTTGGCGCGGAGGCTGGTCTTGCCGCCGATGTCGATCTCGTAGATTGCGCTGCCGCCCAGATACGAGGCCGAGACGACGCGGCCAGTGAGCCGGTTGCCGCTCGTTCCAGTACCGACCGAAAATTTCTGCGGCCGCACCACGACAGTGACCTTGCTGCCGTCGGCAAGCGGCCTTGGACACGCCACGCTGATCGTCTGGCCGGTACCGAGCACCACCGCCTGGCCGGACCTGCTCACGGTCCCGGCAAGCATGTTGGCCTTGCCGAGGAAGTCGGCGACGAAGGCGGTGGCCGGCGTCTCATAGACCTGCTCCGGAGTGCCGATCTGCTCCACCGCGCCGGCGTTCATCACCACGATGCGATCCGACATGGAGAGCGCTTCCTCCTGGTCGTGCGTGACGAAGATGGCGGTGATGCCGGTTTCCTTCTGGATCTTCTTGATCTCGACGCGCATCTCCTCGCGCATGTTGGCGTCCAGCGCCGACAGCGGCTCGTCCAGCAGCAAGACCTGCGGCTCGAAGACGATGGCGCGGGCAAGCGCGATGCGCTGCTGCTGCCCGCCCGACAGCTGCGAGGGCAGCTTCTTCTCGCTGCCCGGCAGCCGCACCATCTCGAGCGCCTTGCCGACCTTGCGGGCGATCTCGGGCTTCGGCACGTTGCGGTATTTCAGGCCGAAGGCGACGTTGTCGAACACGTTCTTGTGCGGGAACAGCGCGTAGCTCTGGAAGACCAGCCCGATGTTGCGCTTGTAGATCGGGATATCATCGACCCGCCGCCCATCGATCATGATCTGGCCGCCCGAAATGTCGACCAGGCCGGCGATGGAGCGCAGGATCGTGGTCTTGCCGCAGCCCGAGGGCCCGAGCAGGGTGACGAAGCTGCCCTTGCGGATCGAGAGCGAGAAATCGCGCACCGCGACGAACTTGCCGTAGGCGATGTCGATGTCGCGGAACTCGACCGCCGGGCTGTCTGCCTCGGCGGCCGCGCGCGCGCCGGCTGCCCCGGCCAGGACAGGCCGGGGATGGAATGTCATGTCCTGGCTGTCAGGCACCTTTGGAGATCCTGTTCCACTGCTTGGTCCAGGCGTCCTCGTTGGTCGCCCAGTAGGTCGGATCGGCGAAGGTCAGCGACTTCATCGTGCCCGTCTTGTCGAACGCCGGCAGCTTCTCGATCTTCTCGGTCAGCTTGACCTTGTTGGGGTCGAGCGACGGCGGATAGCTCTGGCCCTCTGCCACCGCGATCGAGGTCGCCGGGTCGAGCATGAAGTTGATGAGCTCCTCGCACTCGGCCATCGGCGAGCCCTTCAGGATCAGCATGTCCTCCATCCAGGCATAGGAGCCGGCCGGATCGAGATAGCCGATCGGGTGGCCCTGGTCCTGCAGCGCGGCGACGCGGCCCGACCAGGCATCGGTCACCACGATCTCGCCCTTGGAAAGCAGATCCATCAGCTCCGCGCCGGAGCTCCAGAACTTCTTGGCGAGGTCGCGCGTCTCGCGCACCTTGGCCCAGATGGCGTCCATGTCCTTGAGATTGTTGGGATCCTGCCCGGTGGCGAGCGCCGCGTACCAGACCCGCGTCGTCATGTCGGAATAGCCGCCGACCTTGCCGGCGTATTTCTTGTCGAGCAGCAGTGCCGCGCCCTTTTCCTTGGCTTCCTCCGGCGAGATCACCTTGGTGTTGTAGGCGATACCCGTCGTGCCATAGTCATAGGGCACGGCCGAAAGCTTCGGCGTCAGCTTGCGGAACGGCTCGATCATCGGCTGCAGCACGTTGGCCATGTTGGGAATGTTGGCCTCGTTGATCTCCGAGGTCAGGCCGGCGTTCACATATTTGATGTAATAGTTGACGCCCGAGGAATGGATGACCTGGTAGTCGCCGGGCTTGGCGGTCTTGATCTTGGTGATGATCTCGTCCTCGTCGCCGAACGTGCCCTGGACCACCTTGATCTTGGTCTTGGTCGTGTAGGGCTGGAAGGCGAACTTGTCGATCGCGTCCTGCACCGTGCCGCCCCAACCGTCGAAGCGGACCTCCTGGACCGCGGCGAGCGCCCGGCCCATCCAGGGCATGGAAAGGCCCGCCGAGGCTGCCGCGGCGGCGGTCAGCGTCAGGAAGGTGCGGCGGCTCAAATCGCCATTGGCATATCGGTCGTGCAGTCGTTCCAACCGCTTTGTGGTGGTCAGTTTCATTGTGTTTCCTCCTTTGGTTCGCCACGTCGTCTCAGTTTTGTCAGGCTTTGCAGGATCAGGCCGCCGATCAGCGGGATGCCGACGGTCACCAGGATCATCACGGTGCCGAGCGCGTTGATTTCCGGACTGATCGAGATCTTGAGCATGGAAAGGATCTGGGTGGGCATGGTCTCGACGCCTGCCGGCCGCCAGAACAGGCTGGCCGAAGTGTTGTCGAACGAGATGGTGAAGGCGAGCAGCGCGCCGCCGACCACGGCCGGGATGAGCAGCGGCAGCGTGATCTCGCGGAAGGACGAGAAGCGCGAGGCGCCAAGCGACAGTGCCGCCTCCTCATAGACGCGCCGGATGCCGATCATGCGCGCCTGGGCGATCAGCACGACATAGGGCACGGCAAGCAGGATATGGCCGAGCACCAGGAGCAGCATGGTTCTGGGCTGGTCGACGGCCTTGATCAGCACCAGCAGGCCGACGCCGAGGATTGTTTCGGGCACCAGCGCCGGCAGGATCACCAGCGTGCTCAGCGCCTGCTTGCCGCGAAATTCGAAGCGCACCAGGGCAAACGCCGTGGTGACCCCGATGGCGGTGGTGACGATGGCGGTGACCAAGGCGATCCACAAGGACGTGCGGAAGGCGGCCAGCACCGCGTCGTTGGCCATCAGCTTGCCGTACCATTGCAGGCTGAAGCCGGTCATCGGGAAGCCGCCGAACATCGAGGCGTTGAACGACAGGATCACTGTCGCCACGATCGGCGCGAACATGAAGATATAGACGCAGACCGTGACGAAGCCGGTCAGCCGCCAGGCCCATCTGCCTTCCTGCTTGCGCCGGGTCCCGCTCATCCGCCAAGCCCCGTCATCCACCCAGTCCTTTGACGATCTGCGACATGCCCATGTAGCGCGTGTAGACGGCGGCGAAGACGCCGAGCACGATGAACAGCACGATCGAAAGCGTGGCGCCCATCGGCCAGTTCAGCTCGCCCATGATGGTGTCGTAGATCAGGTTGCCGAACAGCGCGTCGCGGCCCGAACCGAGGAGCTGCGGCGTCACATAGCTGCCGGCGGCCAGCACGAAGCAGAGCAGCAGGCCCGCCGCGAGGCCGGGCAGCGACAGCGGCAGCGTGACCTCGCGGAACGCCTGCGCGCTCGTGCAACCCATCGAGCGGGCCGCCGAAATCAATGTGCGATCAATGCTCTCCAGGCTGACATAGACGTTGAGGATCATGTAGGGCAGCAGGAAGTGCAGCATGCCCAGGATGACCGCGCCTTCATTGTAGAGCATCGGCAGCGGCTCGTTGATGATGCCCAATTTCAGCAGCGCGACGTTGATGACGCCCTGTTCGCCCAGGATGTTGATCCAGGAGAAGGTGCGGATGGTGAAGCTGATCCAGAACGGCACGATCAGCAGTAGCAAGAGCAACCATTTGTGCCTGAAGGTCGTGGCCCAGATGAAATAGGCGGGGAAATAGCCGAGCACGCCGCAAAGCAGCGCCGTGATGGCGCCGACCCGCAGCGTCTTCACAAGGAAGCCGGAATAATAGCTGTCGGTGAGGAATTCGTGCCAGTTCGCGGTCGTCAACGCGCTCGTTTCCACGCCGGCGGTGACGAAGGTGAAGAAGGTATAGCCGGCCATCACGGCGATCGGCAGGACCAGGAAAAAGATCAGCAGCAGGAGCACCGGCGCGACGAGCATCCAGGCCAGCCGTGGATCATACAATGTCCATCGTCGTTTCATGAGCACCCGGACGTTCGCGCCTTCTTGGAAGCGCTTATTTTGTTCCCGGCGCCAAGATTGGGTGATTGCAAGCGCGATGTCTACAGTGGGCGATTGAGCCAGTGGATTTCAGCCCGTTCCCTGCTGGGATAGACGCCAATTTTCGGCGGACGGGGTCGCTGCGCAACCCCGTCTTGCACCTTCGAGCGATAAACACGTCGAGAACAGGTGGCCAGCGCGCCTCAGCCCTTCGAGATACCGCGCGCGATCAGGCGGGCAAGGCGCTCGGAAAACGCCCTGGCGTCGGCCGGCTTGTCGCCGTCGAGCACGCGCGCCTCGTCGTAGAGCAGGTGGGCGGCATCGTCCTTGAAGGCCTGCTCGTCGTCGCCGAGGCTGGCGAGAGCTCGGACGCGCTCGTGGCGGGGGTTGATCTCGAGGATCGGCTTGGCCGTCTTGTCGAGGCGTCCGGCGGCGTTGAGCAGCCGCTCGAACTGCCGATCCGGTCCATGTTCGGGCGCTACCAGGCAGACCGCGCTTTCGGTCAGGCGGTCGGAAGGCTTGACGTCCGACACGGCTTCGCCAAGCGCTGCCTTGACGAAGGCGAGGAAGCCGTCGACTTCGGGCGTAGCCGTGGTGTCCGGCCTCTTCGCCTCGTCGAGCAAGGGAATGTCGGAAAGTTCGGCCACGCCCTGCGTCACCGACTTGAACGGCTTGCCGTCGAATTCCGGCGCCATCGACGTCCAAAAACTGTCGACCGGGTCGGTGAGCAGCAGCACCTCGATGCCGCGCGCCTTGAAACCTTCGAGCTGCGGCGAGGCTTCGAGCCGGGCGCGGTCGTCGCCGGCCATGAAGAAGATCGCCTTCTGGCCCTCCTTCATCGCGCTGGCATAGTCGGCAAGGCCGCGCCAGCCTTCGCCCGAGGCCGTCGAGTGGAAGCGGGCGAGCTTCAAGAGCTGCTCGCGCCGCTCATGGTCCTCGTAGAGCCCTTCCTTGAGGACGACGCCGAAGTTCTCCCAGATTTTCGCATAGGCCTCGAGCTCGTTCTCGGCCAGCTTCGAAAGATCGCCGAGCACGCGGTTGGTCAGGCCCTTGCGGATCGCGGCCAGCAACGGGCTTTCCTGGATCATCTCGCGCGAGACATTGAGCGGCAGGTCGGCGGAATCGACGAGCCCGCGCATGAAGCGCAGATAGCGCGGCAACAAATCGGCATCGTCGGTGATGAAGACGCGGCGCACATAGAGCTTGATGCGGCCCTTGCGGTCCTGGTCGAAGAGATCGAAGGGACGCGAGCCGGGCACGAAGGCGAGCACTGAGTATTCCTGCCTGCCTTCGGCGCGGAAATGGATGGTGGCGGCCGGCTCGTCATACTGGCCGGCGAGGCTACGGTAGAAATCGGTATATTCCTCGGGCTTGATCTCGCTTTTCGGCCTTACCCAAAGGGCCGTGCCATCGGCAATGTCGCGCGCCTCGGCACCGGGTTTCTCGACGAGCGTGATCGGCACGGGCACGTGGCCCGACTGCGACTTGGCCAGCTGCTCGAGCCGGTAGGAGCCGGTATAGGACACGGCGTCGTCCATCAGATGCAACACGACGCGGGTGCCGCGCCTGGGAGCGGCTTCGAGCGGGGCGGGCGCGATCTCGTAGGACCCCTTGCCGTCGGACGACCAGCGCCAGGCCTCGTCGCTTCCCGCCAGGCGGCTGATGACGTCAACGCGGGTCGCCACCATGAAGGCGGAGTAGAAGCCGACGCCGAACTGGCCGATGAGTTGCGTGTCTTCGCTGGCATTGCCGGTGCCGACGCGCTCGATGAAGGTGCGCGTGCCCGAGCGCGCGATCGTGCCCAGCGCCTCCGTCATGTCGTCGCGGCTCATGCCGATGCCGTTGTCCTCGACGGTGATCTCCTTGCTGTCGGGATCGGCTGAAATCGAGATGCGCGGCTTGGGGTCATCGGCCAGCAATTCCGGATGACTGACGGCCTCGAAGCGCAGCTTCTCGCAGGCATCGGCGGCGTTGGAAATCAGTTCGCGTAGGAAGACGTCCTTATCGGAATAGACCGAGTGCACCATCATGTGCAGCAGCCGCGAAACATCCGCCTCGAATGCCTTGGTTTCCGTCGCTTTCGTGCCTGTCGTCATTGCGAGTTTCCCACACTGTTCAACCACCCGCCGCGCCGGAGCGCGAGCGAGACTTCCTTTCAACCATTTTCAACTGTGCTGGCAACTGCCTTCAGCAAGGCCAGCGCGCCGACAATATCGTGACGCGATGCGCAGGCGGCAAGGGGGCGGAATCGGCGCCGGCGGCGAAACTGCCAATCTCCCCCCTCGTGGGGGAGATGCCCGGCAGGGCAGAGGGGGGCGCGAAGGAACTCGGCCTTGCTTATTTGCTGGGCTACGCGGTGCGCGCCCCTCCAAAGGCAAAAGTGATCCACTGAGACGTCGGCGGGACAGCGCCCCCCCTCTGGCCTGCCGGCCATCTCCCCCACAAGTGGGGAGATTGGCAGCTTCGGTGCCGCGCCCTACTTCCCCGCCATATGGTCGGCAAGCGCTTGCGCCTGGGCAAGCAGCGCGGGGAAGACGGGGTTGTCAGGCAGGCTCTTGCCCATGCAGGCGCGGAAGTCGCTGTCGCCTTTTGCCCAGGCGGCGTCGGCGGCATCGGATGTGTTTTCGTCGCTGTCGCCGGTGGCCTGCTTGACCAGCTTCTGGGCGGCGGCATCGGCGGCGGTCCAGACCGCGTCGCAGGCCGCGATCTTCGGGACGGGAGGTGTCGCCGGCGCCTCGGCGATCATGACGCTGTTGCCCTTGACCAGCGTGACGACGACCTCCTGGTCGTAGTTCGGCCCGACATCCTGCGCCCAGCCGCCGAGGCGGGCGATCGCCATGTCGGCGCCGTCGGGCGTCTTCAGCTTGAAGTCGAGCGTGCCAGTGAAAGCGGCGTCGCTGCCGATGGCCTGGGTGTAGAAGGCATCGAGCTTCAGCGCAGCGTCGAAGCCGGTGGGCAGTTTGAGATCGGCGTCGGTCTCGGCGGCGCGCGACTGCAGCCAGCGCTCGACCAGTCCGCGTGTCGACGCCACGATGCTCGGGCCATCCTCGGTGCCGTGGCGCAGCCCGTCCAGCATGCCGAATCCGACATCGGAGGAACTGAGGCTTTCGATGTTGATCGTGCCGGCCGCCGGAAAACCCTTGACCGTGAAAGGTCCCAGAAGCGTGGAAAGGCGCTGTTCGAGATCGGCGCGGGCCTTGTCATTGGCCGCATCGAGCGTTTCCACGGGAGCGTTGGCGCTTTCCATCGCGGCGATGGCCGATATCGCCTTGTCGCGCGCGGCGATGTAGTCGTCCTCCGGCGAAGCCGCATGGGCCGCACCGCTCGCCAGCGCCAACACCAAAGTCCAGACCAGACGCATCGTGGAACCTCCGTTTTTACAAGCTCTTCGCGTGGCTTGGTGGCGATTGTGCGGCGGTGAAGTCATGGCGTGGCTGCGGATATCGGGGACGCCGGAACAGCTTTGGCACCGCCGGCAACCGCCATATCAGGAAGACGATGAAACCTTCCGATATCCAGGCCGTTATGGCGATTGTGGCAGACATCAAATCCAAACCGAAGCCGGTCGGCGGCGCCAAACCAAACGGTGCCAGGAAGCCCCGCCAGCGGGAGGCATCCGATGTCGAGGCCGCTTCCGAGGTCGTCGGCGAGGCCGCACCGCCGCCGGAGGCGGTGGAACCTGATCCGCAACTGAGCCCCGAACAGGCCGAGCAGGCGCGCAAGAAATACCTGCTGAAGCGTTTCTGGATCAGCGCGCGCGGCTATTGGAGCCGGCGCGGCGACAAGCTCGCCTGGCCGTGCACGATCGGGCTCCTGATCCTGATCTGCGTCAATGTAGGCTTCCAGTACGGCATCAATGTCTGGAACCGCTCGATCTTCGACGCCATCGAACAGCGCAATGCCCCGACCGTCTATTTCCTGAGCGCCGTGTTCGTGCCGCTGGTGCTTGGAAGCGTCAGCCTCGTCGTCGCGCAGGTCTATCTGCGCATGACGATCCAGCGCCGCTGGCGCTCCTGGCTCACCACGTCGGTCATCGGCCGCTGGCTCACCAATGGCCGCTA
Organism: Mesorhizobium sp. M8A.F.Ca.ET.161.01.1.1; assembly: GCF_004792105.1. NCBI lineage: Bacteria > Pseudomonadati > Pseudomonadota > Alphaproteobacteria > Hyphomicrobiales > Phyllobacteriaceae > Mesorhizobium > Mesorhizobium sp. M8A.F.Ca.ET.161.01.1.1. The sequence goes on along the minus strand of NZ_SRTD01000007.1, from coordinate 5,833 downwards.
CTACCAGCTCAATCTCGTCGGCGGCGATCACCAGAACCCGGAAGCTCGCATTGCCGAGGATCTGCGGATCGCCACGGAATCGCCCGTGGATTTCATCTCCGGCGTCATCAACGCCTTCCTGGCCGCGTCGACCTTCATCGTCGTGCTGTGGACCATCGGCGGCGCGCTGACGCTGCCGATCGGCGGGTCGACCGTCACCATTCCGGGCTTCCTCGTCATCACCGCGGTCATCTATGCCGCGATCACTTCCACCTCGATGGTGGTCATCGGCCGGCATTTCGTCGAGCTCTCCGAGCAGAAGAACCAGGCGGAAGCGGAATTTCGCTACACGCTGACGCGCGTGCGCGAAAACGGCGAGAGCATCGCCTTGCTCGGCGGCGAGGAGGAGGAGCGCAGCGGCATCGACAGGACCTTCGCCGGCGTGCTGAAGCGGTGGGCGATGCTTGCCGGCCAGCACATGCGCACGGCTCTGGTGTCGCAGGGGTCTAGCCTCTTCGCGCCGGTGGTGCCGGTGCTTTTGTGCGCGCCAAAATTCCTCGACGGCTCGATGTCGCTTGGTCAGGTCATGCAGGCGGCGTCCGCCTTTGCCATCGTGCAGGGCGCGTTCGGATGGCTGGTCGACAATTATCCGCGTCTTGCCGATTGGAACGCCTCGGCACGGCGCATCGCCTCGCTGATGATGTCGCTCGACGGGCTCGAACGCGCGGAAGAGAGCGACGCGCTTGGGCGCATCAATCGCGGCGAGACCAAGGACGACACGATGCTGAGCCTCAACAATCTCTCGGTGTCGCTCGATGACGGCACCGCCGTGGTCAAGGAAACCGAGGTCGTGATCCAGCCGGGCGAGCGACTGCTGGTGGCCGGCGAATCCGGCTCTGGCAAGAGCACGCTGGTGCGGGCGATAGCGGGCCTGTGGCCGTGGGGCGGCGGCAGCGTCGATTTCCACCCCGGCAAACGCATGTTCATGCTGCCGCAGCGTCCCTACATTCCCTCGGGCACGCTGCGCCGGGCAGCGGCCTATCCCGGCGCCGCCGACGACTGGACGGTTCCGCAGATCAAGGCCGCCCTCGACAAGGTCGGGCTCGGTCATCTCGGCGCCAAGATCGACGAAGACGCGCCATGGGACCAGACCCTGTCGGGCGGCGAGAAGCAGCGGCTGGCCTTCGCCCGGCTCCTCCTGCACGCGCCCGACATCATCGTGCTGGACGAGGCGACGGCGGCACTCGACGAGAAGAGCCAGGACAAGATGATGGAAACCATCATCCGCGAATTGCCCGATGTCACCATCGTGAGCGTCGCGCACCGGGCCGAGCTGGAGGCCTTCCACAGCCGCAAGATCACGCTCGAGCGGCGCAAGGGCGGCGCCAAGCTCGTCAGCGATATCGACCTCCTCCCGCGCAAGCGCAGGGGCTTGCTCGGCCGCGCCTTGTGGGGTTCCGGCGCCTCGGCCGAGAAGTCGCTCGAGCGCGGCGGCATCCCCCATAAAAAGAACTGACGACGCCCGGCGCGTTCTTACTCCCCGTGGATGGCCAATCAGGCGCGCAAATCTTCCTTATGTGCCTTCACCAGATCGGCCATGCTGTCGAAGCGGAAGTCGACTTTCGGCATGTCGCCGGGGTGCATCGTGGCGCCAAAACCCTGATCGGCGTGCCGGCGCTGGATCCAGCACGATTTTAGGCCGAGGCCATTGGTCACGGCATGGTCATGGAACAGGCTTTCGGCCGTGTGCAGGACCTCCTTGTCGCTGATCCCGAGCGTCGCCAGCTTTTCCAGCATATAGTCGAAATTCCGGGGCGACGGCTTGTAGGAGCCGATGTCCTCCGCCGTGTAGACCGCGTCGAAATCGACGCCGAGTTTCCTGTTGCTGAAGGAGAAGCTCGTATTGTCGACGTTGGAGAGGATGGCGAGCTTGTAGTGCTGCTTGAGGTATTGCAGGGCGGCGGCGGTGTCGGCAAAGGCCGGCCAGTCCTTCACGCTCTGGCCATAGGCGATGCATTCCTCCGGCGTGGCCACGACGCCCCATTCCTCGGCGAGCCGCTTGTAGACGACAGCCAAAAGGTCGCTGTAGCGTTTTTGCGGCGTCCAGTTCTGCTGGCTGGATTCGTGCCTTGCATGCGCCTGCAGGATATCGTCGCGGCTCAAGGCGCCGCCAACCCGCCGGATCAGCGGCTTCAGGGCTTGGATCATGCCGGATTCCCAATCTATGAGGGTGCCGTAGCAGTCGAAGGTCAGGGCCTTGAAATCAGTCAGCTTCATGGGGTTCACTCCCTTGGGGTCGATGGTTGGCGTTTTGCGCGGATCGCGATCAATCGGCCGATTGCCCGGCGGGCTGCCCGACCGGGCGCAGACCTGTCTTCGATACCGTGCCGCGCGAGGATGTCAGCCAGACGCCGAACAGCGTCACCGCAAGGCCGAGGACCATCGCCAATGAAAGCGGCTCGCCGAAGAGCAGCCAGGCCCAGAGCATCGTCACCGGCGGGCTGAGATAGATGACGCTGCTGACCTGCGCGGCGCTATGGAGGCGCAGGCTCGCATAGTAGACGCCGTAGCAGAAGAAGGTCGAAAACAGCACCAGCCAGGCGATGCCGAACTCGAAACGGCCATCGAGCGGCGGCATCAGCCCGCCATTCCATTCGGCGCAGGCGGCAAAGAAGATCGCCGCCGTCAGGCATTGGATGCACAGGCTCTGGTGGATGGGCATGTTGATGGTGCCCATCCCCTTCTGCAGCACGGTCGCCAGGGCAAAGACCATCATGGAAGCGATGGTGACCATGTACGCCCAGGCCGGCGCTGTCCCGAGGCTGAGGCTGTTCAGCGAGACGATGAGCACGCCGGCCACCCCGAGCGCCGTTCCGGTCCATTGCCTCGATGTCAGCCGATGGCCCAGAACGGGCTGCGACAGGGCCGCGATGGCGAGGGGGACGAGGTCCGAGATCAGCGCGACGAGGCCGGTCGGCACGCGCTGGCCGATGGCAAGCGCGAAGCCGCCGAGATAGAGGAACATCATCGCCACGCCGAACGCCATCTGCCGCATCAGGGCGCCTGCGCCGATGCGCGGCCCGACCATGAGCGCGAAGGGCAGAAGGACCAGCCCCGACATCAAGGTCCGCCAGAACAGGACCAGCATGACATCGGCGCTCTCGCTGGCGTAGCGGATGCCGACAAAGCCGGAACTCCAGCTGACGACCAGGGCCGCCGCCAGAAGCGGCCAGGCCAGGCGATGGGACAGAGGTCTAGGCGTCATGCGGTCTCTTCGTCGAGGCGGCGCCGGCGGGCGCCAAGCGGATCACTGTCAATCCCAGGTGCCGACTTATGGCGGCGCGCATCCGCCTTTGCACATGACAAATTTCGATGAATCCATGAAATAGCCACGAATCTGGCATATCCATTTGCCTGAGAACCGATTCCGCGCCAGGAACTGAAGCGCCCACTTTCGTTTCGAACGAGGATTGTCATGGCTGGAGTGATGAGCCGCCGCCTGGATGTCGATGCCTTGCGGGCGATGGTGGCGATCGAGAAACATGGCGGCGTCACCCGGGCGGCCGAGATGCTGGGCCTGTCGCAGTCGGCCGTCAGCCACAAGATCAGGCGGCTGGAAGCGAGCCTCGACTGCGAAATCCTAAGCCGCAAGGCCAACGCGCCGATGTTCACCAGTTCAGGGCAGGATCTCTTGGGCTACGCGCGGCGCATCCTGGGCATCCATGACGAGGCGATCCTCAGCCTGTCGAAGAGCACGCTGCAAGGCAAGATCGCGTTGGGGATGACCGAGGATACGACCTGCACGGACCTGTCGCGCATCCTTGGCCGGTTTCGCCGGCTCTACCCCGAGGTGAGCGTTCGCACGCAAGTGCGCATGAGCCTGGCCTTGCAGAAGCTGCTGCGCGAGGGGGCGCTCGACGCGGCCATCATCCAGGTGTTCCAGCACGAGGTCCGCCCGACCGACATCCTGCTCTTCCGCGAGAGCCTGCATTGGGTGAAGTCGCCGGAGCTGGTCCTGGCGAAGGGGGACCCGGTGCCGTTCCTGTCATTCGACGACAACTGCTTCTATCGCCGTTGGGGCCTCGATCTCGGCCAGGACGAGGGAACGCTGTTCGAGATCGTGTTCGAATGCTCGAGTGCGGCCGGCATCATCGCCGGCGTGACCTCCGGGCTCGGCGTCGCGCTGCTCAGCCAGCGGCATCTGCAACCCGGCATGGAGATCGCCGACAAGACGTTCCCCAAGCCGCCGGATCTCGCCTACGTCATCCGCCGCGCCCGCAACGCCCGCAATCCGGCGCTGGAGACGCTGGTGCGGGAGATAGAGGCCGAGGTGCGGCGCCAGGGGACGCTGCAGATCGTGGGGTGAGGGGGGGTGGGCTACCTGGAGCACAAAGAGTTCTCCGTGCCTGCGCCGACCAAAGCTAGACGTCTGCTTTGCGCCTCAAGCATGACGTTCCCACGCTCGCGTCCGAACGCCAGAAGCGGACATCGCTTATACTCAGGGAACTGGCGAGTTTGCCCTAAGCAAAAGAAAGCGCCATTTTCTCTCTGAATCCTGAGCCGCGTAGAACCTTACTCGCGTTTGGACGTTAGATTCGACGAACGGACTTCAGAATCGTCATGGCACGCTCCACAGTGATCGCAATCGGCGCCTCGGCGGGCGGGGTCGATGCGTTGCGCGATCTCGTTGCCAAGCTGCCGGAAGCGTTTCCAGCCTCGGTTCTGATCGTGTTGCATATCGGCGCCCATCGAAGCGAACTACCCGCGATATTGAATGCCGCCGGACCTGTGCCGGCAAAACATGCCACCAACTACGAACAGATCTCGTCCGGCCAAATCTATGTCGCGCCGCCCGATCACCACATGATAGTCTCACATGGCAAGCTGCGTCTGTTGAGAACCCCGAAGGAGAACTGGGCGCGCCCGGCGATCGACCCCTTGTTTCGTAGCGTGGCCGAGGCCTATGGTCCAAATGCGATCGGCGTGGTCCTGACCGGCTATCTGAATGACGGATCGCTGGGACTCGGGGAAATAAAGCGCCGCGGCGGCATTGCGATTGTCCAGGATCCCGACGATGCGGCGTATCCGGAAATGCCGGGCAGTGCTGCCGCTCACGTGGCGCTGGACTACCGCGTGGCGCTCTCCCGCATGCCCGGATTGCTTGTTGAACTGGTCAACGGAAAGGCAGGAAAGGAAGCGGCTATGCCGAACAAGTCTTCTCAACCTGAGGCCGAGGGGGACTCTCCGACCATCGACGGCGAAAAATTCGATCGCCCGCTGGCGCTGACCTGCCCGGAATGCGGTGGCGCGCTCCTTAAATCCCAGAATGGTACGATCATCAAGTTCGACTGCCATATAGGTCACAGCTACACCGGGGAGGTCCTGGCCTCTGCCCAATTCGACGAGATGGAGCGGGTTATGAGGGCCGCAGTGAGAATTCTAAACGAGCGGGCTGAATTTTGTCTGGAAATGGCCGAGCAAGCACGCTTGCAGGAACCTGACGCCGCTGGACCCTGGGAAGCTGCTAGCAAGCAGGCGCTGGATCGGGCCTACAAGCTTCGCGTTCTCGTCGAGCAAGACTGGCTCATGCCGGAAACCTTCGGTGCAATGTCGGGGCGCTCGTCTCGGATCAGCGGCTAGACGTGGCAAAGCTCGCCGCAATTGCCCGCTCCAACTCCTGCGGAGCGTAAGGCTTGGCCAAAGTGGTTATGTGGCGATAGCCGTCCACTAGAGCGTTTCATGTTTTGACGGAAGCGTATCCGGCGTTTTCGAAGTAGTTCTTGCATTCGGCTGCCTCGATGGTTTCGACGAGGTGGCCGATGTGGCGCCAAGTTTCCTCGACGGTGCGTTTCTG
>NZ_SRTD01000078.1:0-439 GCF_004792105.1 Mesorhizobium sp. M8A.F.Ca.ET.161.01.1.1 | reverse complement strand
CCACTTAAATGCCGGGTAGTTACCGAGAAAGTGGTCTGGCGCTGTTTCCACGCCTGCGATCGCCATGTTCTGGAACCAGGGCCCGAGATCCTCGATCTGCTTTTCCAGTTTCTGGCGCATGGTCATGGTCCCAGCACTGCGCCGGCGGCGATTGCTCCACTGCCCGCCGGGAGCGCTCCTGCCTTGGAGTTTCCGCCAGCTAGGGCGAAGGCGAACCAGTCCGCTGTGTGGCGAAGGCCCTCGGTGAGCGGTACTTGCGGCGCCCAGCGCAGCAGTTCCCGGGCGCGGGAAATATCCGGCCGCCGCCGTCGCGGGTCGTCAGTCGGCAGGGGACGGTGTACCAGTATCGACCGGGTGGGAACTGTCAGAAGAACGAGGTCGGCCAGCTGTCTGATCGTGAATTCGCCTGGGTTGCCAAGATTGACGGGAACGCCCGGAT
>NZ_SRTD01000077.1:0-440 GCF_004792105.1 Mesorhizobium sp. M8A.F.Ca.ET.161.01.1.1 | reverse complement strand
GAGAAGGTTGTGAAGGACCTTTTCAGCCCCACCCCTATCGGTGAGCCAGTCATGGACGATCGCCGTCTTCATAGTTTCCTCAATAATATCAACGTAATAAAAATTTGTAATCCGACCTGGAAATAAGCCGGCAGTATCGAATATCAATCTTGTCTTCACCTGCAAAAACGCGGCTGCGAAGACGAAACAATGCGAAAATAATATGGACGCAGGGTTATGTCTGTCGGAATCCTGTCCTGCTCCGTCTCTTGAATAGCATCTTGTTCGCAGATGCGAAATATCCCGCTTCCTAATTTCCTGACATCTGCGCCGACCCGGCGTCTGGCTGTGGCTCCCGAAAGCGCGCCGGGCGGGCGGTGCGTGCCAAAATGCGTCCCCTTCGGTCTGGTAATCATTCCTCCTCGCTTCAAGGTTATTGACAAGGCGTCACAGCAAGATAT
>NZ_SRTD01000076.1:0-441 GCF_004792105.1 Mesorhizobium sp. M8A.F.Ca.ET.161.01.1.1 | reverse complement strand
GTCGCCAGCCTGATCGGCGGCGTGGTCGTGCTTTATGCTTTCGGCATCACCTACCTGGCGGTGGTCGTCGGTCTCGGTTTTGAAAAGGCTTTCATGGGTTCGCTCGCCTTCATCCCGGGTGATGCGCTGAAGGCCGTGCTGGCAGCCCTTGCCGGCCGCGCCGTCATGGCGGGTTATCCGCTGCTGCCGCAGCGCGCCTGAAAACACTTTCTTCGGGAGGAAAAGAATGGCGACGCGTTTATACGAACATCCGATCTTCCTCGAGCATATCACGCCTTCCGGCCATCCCGAGCGGCCGGACCGCCTGCGGTCGCTGAACATCGCGCTCGAACATCCGAATTTCGAGCGCCTTGATCGCAAAGAAGCGCCTCAGGCCAATGAGGATGCGGTGCTGCTGGCGCATCCGGAAGAGCATCTGCTTGCCGTGATGCGACAGATTCC
>NZ_SRTD01000075.1:0-441 GCF_004792105.1 Mesorhizobium sp. M8A.F.Ca.ET.161.01.1.1 | reverse complement strand
GCGGCGATCAAGGCGGGAAGGATCGGGATTGCGCCGGACATCGCAAGCTTCACCGGAGCCGGCGTGAAATTCGTCGATGGCGTGGAGAAGAAATTCGACGCTGCGATTTTCGCCACAGGCTATCGTCCTGCCTATGACGCCCTCCTGCCGGAGGAGCTCAGTCCGGGCAGGAGCGGCGTGAACGCGCGGGCAAGCGAATTGGGCGTCTATCTCATCGGCTTCCACAATCCGGTCACCGGCCTGTTGCGCGAGATCGGCATCGAGGCGCAGGCGGTGGCCGCCGATATCAAGAAGCGGGGGTGAAAGTGCGCCCCGTCCCCGACAAGGGAGAGGGGCGCCAGGCCCTCAATGCTTCGCGCTGCTAGCCTTGCCTTCGTTGACGGCGATGCGCCTGGCTTTGGTCTGGGCGCGCTTGGTCTTGGGCAGCGCCACGGTGAGCAC
>NZ_SRTD01000074.1:0-443 GCF_004792105.1 Mesorhizobium sp. M8A.F.Ca.ET.161.01.1.1 | reverse complement strand
ATACGACTGGCGGGCAGCCCGGTAAGCCCTGCGCTACCGGCGGCCTCAGCCCTTTACGTCGGCGCGCCCGATTTCTTCGACGGCACCAGCTGGATCGCGGGACGCTCGCCCGGCGGGGTGTTCCTGGCCACGACCACGCGGTCGCGTCCCTCGGCCTTGGCATCGTATTGCGCATGGTCGGCGGCATTGGTGAGTTCGGCCCAGCCTGAGCCATGCTCAGGATAGGCCGCGACGCCGAACGAGGCCGTGACCGTGCCCAGCGTACGGCCGCGATGCGCCAGATGCAGATTCTTGATCGCCTGGCGTAGCGTTTCGGCGCGCTCAGCGCCCTCCTCGAGCGAGCATCCCGGCATCACCAAGGCGAATTCCTCGCCGCCGTAGCGCGACACGACATCGCTGTCGCGCGCATGCTCGATCAGCGTCGCCGCGACCTGCTTCAGCAC
>NZ_SRTD01000073.1:0-448 GCF_004792105.1 Mesorhizobium sp. M8A.F.Ca.ET.161.01.1.1 | reverse complement strand
CTCATCAGCACGTGGCGCAGATTGACGAGCAGCGCCGCAAAGCCGAGCGCGCTCCAGCTAGCCGGATGGGTCCATAAGTCCATCGCCACGAATTGCGAGCCGCCGGCGAAGACCAGCAGCGACATCAGCGAGGCTTCGAGCGGCGACAGGCCCTTGCCGATGGCGACCGCGCCAAACACGACGCCGATCGGCACCATGGCCACGAGCAATGGCGCGGCGGCCCGTAATCCCGCGACGAATTCCGTCCTTTTATCCCATATCGACATCGCTTTCTCCCTTTCAGGAGAGCGATTACGCGTAAGACATCCACCGGTCTTGTACGAAAGTGACGTCACACAGGAATGCGTGTGCCGGCATCACCCCATGCGAAACTGGCCCGGGGTAATGCCGGTGCGCGCCTTGAAATGCCGGGTGAAATGCGCCTGGTCCGCAAAACCGCACATCGCCG
>NZ_SRTD01000072.1:0-448 GCF_004792105.1 Mesorhizobium sp. M8A.F.Ca.ET.161.01.1.1 | reverse complement strand
GGCCATCCGCCCTTTTCTCGGCGCGCTCAGCCACGTGTCGCTTTATATTGCCGGTATCGGCAGGATCGCCATGACGTTTATCGTCGGCGGGCAGGTCTTTGCGCGGTACATTCTCAACGATTCACCCAGCTGGTCTGAGCCGCTGTCGCTGCATCTCATGTCGTGGTTCATCATGCTTGGCGCCGCCGTCGGCGTGCGCGAGAGCGTGCATCTGGGGCTCGATATTCTGCGCTATATGATGCCGCCGCGCGTGCAGAAGGGCATGGACCTGACAAGCCTTGCGCTGATCTTTTTCTTCGGTGCCGGCATGGCCTGGTATGGCACCTCGCTTGCCATGGGGACATGGACGGCGACGATCCCTGTTCTCGGCTGGCCGGGCGGGACGGATTTCTTTCCGCTGATCGGCGGCGGTTTCCTTATCGCGCTGTTTGCTGCCGAACGTTTCGTC
>NZ_SRTD01000071.1:0-449 GCF_004792105.1 Mesorhizobium sp. M8A.F.Ca.ET.161.01.1.1 | reverse complement strand
AAAAGTTCTGGCGACCCGTCGTCAATTTCGAGTTCCTGGCGGATTTCGGCACCATCGCTCCCGAGGATATGAATCTCCTGCACTTTGCCGAAACGGCGGACGATGCCTGGAAGATCATCTCCGACTACTACGAACACTGAAGATGCACGGCGCGGCGAAGTATTATTAGGGCTTAATTAGCAATCATATTCTAACTTCGCCCTGTCGCGCTGCAGCGCACTGTTCCATGCGGACGGGCCTCCATGACGGAGATTGTCATCCGTTGACGTCAGCTCCTTCGGGTTGACGATTTCCATTGGGGCCTAAATGTTCAATCTCAAAGTGAAGTCGCTTGCGACCAAGCTGATCCTCGTAACCGGCTGTGCCATCACCACGGTTCTCGTTGCATCCAATTCTTTCCTCATCTCCCAGACCAGTGAGCGCGTACACGCGTTGACCATGGATCAGGC
>NZ_SRTD01000070.1:0-450 GCF_004792105.1 Mesorhizobium sp. M8A.F.Ca.ET.161.01.1.1 | reverse complement strand
TTCGGATCGAGCCGCCGAAGTTCTGCTGCAATCTCGCGGAATGCATTGTCCCAGTTAATCGGCTCGTACCTGTCCGACACTGGATTGTAACGCAACGGATCAGTAAGCCTGCCCTGTTTTTCCAGATCCCGGTCCGGCCATTCGAGCAGGTCCGCGACCTTATGTTCTGCGAAGAATGAAGGTCCGCATCGCAGCCTCGTCTGCTCCCACATCGTTGCCTTGGCGCCGTTCTCGCAGAACTCGAAAGGCCGAGGCTGGGCAGGCTTTGCCCATGAGCAGGAGACGCACATGTAGCCGTCTGCCTTGTTCTGTTTGAGCAACGTGCTCCATATACCAGAGAGCAGGAGCCCCTCATTTCGGGCATTGCGAACCAGCGATTTGAGCGAACCCCATCCCCCGGTTGGACGATTGTATTTCTTGATTTCCACGTGATCGCTGACGGCAGGTTTC
>NZ_SRTD01000069.1:0-453 GCF_004792105.1 Mesorhizobium sp. M8A.F.Ca.ET.161.01.1.1 | reverse complement strand
CGAACTCGCAGGCCACCGAACTCTACAAATTCCTGGATCTCGTCGGCTCCGTGCCCGCTACCACAGGCAATGTTGCTGAAGATGTGCTGGCCACCCGCAACGCCATCCGGGCTTTCTGACCTCCGGCGTATCGCATCGCGAAAAAGGCCGCCCCGGAAACGAAGCGGCTTTTTCCCGTGCCAACCGGCGCGAAGAATATACCCAACGGCGAGGTTGCGTGCGGGACCGATCCGCTTCAGCCCCTGTACGGCAGGGCAAACGGCCGCCGCACACGGTTGTTGCCATTACAAAAGTTTAAGGTGATTTCGCAGCGTATTGGGTGTCTTGTGGAGGAAAGCTGCTCCCAAGGCTTGCCGCACATGTCGGGAAACATGTATCGCCTTCATTACGCGGAACCGTCAGATGAAACGTTTCTGGACCGCCCTCAGCGTTCTTGCCATCGCAGCCGGCGGC
>NZ_SRTD01000006.1:0-347069 GCF_004792105.1 Mesorhizobium sp. M8A.F.Ca.ET.161.01.1.1 | reverse complement strand
GGTATCAACGGCCGCAGCCGTTTGGAACACAGCCGCTCCGATGCCTCCCACAAACACCACGAGCGCTTCGCGAACATCGCCGCCGTAGCGAAGGCTGTGCCTCTTGTTGCCAGGTATCTTCGACGCGCGTTGACGGAGCACTCGGATCGCATGCTTGCGCAATGAGATCGAAGCGCAGGCCGACGAGCTGTTGCGGCACAGCCAGGATTATCAGCTCCTGCGACAAATCCCGGGCATTGGACCGATCAACGCATTGACCATCATTGCCGAAGCCGGCGATCTTCGCCGTTTCGCTCATCGTCGCCAGTTTCTAAAGTTCTGCAGGCTGGACCTCTCGACACAGCAGTCAGGCCAATATCGGGGCCAGACCCGCCTTTTCAATTCGGCAATGCTCGGCTGCGCCCTACCCTGTGGATCGCCGGACAAGTCGCGATCCGCCAGCGGGAGAATGGCTTCCGTCATAAGTTCGAAGGCTACATTGCGAGCGATCGCGACAATCCCGATCTACGCCGCAAGGCAATGACCGCTATCACCGCCAAGATGGCCCGCGTCGTGCACGCTGTCGTCAAAGGTGGTTCCGACTTCCGGCCCTTCGTCGTTGAAGGGCGGGTGCCAGGTGGAAGAACCTCTGTCAGCTAGCCGTAAGGGCATCGCTTCGATGACCCTGTAGATAATCTCGGGTCTTCCGCCTGGATCAGAAGCTCGTATCGAGGACGGTGAGGGCCGCTTTCCTGCGGCATCACGAGAAGACGCCGGTAGCCGAACCGGCGACGCTCCTGCGCGATCGCCTTCATCCGCTCGCGAAGCTCGCGGTCGTCCGGCCTGCTGGTCTCGTAGCGAACCGTCATGCGGCAACAGCCGATGGCTTTACACGCCCGCCGTTCGCTCATTGCCCGCTGAAGCGACGGCGCGCTTCGCAGCTGAGACATGCTCAGAGGGGCCTATCTTTGTGTCGGCTCACCGCAAGACCAGAGTGTTCGCGAAGAAGGCGGTAAATCCGCGTCGATTATTCTCCGAATGAATAATTCCAATTAGAGCAAAATTTCGGGAAATCGTTCTGCAGAAAGCGTTGTAATGAATTCTGCGCCGTTCTTTGTCACCACGGCAACCTCCTCCAACTGGAATACTCCACCGCACATTTCGTATTTCGGCTCGACGTGGATGATCATCCCCTCATGAATCACCTCCTTCGAGGTAGCCGCGATCGAGGGTGGCTCCGTCAGGTTGCGTCCGGACCCATGGCCGATCCGGGACGCAGTTGCGCTCGGCAACCCCAACTCAGTTTGCTTGGCAAACGCTTCGAACGCGCCGTAGACATCGGCACCGGTCATGCCCGGCCTAATTGCAGACAAGGTCGCGGTTGTTATGTTTCGAACCTGAGTGTAAATGCTTTGCTCTTCGTCGGTGACGCGGCCGGCCTTCGCAATCCGATTGACGTCTGAAGTCGAAGCCAACATGCAGCAACCGATATCAACCCAAATGAAATCATCTTTTGCCAGCGCCCGATCGCTCGGCGGCAGGCTATAAGCGAAATCCTCTCGTCCAAAACGCACCGGGAGCCACGGAACCGAATCGGCGCCACGTTCGATCAGCTCGAGGGTCAAGGCCTTGGCGAATCGTTTTTCCGTCGTGCCCAGCGTCAAATTGTTCAAGCAATGGTGGAACGCGCCATGCGCGATCCCGAGCGTAAGCCGCTTCTGGGCAATTTCCGCCGGCGTCTTGATCATTCGGATGGGCCAAATGAAATCTGCACCTTCCAAGAGCTGTGCTGCACGAAATTGGGCGTTTAGCTTGTCAAGCAAACTGAGGGAACCGAGGCCGAAACTCTCGAATCCATAATCAAGCGCAATTCTGCGAAGGTCGGCCTGCCCGAGAACTTCGACCACTTTATCAACCGCACCCTCGATGAAGCCGGAATACTGCCGGTGCATCACACCTGCAGGCAGCTCGGGCGTTTGAGAAAATGTCTTCGCTTCGGCAGCGGCTGCCACGACCATCACCGTGTCGCTCTCTTTCAGAACGACCAGAAAGTACGGCCGAGCTTTAGAGATCCAGAACAGGGACTTGTAGCCTGTAAAATATTCAAAGTGGTCTTGGTCTGAGATCACAAACGCATCAAGAGATTGTTCTGCCATGCACTTCCGGAGTGCGTCGATGCGTCTCGCGTACTCATCACTGCGCACGAGTAGTCTATCGGACATGTGTCTCACCTCAATTAAAGGGGCCGGCATTTATACCCGTCTTTGCGCCGCAGCTTGGCGGCCGCCGCTTCCGCCTTGTCAGCAAGCGCTACGCCATACGCCTGCCCAAGGGCAGCAAACCGAAATGGCCCGGCCATTTCCTCCAGATCGACGCCGTCTAGCCGTGTGTTGTCCGCTTCCTCCACTCCGTTCGTCAGCTCAGGGATAGCTTGGCGACCACTTGGCCAGCCATGCTGCGAGATCGCGTCGGTCATAGACCCAGCGCACACTTCCTACATGCAATGCGCCATGCTCCCTACACAGGTGATCGAGCCCTTTTCGGTTGTGTGCGTCAAGTTCTGCAAAAAGGGGCGGCCATGAAGCTGGTCATGCGGCTTGGCGCAAAGCGAGCTTCTTGTGCTCGCGCAGTCGTCCATGTTGATGTAGCGGTTGGCCTCCATCCAGTTTTCGTTGGTTTCGACGGCCAGCGACCTGACCAGGCGCAGGCAGCTTTCGGCGTTCGGGAAGATGCGCACGACATAGGTGCGCCGGCGGATTTCCTCGTTGAGGCGTTCCAGCATTTTGGTGGACTTCAGGTGCTTGTGGTGCTGGCGCGGCAGGCAAAGAAGGTCAACGTGCATTCGATGGTCTCCTCTACCCAGCTCGTCAGGCGCGGATAGCGGCCCGACCATGTGGCAAGCCATGCGGCGAGATCGGCCTTGGCCTCGGCGAGATCGCGCCGGTCGTAGAGCCAGCGCAACTCCTGCAGGCAGTCGTCGCCGTGCTTTCTCGGCAGGTGATCGAGCGCGTTCCTGAGGAAGTGCACGTAGCAGCGCTGCCAGGCGGCTTCGGGGATCACCCCGCCGATCGCCGCGACCAGGCCGGCATGGTCGTCAGAGACAACCAGCTCGACGCCCTTGAGGCCGCGCGTCTTCAGCGCGACGAGGAAATCCCTCCAGGCCGAGCGGCTTTCGCGATTGGCCATTTCCACTGCCAGGATCTGGCGCCGCCCGTCCCAGTCGATGCCGACCGCGATCAGCACCGCCTGGCTCGTGACGATGCCGGCCTCGCGCACCTTCTCGTAGCGGGCATCGAGGATGAGATAGGCAAAGGGCTCCTGAAGCGGGCGCTCGGCAAAGGCCTTCAGGCTCTCGTCCAGCCGCTTGTTGATGGCCGAGATCGATGAGGCCGAGAACGCATGGCCGCACAGCTCTTCGGTGATCGCCTTGACCTTCCGGGTCGACACGCCCTGCACATACATCTCCGCAAGCGTGGCCACCAAGGCCCGCTCGGAACGCTGGTAACGCTCGAAAAGTTCGGTCGAGAAGCGGCCCGCCCGGTCCTGCGGAACCCGCAGCTCAAGCTTGCCGACACGCGTGACAAGGGTACGGCCATAGTAACCCGAGCGATAGCCGAGACGCTCCGGCGTGCGCTCGCTCTTCGAAGCACCCAGCGCCTCGTCCATCTCGGCCTCGAGCACCTCCTGCATCACCGCGCGGATCACCTCGTGCAATCCATCCGGGTTCGAAAGCAGAATGTCTTTGACGGCAGCGCTGGCGGTCTTACTTTCTGTCTTGGTCATGGTGGCGTTCCTTCGCGGGAATCGGTGACGTGAACAATCACCAGCCTGCCATGACCGCCCTCTCTCAGCCGAACCCTCAGCACGCTACCCCTTTCTCCGTTGAAGAGGTCCCTGCCTACCGTTTCAATTAGGAAGTGTTCTATCTTTGCCCACTCGGGTCACCGCCGTGAAGGACAGCTTGGCAGTTCGCATTGAGGAAATGCACCTAAGGGTTCGTTGGTTCTCCGGAGCGCTTCGAGATGCTGAGACGGCGAACCTTTGCTGCACCGGGTCAGCGCGCTGGGGCGACACACGGTTCCACGGATCTCTGGGCGCACAAGGCGGGCCTGGGCGAATGCTTCGCTTAGCCGAGCCGACGTAAGCTAGATCCAGATCAGGAAAGCCGTTGCCCCCAAGCAGCCGTGCTCGGAAATGAGTTCGAACCGGACCCGCTATCATCATAAACGGCCTCTGAAAATGCCAGGCACGAAGGCCTTTATCAGAGCCACGCGACTACGCCCTCATTGCCTCAGATACTTCTTGTATCAGAGGCAGCAATCACAGAAGGCACAACTTACTATTCAGGAGCAATTCAGACGAACGATGCGACAATTGTCGGGTTTGTCGCGGCTGTGACAGGCTTGTTTGGCCGATGGCTCATTTTTCATCCGCAGGTAGACGGCGCAAACTGGTCGAAAATTCTTCGCACCAGTTCGATAGACAAGTTGGCACGATTTTTGAAGCCTTTCTTCCAAGGCAGCGCGCCGGCTGGGCTGCCGGGGCTCATAGCGAATGGCCCGATGTAAGAAGTCAACAACGCAGTGGAGTAGAAGATGGAAGTTACGAGTAGGCGGTCTTTTGGAAGCTTTTCCGAAATAGCGAAGTTTTATCCTGCGTTCCCTCCGTTTTCCCGGCGAGTCCTTCAATCTCTTCTCGATGAAGTAAAGCACTCCGCCGAGCGTCCGATCTTCGGGGATATCGGCGCAGGTACTGGCCAAATTGCCTATGCCTTAGCTGACATGGGACTTTCAGGGTATGCTGTGGAACCTGATAGTCAGATGGTTGAGGTGGGGCGAAAGCTAGGCCCAACTTATCCTGCCGTTTCCTGGATCAATGCACCGGGAGAAAGCACGGGCCTCGCCGACGCATCGCTAGATTGGGTTTGCTACAGCCTGTCGTTCCATTTGACGAACGCGCGCGAAGCACTTCGCGAAAGCATGCGAATCTTGCGGCCTCGCGGGTTTTTCACCATTGTGACCCTTCTTGCAGATCTTGAGAGGGATCCCTTTCAACTTGAAATCGAAAATAGGATACGCGATATGGCACCCGCTTTGCGACGGGCGGTTACTACACTCGTCGGTCAAATGGGAACCTACGAACCGCTCCTCAATCAATATCCCAATCTGGGCAACTGCATCTCTCTCGCTAGCACCGAAGCTGTATCCATGAGCGAAGAGCGGTTTGTCAAGTTTTGGGCTGGGAGACATGATATCCCGAGTCAAGTCTCACCTGAGCATTGGAATTCCATACTGCAAATGATTGCGGAGACGTTTCGAAGGTGGCAGCCGGCCAGCCTGCGATTTCGCTCTATCGCATGGCATGCTCAACGCGGGTGAGGTGATCACATAAAGCTAATCGATTTCGTCATGGAGCCTGGGCTTAGTCAAGAGGTAGAGATGACAAGCTGTATGAACCGCGCCAGGTTTCGGAGGCTGTTTGCTTTGAGACGCGCCGCCATGGCTAGCTTTTCGAGTATGGCCTAGTAGCGTTCCCCTAAGGGCCGGCGGGATGTTGCTGATAAGCTCCAGCAGCCGGCGATTACTGGACCAGTCGATCCATTCCAGCGTCGCGAACGCCACGGCCTCGACGTAACGCCATGGTCCGCATGGAGGGATCACCTCGGCCTTGTGTAGAGCGGTAGTCGTTACGACAGAGCGTTGTCAAGGAAATTGCCGACGCTCCCAACCGAGGTCTCGACGCTGGTCTCCGCCGAGCTCTCAGTGAATTCGATCAAGGCGTATTGGCGAGTTCGAGCGATGGTTCGCAATATCGATTGTGTTCACCCAAAGAAACCGTCCGAGGCGAGAAAAAAGGCATGATCGCATACAAATTGACTTCTCTGATCCTATCGCGGGCCTGATCGCAAAGGACATCACAATGTCCTTAATCCGCCAATAGCTGGGGTATATCTTGCGCCTTGCGGGACAGTTTGGCTCTGCCCTCTAGTGGCTTAAGAAAATGAATGTAAAACAGCTACGTAGCAGTAGGAGTTCTAGATTGGCGCGACCCTTGCTTCGTTAGCACGTATACATAAATTAAAAAATGAAGAGGAAAGCAGAATGTCACGACAAATGAAGTTCGTAGCGTTTCTCATGGCCGGGCCAACTTTCCATCATCACGGCATGTGGCGTCATCCAGAAACAGAAAACAGGTTTCTCGACCCGGCATTCTGGGAAACGCTGGCTCGAACCCTTGAGGTCGGCAGATTTGACGGATTATTCTTTGCCGATACCCTGTGCTTCCACAGCGAAAACGCTATGGCTCGGGGAGGGCAGATGTCGCTACTTGATCCTGTCCCTCTTATCGCGATGATGGCGCGAGCGACGTCGCGCATTGGACTCGGCGTGACCATTTCCACAAGCTTCCAAGAGCCCTATGCGATAGCCCGAGTGCTTTCATCGCTCGATGTGCTGAGCGGCGGCCGCATCGCTTGGAATATCGTGACTTCCTCATACCACCGGGCGGCGCAGAATTTCGGCAAGGATGCGCTCCCGGGGCGCGACGAACGCTACGACCGCGCCGAGGAGGTCCTAAATGTCTGTCTTGACATGTGGACGGGTTGGTCCGATCACGCCCTCGTCATCGATAAGGAAAGCGGCGACTTCATTGACGAAGCGAAGATGCGCCGCACCGAGATCGCCGGGAAGTTCGTCGGTGCGAGTGGCATGTTCACCGTTCCACCGAGCCCTCAGCGGCATCCGGTCATCATGCAGGCCGGATCGTCACTGCGCGGACGCAAATTTGCCGCCACCTACGCCGAGCTCGTCTTTACGCTCCAGCATTCGTTGCCGGACATGCAGGAGTTCTATGCTGACATGAAGCATCGCCTCGACAGCGGGGGGCGGAATCCGGACGATTGCTCTATCTTGGTCTCGGTGGACCCGATCGTCGGCGAAACGGAATCGATTGCGCGCGAGAAGCAGGCTTACATCAATGAACTTGTCGAACCTCGCATCGGGATCCCCTTAATGTCAGCCCATACCGGACTCGACTTGTCACAATGGCCGATAGACAAGCCGATTAGCGACATTCCGGCAGAGGCCGGCTCTCGTGGCTCCTTCGATGTCATCCTGCAGGGGACCAAGGCCGGCAATCTCACGCTCGGAGAGGCGGCGAAGCGCTTCGCCACAAGCGAGCTCTGTCCTCAACTCGTCGGCACGCCCGAGAGCGTGGCCGACCAACTCCAGGAATTTTTCGAGAAGAAGGGCTGCGATGGGTTCATCGTCACGCCCACTGAAATGCCCGGCTCTTTTGAGGCCTTCACTCGATCAGTCGTGCCCATCCTCCAAAAGCGTGGACTCTTCCGCAGGGAGTATCCGGGCTCGACACTCAGAGAAACGCTTAAGGTGTAAGGCCTCCCAAGGGCACCGCAACGTTAACTGAAAACTGAGGGAAATCTGCGGTGTAAAGCGATTCCTCTGACTCTCTGATCCCTGAAAACTGGATCGTTCAAAGTGGAGTTTCCGCGGTAACATCCCTTGGCTGGGAGGAGCTGAAGGCGATGGAGGCATCGAAGTTCTCGGACGCGCAGTAGGCGTTCATTCTGAAGCAGGGGCCGGACGGAATCCCCGTCGCGGAGATCTGTCGTAGGGCGGGATCAGCCAGGCGACGTACTTCAACTGGAAGAGGAAATACGACGGACTGCTGCCCACCAAGATGAAGCGGCTGAAGCAGCTTGAGGACGAGAACTGCAACCTCAGGAAGCTGGTGGCCGATCTGTCCTTGGACAAGGAGATGCTGCAGGACGTCAATCGAACACTGTGAGGCCTGGTCGCAAACGCGAGCTGGTGGCCGAGACGTGTGATGAGTGGAACGTGTCGATCCGGCGAGCATGCCGGGTTCTGGAGTTCGACACGTCAACCTATCACTACAAGTCCCGCCGCCGCGATGTCAGGCCGGCATCGAAGCTCGGATCAAGGACATCTGCGCCACACGGGTCCGCTAGGGATACCGGCGCGTGCACGTGATGCTCACGCGCGAGGGCTGGGACATCAACATGAAGCGAACCTATCGAACTTGCAGGGACTTGGGTCTGCAGCTCAGGAACAAGACGCCGAGCCGGCGTGTGAAGGCGAAGCTGCGGGAAGGCCGGGAGGAAGCCGTCGGGCCGAACGACGTCTGGGGATGGACTTCGTCCAGCTCGCGACGGGCAAGAAGATCCGTGTGCTGACGGTCGTCAACACGTTCTCCCGCCATGTGCCTGTGCTCGACCCGCGGTTCGGCTATCGGGCGGAGGATGTGGTCAGGGCACTGGAACAGGTCTGTCCGAAGATCGGCTATCCGAAGACGATCCGCGTCGACCAAGGCTCTGAGTTCGTCTCCCGCGACCTCGACCTATGGGCTAGGCGAAAGGCGTGACGCTCCACTTCAGCAGGCCGGGAAAGCCCACCGACAACGCCTACATCGAAGCCTTCAACGGCCGCTTCAGGGCGGAGTGCCTG
Organism: Mesorhizobium sp. M8A.F.Ca.ET.161.01.1.1; assembly: GCF_004792105.1. NCBI lineage: Bacteria > Pseudomonadati > Pseudomonadota > Alphaproteobacteria > Hyphomicrobiales > Phyllobacteriaceae > Mesorhizobium > Mesorhizobium sp. M8A.F.Ca.ET.161.01.1.1. The sequence continues at coordinate 338,607 of NZ_SRTD01000006.1, read as the reverse complement.
AACGCCCACTGGTTCCTGACCCTTGCCGACGCGACCGAAGGATTGGCGCAGATACTACAACGAGGTGCGCCCGCATGTGGCGATCGGGCACAAGGCCCCGATCTCGTTGCTTCATGCCAATGGCGCCGCCAGCCCGCCATCGTGAGAAAGCCGGGAAACTCTACCTTAAAGGGCTTTCTCGGCGCTTCTGGTGCAGGCATGTATTCGGCCTTTGAGTGCGGCTCGTTCATGTCGCTGGCCCTGATGTAGTCCGCTGATCGGATCCCAGACAGGTTAACGCGCTTTCAAGCGGCACCCACTGAGCGGGTTAGTCCGACCCCGGCTCGACGGTTCGCCATCACACCATCAGCACCTCACCAATCTCTGAATCCTTCGCGACCGGGAGCCTCAAAGCGTTGGCCGGTCGCCATCAACGCCCTGACGGTCCTCGCCATCTTGTTCGCTAAGGCGACGGCGACGACGTTATATGGTTTCTTCGCCAGCAGTTCGGTAGCCCAGCGGGTAGACGCCACTTTGCTTTTTGCGCTGAATCGGAGCACGGCGTGGGCACCGACCACGAGTAGACGACGGAGATATGGATCGCCCTGCTTGCTGATCCTGCCGAGGCGGTCTTTACCACCCGATGAGTTTCGCCGCTACGGTCGCAGCGATCGCTTGCAGTGATTGGACCTATTCGAGGAGTTGTATCGAGCAGACGGCTCAACCGCTTCGCAGATCGCCTCGGGATCCATCGCCTCATTCTTCTGCCTCTTCACATTGACGTACGACGCCGGCATGAGCCGAACCTCGTGACCCAGCGCCATTAGGACCCGAGCCCAGTAGTGTGCGGTCGCGCACGCCTCGATTCCGATCAGGCACGGCGGCAACACCTTGAAGGAACCAGCGACATCGTCACGACGCAGCTTTCGGCGGAGGACTGCCACGCCCAACGCTTCTACGCCGCGGATCTGAAAGACGTGCTTGGCTATATCCAAACCGACTGTGCTAACCTTCTCCATGGACGGCTCTCCCTTATGTGACTTTCGACAGCCACACTTTGGCACATTGCGATGCCGGGAGCGGAGGCCGTCCACCGCATCAGGTCACGATGTTGAAGATTGTTCGAGATCCGCTCTATCGCCGCCATCGTTTTCCTGGCGAGATCATTGCGCATGCAGTTTGGCTGCTACTTCCCTTCTCCAACTGAGCCTTCAGTTAATGATGTCACGGTTCCCGATTGAGATCACTCGCGCGTTTTTGCTCTCCAGTTCATCCAGATAATCGGCCCACCATTGCATCATCTTGACCCGCTCTTCCCAGTGCTCTGCCCGGGCATACGCACGACGAACGTCGTTGTTCTCAATATGGGCCAGCTGACGCTCTATGGCGTCCGGATGCCATTTCCCGCATTCGTTTAGCAGAGTTGATGCCGTTGCTCGAAAACCGTGCGCCGTAGCTTCTTCCTTGCCAATGCCCATACGGCGCAGGGCGGCGTTAAGCGTATTGTCGGAAATCGGACGCGAAACCGATCGAACACTAGGAAACAGCAGCGATCCACCACCAGAGATTTCTTTAAGTGAGGTCAGGACGCTGACGGCCTGCCTTGAAAGGGATACGCGGTGCGGCCGTCGCATCTTCATCCGTCCTTCAGGGATGGTCCACACCGAGCTTTCGAAATCGAACTCGTCCCATCCACTCGCGCGCAACTCGCCGGGCCGGGGAAACAGCAGCGCCATCAGCTTCAGGGCGGCTCGGGTTGTAGCCTGTCCGTCAAATGTATCGATCGCCCTCAGCAAGCCTCCCAAGGCCTTAGGATCGGTAATTGCGGCACGCGACGTGACTGTCGGGCTGATGAGTGCGCCCCTCAAAGCGATAGTCGGATCTGCCTCGGCGCGTGCGGTCGCGATTGCGTACCGCAACACGCTCCCGACGGTGGAGCGCAGTCGCCTGGCCGACTCGTATCGACCGCGAGCTTCCACGCTCCTTAGAGCGGTAAGAATTGTGGCCGAATCGATCTCCCGGACGCCTTTGTCGCCAAAGGATGGATAGGCAAAATCGAGCAACCATTTGACTTTGGTGATGGTCCGATCGGCACGTCCTTCCATCTTCAGCTTGTCGACATATTCCTCCGCGATTGAGCGAAACGTGTCCTTTGCCGAATGGAACTTTTGCAACTTACGCTCCTGTGCCGGGTCGATGCCACGAAGGAGTAGGCGTTTGGCCGTATCGCGCGCCTCGCGTGCCTCAGCGAGGGAGATTAGGGGATAGCTGCCCAACGCCAGAAGTTTCTGCTTGCCGCCAAAACGATAGGCGAGGCGCCAAAGGCGAGATCCGGTAGGCTGCACCCAAAGCTGGAGCCCACCACCGTCAGACAATTTCATGAGCTTGGAAGTGGGTCGGGCATTTCGGCATTTCACATCGGAAAGGGCCATTTTCGGGGCTCCATTTGGCTGGACGATACCATCAGAATGTCCAATACCAGCAGAAATACCAGCCCTCCGCCTCGTTGGACCAACTACCCCGAAATTCTACAAGACCCGACCAACTGCACCTTGTGTGCCAAAATCGGCAACGATTTCCGCTGCTTGCAGAAACAGAAGCGTAGAAGCTTCGGCGAAGGAGATTATCGGGAGAACAGGGGATGGTGCCCAGAGGCGGATTCGAACCACCGACACGCGGATTTTCAGTCCGCTGCTCTACCAACTGAGCTATCTGGGCCTGCTCCGGCTAACGAAAAGTCGTGTTCCGGATTTCATGAAGGCACCGTGGGCGCCCCTTGAAAGCGCGTGGGTTATAGCACGGGAATTCGGCCTGTCCAGCGCCCAGGTGTGGATTTCCCGCAGGAAAAGAAATGCCGCCCGATGGGCCGGTTTGCATGCCGTGCGCCCGCCTATCTGGCGCCTGCCAGGCCTTTGCGGAAGTCGGATGGGGTCATGCCGGCCAGCTTGCGGAAGGATTTGTTGAAGGCGCTGAGCGAGCCGAAGCCGGAGTCCATGGCGACGCGCAGCACGTTGGCGTCCTGGTGCATCAACAGTGCCTGCGCATAGCTCAGCCGCAACAGGTTGACATATTCGTTGAGCGTCATGCCGGTCGATTTCTTGAACAGGCTCATGGCGTATTTGGGGTGGATGTCGGCGGCCGCCGCTATGTTCACGCAATCGATGTCGTAGAGGAAATTCTCGGCGATGAAATCGCACATGCGCCCGACATTGCGCGACGATTGCTGGTCGAAGGGGTTGCCCGCTTCCTGTCCGGCGGTGTTTACCGGCACCAGCCGGTAGGGCTCGAACCTTACCCGTTCCAGCCGCAGCAGAAGTTCGTTGACGGCATGCTCGGCCTTGGCCGGATCGCCCGAGCGGGCATAGCGGTTCCAGCGGGCGAAATTGTCGTTGTCGGATTGATCGGTGGCGCTGGTCACCAGCGTCGCACCCGTCATCAGCCGGTGGCGTATGTCCGCGGGCAGGTGCAGCCGAAAGAAATGCACCAGCGGCAGATGCGCGCCGGCATAGACGGCGTCGTCGCTCAAATCGTCCATCTGGTGCGGCAGGCCACCCCAGAACAGGCACATCTCGCCGGCCGAAAGCGATATTTCGTGCTCGTTCATGCGGTAGTGGACGGAGCCGCGGACGATGAAATTCACCTCGACCTGGGCATGCCAATGCGGCTTCAGCATCACCAGGGGGCTGGTGTGGAACATCTGCAGCAGCAACGGCAGGCCTTCCACGCTGCTGGCACCAGGCTGGTAAAACGGCCGTTCGGGCATCTTACTTTCCGCCAATTTCGTATTCCCTTTGTCGGGGACAGGCCCTTGCCGGTGCCTAGTCTAGCCAGGCTCGCAGAGAGAGCAAATGAAATGGGAGGATTTCAATGCGCATCACACTGTCCTGCGCCGTGCTCGCGCTTGCCTTGGGCTCAGCCCCGGCCTTCGCGCAATCCGGCGAAATCACGATCTGGAGCTGGAATGTCGCCGCCTCGTCGCTGAAGGCAACGGTTGCCGGTTTCAACAAGCTGCATCCCGACATCAAGGTCACCGTCCAGGATCTCGGCAACCAGCCGACCTATGACAAGTCGATCGCCGGATGCGCGGCCGGCGGCGTTGGCCTGCCCGACGTCGTCACCATCGAGAACGGCGAGGCCGAGAATTACTGGAGCCAGTTCCCCGACTGTTTCGTCGACCTGCACACGCTGGGCTACACAGCCGAGGACCAGAAGAAATTCCCCGATTTCAAGCGCACCGAACTCGAAGTCGGCGACAAGGCCTATGCCATGCCGTGGGATTCCGGTCCGGTCGCCGCCTTCTATCGTCGCGACTTCTACGAGAAGGCCGGCGTCGATCCGGCATCGATCAAGACCTGGGACGATTTCATCGCCGCCGGCAAGAAGATCCAGGCCGCCAATCCGGGCGTCTCGATGACCAATGCCGATTTCAACGGCGACAGTGAATTCTTCCGCATGATCGCCAACGAACAGGGCTGCGCCTATTTCGCCGAGGACGGCCAGTCGATCACGGTCAACCAGCCCAAATGCGTCGACGCCATGACCAAGCTCAAGGAGATGAAGGACGCCGGCATCGTCTCGTCGGCCGACTGGGGCACCAAGATCACCAACAACACCGCCGGAACCGTCGCCACCCAGGTCTATGGCGGCTGGTACGAGGGCACCATCCGCACCGAATCGGCGGGCGAAAACGGCAAATGGGGCGTCTACCTGATGCCGAGCCTGACCGCGGACGGCCCGCGTGCGGCCAATCTCGGCGGCTCCTCGCTCGCCATCACCTCGGCGTCGAAGAACAAGGAAGCTGCCTACGAGTATTTGAAATACACGCTCGGCACCAATGAAGGCCAGATCACCATGCTGAAGGAGTTCGGCCTCGTCCCCTCGCTGGTCTCGGCGCTGAACGACCCCTATGTCGGCCAGGGCCTGCCCTACTGGGGTGGCCAGGCGGTGTGGAAGGATATTCTGGGCACCTTGCCCAAGGTTGTTCCGAGCCGCGGCACGCAGTTCCAGAGCGATGCCGAGATCATCGTGCGCGCGGTGCAGACCAAATATCTCGCCGGCGGCTATCCCGACGCCAAGGCGGCACTCGACGATGCCGCCAGCCAGATCGCCTCGGCGACCGGGCTGCCGGTCAAGTCCTGAGGTGCTGACAGCTTCCTTCTCCCCGTCACTATACGGGGAGAAGGTGCCGGCAGGCGGATGAGGGGCGGCGCCTACTTCGGCAATTGCTGCCTCACTAACCGGAAAAACAGAAAGGAGGAGGAGAAAAGATGCGCAACCGCAATGCGACGGCCTATCGCTTTCTAACGCCCTATCTCCTGATCTTCGCCATCTTCTGGGTGTGGCCGATCATCTCCTCGTTCCTGATCTCGTTCCAGGCGACGCGCACCGTGCCCTGGCGCTTCGCGCCCGGCTTCAACTGGGGCCGGCTGATCGGCGACCCCGCCTTCTTCAACGCGCTGAAGAACACGCTGCTCATCCTGGTCATCCAGGTTCCGGTGATGATCGCGCTGGCGATGGTAATGGCGGTGCTTCTGAATTCGCCGCTGCTCAAGGCGCGCGGCCTCTACCGCTTCGCCTTCTTCGCCCCGGTGGTGGTCGGCGAGGTCGCCTATTCGGCGGTGTTCCGGCTGATGTTCAGCCTCGATTTCGGCATCGTCAACAAGCTCCTGAACAGCGTCGGCCTGCCCAAGGTCGATTGGTTCTCCAACGTCACGCCGGCCATGGCGCTGATCATGATCGCGGTCACCTGGCGCTGGGCCGGCTACAACGCCATCATCCTGCTGGCCGGCATGCAATCCATTCCCGAGGATGTCTATGAGGCGGCGACGCTCGACCGGGTGAGCAAGCTCAAGCAATTCTTCCACATCACCCTGCCGCTGTTGAAGCCGGTCATCGTCTTCTGCGCCGTGCTGTCGATCATCGGCACCATGCAATTGTTCACCGAGCCGTTCCTGATCACCGAGCGCGGCGGGCCGGGCGGCGGCACCGAGACGCTCGGCCTGCTGCTCTACCGCCAGGGCTTCCGCTCGCTCAATTTCGGCTATGCCTCGGCCGTGGCCTACACCATGGCGGGGCTGGCGATCGCCATCACGCTGGTGCAGCTGTGGCTGACGAGGGAACCGAAATGAGCTCGCTCTCATCGGCAAGACTGAAACGAAGCATCGCGCTGCACCTATTCCTGACGCCGCTGGCGCTGATCTGGCTGTTTCCGCTGTGGATGATGGTGGTGTTCTCGACCATGCCCGACAATGGCATCTTCAGCCCCGGCATCGAACTGTTGCCGCACGGCAATTTCATCGACAATTTCAACAATCTGCAGCATGACACCGACTTCGTCGGCGCCATCGTCATCTCCGTTTGCGTGGCGGTGACCTACACCGTCCTGTCGGTGCTTTTGACCTCGATGGCCGGCTGGGCGCTGGCCCGCTACCAGTTCTTCGGCAAAAGCGTGGTCGTCGCCATCATCCTGGGCACCATCACGCTGCCCTATGCGGTGGTGCTGATCCCGCAATTCATCATGGTGGCGCGCGACTTCAAGCTCGCCAACACATGGGTGGCGCTGATCGTGCCGCCGCTGTTCAATTCGCTTGGCGTGCTGTTCATGCGCCAGAGTTTTTCCATGATGCCCGACGACCTGTTCGATGCCGCCCGCGTCGAGGGCGTCAAGGAGTGGCGTATCTTCGTCTTCATCGCCTTGCCGTTGGCGCGGCCGATGCTGGCCGCGCTCTGCATCATCCTGTTCCTTGCCTCCTGGAACAACTATCTCTGGCCGTTGCTCATCAACAGCCAGCCGGGTTCGATGACAGCACCCGTGGCGCTCGGCACGCTGATCGGCCTGACCAAAGTCTCTTGGGGCGGCATCATGGCGGGCGCGGTGATGCTGACCGTGCCGATGCTTGTCGTCTTCGTGCTCCTGCAGCGTCATTTCATCGCCGGCATCGCCGCCGGCGCGGTCAAATAGGGAGCAGAATGGCAACCGTCACGCTCACAAACGTCGCCAAGCGCTTCGGCGCCTTCGAGGTCGTCCACGGCGCCAACATCGACATCGCCGATGGCGAGTTCGTCGTCTTCGTCGGCCCGTCGGGCTGCGGCAAGTCCACGCTGCTCAGGATGATCGCCGGGCTCGAGGACATCAGCGGCGGCGAGATCGCCATCGGCGGCAAGGTGGTCAACGATGTCGAGCCGGCAGATCGCGGCATCGCCATGGTCTTCCAGTCCTACGCACTCTATCCGCATATGAGCGTCGAACAGAACCTCTCCTTCGGGCTGCGCATGACCGGCAACCCCAAGGCCGACACCGAGCGGCGGGTCAAGCGCGCGGCCGAGATCCTGCGCATCAGCGAATTGATGGACCGCCGTCCCAAGAAACTCTCCGGCGGCCAGCGCCAGCGTGTCGCCATCGGCCGCGCCATCGTGCGCGAGCCGCAAGTGTTCCTGTTCGACGAGCCGCTCTCCAATCTCGACGCCGAACTACGCGTGCAGATGCGGGTCGAGATCTCAAGGCTGCACAAGGAACTCGGCGCCACCATGGTCTATGTCACCCACGACCAGACCGAGGCGATGACGCTCGCCGACCGGATCGTCGTGCTGCGCGGCGGCCATGTCGAGCAGATCGGCCGGCCGCTCGATCTCTATGACAATCCCGACAATATTTTCGTGGCCGGCTTTGTCGGTTCGCCGAAGATGAACTTCATCAAGGCCCACATTGTCGGGCGTGATGCAAAAGGCGTCGTGGTCGAGCTGGCGGGCGAGGAGAAAACCCGCTTCACGCAGCCCCTGAAGGTTGCGGCGCCTGAACCTGGGAGCAAGGTCATCGTCGGCGTGCGGCCCGAACATTTTGGCAGCGCTGGTGAAGGCGCCGCCGACCTCACCGCCGCCATCGACGTGGTCGAGCACCTCGGCGGCACCAGCTTCCTTTACGCCAGGACGAGCCATGGCGAGGACGTCGTGATCCAGCGCGACGCGGCAAAGGTCCCCGAGACATCGGAGGTCACCGTTTCCATCCGCAAATCCTACCTGTTCGACGAAAAGGGGCTGCGGCTGCGCTGACTGGCCGCACCTTTTCAAGCCCGCAAGGAGAATGACATGACTGTATCAACGCCCATTCGCTGGGGCATCCTCGGGCCGGGGGGCATTGCCAAGGCCTTTGCCGGCGGCGTCGCCGGGTCGCGCACAGGGACACTGGTCGCCATCGGCGCCCGCAACCCCGGCAAGCCGGGCCTGGCCGAGAGCTTCCCAGGCGCCCGCATCCTCGATGGCTATGAAGCGCTGCTTGCCGATCCGGAAATCGACGCCATCTACATCGCGGTACCGCATCCCGGACACGCGCAATGGGCGATCAGGGCTGCGGAAGCGGGAAAGCATGTGCTTTGCGAAAAGCCGCTCGCGCTAACGGCCTTCGAGGCCGACGCCATGATGCATGCGGCGCGAAAGGCCGGCACCTTCCTCGGCGAGGCCTTCATGTACCGGCTCCACCCGCAGACGCTGCAACTGGTGGACCTGGTCAAGTCGGGCGTCATCGGCGAGATCAGGATGATCAAGTCGAGCTTTGGCTTCGCCATGCCTGATTTCATGCCGGAGCATCGGCTCTACGCCAACGATCTTGCCGGCGGCGGCATCCTCGATGTCGGCGGCTATCCCGTTTCGATGGTGCGCCTCATTGCCGGCGCCGCCGCGGGAGAGCCATTCGCCGAACCCGACAAGGTCGCCGGCATCGCCCATCTTGGTCAATCCGGCGTCGACGAATGGGCCTCCGCTGTCCTGCATTTTCCAGGCGGTATCGTCGCGGAAGTTTCCTGCAGCATCTCGCTCAACCAGGACAATGTGCTGCGTATCTTCGGCACAAAGGGGCGTATCGAGGTGCCGGACTTCTGGTTCGCCGGCGGCGACCGCGATGTCGGCCTCGGCCGGATCGACGTGATCGGCGCCGACGGTACGCGCGAGACCATCAGCGTCAACGAGAAGCGCCACGTCTATTCCTTCGAGGTCGATGCCGCCGGCGAGGCGATCCGCGCCGGGCGGCAGGAATTCGCCTGGCCGGGCATGGGCTGGGCCGACAGCCTCGGCACCCTGCGCGTGCTCGACAGATGGCGTGCGGCCGTGGGACTGGAATATGAGATCGAGAAGGCCTCGCTGCGCACCAACACCATCTCAGGCCGGCCCTTGCGTTCGGGCGGCACGGCGATCGGCAAGCGCACCATTCCGGGCGTGGCGAAGCCGGCTTCGGTGGTGGCGCTCGGTTTCGAGGATTTCCGCACCTTCTCCTCCGGGTCGATCCTGCTCGACGCCTTCTTCGAAGCCGGCGGCAATCTGTTCGACACCGGCTATGTCTATGGGGGCGGCTACACCGAGACGCTGCTCGGCCAATGGCTGAGGAACCGTGGCGTGCGTGAGCAATCGGTCGTTATCGCCAAGGGCGCGCATTCGCCGCTCTGCTATCCCGACGTGATCGGCAAGCAGCTTGCCCAGTCGCTCGACCGCCTGCAGACCGACCATGTCGATATCTATTTCATGCATCGCGACAATCCGGACGTGCCGGTCGGTGAGTTCGTCGACGCGATGGATCGCGAGGTGAGGGCCGGCCGCATCCGGGGACCGTTCGGCGGCTCGAACTGGACGATGCAGCGCATGGACGAGGCGATTGCCTATGCCGAGCGCACGGGCAAGCAGAAGCCGGGCGTGCTCTCCAACAATTTCTCGCTGGCCGAGATGCTGGAACCGATCTGGGCCGGCTGCATCACCTCTTCTACCGATGACTGGAAGGCCTGGCTGACATCCAGGCAGATGCCCAACTTCGCCTGGTCGAGCCAGGGACGCGGCTTCTTCACCGATCGCGCCGGGCGCGACAGGCTGGACAGCGAGGAACTGGTGCGGGTCTGGTACTCCGAGCGCAATTTCGGCCGCCGCGACCGCGCGATCGAACTCGCCGCCCGGCTGCGCAAGAGCCCGATCCACATTGCGCTGGCCTATGTGCTCAATCAGCCTTTCCCGTCGGTTCCCTTGATTGGGCCGCGTACGCTGGGCGAACTGGACGACAGCCTGCGGGCGCTGGACATCGCGCTTTCGCCCGCCCAACGCGAGTGGCTGGACGGCGGCAGCCTGCACGCGGCCTGATGGAACGAAGCTCGAAGCGGTGTCAGATCTCGTTGTCCGACAGTCTGGCGCCGCGCCTGGCCGGGGTTTGCAAGCTGGCATACATGCCGGTGGTGCGGAACTGGCTGGGCGTCGTCCCGTAGAGCCGGCGGAAGACCTTCGAAAAGTAATTCGCGTCCTCGAAACCGCACAGGATGGCCACTTCCTTCACGGGCAGGAAGTCCGCTTTCGTCAAAAGCTTCGCCGCCCGTTGCAGCCGCTGCTGCAGCACGAACTCGGCGGGCGGCAGGCCTTCGCTCTCGGCGAAGCAGCGCGAGAAATGAGCCCGGCTGAGCCCGCTGATCTGGACGAGGTCCGCCACCGGCAGGGCTTTGTCGAGATTGGCGTTGATGTGATCGATGACCGGCTGCATGGCGCTCTGTTTTTCGGCAAAGGCGTGCGAGCCGAACACATCGTCATAGAGCGCCATCGCCGCCTCGTAGGCGATGGCCGAAGCGGCACCTGGTGAAGCGGCCCCCTTGATGAGACGCAGGCTGCAATCGGCGAGATGGTCGATCGTCGCCGGCTGCAGCCGAAAGACCGGCCCCGACACGTCGAGGATCGATTTGTGGATGCGCAACGCCTCCTCGCCGTTCATCGAGATCCAGAAATATTCCCAGCGCTCGTCCTTGGCCAGCCAGTAGCGGTGGTTGTGCGGCACCAGCACCAGCAGCGTGTCGTTCGTCTGCAGGCGGTAGTCGCGGTTCTCGTAGCGCAGCCGGCCGGTGCCGCTGATCGTGTGCTGGAGCACGGTGAACGGTGTCTGGCCGCGCTTTCGCCCATCCCAGTCATAGGTCACGTCCTCGCGCACCTCATAGCCTGTGCTCGTCGGCATGGCATGCAGGCGCTGGCGGCCGCGCGGCAGCGAGACTGTCCGCATCGACTGTCCGTTGGCGATCAAATCACGCAGCACAAAATTACCCCTGAAAGCATAATCCTTCTCTGGCCGTGACCGCGAATAAGCGCATAATCCCGCCTCGAAGAACGCGAATAACCCGCGATCGAGGAGCGGGCGGGAGGAGAGAAAGCCGGATTCCGGCTTGAATGGCATGCACGCCAAGGCGTGTGGCCGTTTTCCTCCCTTGCTGCTCCTTGCCTAGCATTCGATTGGATCGAGGTGAAGGTGATGAGTTTCAAAATCGCTATTATCGGCGCCGGCAGCGTCGGTTTCACCAAGAAGCTGTTCACCGACATTCTGTGTGTGCCGGAATTCAAGGACATTGAATTCGCCCTGACCGACGTCAGCGAGCACAATCTGGGGATGATCAAGGCGATCCTCGACAGGATCGTCGAGGCGAACGGATTGCCGACCAGGGTGACCGCGACAACAGACCGCCGCAAGGCAATCGAGGGCGCGCGCTATATCATCAGCTGCGTGCGGGTTGGCGGCCTCGAAGCTTATGCCGATGATATCCGCATTCCCCTGAAATACGGCATCGACCAGTGCGTCGGCGACACGATCTGCGCCGGCGGCATCCTCTACGGCCAGCGCAACATTCCGGTGATCCTGGATTTCTGCCGGGATATTCGCGAGGTTGCCGAGACGAACGCGAAATTCCTCAACTACGCCAACCCGATGGCGATGAACACCTGGGCGGCGATCGAATACGGCAAGGTCGACACGGTTGGGCTCTGCCACGGCGTCCAGCACGGCGCCGAACAGATCGCCGAGGTGCTGGGCGCGAAATCGCCTGGGGAACTCGACTATGTCTGTTCCGGCATCAACCACCAGACCTGGTTCATCGAGCTCAGGCTAAACGGGCGTGAAATCGGCAAGGACGAACTGGTCGCCGCCTTCGAGGCGCACCCGGTCTATTCCCGGCAGGAAAAGCTGCGCATCGATGTGCTGAAGCGCTTCGGCGTCTATTCCACCGAAAGCAACGGACATCTCTCCGAATATCTGCCCTGGTACCGCAAGCGTCCCGACGAGATCACCCGCTGGATCGACATGTCGGACTGGATCCACGGCGAGACCGGCGGCTACCTCCGTTATTCCACGGAAACCCGCAACTGGTTCGAGACCGAATATCCGCAGTTCCTCGAAGCGGCGTCGAAGCCGATCGATCCGCAAAATCGCTCCAACGAGCATGCCAGCCACATATTGGAGGCGCTGGAGACCAACCGCGTCTATCGTGGCCACTTCAACGTCAAGAACGACGGCGTGATCACCAATCTGCCACGCGACGCCATCATCGAGTCGCCCGGCTTCGTCGACCGCTTCGGCATCAACATGGCCGCCGGCATCACGCTGCCGGAAGCCTGTGCCGCCACTTGCATGGCCTCGATCAACGTCCAGCGCATGTCGGTCCATGCCGCCATATCTGGCGACATCGATCTTCTGAAGCTTGCCGTGCTGCACGATCCGCTGGTCGGCGCCGTGTCGACGCCCGAGGAGGTTTGGCAGATGGTCGACGAAATGGTCGTCGCCCAGGCGCAATGGCTGCCGCAATATGCCCATGCGGTTCCGGCGGCCAAGGAGCGACTGTCGAAATCCGCGGTCAAGACCCGCGAATGGGCGGGTGCCGCGCGGCGAAGCGTGCGCTCGATCGAGGAATTGCGCGCCGAAAAGGCCGCGCTGAAACAGGCCGGCTGAAAACCGGGCGCGCCAGTGGATCCAGGGAGGCAGGTCCACCGCAGTCAGGCGTGCGGGAGCAATTCCAGGAGAAGGGTGAATCTCCGTCCGGAATTGCTTCGAGGCCTAACAGGACGAGCAGCAGCAGACGTCTGAACACGAGGGAGGAGACCATGAGGAACCTACGCAGCATTGGCATTGCCGCTGGACTGGCGCTGAGCGTCTCCGTTCCGGCGCTCAGCGCTTTCGCTTCCGAACCGACCGTGCCGCCGGTCCCGGCGACGTTTCCGGCCGAGGGCAAGATCAAATACGTGGCGCGCGACTCCGTCCTGGAGTTCAAGGCGCTGCCCGAGTATCACGAGCCCGGCTGGGTGACGGAAAAATACGTCAAGGCCGGCAAGCTGCCGCCGGTGAAAGACCGGCTGCCGAAAGAGCCGCTGGTCTTCAAGACCGCCAACATGCCGGACGGTATCGGCGTCTATGGCGATACGATGCGCCACGTCATCGGCGGCCGGCCGGAAGGCTGGAACTACGGCGCCGGCCAGACCCAGGGCTGGGGCGGCATCGACATCGGCCTTTCCGAGTGCCTGACGCGCACCGCACCGCTGTTCCAGGTCGAGGCGAAGGACACCGAGCCGCTGCCCAACCTCGCCAAAAGCTGGGACTGGTCGGCCGATGGTCACAAGCTGACCATGCATCTCGTCGAGGGCGCCAAATGGTCCGACGGCGTGCCATTCAACGCCGACGACGTCATGTTCTACTGGGACGACGAGGTCATGGATCCCAACGTCTCGCCGCTCAATGGCGCCACCCAGGAAACCTTTGGCGTCGGCACGACGCTCAAGAAGATCGACGACTACACCGTCGAGTGGACCTTCAAGGACGCCTTCCCGAAGCAGCACCTCTACGCAATGGCCTATGGCACGTTCTGCCCCGGTCCCGCGCACATCTTGAAGCCGCAGCACCCGAAATATTCGAAGAACACCTACGACCAGTTCAAGAACGCCTTCCCGCCGGAATATATGAACATGCCCGTCATGGGCGCCTGGGTGCCGGTCGAATATCGGGCCGACGACATCATCGTCATGCGGCGCAATCCCTACTATTGGAAGGTGGACGAGAAGGGCAACCAGCTGCCCTATCTCAACGAGCTGCATTACAAACTGTCGACCTGGGCCGACCGCGACGTTCAGGCGGTCGCCGGCGCAGGCGATTTCTCCAATCTCGAGCAGCCGGAAAATTTCGTTGCCTCCCTGAAGCGCGCGGCCGAGCCGAATGCGCCGGCGCGTCTGGCCTTCGGCCCACGGCTGATCGGCTACAATCTGCGCCTGAACTTTTCCGCCAATGGCTGGGGCAACCCCGATGAGCGCGGCCAAGCGATCCGCGAACTGAACCGCAACGAGGATTTCCGCAAGGCCGTCACCATGGCGCTTGACCGCAAGGCGCTGGGCGATTCCCTCGTCAAGGGGCCGTTCACCGCGATCTATCCAGGCGGCCTCTCCTCCGGCACCAGCTTCTACGACCGCAAATCCACCGTCTACTATCCTTTCGACCTCGAGGGCGCCAAGGCCGAACTCGCCAAGGCCGGTCTGAAGGACACAGACGGCGACGGCTTCGTCAACTTTCCAGCCGGCACCGCCGGCGGCAAGAACGTCGAAATCGTGATGCTGGTCAACAACGACTACACGACCGACAAGAGCCTCGCCGAAGGCGTGGTGGCGCAGATGGAGAAGCTTGGCCTCCGGATCGTGCTCAACGGGCTTAACGGCACGCAGCGCGATGCCACCCAATATTCAGGCCGCTTCGACTGGCTGATCCGACGCAATGAGCAGGAGCTGACCTCCGTGGTGCAGAACACCGTGCAGCTCGCTCCAGTCGGCCCCAAGACCAGCTGGGATCATCGCGCGCCGGAAAGCGGCGAGGTCGATCTGATGCCTTTCGAGAAGGACCTCGTCGACATCGTCAACAAATTCGTCTCGTCGGCGGATAACAACCAGCGCGCCAGTCTGATGCGGGACTTCCAGAAGATCTCGACCGAGCACGTCTACAATATCGGCCTGACGGAATATCCCGGCGCCTTGATCGTCAACAAGCGCTTCTCGAACATTCCGCAGGGCACGCCGATCTTCATGTTCAACTGGGCCGAGGATTCGATCATCCGCGAACGGGTCTTCGTCGCGGCCGACAAGCAGGCGAAATATGAATTGTTCCCGGAAGAGCTTCCCGGCAAGCCTGGAGACAAGGGTCCGATGTAAGATTAAAGGCCCGATGTAAGTTTACCTCCCTGACTGAGAGAAACCCGGCCGCGCCGCTGGCGCGGCCGGGACAAACCAACCCTCCGAGCGCCCCTCCAGGGGAGCGTCCGGCGAGATGAGGAAGCGGACCGTCGATGTTGCGATTCCTGCTCACGCGCATAGCGTCGGCAATACCGGTTCTCGCTATTCTGAGCCTCGTCACCTTTGCCATCATCCAGGCGCCGCCTGGCGACTACGCCGATTACATTCGCTCGCAGCTGATCAACCAGGGCGGGGCCTCCTTCGCCGAGGCCGACGCTCAAGCCCAGGCCTATCGCGTCGAACACGGCCTCGATAAGCCGCTGCCCGTCCAGTATCTCAACTGGATCGGCGGCATCGTCACCCGCGGCGATTTCGGCTACAGCCTCTATTACAACAAGCCAGTGGCCGAGGTCGTCGGCGAGCGCCTGCCGCGCACGCTGCTGCTGGCGCTGGTCTGCCATCTGCTCGCCTCGGTGCTGGGCATCACCTTCGGCATATGGGCGGCGACCCGGCAATACACCTGGATCGACTCGACGCTTTCGGCCATCTCTTTCCTCGGTATGACGGTGCCGCGCTTCCTGATGGCGCTGATCATCGTCTATCTCCTCGTCTTCCAGTTCAACGTCTCGGAGATCGGCTCATTCTTCTCGCCGCAATATGGCGGCGCGCCATGGTCGTGGGCCAAGTTCGTCGACCTGGTCAAGCATGTCTGGCCGGTGGTGGCGATCGCCACCTTCGGCGGCCTCGCCTACAATATGCGCGTCATGCGCGGCAATCTGCTCGACACGCTCAACGCGCAATATGTCGAGACAGCCAAGGCCAAGGGCCTGACCGGCAGCGCCGTCGTCATGCGCCACGCCGTGCCCAACGCACTGCACCCGCTGGTCATGTATCAGGGCGTGGTGCTGCCCTATATGCTGACCGGCGAGATCGAGACGGCGATCATCTTCGCGCTGCCGACCGTCGGTCCGGCGATCGTCGGCTCGATGGCGGTCGGCGATGTCTATGTCACCGCCACCTTCATGATGGTGCTGTCGGCGACGCTGATCGTCGGCAACATCATCGCCGACATGCTGCTGGTCCTGCTTGATCCGCGCGTGCGCCAGTTCGGGGAGGGCTAGATGCTGGCGCGCGACCCTTCACCACCACCCTTGCCGGCCGAGCGAGCCACAGTGGCACCCGCGCGCGGCAATGAGAGCTACATGGCGCTTGTCTGGCGCCGGCTGAAGCGCTCCTGGACCGGTATGGCCGGACTTTGGCTGGTCGTGCTGCTCCTGGTCATGGCCGTTTTCGCCGAATTCCTGGCGCCGATGGATCCGAAGGCGACCGATGTCGGCTTCGCCCCGCCGCAGCTGCCTTCCTTCCACGACAAGGACGGCAATTTCGTCGCGCGGCCGAGGGTCTATGCGCTGGCCGATTCGGCCGATCTCGATCCGGTCACCTTTCAGCCCATCGTCGGTCCCGACTACGACCACCCAAGGCTGCTTGGCTTCTTCGTAGAGGGCGCGCCTTACAGGCTCTTCGGGCTGATCCCGGCGAACCGGCATTTCTTTGCCTCGACGGACGGCCAGCCGGTGCATTTCCTCGGCACCGATAAATTCGGCCGCGATGTGCTGTCGCGCGCCATCCACGGCTCGCGCGTTTCGCTGATGATCGCGCTGACGGTCGTCTTCATCATCACCGTCATCGGCACCACAGTCGGCATGGTGTCAGGCTATTTCGGCGGCCGGTTCGATGTCTGGATGCAGCGCTTCGTCGAATTGGTGCTGGCCTTCCCGCAACTGCCGCTCTATCTCGCGCTGACGACGCTGATCCCGGTCACCGCGCCGACCAATGTGTTCCTCGCCTTCGTCATCATCGTCATGTCGGCGCTCGGCTGGGCACAGATGTCGCGCGAGGTGCGCGGCAAGACACTGGCGCTGGCGCGCATCGAATATGTGCGCGCCGCCATGGCGGTCGGGGCCACCGACCAGCGCATCATCCTGCAGCACATCTTCCCCAATGTGATGAGCCATGTGATCGTCGCCGTGACGCTGGCGATCCCGACGGTGGTGCTGCTGGAATCCTTCCTCGGTTTCCTCGGCTTCGCCGTCAAGCCGCCGCTGATCTCCTGGGGCCTGATGCTGCAGGACACCGCGACCTATTCGGTCATCGGCACCTATCCCTGGATCCTGTCACCGGTCGGTTTCGTGCTCGTCACCGTGTTCGCCTTCAACGCGCTGGGCGACGGCCTGCGCGACGCCGTCGATCCGTATTGAGGGGACCGGGATGACCATCGTACTCGCCGAGCCCTTCGCACCAGCCTTCCGCCTCGACCATGATGGGCGCCAGGGAGAGCCCGTCATCGACGCCCGCAACATCGAGGTCGCCTTCAAGGTCGAACACGGCGTGGTCGAAGCGGTCAAGGACATCTCGTTCCAGCTCTATCGCGGCGAGACGATCGCGATCGTCGGCGAATCCGGTTCCGGCAAGTCGGTGACGGCGCGCACCGTCATGGGCCTGCTGTCGCGGCGGGCCACCGTGTCGCCGAAATCGAGCATCTGTTACGACGGACAGGACATCCTGAAATTCCCCGAGAGCGCCCGGCGCAAGCTGCGCGGCAACCGCATCTCGATGATCTTCCAGGAGCCGATGAGCTCGCTCAACCCGATCTATACGGTCGGCAGCCAGATCGTCGAGGCGATCAGGGTGCATCGCAAGGTGAGCCGCAAGCAAGCCTGGGCGCGGGCGCTCGAACTTTTGCGGCATGTGCAGATCCCCGAACCCGAAGCGCGGCTCAAGCAATATCCCCACCAGCTCTCGGGCGGGCAGCGCCAGCGCGTGATGATCGCCATGGCGCTCGCCAACAATCCCGACGTGCTGATCGCCGACGAGCCGACGACCGCGCTCGACGTCACGGTGCAGGCCCAAATCCTCAACCTGATCCGCAATCTGCAGAAAGAGCTGCGGATGGCGGTGATCCTGATCACCCATGATCTCACCGTGGTGCGCAAGTTTTCCGACTATGTCTATGTGATGCAGCATGGCGAAATGTGCGAGCACAACGTCACCGAACGGCTGTTCGCCGATCCGCGGCATCCCTATACCCAGCGGCTGCTTGCCTCGGAGCCAAGGGGACGCCCGCAACCGTTGCCGGAGGGCTCAGGCACCATCCTCGAGGCGGATGGCGTGCGCGTCTGCTTCATGCTGCGCCATGGCACGTTTCTCAAACCGGACTGGCGTGAACTGGTCGCGGTCGACGATCTCGATCTCAAGCTTTGCCGCCACGAGACGCTGGGACTGGTCGGCGAATCCGGTTCCGGCAAGACCACCTTCGGCCAGGCGTTGCTGCGGCTGACCGACGCCAAACGCGGCGAGATCCGTTTCGACGGCCAGCCGATCCATGGCCTGTCGCGGACGCAGATGCGGCCGCTGCGCTCGCGCATGCAGATCGTCTTCCAGGACCCGTTCTCCTCGCTCAACCCGCGCATGACGATCGGCCAGATCATCGAGGAAGGGCTGATCGTCAACAGCATCGGCGCCACGTGGCGCGAGCGGGTCGAGCGGGTGCGCGAGGCGCTGGTCAGCGCCGGCATGCCGGGCGATATCCTGTCGCGGTTTCCGCATGAATTCTCCGGTGGCCAGCGCCAGCGTATCGCGATTGCGCGGGCCATCGCGCTCGAACCCGAATTCATCCTGCTCGACGAGCCGACATCGGCGCTCGACCTGTCCGTCCAGGCGCAGATCATCGATCTCTTGCGCAAGTTGCAGGACGAGCGCGGCTTGAGCTACCTGTTCATCTCGCACGACCTGAAGGTGGTGCGCGCGCTGTGCCACCGCGTCATCGTCATGCAGCACGGCAAGATCGTCGAGCAGGGACCCGTCGACGAGGTCCTCACCAATCCCAAGACCGCCTACACCGAACGGCTCGTCAGGGCCGCATTCGACGTGGCCTGAACACATGCCGGAGGTTAACGTGGCAAGACATCCCAGGATCACTTTCATCGGCGCCGGTTCGACGGTGTTCATGAAGAACATCGTCGGCGACGTGCTGCAGCGGCCGGCGCTTTCGGGCGCCACGATCGCGCTGATGGACATCAACCCGCAGCGGCTGGAAGAAAGCGCGGTCGTCGTCAACAAGCTGATCGCCACGCTTGGCGTCAAGGCGAAGGCCGAGACCTGCACGGACCAGCGCAAGGCGCTGGCGGGCGCCGATTTCGTCGTCGTCGCCTTCCAGATCGGCGGCTATGAGCCCTGCACCGTCACCGATTTCGAGGTGCCGAAGACGTACGGCCTGCGCCAGACCATCGCTGATACGCTCGGCGTTGGCGGCATCATGCGCGGCCTCAGGACCGTGCCGCATCTGTGGAAGATCTGCGAGGACATGCTCGCCGTCTGCCCGCGGGCGATCATGCTGCAATATGTCAACCCGATGGCGATCAACACCTGGGCGATATCGGAGAAATATCCCGAGATCCGGCAGGTCGGATTGTGCCACTCGGTGCAAGGCACGGCCATGGAACTGGCGCACGACCTCGACCTTCCCTACAACGAGATTCGTTACCGCTCGGCCGGTATCAACCACATGGCCTTCTATCTGAAGTTCGAGCATCGCCAGCCGGACGGATCCTACCGCGATCTTTATCCCGACCTGGTGCGCGCCTATCGCGAGGGCCGCGCGCCGAAGCCCGGCTGGAACCCGCGCTGTCCTAACAAGGTGCGCTACGAGATGCTGACCCGGCTGGGCTATTTCGTCACCGAAAGCTCGGAGCATTTCGCCGAATACACGCCCTATTTCATCAAGGACGGCCGCCCCGATCTGATCGAGAAATACGGCATTCCGCTCGATGAATATCCCAAGCGCTGCGTCGAGCAGATCGAGCGCTGGAAGGACCAGGCACAGGCCTACCGCTCGGCCCAGCGCATCGAGGTCGAGGAGTCCAAGGAGTATGCCTCCTCGATCATGAATTCAGTCTGGACCGGCGAGCCGTCGGTGATCTACGGCAATGTCCGCAACAATGGCTGCATCACCTCGCTGCCCCGCGATTGCGCCGCCGAAGTGCCGTGCCTGGTCGACGCGTCCGGCATTCAGCCGACCTATATAGGCGACCTGCCGCCACAACTGACGGCGCTGATCCGTACCAACATCAATGTCCAGGAACTGACGGTGCGGGCGCTGATGACGGAAAACCGCGAACACATCTACCACGCGGCGATGATGGATCCGCACACGGCGGCCGAACTCGACCTCGACCAGATCTGGTCGCTGGTCGATGATCTCTTGGCCGCCCACGGCGACTGGCTGCCGGCCTGGGCGCGGACAAGCCGCAAGACCCACGCGGCCTGAGCAGGGCAACTCCGGGAAGACCTCACCGGCGGCGCTTGTACAGACGTTCCCTGCGCATGTGATCAACCGCCACTGCGCAGATAAGGATCGCGCCGATGATGATGCTGTTGTATTGGGGCGGCACGCTGGCAACGATGAGGGCGTTATCGATCGCCGATAGCAAGAGGGCCCCGACCGCAACGCCGGTGATTGTGCCCAAGCCTCCGAGCAAGCTTATACCCCCTATGAGCACGGCCGTGACGACCGAGAGTGTGACCGAGGGTCCGCCGGCGGCAACTTGGCCACTTCCAACGCGCGCAGCGTAGATGACACCGGCAAGGCCGGCGGTGGCGCCGGCGGTGACGTAGAGGATCGTATCGAGCCTGTTGACCTTGAGGCCGTTGGCGATCGCGGCCTTGCGATTGCCACCCAGCGCGCGTGTCTCGACACCGAACGGCGTCTGCTCGAGCAGGAACCAGAAAAGCAGTCCCAGCGCGATGGCATAGAGAACGATGTAGGGGACGCCGAGCACGGCTCCCTGACCCAGGGCCTGAAACGTTTCGGGCAGCGGGACAATGTCTTCTCCGCCAGTGAATTGGACACATAGCCCGCCGACGATGAAGAATGTGCCGAGCGTCGCTATGATCGGAGGCACGTGCAGCCGCTCGATGATCACGCTGTTGACGTATCCGACGGCGGCACCAGCCGCCACGCCCGCCAGGACGGCGAGCGGCCAGGGCGCTCCCCACACCAACAACCACGCGCAGATGATGCCGCCAAGCGTAAAGACGGCGCCCACGGAGAAATCGAGCCCGCCTCCGATCATGAGCAGTGAAGCGCCGCAGCCCATGACGAAATAGATCACCGCCGCGCGGGCGATGTCGGTGAGATTTGCCGGGTTGAGGAATGCGGGGTTGCGAAGCGTGGCAACGATCCCAACCGCCACGATGACCGCCAGCAATGTCGTTTCCTGACGCAACATCAATTCCGAAAGGACACCTTGAGAGGCTGTCGAAGATTGGTGTTCTGCCTGTTCGCTGGCCACGGTCTGGTTCCCTCGTTCAGGCAAAAGTTGGATCGGAACTGGCAGTGTCGCCCTGGATCGCACCTGTAATCAGTCCGATGATTTCATCACGGCTGGTATCCTTGGTGCGTCGCGTCGCGACCGAGCGCCCCAGCCGCATGACAGTGATGCTGTCGCTGTTGCGGAACACGAAATCCATGTCGTGGCTGATGCAGATGACGGCTTTCCCCTGCTGCCGGAGTTCGCCGAGGATTTCTCCCACATGGGCCGTCTCCCGGACTCCCAGTGCCGCGGTCGGCTCGTCGAGAAGCATGATCGGAAGATCCATCCGAACCGCACGGGCTATGGCGACGATTTGACGTTCGCCACCAGAAAGGAGCCCGATCTGCGTGCGGACCGAGCCGACCCTTATCTTCAGGTCGTCCAGCACCTTGGCGGCTTCCGTCTCCATGCGGCGACGGTCCAGCCGGAAGCGCCCCCTGCGCGGAATGGCTCCCAAAGCCATGTTCGTGGCGATGTCCAGGCATTCGACAAGGGCGAGGTCCTGATGAACAACCGAGATGCCGAGGTGATGGGCCGCCGACGCGTCCCGTATCTCAACCGACTTTCCGCCCAGTCGCAGTTGCCCCTGATCCGGACGGAAAATCCCGCACATGATCTTGAGC
The DNA here is from genome assembly GCF_004792105.1 of Mesorhizobium sp. M8A.F.Ca.ET.161.01.1.1. Classification (NCBI taxonomy): domain Bacteria; kingdom Pseudomonadati; phylum Pseudomonadota; class Alphaproteobacteria; order Hyphomicrobiales; family Phyllobacteriaceae; genus Mesorhizobium; species Mesorhizobium sp. M8A.F.Ca.ET.161.01.1.1. The sequence goes on along the minus strand of NZ_SRTD01000006.1, from coordinate 316,655 downwards.
GTGGTCGACTTGCCCGCGCCATTGTCGCCGACAATGGCATGGATTTCGGCCACCCCGGCGGTGATATCGACATTCGACAACGCCTTGACGTTGCCGAACGACTTGCCCACCCCGCGCATCTCCAGCGCGGGTGCCGGAATGTCCGGCTGGGCGATTGCCATCACTGCCATCCCTTGGCGAGATACGCCTTGTAGTCGCTCGCGTCGAACATGCGCACGCCAACATCGATCTGCGGCTGAACCGCCTCGCCGCGAGCGATGGCCGCGACGGAATCGACCATTTTGGAACCTGCCGTGCAGAGATCCTGCAGCATCAACTTGTAGACGGTGCCGTCGGCAAGTCCTTGCTCGCCCCCACCTGCCGTCCCGTTGGCGACGAATACGACCTTGCCGGTCAGGCCTTTTGACTTGATGGCAGCGGTCCCGCCCTGCGTGGCGGTTCCCATATGCGAGGCGATGACGTTGACCTCGGGATGCGCCGTCAAAAGGGCATTGGCCTGGTCAAGCGCCTTGCTGGCATCGTCGTTGGTGTAGACCACAGCGGACACGGTGACGTTCTGGGTCTTCGCGGCCGCCGCGGTGAACCCGTCGACGAAGGCTTTGGCCGCGCCGCTTGGTCCCTGCGCCATCAGCCCGACATGCTGCGGCCCCTCGCGCTTTGCTATCGCTTCGACAAAGATTTCGCCGACCCGTGTGAAGTTCGCACCGATGTTCACGTTCGAACCGGATTCCGTTCCGGAAGCACCATAGAACGTGCCGACCATGATGCCGGCCTTCCCCGCCTGCTGGAGCACGGGAACAAATCCCGCCGTCGCCGGAAAAGTCAGTATCGCTCCCGCCTTGTTGGCGATGCCCTGCTGAATTTGCTGAATCATGACGGTGGCATCGAGATTGCCGGTGGTCGGACCGGATTCGGTCGTGGGAATGTTCAGCTCCTTCGCCCGATTGGCGACGCAGTCGCCGATCAGCCGCCACGCCGGATATTTGGGCAGCGGGTTGACGAAAAGGATCGAGGAAAGGTCCGCCGCTCCAGCAGCCGCTGGTCCGAAGGCGGTGAAGGCACTCAATGTGCATGCCAGCGCTATGCGCGACAACCGCAGACTATTGGTTCGCATGAAATCCTCCCATTGACGCTTGCAGTCACGGCTCGCCAGCGTTCGAGGACGTTATGCAACAAACAATGGCGGGTGTCAATAATAAGTCATAATGACTTACTAATTGTTCGCCTATTCGAACAGGGCCATGTCGATGGCTTGCGCCATGGCCCTGTAGCCTGCGTCGCTCGGGTGGATGTGATCGCCGCAATCATAGGCTGGGAGAAGCCTGGTTGGCCGGCCGGGATCGCGAACGGCGGCATCAAAGTCGACAAAGCCGTAAACGCCCTCGGCCTTTCGGATCCATGCATTGACGGCGCCGCGAACCTTCTCTTTCTCGGGCGTGTAGAAATCGCCGACCGGCGATTCCGATGTTGTTCCTTCGAATGGGGTCAGGGTCCCCAGTATGACGCGAATGCCGGCAGTCTCGGCGCGCACGGCAAGCTGCCGGATCGCCGATATGATTTGTTTTGCCGTTACGGCCTCATCGGCGCCCGCAAGCGCGGTGTTGGGCCAGCCTATGTCGTTGACGCCCTCCAGAATGATGAGATGCGACACCCTGGGCAGGCTGAGCACATCGCGGTCGAACCGCTCCAAAGCCTTCGTGCCGCGGCGATTGCTCAGAAGCCGGTTGCCGCCGATACCAAGATTGAGCACGGCCAGGTCCTGCGTCGCGGTGCCGGCGCTGAGCCGCTCGCTCAGAATGTCCGGCCACCGCCTGTCGCCGTCTATCTGCGAGCCGTAGCCGTCGGTGATGGAGTCGCCGAAGCAGGCAATCGCGCGCGATCCTTCCTTTGCGTCGACATAGATGGCTGAAGCGAAGTAGCGGCTGGTGGTGGTTTGCTGAAGCGGCAGGAGTTCGGAGGCGGCGAAATTCCCCGGTATGGATATGAATGCCGTCTGCTGCGCCTCGTAATGATGGGTTTCCACCGGAAGATGGCCGCTCACATAGAAACTCAAGGCAAGCCGGGACAGCGCGGGCGTTGCCAGTTCCACGGGATCGCTGAACAGTGGAGCGCCCGGCGCAATCGAGGCGGTCGCCTCGCCGCCAAAGGTGAGGGGGCGGCTTGTCAGGGGCTGGATGGCTCCGTCCTCGCCCGCAAGTGCGACGTGCGCCGCGTTGATGACGATCGGTGCGCTGCCGAACTCGTTCGACACCCGTATCCTTAACCGCCGGCCTCCGACGCTGATGCGGGCAATCTCGCGAACCGTCTGGTTGTAGAACCCTGGGATCACCATGTCGGCGGCCCAGATATTCATAGGGCTGGCAGTCCATGTTGCGATCCAGTCGCCGCGTATCATCTTCGCTTCCCTCGTCTTTGGTCCATGCCAGCTACTTTCAGGTCGCAGACCAAGTCAATAGGTAATTTCGATTGACTTATTTGCCCTCCTCCTGCAAATCCTTGCCAAGGGTCGTATCTGCGTCCGCCAACACCAAGGTCGGCGGGCGCGTCCTTATTGGGGTATCACTGTGACCGGACGTATAGGTGGCGCAAGCTCTGCCCGAACGAGCCCGAACGGTATTTATTCAGGTTACAGGGGCGCGAACCAGGTCGGCCTCCGCGCGTCGAATGAACGTCTTGCCCTGTCGCTGATCAGGATACACGGTCAACTGTCCAAAGCTCAGATCGCCGAGATCACCGGGCTCACCAAGCAGACCGCGTCCGTCATCGTCCGCTCCCTCGAGGCGGAAGGACTGCTGGTGGCGGGAAGGCCCGTCAAAGGCAAGGTCGGACAGCCGTCGGTCCCGATGTCGATCAATCCCGAGGGAGCGCTGTTTCTTGGCCTGCGGCTGGGGCTGCGCCATGCGGACATCGCACTGGTCGATTTTGTCGGCGGGGTCCTGGAGCAGCGAAGGCTGTCGTACGGCGCGGGCGAAATGGGTGAAATAGCACGCATCGCATATACGGCGATTGCCGAGATGCGCTCGCGCCTGACCTCAGCCCAGCACGCGAGGCTGGAGGACATCGGCATAGCGGTAGCTTCGGATATTCTTGCGGCGGTTGCCAACGGCAAGGGCACGGACGGTCCGGAGAGCGCGTGGGCCGAGTTTGAGGACCTGGCCCTGCAGTTGGGCAAGGAAACACATCTATCGATCTATCTCGACCGGGATGCGGTGGCGGCATGCAGCGCGGAACTGGCCTATGGGCTGGCCGGAGGCGCGCCCGACTTCCTCTATATCTTCATCGGGCATTCGCTTGACGGAGGCATTGTCCAACATGGTCGGCTCGGCTTCTCGCGCCGCGATGCAAGGCCTGGGATCGGACGTATCCTGGTGCCATCTGCGACCGGCGGCGTGGCACCGCTCGGCACATCGGTTTCGGTTGACGATGTCGGCCTGGCGCCAGGGTCTCGCGCCCCTGACCCGCAACTCAGGAAATGGATTGAGGCAACCTCGTCCAGCATATCGCTGGCGGTCCATTCGGCGTCGGCGCTTGCCACATTCAGGGGCATCGTTCTGGACGGCCTCATGCCGCAATGGGTGAGAGCCGAGCTGGTGAGGGAGATCAGGGAAAAGCTCACGGCCATCGGCGCCAGCGATCTTGCGTCTCTCTTCGTCAGGGAGGGCACGTCGGACCGGCAGGCAGCCGGCCTTGGGGCGGCCTGCATTCCCCTCCTCGACAGATTCTTTTTGCAGTCGGACTCCAATGGCCCTGCGGGCTCGCCAGAAGCCTGATCGAAAGTCTGGCCCGCGCTGATGGCCTGGCCTTATTTTGGATCGTCGGCGTCGGGTTCTTCCTCGTCGTCGCGGGCCGAGATGACATAGGCGCCCTTCAGCCAGCGGTTGAGGTCGATGTCCTTGCAGCGCGTCGAGCAGAACGGATAGGTCTCGCGCGCCGACGGTTTGCCGCATTCGGGGCACGGGCGCTTGGGCCGCAGCGGCGTGACTTTGTCGTCCAGGCTCATGGTCGCGCGGACGACCAGTTTTGATGGGTCTTGAAACCTTCGCCCGACAGCAGCGTCGCCGTCTCATAGAGCGGCAGGCCGACGATGTTGGTGTAGGAGCCGACGAGCTTGACGACGAAGGAGCCGGCGAGGCCTTGCACGGCATAGCCGCCGGCCTTGCCGCGCCATTCGCCCGAGGCGACATACGCGTCGATCTCCTCGCGCGGCAGCCGCTTGAAACGCACCCGCGTCTCGACCAGCCGCTGGCGCAATTTGCCGCCCGGCGTGATCAGGCAGATGCCTGAATAGACCCGGTGAGAACGGCCGGACAAGAGCCCGAGGCAGTTGGCGGCATCGTCCAGCGTTTCGGCCTTGGGCAGGATGCGCCGCCCGACGGCAACCACCGTGTCGGCGGCCAGCACGAAACTCGGCGCATAGTCGGTCTCGGTCTTCAGCGACGCGTACGCCTTCTCGGCCTTTTCCTTCGACAAGCGCTTGGCCAGCGAGCGCGGGTGCTCGGCACGCAGCGGCGTTTCGTCGACATCGGCTGGCAGGATACGGTCAGGCTCGATGCCGGCCTGCTGCAAGAGTTCGATGCGGCGCGGCGAACCCGAGGCAAGCACCAGCTTTTGCAAAATGCTCATCGCGCTCGGGTCTTGATCTTACTTGAAACGGTAGGTGATGCGGCCCTTGGTCAGGTCGTATGGTGTCATTTCGACCAGAACCTTGTCGCCGGTCAGCACGCGGATGCGGTTCTTGCGCATGCGGCCGGCCGTATGGGCGATGATCTCGTGTTCGTTTTCGAGCTTCACCCTGAACATCGCGTTGGGCAACAATTCCGTGACGATACCCGGAAATTCGAGGACTTCTTCCTTCGGCATTCGATACCTTTGCTTGGATGGCAGTTTCGGCGCCTAGAGCATGATGCCGAGAAGTGTGAAGCGGTTTTCGGATCATGCTCTACTTCCGACTCTGGCCGGAATTTCGGCGGAACCTATATGATAATCGTTCGCTTGTGAACACGCTTAATCCGTCGCGTTTTTTGCTCCTGGAAGCAAAAAACGTCGGCCTATGCGCAACTTCAGCCGCTCGCGGACGTCGCGATAGCTGGCCATGATGTGTTCGCGCGTGCCGCCGGCATCGGTCGGGTCCGGCGTCGGCCAGTATTCCACCTCGACGGCAAGCGAGCGGGTGAGTTCGAGCGCGGCATGGTGCGCCTCCGGCGCCAGTGTGACGATCAGGTCGAAATAGTCGTCCTCGAGATCGTCCAGCGTCCGTGGATGACGTTCGCCAAGCGTCAGGCCGTCCTCGGCAAGCACGGCATCGACGAACGGGTCGCGTTCGCCGGCGCGCACACCGGCCGAGGCGACGAAAATGGTGGGGGGCAGCATCCGGCGCGCCAGCTGCTCGGCCATCGGCGAGCGCACGGCATTCATGCCGCACAGGAACAGGACCGAGCGGGGCAGGGCGCCGGGGGCCAGGGTCAGCCCCGCCAGTGCAGCACGCAGACCAGCGTGAACAGCCGTCGCGCCGTGTCGAAGTCGATGTCGATCTTGCCGGAGAGCCGATCCATCAGCGTCTGCGAGCCCTCATTGTGCAGGCCACGGCGGCCCATGTCGATCGCCTCGATATGGCTCGGCGTCGAGGAGCGGATGGCGTCGTAATAGCTCTCGCAGATCATATAGTAGTCCTTGACGATGCGCCTGAGCGGCGTCAGCGACAGGATGTGGGTGACGACGGCGGCACCGTCCTCGCGCGCCACGGCAAAGACCAGACGGGACTCGGCCAGCGACAGCTTCAGCCGGTAAGGACCTGTGCCGCTGTCGTTGACGGGCTGAAAACGGTTCTCCTCGATCAGGTCGAAGATCGCCACCGCCCGCTCGTGCTCGACATCGGGCGTCGAACGGCCGATCGATTCATCGAGTTCGACATCGATCAGTTTTGCGCGGGTTTGACCGGAGCCCGTCATGCCGGCCTACATGTTCAGCCGGATAGTGACGGAGCGGCCATGCGCGTCGAGCCCTTCCGCCCGCGCGAGTGCGATCGCCGCCGGTGCCAGCATGCGCAACTGTGCCGGCCCGAGCTTCATGACCGAGGTGCGCTTGACGAAGTCGAGCACGGACAGGCCCGATGAGAAGCGCGCCGAGCGCGCCGTCGGCAGCACATGGTTGGAGCCGCCGACATAGTCGCCGATGGCTTCCGGCGTGTGGCGGCCGAGGAAGACGGCACCGGCATTGCGCATCTTCGCGAGAAAGCCTTCGGCATCGTCGATGGCCAGTTCGACATGCTCGGCCGCGATGCGGTCGACCAGCGGCAGCGACGCTTCGATCGTCGGAACCAGGATGACGGCGCCGAAATCGCGCCAGCTCTGCGCCGCCGTATCGCCGCGCGAGAGGCTTTGCAACTGACGCTCGACCGCCCGTTCGACCGCCTCGCCGAACGCCGGATCGTCGGTGATCAGGATCGACTGCGCCGACACATCATGTTCGGCCTGGGCAAGCAGGTCCGCCGCGATCCACTCCGGATCATTGCCGCCGTCGGCCACCACAAGCACTTCCGACGGCCCCGCGATCATGTCGATGCCGACGGTGCCAAACACCCGCCGCTTGGCCGCGGCGACATAGGCATTGCCGGGGCCGACGATCTTGGCCACCGGCTTGATCGTCTGCGTGCCATAGGCAAGTGCGGCGATCGCCTGCGCGCCGCCGACGCGGTAGATTTCGGAGACGCCTGATATATCCGCCGCCACCAGCACCAGCGGGTTGACGACACCGTGCGGTGCCGGCACGACCATGACGATGCGCTCGACGCCTGCTACCTTGGCCGGCACGGCGTTCATCAGCACCGAACTCGGATAGCTTGCCGTGCCGCCCGGCACATAGAGTCCGACCGCCTCGATCGCGGTCCAGCGCGAGCCGAGCTCGACGCCGGCGGCATCCGTGTAGCGTTCGTCCTGCGGCTTTTGCCGCTGGTGATGGGACCGGATGCGGTCACGTGCGAATTTCAGCGCCTCGACCGTGGCCGGATCGGCCTCGGCATAGGCGCGGGCGATGTCTTCCGCCGAGACGGCAATGCCTAGCGCGGCGAGGTCGCCTCCGCCGAATTTCTGCGTGTAGTCGATCAGTGCCGTGTCGCCCTCGGCGCGCACGCGCGCGATGATGTCGCGCACCACGGCGTCGACATCGGCCGATACCTCGCGCTTGGTCATGAGGAAGGCGGCGAAACGCTGCTCGAAATCGGCGTCGGACTGGCGAAGCGTGATGGCCATTGTATGCTCAAGCTCTGTGGATGGGGCGCGACGTGGCTTCCCACGCACCGCCGATATCGGCAAGGCGGGCCTCGATGCATTCGACGTCGAGCATGATGGTACCGCCACCCGAGAAGATCAGTTCGACGATGCCGGCCGGCTTGCTGATCTCGATGAAGCTGATCGCCAGCAGGGAGAGGATTTCGGCCGGCTTGTCGCGGGCAATGCCGTTGGTCTTGGCGCCCAGCACCCGGTCGAAATGCAGCACCGCCTGCCGCCGCTCATTGTGCTGGCGAAACAGGCCGGATTTGGCCTCCCACACGAAACGGTTCATGGTCAGCACGAACCGTTTGGCCTTGGGCAGGAATTCGAGGTCCGAGACCTTCATCACGGCGTCCTGGAGGTGGGCCGAGACGATGCCCAGATCCTGATCGTCGAGCGCAATGAGTTTTAAGGCCATGCGGATTTCACACCCAGAGGTTGGCAATCAGCCTTTCTGTTAGGCGGTCTTTCCGATCGGTGCAACCGCGACAGGAATACCGCCAGAGGCATTTGCCGCAGGTTTTGCGCACCCCTCATCGTCCCTGCCGGGCACTTCTCCCCGTATGGTGACGGGAGAAGGAACGCTTTGCAGATGATTTCGCCAAGCGACCGCGGATCGTCAGGCAGAAATCCGCTCGATCACCGCGCCGCAATTGGAAAGCTTTTCCTCCAGCCGCTCGAAGCCGCGATCGAGATGGTAGACGCGGTTGACCGTGGTCTCGCCTTCGGCGGCCAGACCGGCGATGACCAGCGAGACCGAAGCGCGAAGATCGGTCGCCATGACCGGCGCGCCCTTCAGCTTCGCCACGCCGTCGACGATCGCCGTCTGGCCCGAAAGCGTGATGTGGGCGCCGAGCCGCGCCAGTTCCTGGACGTGCATGAAGCGGTTTTCGAAGATCGTCTCGGTGATGCGCGACTTGCCCTTGGCCATGGTCATCAGGCCCATGAACTGTGCCTGCAGATCGGTCGGGAAGGCCGGGAAGGGCGCCGTCGTCACGTCGACCGGCGAAATCCCGGCGCCATTTCGCTTCACGCGGATGCCGGAATTGGTCTGCGTGATCTCCGCGCCCGTCTGCGAAATCACGTCGAGCGCGGTCTGCAGCAACTCCGGCCGTGCGCCTTCCAACACGACGTCGCCGCCGGTCATCGCCACGGCCATGGCATAGGTGCCAGTCTCGATGCGGTCGGGGATGACGCGCACGCGCGCCCCCGACAGCGCTTCGACGCCGTCGATGGTGATGGTCGGCGTGCCGGCGCCGGAAATCCTGGCGCCCATGGCGTTGAGGCATTCGGCGAGATTGACGATCTCGGGCTCGCAGGCGGCGTTTTCCAGCACCGTCTCGCCCTTGGCGAGCGATGCCGCCATCATCAGCACATGGGTTGCTCCGACCGAGACCTTGGGGAAGATGTAACGGTTGCCGACGAGGCGGCCATTGCGGGTCTTGGCGATGACATAGCCGGTGTCGACATCGATATCGGCGCCCAGCGCCTGCAGGCCTTCGAGGAACAGGTCGACCGGGCGCGTGCCGATGGCGCAGCCGCCGGGCAGCGACACCTTGGCCTCGCCCATCCGGGCCAGCAGCGGCCCGATCACCCAGAACGAGGCGCGCATCTTGGACACCAGCTCGTAAGGAGCTGTCGTGTCGACGATGTTGCGGGCGGAAAAGTTGATGGTGCGCGAATAGCCCTCATTCTGCTTCTCGCGGCGGCCATTGACCGAATAGTCGACGCCATGATTGCCGAGGATGCGGATCAGTTGCTCGACATCGGCCAGATGCGGCACGTTTTCGAGTGTCAGCGTGTCGTCGGTCAGAAGCGAGGCGATCATCAGCGGCAGGGCGGCATTTTTCGCGCCCGAGATCGGAATGCTTCCGGCAAGCTTGTTGCCGCCGACGATTCTGATGCGATCCATTGGAGAATGTCCCTCTCGGCCAGAAAAGGCCGGTTCAATCGTTTGAGTGTCGGCCCGTCTAGACCATTGGCCGGTATGGTTCAAGAAATAGGATTTCCGAGCATCCCGTCCAAGAGTGGCCGATTTGAGTTAATCTTTCTGCATTTCCTTTGCCGTGCCGAGTCCGTCGGGCCGCTGGTCGGCCTCCCCGGCGCGCCGCTTGTCGGCGTCGCCACTACGGCGCGAGCGCGACTGCGCCTTGCGCTTCTGCAAATTGGCGCGCAACTGCTCGGCGAGCCGGTCCTTGCGGGTCGTTCCGCTGCTTTTCGGTGGATTTGTCGTGTCGTTCATCGTCCTGCCCCGGCTGGCAGCCAGCCAACCCGCCATTCAGGGATAGCCAACATTGTGGCACCGCCATGTCATCGAAAGCTATCCGGCAAAGGCTTTCACAGAAGCGTTGTTCTTGGCCTTGCGCTTGCCGGTTCGATATGGCAGAAGCCCCGCCATCGGCGGCTGCGGTAGCTCAGTGGTAGAGCACTCCCTTGGTAAGGGAGAGGTCGAGAGTTCAATCCTCTCTCGCAGCACCAGTCTATCCCATTGATAGGGAACCCCTACCTTGGTCTTTTTGCCGCCTGGTACGCCGGGTGGTACACATAAGCTTGACATTGTCAGCACCGCGAAGGCGATCAAAACCAGCGTCGCCACGAGCTTTAAATCAGGCTCGATCCTTCTTGAACTCGAATAGCTCGATAACGTTGCCGGAGGGATCTTCGAGCAAGATGGCGCGGCCGGCGCCGCCGTCGCTGATCTTGCCGCGGAATCTTGCGTCAGTGCGGCGCAACCGCTCGATGAGGACATCGATCTCGGTCGTAATGATCATAAATCGGTTCCACCCGCCCGGCTTTGGATCGCCGCCCGCCTGACCACCGCTCCCCGCACCTGGGGCGCTGAGATACAGCGTCAAGTCGTCGCGCAACAGCGCGGCGAACTTGCCCGGATTGTGCTTGTCGATCTTGAAATCGAGATTGTCTCGATAGAACGCGACCGCCTTGTCGACGTTCGAAACGATGTACCGGACGGATGCCATTCAACTTCTCCTCTCTTCCAGCTACAACGGCCAACTTGCATGAAAGGTTTCCTGTCGGTCGGCCGACCTGTGTTGGCGCGTTCAGCCGGAAGACAACGTGGCTTCCCCAAAGGCGGGGGGCGGCAACCTCCAGTCGAAACGCCGCATGACACGATTCGTTAACCAAGATGCTGTTCTTCGACATGACGTGTTGTGGAATGGCTGGCCTGTCCGCCTGGTCAAGTCTGGCCTGTCCGCCTGGTCAGCAGCGCCGGGAAGGGTGCTGAAAAGAAGGCTCCGCCTCCGGCGAGGACGTCAAATCGCCCGAAACAGGAACGATGTGCAAGGCATGAACGTGATTGAAAGCCAACAGAACGCGCCCGGCGGTTTCCGCTTCTGGACCCGGTTGCAGGCTTTCATGGCCGCTTTCTTTTGCATGTGCATCACCGATGCGTTCGCCGAAACGCGCGCCCTGCGAATTCAGCATCTCCATACGGGCGAGAAGGCCGAGATCGTCTTCAAGCGCGACGGGCGTTACGATCAGGCGGGCCTGAAGAAGATCAACTTCATGCTGCGCGACTGGCGCCGCAACGAGCCGACCAGGATGGATCCGCGTCTGCTCGACCTGGTCTGGCAGGCTTATCGCGCCAGCGGCTCGACCAGCTATATCCATGTGGTCAGCGCCTATCGCTCGCCGGCGACCAACGCCATGCTGCGCGGCCGTTCGAAAGGGGTGGCCCGCGAAAGCCAGCACATGGTTGGCCGCGCCATGGATTTCTTCCTGCCGGATGTGCCGCTGAAGAAGCTGCGCGACATCGGCCTGAAGATGCAGGGCGGCGGCGTCGGCTATTACCCGACTTCCGGTTCGCCCTTCATCCACATGGACGTCGGCAATGTGCGGCATTGGCCGGGCATCAGCCGCCAGGAACTGGCCAGGGTCTTCCCCAACGGCAATACGCTGCATGTGCCGAGCGACGGCAAGCCGCTGCCCGGCTACGATCAAGCGTTTGCCGCCTACAAATCGCGCAAGGCCGCCGGCACGCCCAACATCGAACTGGCAAGCGCCGACGGCGGCCAACGCAGGCCGGCGCGTGGCCTGCTGGCGTCGCTGTTAGGTGGGCGCGGCACGGACGATGCCGACGATGCCGCGGAAGTGGCGCCTGCGCCACGCAAGCCGGCGAAGCCGGTTGAGCCCAAGACGGCCGGTGACCCCAAGACGGCCGATGAACCGAAGATGGCCGGACAGGGCATCGCTATCGTGGCGCCGGAGGCAGCCCAGCGGGCGGACATTCAGATGGTTTCCCCGGAAGAAACGCCCGCGAAGACGCCCGAAGCGATCGTCATGGCGATGGCGCCCGGCACGGTGCCGGTACCCGCTTTCGCACCGCGCACCGGGCTCGCTGCCAGCATTCCAACCCCGCAAACCGTGCCGCTCGGCGTAGCCAGCGCATCTCCGGCGCGGGCTGAACCGGCGGCCGGCGCCGAAACTGCCTCGGGCAAGGCTGGCGCCGCTCTCGCGATTGCCGGTCCGGACATGGTGGCGCTCAACATCCCTGTCCCGACATGGCGGCCCGAAGGCCGGACGGGGCCTGCGCGACAGCCGGAGGCGGCCAAACCCGCCGATGCAATCGGCGCCTTGCTCGCCACGCATCACGCCGATGACAATCTCGATCCGCTGGCTGGCCAGCCGATTGCGGTCCCGGCGTCGAAACCCGAAGATCGTGCCAGGACAAGCCCCAAGGCTGACCGTGTCCAGCCACGTCTCGACCCCAAGGGCACCGCCGTCATTGTACCCGCGGCATTGACTGGCCGTCCGCGTGAAAGCGGTCGCGGCAGCGCAGGAGCCGGCTCGATGGCGGCGCCCGTCATTGCCGCCAATTTCATCCGCACGGCGCCGGAGCAGGTTTATCTCGATGGATTCCAGCCACGAGGAAAGACGTCCGATCACCGCCGCTTCACCGGCTCCGCGGTGAAATTCCTGCCCATCGCCAGCTTCAGATAGGTCGACTCTGCAAGCCTGTAAGATATTATCCAAATTTGACAATCAGGCATGAAATTGTAAGATAATCGTCTTTCCCCGGCGAGAGGCGATGACCATGTCGATCCGCGAAGAACTGGCCAACGCCACCTTGGCGTTCACGTCGGCGGAAGAAAAGATCGTTCAGGTCCTGCTTGCCGATTATCCGATGTCGGGGTTGGGAACAGCGACCCGGCTGGCGCGTCGCGCCGGCGTCAGCGACCCGAGCGTGACGCGGCTGATGACCAAGCTCGGCTATGTCGGCTTTGCCGATTTCCAGGCGCGGTTGCTCACGGAAGTGGAATCCCGGCTGCATTCGCCGCTGCTGATGATGGAGGCCAAGCGCCCGGGCGGCTCCAGCGAAGGCACGGCACTGGCCTATTTCCATTCGGTTTCCGACAGTCTGGAGCGTACGCGCACGGCGGTGCCCCTGCAGGCCTATACGCGCGCCGTCAACCTGCTGCTCGAGACCAAGGGCCAGGTCGTGCTGCTGGGCGGCCGTTTCAGCCGCCACATCGCCTCCATGCTTGCCGGTTACCTTCTCCAGTTCCGCTCCGGCGTGCGCGACATCGGTTCGTTGAGCCCCGCCGATTTCGACCTGTTGATCGATCTTGGCAAGCGCGACCTTCTCGTCGTGTTCGACTACCGGCGCTACCAGTCGGACGTGGTGAGTTTTGCACAGCAGGCGAAAGAACGCGGCGTCTCCGTCCTGCTGTTCACCGATGTGTGGCTGTCGCCGATCGCTGACGTGGCCGACCTGACCATGGTCGCGGCGATCGACGCCAACTCGCCCTTCGACACGCTGGCGACCGCCGTCGCGCAGATGGAAACCGTTTTTGCCCATGCGTTGGAAGGCCATGGCGCCGGGGTACGCAAGCGCATCGAGGACATCGAGAAGATCCGCAGCGCCAATGCCGTTACCCTCGATGCCGGCCTGTCGCCCTTCGACACCGAAACCACCAAACCAAGAACCCCGAGGAAATAGCGTCGAAGCGCCCGGCGCGGCGATGCGAGGAAGGAACAATCATGGCCGATATCCAGACCATCATCGATGCCGCGCAGGCTGAAATCGAGGCCGACCGCGACTGGCTGATCGGCCTGGTCCGCGACATGGTCCGCATCCCTTCGGTCAATCCCAAATTCGAAGCCAATCCGGCGATCAATCGCGAGGCGGACGTCCAGGCGCTCTTGGAGCCGATCTTGAAGCACGATGGCTTCAAGACCGAACAATGGGACGCCTTGCCCGGCCGGCCAAATCTGGTCGGCGAATGGGCTGGAAGCGAAGACCGCAGCCTGATCCTGTGCGGGCACATCGATGTCGTGCCGGTCGGCGAGATGAAGGACTGGTCGGTCGATCCGTTCGGCGGTGAGATCACTGACGGCCGGCTCTATGGCCGGGGCGCGGTCGACATGAAGGGCGGCGTCGCGGCTTGCGTCGCCGCCGCGCACGCGATCCGCAAGGCAGGCATCACGCTGCAGGGGCGGCTGGCGATCCACTCCGTCGTCGACGAGGAGGCCGGCGGCTTCGGCGCCATGGATGCGGTGAAGAAGGGCAAGCTCGCCAAGGCGGTGCTGGTCGCCGAGCCGACCTGGGGCGATGTCCTGCCGGTCGAGGGCGGGCTTGAGTGGGCGCGGGTGACGATCCGTGGCCGCAACGCGCATTCGGCGCTGCGCTACAACGAAATCTATCCGCAGAGGCACGACAAGGGCCGGCTGAAGCCGGGCGTCAATGCGATCGAGATCGCGGCGCGGTTCATCGCCGCCGTCCGCCAATATGAGTTGGACCGGACACGGGCGAAGTCCCATCCGCTGCTGCCGGTCGGCATGAACACGATCAACATCGGTGTCATGCATGGCGGAACGGGCCTTGGCGAACATGGCCTGCCGACGGTGATGACCAATCCGGCCATCATTCCCGATGTCGCGGTGCTCGACCTCGACATGAAATTCCTGCCGGACGAAAACTCGTCGGAATACCGCCGCGACTTCGAGGAGTTCGTCCATCATTTCGCCGAGGCCGACGCCTGGCTGCGCGACAACCCGCCTGTCATCCAGTGGGAACTCGGCGGGCTGCATTTCCCGCCCATGAACACCCCGGTCGACCATCCGCTGGTGACGTCGCTGATGAAACGCAAGGCCGCTATCGGCAAGACGCCGAAGGCAAGCGGCTTCGTCGCCGTGTGCGATGCCGCGCATTATGCCGGCGCCGGCGTCGACGGCGTCATCTTCGGCCCGTCGGGCGACGGCTTCCATGGCGCCAACGAATATGTCGAGGTGGAATCGGTTGTCGAGACCGCCAAGGTGATCGCCGCTTCGGTGATCGACTGGTGCGGCGTGCGCTGAGCGGAGCTATTGTTCCAGGCAGTCAGGCCGGGCGTTTGATCCGCCCGGCGACCGCACCCCATGCCGACCTGATCATGCCTGCCAGTCCGCTGGGATAGGCCAGCATGACGCCGATGATCAGCACCGCGGTGATGATCGGGCGCCATGCCCCGAAATCGGCCATCCACTCGGCGAAGATCGTCAGCACGAAGGAGGCGACGACGGCACCGTAGATGGTGCTGGTGCCGCCCAGCAGCACCATCGACAGGATGATGGTCGCCAGGCTCATGCCGAACACGTCGATCGAGGCATTGCGTTGGTAGGCGGCGTAGAAGGCGCCGGCAATGCCGGTGAAGAAGGCGCTTGCCGCCAGCGTCAGCATGCGCTGGCGAACGATCGAGACGCCGCGGCTGATGGCGTATTCCTCATTGTCGCGCAGCGCCACGATGCTGGCGCCGGCGCGCGAGCGCACGAACACGCGCAGAAACAGCGTGCTCGCCACCAGCAGCGCCAGCGCGATGTAGAAATAGGCGAATTTGGCGTCGCGGACCATGTTGTGGTCGAACCAGTAGAGGCCGGGGATACGCACGATCCCTTGCGTGCCACCGGTGATGTCGGACTGGCTGAGGATCACCTGCATGACCAATTGCGCGAAGCCGAAGGTGACCAGGATGATATAGATGCCCTTCAGGCGCAGGATCGGGATGGTCACCACGATCGCGGCAAGCGTGGCGATGATGCCGCTGGCAAGAAGCGCGATCCACGGGTCGAGCCCGGCCAGCTTGGTGAGCAGGCTGTAGGCGTAGACGCCAATGCCGAACAGCGCCAGATGGCCGAAATTGAAGACGCCGCCATAGCCGAGGCTGAGGTCCCAGTTCGACGCCACGATGGCGTAGATGAAGGCCATGATCAGGATGTGGCGGGCATAGGTGTCGCCAAAGACGAGCGGCAGCAGCGCCAGCACGACGAAACCGAGCACGAAGCCGACGGCTTCGTGCTTCCACGGCGTGCGGCCGGGTGCGATCGGGGTTGCCGCCGCTGTACGGATCTGGGTGATCGGTGAGGTCATGTCGGTCATGCGAGGCCTCGTGAGCGGCTGGCGAAAATGCCCTCGGGGCGCACCATCAGGGTCAGGATCAGCACGCCGAACAGCAGCGCCGGCGTCCAGTAGAGGCCGAAATAATAGCTGCACGCGGCCTCGAAGAAGCCGATCAGATAGGCGGCGAAAATCGGTCCCGATATGCTCGATATGCCGCCGAACACGACGACGATCAGCGCCTTGAGCAGCGGGTCGCTGCCCATGACGGGCGACATGAAACGATAACCGCCCATGAAGATGCCGGCGAGCCCCGCCAGCGATGCGGCGATGGCGAAGGCGAGCCCATAGAGCGCGGTGACGTTCAGCCCGACCAGATGGCTGGCATCCTCGTTCTGCGCCACCGCACGCAACGCCAATCCGAGCCGCGTGCGGTTGAGGAACATCCACAGTGCCGCCAGGATCAGCGGCGTGATGACGATGATGGCGATCTGGTGGAGCGAAACGCCGACGCCGCCGATGGTGGCGTTGCCGTCGATCAGCGCCGGGATCTGCTTGGAACGCGGCCCCCAGATGGTGAGCGCTCCGTTCTCGATCAGAGATCCGGCGGCAAGGGTGGTGATGACGACGACCAGCACGATGTTGGGCCGGCCGATCAGCGGCCGCACGACGCTCGCCTGCAGGATCCAGCCGACGCCGGCCATGACGACGACAGCGATCGGAAAGGCCACCGCCGCGGGCAGGCCGAGCTCGACCAACTGCCAGGCGATATAGGCGCCCAGCATCATGAACACGCCATGGCTGAAGTTGAACACGCCGATCGTCGTCCAGACCAAAGCCAGACCGACCGCCATCATGGCGTAGAGCGAGCCCTGGAACAGGCCGCCGAACAGGATTTCCGCCAATGCGCTCATTCGACGTTCCTAGTGTCCGAAATACATCGACATGATCTCGCCGTGGTCGAGGCTTTCGCCCGGCTTGATCTCGGTCGCCACCGCGCCATGGTTGACGAGGTAGAGTTGCTGCGTCAGCTCCAGCAGGAATTCGATGTCCTGCTCGACGACGATGAGCGGCACGCCGCCGCGCGAAATGTCCATGACGGAGGCGCAGAGCTCGTCCTTGATCTTGGGCGCCAGCCCAAGCGTCGGCTCGTCGAGGATCAGCAGGCGTGGATGGCTCATCAGCGCCGTGCCGATCGACGCCATCTGGCGCTCGCCGCCGGACAGCGTGCGCACGCGCTGGCGCCAGCGTTCCGCCAGTTTCGGGAACAGCCTGATCACCTTCTCGCGGTTCTCCGCCTCATGTGGGCGGGCACGCGGCGAATAGGCGCCCAGCTTCATGCAGTCGGCGATGGAGAGGTCGGGAAACAGCCGGTTGCCTTGCGGCACGTGGATCAGGCCGGTGCCGACGATGGCGCGGGCGCTGAGGCCTGATATGTCTTGCCCGTCGAACAGGATGCGGCCGCTCTTCGGCCGCAGGAGACCGGAGATGGCGCGCAGCAGCGTCGTCTTGCCATGGCCGTTCGGGCCGAACAGGCCGACATTGCCGAAGCGGCCGGCCTCCATCGAAATGTCGTGCAGCACGGTGACGCGGCCATAGCCGGCGGTGACGCCTTCGACGGTGAGGATGGGATTCACGCCACCGCCCTCCGGGTTCCGAGATAGGCTTCGATGACGCGCTGGTCCGCAATCACGCTCTCCGGTTCACCGGCGGCGAGCACGCGACCATTGTTGAGCACCAGAAGGTGCCGCGACAGGCTCATCAGGAAGGTCAGCACGTGCTCGATCAGGAGTATGGTGATGCCGCGCTCGGCGGTGCGGCGGATCAGCCCGATCGACGTCTCGATCTCGGGCTTGGTCAGGCTCGACGCCGGCTCGTCGAGCAGAAGCATGCGGGGCTTCATGGCGATGGCGGTGGCAAGCATCAGGCATTTGCGTTCGAAGACGGAAAGCTCGCCGGCCAGCCGCCCGAAGGACGCGGGCCCCAGCCCAACGAATTCCAATGCCTCGGCCGCCGCGTCTCGGGCGGCGGCCGCCGCTTTCTCCTGCCGGCCGTAGCTGGCGCCGATCAACGCGTTCTCGAATACGGTCAGCCCGTCGAAGCTGGTCTCGCGCTGAAAGGTGCGGGCAAGGCCAAGGCGCGCGATGGCATGTCCAGGCTTGCCGTTGATCGCGGTCCCGTCAAAACGGATGTGGCCCCTGTCCGGCCCGAACGGGATGCCGGTGATGATGTTGAACAGCGTGCTCTTGCCGCTGCCGTTCGGACCGGCGATGCCAAAAATTTCGCCGGCCTCGACCTTGAACGACACGCCGTCGACGGCCTTCAGCGAACCGAAGGCCTTCGACACGTCGTCCAGTTCAAGCAGAGCCATGCCTCACTGCATCCAGGGCTGCGGCTTGAAGGCGCCGGTGGCGTATTTTTCCGGCGAGATCAGCGTGCGTTGGCCGTCCCAGATCTGGAAGAAGGTGATCGGGATATAGTCGTCGCCCTGCGTCGCGAGATGCGTGGCGGGATCAAATTTCAGCCGGCCTTCAGCGACTTGCTTGTCGGTCTCCGACAGCGCCTTCATGATCGCCGCATGGTTGGATGCGCCGCCGACCTTCTTGACCGCGTCGAAATAGACATTGGTCATTTCATAGAGGCCGACACCATAGGTGCCGCTTTCGACGCCGTATTTGGCCTTGAATTTGGCCGCTACCTCGTCGGCGCGCGGGTTCTTCGGCGTCGTCAGGGCACCGCCCAGAAGATTGTAGATGACACCGTTCGACTTCTTGCCCGTGAGTTCGACGAACTCCGGAACGCTCGGCGCATATTGCAGGAAGACCAGGCTCTTGGTCGGCTGCTCGAGGAACTGGTTCAGGAAGGACGCCGAATTGCCCGGCAGATAGTCGGTGTTGATGACGACGTCGGGAACGTTCTCGCGCACCTTGGCCAGGATCGGGCGCCAGTCGGTCACTTCGCCGAACGGCACGATCTCGTCGACCGTGATGGTCCAGCCCTTCTCCTTGAAGGTCTTCTTCATGCCTTCGGAGATGGTCTTCGAATAGGCATTGTCGGAGGAGATGATGGCGACCTTCTTGGTCGGCAAGGTGATCTTGCCGTCGGCCGCGAGCTTCTCGACGAACAGGGTGACGTCGGTATTGTAGGCGTCGAAGGATGGCGTCAGGGACCAGCAGCACATGTATTTGTCGGGGCTCGGCGCGATGATGTCCCTGGTCTGCTGAGAGGTGGCCGCCAGCATGTAGGGCATCTCGGCCTCTGCCATGTTGTCGATCTCGAAATTCGTCAGGCTGGCGTAGCCGGTGAGCATGAATTGCACGCCGGGATCGCCAAGTAGGCGTTCGACCGCGCTGGTGACGTTGCCGGCGGACTGATCCTTGACGTCGCCGACCACCAGTTCGAACGTGTTGCCGACAACGCCGCCGGCGGCGTTCGCCTCATCGATCGCCATCTGCACGCCGCGTTGGAATTCCTGGCCGTCCGCCGCGGCAGGGCCGGTGATCGGCGCCAGCAGGCCGATCTTGACGACATCGGCGAAGGCCGGTGCGCTCGCCGTGGCAAACGCTGCGATCAGCGCTGTGCTCATCAGCATATGGCGGATTCTGTTGCCTGCGGATTTGGATTTCATCGTGCCGTTCCCTGTTTTCCTCCCGTTCATCGGGAGTTGGATAATTGACAATCTACGCATAATTGTTCTTATTTGAAAAGGATTTTTCAACGGCATGAGACCGGGAGAATGTTATGGCAGGGCTAGGGGAAGGTGGCGGCGCTTTGTTGTGCAACTGCCTCGAAACAGGGCAATTCCAGACGGAGCCAAAGATGACGATCTCGCAGAACACCCTTGAAACCAGCCACGGCAGGATCGCCGTTCGCGAGACCGACGGCAAAGGCACCGCCGTGCTGCTGATCCACGGCAATTCGTCTTCCGGCGCGGTCTTCCGCAACCAGCTCGAGAGCCCGCTCGGCGAGCGCTACCACCTCATCGCTCCCGATCTGCCGGGGCACGGCGCGTCCGGCGATGCCATCGATCCGGACCGCTCCTACAGCATGGAGGGCTACGCCGACGCGATGACCGAAGTGCTCGGCCTGCTCGGTGTCGGCAAGGCCATCGTCTTCGGCTGGTCGCTCGGCGGCCATATCGGGCTGGAGATGATCGACCGGTATCCTGGCCTGCTCGGCCTGATGATAACGGGCACCCCGCCGGTGTCGCCCGAGGAAGTCGGCAACGGCTTCAAACCGAGCCCGCATATGCACCTTGCCGGACAGGAGGTCTTCACCGCCGCCGACGTCGAGGCTTATGCGCGCAGCACCTGCGGCGAACCGTTCGAACCGTTCCTCATCGACACGGTCGCGCGCACCGACGGGCGGGCGCGACGCCTGATGTTCGAGAAATTCGCCGCCGGCACCGGCCGCAACCAGCGCGAGATCGTCGCCGGCAAGACACCGCCGATCGCCGTTCTGAACGGCATCGACGAGCCTTTCGTCAACACCGATTTCGTCGCGGCGGTCAAGTTTTCCAACCTGTGGGAAGGCAAGGCGCATTTGCTCGACAAATCGGGCCATGCGCCGTTCTGGGATTCGCCCGACCGCTTCAACCCTGTCTTCGCTCGTTTCCTGGCGAGCGTCGATCAGGCATAAGTCGTCGGGATCCTGGGGAGGCAATGACTCGGCCCTGGTGTCAGAGGGCACGAAACCGACTTCGGTTTCGAAGTGATGGCGCAAGCAATCGCCAATGTGCAATGTGTCGACGTTTGCGCCGGTGGCTCGCCTGTGATCCAAGGCGCACTGGATGCGGGTCACCCTGCAGTTGGAGCGCTGAATGACCCTAATCACACGCCGCAGGCTTTTGAAAACCGCCGCCATCGCTGGCGCGAGCGGTGTCGGGCTTGCCGCGATCGGCAGGATTGGCGGCTCGGCCGCGGCCACGCCCGAGCCGGTGGTGCTGCGGACGGCAAAAATCCAGGCGAAGCTTATGGATGTCGGCCCGACCAGGGATGTACTGACCTATGGCAACGCCGGAATGCCGCCGGTGCTGAGGATGAAGAAGGGCGAGCCCTTCGCCGCGCGTCTGATAAACGCCATCGACGATCCGACGACCATCCACTGGCACGGCATTCGCCTGCCGAACAAGATGGATGGCGTGCCCTTCCTGGTGCAGCCCTATGTCTACACCGGCGATCATTTCGACTATGCCTTCACGCCGCCCGACGCCGGCACCTTCTGGTACCATCCGCATTGCAACACGCTGGAGCAGATGGGGCGCGGCCTGACTGGCGTGATCGTGGTCGAAAACCCGAACGATCCGAAATTCGACGCCGAATTTGTCCTCAATCTGCGCGATTGGCGCCTTGGCGACGACGGCCAGTTCATCGACCAGTTCCGGCCGCGCGATGCGGCGAGAACCGGCACCTACGGCACGGTGCGCACCGCCAACTGGCTCGACCAGCCGCAATATGACGCGCCGGCCGGCGGGTTGGTGCGGCTGCGCGTTGCAATCACCGATGTCACCCGAATCTACGCCTTTCGCGTCGACGGTGCCGACGCTGATGTCATCGCGCTGGACGGCAACCCGGTGCCGCGGCGTTTTGCACCCGATGCCCTGCTGATCGGACCCGGTCAGCGTCTGGAACTCGCAGTCCGCATGCCCGACGACGAGGGCGCGCTCGTGACCTTGCGGGACGTCAGGGGCACCAAGCCGAAATCCCTGGCGACGCTGCGCGCGGTTGGAACCTCCCTCAAACGCGACAGCCGCGATCTCGCGCCGCTGGAGGCCAATCCGGTGGCCGAGGTCGATCTCACCGCTGCCCGGCATATTTCGCTGACGCTCAGCGCCACGGCGGAGAACGTCCCGAGCGACGGCATATGCGGCTCGCTCGGCTACAGTTTCTGGGCGATCAACAAAGTGCCGTGGCCGGGCGATACATCCGATCCAACCGCGCCTTTGGCCGAATTGAAGCTCGGCAAGAGTTACATCATCGACATGGAGAACCTGACGCCGCAATCGCATCCGATGCATCTGCACGGCATGAGCTTCAAGGTGCTGTCGTCGTCGACGCGCGCGGTTCAGCCGCTGATTTCCGACACCTACCTCATCCAGCCCAATGAGAAGGTGAGCCTTGGTTTCGTCGCCGACAATCCCGGCGACTGGCTGCTGCACTGCCACATCATCGAGCACCAGAAATCAGGCATGACGAGCTACGTCAGGGTGGTTTGAAGCCAGGCCATCGAAGGCCGCGTTGTCCGCGCCCTATTTGCGCAGTTGCGCCTCGATCTCGTCGAGCACCTTGTCCTTGCCGATGCCGGTGAGGAAGGCGAGGCCCTTGATCACCGGCTTGGTCACCGAAGCCGAGATCGGCGTGGTGGCGACGATGAAGTCGACGCTGTCGGCCAGCCCCGGCACTTCGGTCGCCTTGGCCTGCTGCGCGTTGAAGGTAAGACCGCGCTTCTTCATCGCCTCGGTCACGGCGACGTTGACCGCCGTCGAGGTGGCGATCCCGGTACCGCAGGCAAAGAGAATGGTTTTCTGTTTGGACATTTGCTGCTCCTCCTTGGTTATCAGCCGAGCACGGCACGCACGTCGTCGAGGTTCCTGGCCGACCTCAAGGCGTCCAATGCATCTGGATTCTGGATGGTCTCCATGACGGATTGCAGCGCTTCAATCTGCTTGTCCCTGTCATTGATGGCAAGCAGGAAGACGAAGCCGACCGGCAGCTTCTCGTCGGGGTCTTCCATGTTGGCGAAGGTCACCGGCTGCTTGAGCGTGCCCATTGCGATGCCGGGCTTCAGCACATGCTCGGGATCGGTGTGCGGCACCGCGACATTGTCGGCGCGTTCCAGCGGCAGCCCTGTCGGGATGGTCATTTCGCGGCGCACGACCGCGTCGGCATAGGAGCTTTTGACATAGCCAAGCGCCTCGAGCCGCCCGGCGAGGATGCGGATGATCTCCTCATTGGTCGAGGCATCGGATCCGAGCACGATCGCCTCGGGATCCAGAAGCTGCATGAGGCCGTCGGACATGTCTTGCTCCGTCGATGAATCGTGCGCCCGGGGAGGGCGCACGATCGTTTCAGATTGAAGCCGCCAAGGCTCAGGCGGTGTGTTCGGCCGGCTCGTCCTCGGCGCCTGCCGCCCGCTCCCAGCCGAGCGTATTGCGCCGGTAGAGCACGAACAGCGCTGCGATGACCACCGCGATGATGATGATGCCGATAAGGCCAAGCCCCTGGATCGCCTCGATGATCACGTAGGGCACCCACAGGAAGCCGTCGACCACCGAGGTGATCTGCAGCGCATCCGCCGGCAGCTTGAAACCCGATGCGACGGCCGCACTGGTGAACAGCGGCGCCAGCGCGTTGGCGACATAGAAGCCGATCGCCAAGGTCACCGTGCCGATCACCACCATGCGGAACACATTGCCTTTGACCAGCGGCGCGGTCATGGCGACGATGAACGGGATGACCGCCAGGTCGGCGAACAGGATGACGCGGTTGCCCGGCAGGATCACCGACAGGATGATCGCGATCGGCACCAGGATCAGCGACGACGAGATCGCGGCGGGATGGCCGATCAGGATCGCAGAATCGAGGCCGACCAGAAGCTCACGGTCGCCGGTACGCTTGCGCACGAATTCCTGCGCCGCGTCGGAAACCGGAAGCAGGCCTTCCATCAGGATCTTCACCATGCGCGGCAGAAGCAGCATCACCGCGGCCAGCGTCATGCCGGTGCCCAGCACCTTGGCCAGGACCACACTGAGATCGCCCGCATTGTAGAAGGCGATGGCGCCGAGCACGAGCCCGATGATGAGGCCGAGCACGACCGGTTCACCGAACACGCCGAAGCGGCGCTCGATGGTTTCGGTGTTGATGTTGATGCGGTTGATGCCGGGAATGCGATCCATGATCCAGTTCAGGATGATGGCGATCGGCAGGATCTGCGCCGAGGCGAGATGCGGCACCGAAATGCCGGGAACGCCGTAGAACTGCTGCACCGCGCGCGCCGACCAGTCGGCGAAAAGCAGCGAAAGCGCCGCGACGAGCGCCGCGATCGCAATGCCGTAGGCCAGATTGTCGGTGGCGGCGACGACAAGCGAGCCGACGAAGGCAAAGTGCCAGAAATTCCAGACGTCGACATTGAGCGTGCGCGTCATGCGCGTCAGCAACAGCACGATGTTGACCAGGATGCCGACCGGGATGACCCAAAGTCCGACAGATGAGCCGAAGGCGATCGCGGCCGCCGAGGGCCAGCCGACATCGATGATGTCGCGATGGATGCCGGTGTTGGTGACGATGGCCTTGGCCACGTCGCCGATCGACGTGAACATCAGGCCAAGCACAAGGTTGATGCCGATGAAGGCGACGCCGATGGTGACGGCGGCGCGAAAGGCCTTGCTGACCTTGGCGCCCAAAACCACGGCAATGATGAAAATGACGATCGGCAGCAGGATTGTCGCGCCGAGCGTGTCGATGGCCCCCTTGAGGCCAGCGAGTAGAGTATCCATTCTTCCTCCCCTGGAGCCACGGGCTCTGCCCGAAGGTGCTCCGTTGTCTCGTCCACGCCTTTGCCGCGCCTTGGCGCAAAGGCCTCCCCAAATCTAACGAGAGGCGAAATGCTCGTCCGAGCGGTGTTTCGGAGTGAACATTTGCCTTTGTTAGCAAACGAATGTTTTATTGTGGCTGTTCACGACAATGTCAATTGGCAACCCTTTGGGCCAATAATTCGCGGCGAATGCGCCGTTTCCCGGCGATTCCATTGGAAATCGCCGGCCGCGAGCGGTTTCATTGGCACAGCGGGCCCGTCCCTGCTAATCCGGCCTCGAATCAAGAAGCTGTGGACATCCCTGCATGACCAATGTCGCCTTGACGGGACTTGCCAGCGATCTCGCCAGACGCGCCGCCGAGGGCCGCCCCGTGCGCATCGGCGTCATCGGCTCCGGCGAAATGGGCACCGACCTCGTCACGCAAGGCATGCTGATGCCGGGCATTGCGGTTTGCGCCGTTTCGACCCGGCGCCCGCACACCGCGCGCGATGCCATCCGCATCGCCTATGGTGACGAGGCGATGGCGGTCGAAGCCGATGCCGCTTCGAAAGTCACTGCTGCGATCGAGGCGGGAAAAATAGCCATCACCTCGAACGAGATGCTGGTCACCAATCCATTGATCGACGTCGTTATCGACGCCACGGGAAAGCCCGGCGTTGCCGCCGATTTCGACCTGATGGCGATGGAGCATGGCAAGCATCTGGTGATGATGAATGTCGAAGCCGACGTCACCATCGGCTGCTATCTCAAACAGCAGGCCGACCGGCTTGGCGTCGTCTATTCGGTCGGCGCCGGCGATGAGCCGTCGAGTTGCATGGAACTGATCGAATTCGCCTCCGCCCTCGGCCTGACCATCGTCTCGGCCGGCAAGGGCAAGAACAACCCGCTCAACCATGATGCGGTGCCCGACGACTATCGCGAGGAAGCGATCCGCCGCAACATGAACCCGCGCATGCTGGTCGAGTTCATCGACGGCTCCAAGACCATGGTCGAGATGTGCGCCATCGCCAACGCCACCGGGCTGGTGCCCGACGTGCCCGGCATGCATGGTCCCAAGGCCGACCGCGACGACCTCGTCAAGGTGCTGATCCCGCGCGAGGACGGTGGCCTCCTGCTGAAGAAGGGCGTCGTCGACTACACCATCGGCAAGGGTGTGGCGCCCGGCGTCTTCGTCATCGTCGAGGCGACGCATCCGCGCATCATCGAACGCATGGACGACCTGCATATCGGCCACGGCCCTTATTACAGCCTGTTCCGGCCTTACCATTTGACGTCGCTCGAAGTGCCGCTCACCGCCGCCCGCATCGTGCTGTTCGGCAAACCGGACATGGTGCCGCTGCCGCGGCCGGTTGCCGAGGTCTGCGCCGTTGCCAAGCGCGATCTCGCCGTCGGCGAGACCTTCGATGCGATCGGCGAAACTTGCTATCGCTCCTGGACGATGACCGTTCGCGAAGCCCGCGCTCAGCGCGCCGTCCCGGTCGGCCTGCTCGAGGGCGGCAAGGTGCTGAAACCAGTCAGGAAAGGTGATCTGCTGACGGCCGACAATGCCGCGCCCGACCAGACGACCAGGCTGTTTGCGCTGCGCCATCTGCAGGATGAAATGCTCTACGGAAGCTAGCCTCGCATTGCCGGGAAAGCGGTAACCGCAACTTCGTCATCCTGGGGCGAAGCAAGGAGCGTAGCGACGCGGCGCAGACCCCAGGATCCATGCCGTGATTTAGAGGCGTTGCAGCGGTGGCAGAATTTTGCTCCGCTGCGCCCTTCCATTGAGCTCCCGGCATGGATCCTAGGGTCTCCGCGACGGAGCTTCGCTCCTGCTTCGCCCTAGGATGACGACGTTAGGAACTACCGCTCAGGCTTCTATTCTGTCAAAATCATAGCGTCGAGGACCCAGATGAAACTCTACATCAGAAATCCGCGCGCACGCGAATTGGCGAGACGGCTTGCAGACTTGCGCAATACGTCGATGGCCAAGGCGGTCTTCAAAGCGCTTGAATCCGAACTGCAGCGAAAGCAACTCTCGCTCGCCAAAAGGCTTGCCATCATAGCTCACGATCTTAGAGCCAAGGCAGGAGCGGGTGGCCGAACTATGGATAAGGAATAGATCAGCGACATGTGGGGATATTCCTGACACACCCCGAGCTGTCCCCGCTTATTTCCCCAGTTCGATCGACCTTAGCCGCGCCGCTTCCACCGCGTCGGTGAGCAGCTTGGTCAGCCGGTCCTCGCCCATCAGCACGCCAAGCGCGGCCGCCGTCGTGCCGTTGGGGCTGGTCACCTGCTGGCGCAGCACACCCGGGTCCTCACTGCTTTCCGCGGCGAGCGACGCGGCGCCGTAGACGGTCTGCATGGCAAGCAGCCTGGCGGTCGCCGCCGGCAAGCCGGCCTTCTCGGCGGCCACGGTCAGCGCTTCTATGAAATGGAAGATGTAGGCCGGACCCGATCCGGACACGGCGGTCACCGCATCCATCAGGCTCTCGTCGTCGATGGTGGCCACTTCGCCGCTGGCCGAAAGCAGGTCGGCGACGAAACGCCTGGCGTCGTCGGAAACCAGGGGATTGGAAAACACCACCATCATGCCCTTGCCGATGGCAGCCGGCGTGTTGGGCATGCAGCGCACGATCGGCGCGCGGTTGCCGAGGATTTGCTCGAAGGTGGCCGACGGCGTTCCGGCGGCAATGCTGACGAAAGTGGTGCGGCCGTCGCCGAAGCGCTTGTAGGCGGCGGTGACGTCACGGATCACCTGCGGCTTCACCGCGATGATGACGAGTTCAGGTACGGCATCCGTCGGAATGGCTTCGGCTTCCGCCGCGGTGCCGCAGCCGAGTGCGGCGGCGCGATTGCGCAGGTCCGCGTTGGGCTCGACCACGAAAACCGCTGAGGGTGCGAGCTTGCCGGACTTCAGCCAGCCCGAGAGCATGGCGTAACCCATATTGCCGCAGCCGGCGAGAACAAGCCTGATCGTCATCGAGAGCCCTCCGAGGAAAGGCCATGACATAGACGCTCGCGGATCGGTGGGGAAGCCCTCTCAGGACCGGTGGACGGGCGTGCGCATCGCGATCGGCCGCAGCGACACTTGCCTGAGACCCAGCACGCCGAGCACGAAGAACAGCCAGACCGGATCGCCGCGATGGAAGAAGAAGCTTTCGAGGAAGGCGTTGAGCGCGGTGAACAGCACCACCATCATGAAGAAGTCGCCGAGAAAGATGTTTTCCTTGCGCTGCGGAATGCGCATGTAGTCGCGCAGCGGTGCGATGAGGAAAGTGTAGACCGCCACGCAAAGGGCAGGGATGCCCATCAGCACGGCAATGTCGAGATAGCCGTCATGTCCGTGCACGATGGTTCTGATGTCCCAGGGGCGATCGAAGGGCTGGTCCTGGTTGAACAGCAGCGGCGTGCCCCAGAAGCTCTCATAGCCGTAGCCGGTCCACGGCTTCTTCGCCAGCATCGAGCCGGCGAACTCCCACAATGTGGTGCGGCCGGTGTAGGTCATGTCGGGAAAATAGATCGCCGCCAGATGTTTGATCGGCGGCAGGAAGACGATGCCCAGCGTGCCGACCGCCGTGGCGATGATCGCCAGCGCAAACAGGATCGGCGTGCCGAGCCGCATGCCCATCAGGCTCGGAAACATGACGATCAGGATCGAGAACGGCACAAGCCCGGCTGTGGTCTTGGAGCCAGTGTGCAGCATGAAGATCATCGCCGCGCAGAAGATACCAGCGCCCCACCAGCGCTGACCGCGCCGATAGAGATAAAGGCCGGCGAAACTGAAGCAGGCCATGATCGGTCCGGCGATGTTCTTGTGGGTGAACACGCCGCGCCACAGGCCGGCATGTTCGGGCTCCTGCGAGTCGGCCGTGTGCATCGCCTCGTGCGGAAAGGCGATGAGGCCGAGATAGGATAGGCCCATCACCACGACGGCGGTGAAGATGATGACCCTGGCGAAAGCCTCGGCGTCACGAGGCAGCGCCAGGATCGTTGCCATCGTCAGGATGCCGATCATGGTGAAGGACGCCGCGCGCATGGCCGAGGGCGGATCCGTTGCCAGCACCACCGATAGGAAGAAGAAACCCAGCATCAGGATCCAGGACGGGCTGAGCAGCGAGCGCACGACGCGCGGATCGGCGAAGGCCATCAGCGCGAAGATCGAAACCGCGCCGAGCGAACCGAAGCCGAGCTGATTGACGATGTCGCCACCTTCGCCGGTGAGTTCGGCGCCGGCCGGCTGGAACGGGCGGAAGGACACCATGATGACGGTGAACAGCAGCGCCGCGATCGCGGTCGCGACGCCGTCGCGCGTGAACGCGGCGCTGAGCGGGGCGCGCTCAGTTTTTCTCAGGCTGGCGGTATTGCTCATTGGCATATCCGAATTCGGCCAGCACGCGGCCGAGCGCCACATGGACGGGATAGATGGCGATCGCCGGCGATCCCGTGCGCGCCAGCCGCATCATGCCGCGAAGCGGCGAGGCGGCAAGGAGCGCCAGGCTCTTGGCGAACACCTTGGCACCGGCGAAGGGCGTGCCGGCGCGCTTCTTCTTTTCCACCAGCGTCGAGATGACACCGTTGCGCAGGCTGCGGGCACGGATCCAGTTGGTCTCGACGCGCCGGGCCGGAACGGTCTCCCGCACCTTGGCTTCGGCGCACCAGCCTAGCACGAAGCCCCTTTGCGCCGACCGGCTGAGAAAGTCGGCGTCGCCGCCGCCCATGAAATTGAACTTCAGGTCTAGGAAGGGCGGCCCCATCGCTGTCAGCACGTTACGCCCGATCAGAAGATTGCCGGACGAATAGAGTGCGGGCACCCGTCCCGTCTCCCGGTAGGGAGGCGCGAAGACAGGATGCTCGGCCCATGTCGCGTGGGCGGGATCGGCAAAGACGGGCACCTGCGGGCCGCCAACGATATCGGCGCCGAGCGTTTCGGCCACCCGGCACATCCGCTCCAGCCATTGCGGATCGGCAATCTCGTCATCGTCGATGACCAGCAGATGCCTGAAGTTCGGGAAATGCAGGATCGCCGTCTGCCAGCCGGCATTGTAGGCGCTGCAATTGCCGCGCTCATGCGCGATGACGACCATGCCCGGTATCTCGCCGCGCTCGAACAGCGGCAGCGCGGCCTTGGCACCGTCACGCGCCTCGGCCTCGTTCTCCATGACGATGACCGCAAAGCGCCTGCCGGTTTGCTGCTGGCGCAGCGACGCCAGCGTCTCCAGCAGCTGTTCGGGCCGCTTGAAAGTCGGCAAGGTGACGATCGCTTCGACGGCCTCCGCGTCGAGCCGGGGAGACCGTCCCGCGATCGATACCGAACCGTCCGATGGCAAAGGGATCATCCGTATCCAGCCGCGTCTTGAGTCGCGTTCTGGTAGCACCACGATGATAAGGTTTCGTTAATCACCTTGCACGGAGAGGCCCGCCAGGCATGGGCTTTGGGGCGTTGACCGTGCTCGTTTAATCAAGGGTTCACCGCGCTTTGCTACCGGCTACACCACAGGATAGTGAGATGCATCTGCTGTTCGCCACATCGATCGTGCCCGACGGTGCTCTCGCCTCGGGCTACGAGATCGCCAACGCCGCGATCATCGCCGCCTTGCGGCGCGCCGGCGCGCGCGTGACGGTCATCGGCTTCACCTGGCCCGGGAAAGCCGCGATAGATCCCGAAAACACGGTGGTGCTTGGTGCGATCGACGTGCGCACCGAAAGTGCTTCGCCGCTGCAAAAACTCTCCTGGGTCGGCAAGGCAATATTTTCGGGCCTCACCTTCGCGTCGGTCAAGTTGCGTGCGGTGTCCGACCACGACGTTCAGGCCGCGATCGAACGCGCCGGTCCATTCGATGGTTATGTGCTGAATTCCGTGCAGTTCGCCGGTGCTTTCGAAAAGCTCTTCGAAGGCCGGCCTTCGATCTTCGTCGCCCACAATGTCGAGCATCTCTCGGCCCGCGAGAATGCCGCTGCCGCCGGCGGCATTTTCCAGCGTCTGCTGTTCCGGCGCGAGGCAAGGCTGCTCAAGCTCGTCGAAGAGCGTCTCTGCCGCCGCGCGCGCTTCGTCTTCACGCTGGCCGAGGAGGATCGCGTGGCGCTCGGTGTCGCCTCGGATGAGCGTTCGGCGGTGCTGCCGCTGGTAACCGGCGACACGGCGCCGGTCCGGAAAGGGCGGCGCCCGATCGACTGCGACGCGGCGCTGATCGGCACCTGGACCTGGCAGCCAAACCGCATCGGCCTCGACTGGTTCCTGGGCAAGGTGGTGCCGCACCTGCGGCCTGGTTTCCGCATCCGCATCGCGGGCCACATGCCTGCCGGCGTCACCTCGACGCATCCGGGCGTCCAATTCGTCGGCCGCGTTCCGGATGCCCGGGCTTTCGTCTGTGGCGCGGCCGTCATCCCGCTGATCAGCACGGCGGGCAGCGGCGTACAGTTGAAGACCATTGAGACCTTCGAGCTTGGCCTGCCCTCGGTCGCCACCAGCCGTTCGCTGCGCGGCATCGACCACCGCCCCGCCAATTGCGTGGTCACCGACGATCCGGCCGGCTTCGCCCAGGCCCTGGAGGCTGCCGCGGCCGATATCGACGATGTCGATGGCACCACCTTCCATCGCCGGCAGGTCAAGGCGCTCGACGCCGCGGTTCGTGTCGGTCTCGAAAAAATCGGCGCCGTCCGGCGGGAGGTGCTTGCATGAACATGCACGCCACCCGCGCCGCGTTCGGGCTCGACAGTCTGAAAATGATCCTCGGCATCCCGGTGCTCGCCATCCGCTGGAACGATGCGATCGCCCTGCTCAATCGCCTGCTTGCCGAGAAGCGCTTCACCAAGGTCAGCTTCCTCAACGCTCACAATGCCAACATCGCCTATACCGACCCGGTCTTCGCCGAGGCGCTCGACGATTTCCTCATCCTGCCGGATGGCATCGGCGTCGATCTCGCCGCGAAGCTTCTCTACGGGGCGGCATTTCCCGACAATCTCAACGGCACCGATTTCGTGCCCGCATTCCTGCAGGCTTCCAAGCGGCCGCTGACCGTGGGGCTGCTCGGTGCGACGCGTGTCAACGCCGAGGCGGCGTCGCTGAAGCTGGCGGCGCTTGCCGTGCAGCACAGCTTCGTGGTCGTTCACGATGGCTATTTCTCCGCCGCGCAGGAGCCGGAGATCATCGGTCGGATCGCAAAATTGCGGCCTGACATGCTGCTCGTCGCGATGGGCGTGCCGCGCCAGGAACTGTGGATTGAACGCCACATCGACGAACGCCACTGCACGCTGCCGGTCGCGGTTGGCGCGCTGCTCGATTTCCTGAGCGGCTCGGTGCCGCGCGCGCCGCCATGGATGCGCCGCCTGAGGCTGGAATGGCTGTTCCGGCTGGCGGTCGAGCCCGGCCGGCTCTGGCGCCGCTATGTGGTCGGCAATCCGCTGTTCCTGTGGCGGGTCGTCAAGCAGAAATGGTCGCGGGGCGCCGAGACCGTCGGAGATGCTCCTGGAGAGTTTCGTTGAACAAGCGGTTCGTCCCAGACCCGTCGCCCGGTCCAGGCCTGTTGCCGAAGACGCCAACGGCGGCGGTGGTGACGGCAAGCTACGCCCCGGATTTCGAGCGCTGCCGCCTGCTGTGCGAAACGCTTGACCGCCATGTCTCGGGTGCTGCGCACCACTACATTCTGGTCGAACATCGCGACCTCGCGCTTTTCCGTCAGTTGGCGACCAGCCGCCGCTCGATCGTCGATGAGCGGGATCTCCTGCCGCGCTGGCTGCGCGCCTTCGACGATCCGTTCAGCCTGTTTCGCCGGCGCGTCTGGCTCAGCATGAAGACCCAGCCGCTGCGCGGCTGGCACGTGCAGCAACTGCGCCGTATCGCCATATCGGCGCACGCCAGGGAAGACGTGCTGATCTTCTGCGATTCCGACGTCGCTTTCCTGAAGGCGTTCGATTGCGGTGTCTTCTGGCGCGATGGCAGCGCGCGCCTGTTCCGCCGCGATGGCGTGCTCGCCGATGACGGCCATGACGAGCATCGCGTGTGGTCGCGCAATGCCGGCGCCGCACTCGGCATCGACCGGTCCCAGGCGTCGGTCCATGATTATATCTCGACGTTGATCGCCTGGCGCCGTGACACGGTGCTGGCCATGTGCGGCCGGATCGAAAAGGTCCATGGTCGCGACTGGGTCGAGGTCATCGGCTCGGCGCGCAAATTCTCCGAATGTATGATCTACGGCCGCTATGTCGATGATCTGCTGGACGGCGCCGGCCATTTCCACGGTTCGGAGGAATTCTGCCGTGTCCACTGGACGGGCGAGGCGTTGTCGGACGATGAGTTCCGCCGCTTCGTCGCCAGCATGGCGCCGGAGCAGGTGGCGATCGGCATGCAGTCCTTTATCGGCACGGATATCGGCCGCATCCGCCGCCTGATCGGGCTTGATCGCTGACTTGTCCTAGATTGCCTTCGCCGGTCGGCGCAGCGCCGAATAGGTCAGCAGCATCGACGCGAGATAGAGCAGCAGGAAGACGATGTTGAGCGACAGCACCAGATCAGATGTCTCGGTAATGGTGGTCAGCACATAGGTCAGCAGCAGCGCCTTGAGGGCGGCGAGCAGGCCCAGATTGAGCGCCCGCACCAGCGTCTGGCCGCGCGCGAACAGAAGCTCGGCCTGGTATTCGACCAGATTGCGCAGTCCCGGCACGCAGATCGCCAGCGCCACCAGGGGCGCGGCCTCGGAGACATTCCTGCCGAGCGCGTTGGGGAAGAAATGCAGCACGATGCCGAGCGCCGCCAGCGCCAGCGTCGAGACCGCGAACACACCGCCCTCGATGCCGCTCTTGACCGCCAGCCGTGAGAGGAGTTCGGGCGCGCGCATCATGCGCTGCACGAGCATCATCGAGAAGGTGCGGATGGGAATGGCCGTCAGGTCGACCAGGCGCATGATGATGGCATAGATGCCGGCCAGATGCGGACCGCCGATCGCCAGCACCAGCAGCTTGTCGAACTCCATCTGCAGGTAGAACAGCACTTCCGCGCCGGCCACATAGATGGAATCGGCGAGCCGCCGCAGATAGAGCTCGACGCGCAGCCGCAGCCTCTGGCGCGGATAGAACCACCCAAACGCGAGCAGCAGCGAGGCGGCGTTGGCGCCGATGTAGAACCACGACCACACCCAGATGCCGTGCTGTGCCGAGACCATGAACAACACCGCACCAAGCGCCCGCAGTGCCGTGGCCAGGATCGCCAGTATGGCGGCGCGGCCGAATTTGCCCAGCCCGTTGTTGACGATCAGCGCCACTTCCACCGGTCGCCACAGCAGCGCCTCGGCGAAGACGATCGCCGTGAACACCGACAGCGGCACGGTGCCGGCAAAGAAGATCAGGTAGACGCCGAACGAGGCGGCGGCCAAAAGCGGCAGCGAGGCGGCGCCGAGCACCAGGAAGCCGGCGGTGAAGGTGCCGATCAGATTGGGCCGGATGGTAGCGGTGCGATAGAGCGCCGAAATGAACCCGAAGGCGAGGATTCGCGACAGCATGACGCCGGCAGCCGAGGCGGTGGCGAACATGCCGAATTCGGCGATCGAGAGCGTATTGGCGAGCGCGATGAAATAAGCGAGTGAAAACACCAGTCGCCCGCCGGCACCGCTGATCGCCGAGAAATAGTCGCGCACCAGCCCGCGTCGTTCGGCCATGAAGGTGCCGATCCGCGCGAAGGTCCGCCTTTGCGGTATGTCGCTCGCCTCAGTCATAGGTCAAGGAAATGCATAGGCCGGAAAGTTTAACGCGCCGTTCTGAAGCTTTCGGTTGTGTTAAAAGTTCTTGCAATCATGACGTGAATTCCTGCCACCGTCTTCCGGAAATTAACCTTTTGTTTCCTATGCCTGTTTAGCGTGGCTTAACGAATGGCCGACCGCCGCTCCCAAGCGGCCAAGAGTAAAGCTCCACGATAATGGTCGACAGGGAAAACCGTGAGGACTGGAAGCGCGAGCGCTCCTTGCTGGCGCTTGGCGACGCCGTGCGTGGCGAGGACGACGCTTCGCTGGTGTCGATAGGAGATCGCGCGGATCCTTCATGGCGCGAGGATGCCGCCACGCGCCATCGCCTGGCCCGTTCCCGGCGCGAGACGAAGGCGAGCCCGCCGCGGCTTGCCGCCGGTGACGCCGCGCCGTTCCCTCCTGACGGGGAGCAGCCGGTTGAAGCCGACGCCGCCTGGCGTTCCCGCGCGGAGACCGGCGCCGGCGATCTTCCTCCCGACATGCCGCGCGCAAGGCCGGCGCCGGAAGAACCTTCAGGGACGGGTCGCGCTCGTGATGCAATCGGATCCCGCGCCACGGACGGAGCCGACACCTCCTCCGATGGCGGTGCGGACGATCAGCAATGGAAGCCATTGATCGATCCGATGCTGGTCGTTCGCGGCGTCGCCAGGTCGAAGCTGCTGATCGTCGCGACCACGATACTGGGCGCCGGGCTCGGCATTGCCATCGCCTTGTCGATGCCGAAGAAATATGAAGCCACGACCGAACTGATCATCGAGCCGGGCGACCTGAAGCTTTCCGACCGCGATCTCACCCAACCGGTAGGCCAGCCCGATGCCGCGTTGGCCGTCGTCGAAACCCGGATCAAGATGCTCACCTCGGGCACCGTTCTCGATCAGGTCGTCAAGAATCTCAATCTCGTCAACGATCCGGAGTTCAACGGCCAGGGTTCCGGCGGCCTTGGCGTCATGTCGCTTATCCGCTCGATTGTGTCACGCCACGATGGGCCGGGCGGTGTCGATGAGGTTCGCCGCCAGGCGCTGGCCGTTGGCAATCTGGCCAAGAGCCTGTCGGTTGAACGCACCGGCAAGACTTTTGTCATCTCCGTCAGCGCTGTAACCCAGAACGGCGAGAAGTCGGCGCTCATCGCCAATACGACGAGGACCGTCTTTCAGCAGGAGGCCGCCAAATACCAGTCCGACATGGCCGGACGCGCGACGAACGAATTGACGTCAAAGCTCGACGATCTGCGCAAGGGGGTCGAGGCGGCCGAGCGCAAGGTCGAGGATTTCAGGGCCACGCATGGTCTCGTCGATGCGCAAGGCCATCTGATCAGCGACGATCAGATGCTGAAGCTCAACGAGCAGCTCTCCGTCGCCCGCGCCCGCACGCTGGAACTCAATGCTCGGGCGGCGTCGGCGCGTTCGCTGGACGTCAATTCCGTTCTGACCGGCACGTTGCCGGAAGAAATCAACTCCAACACCATGAGCGATCTGCGCTCGCAATATGCGACGCTGAAGCAGGAGGCCGATCGTGCCGCGGTTCGGCTGGGGCCGCGCCATCCCGAACTCCAGGCTCTCGATGCCCAGATTGCCGGCGCGCGCGAGCGCATTGCCAATGAACTGCGCCGCATCGCCTCTTCGCTACAGGTCGACCTGAAGCGCGCGGTCCAGCTCGAACAGGACCTCGCGTCTCGGCTGGCTCAGGCCAAGGTCCAAAGCGGCGACGTCAACAGCGACCTGGTTGCCCTGCGCGAACTGGAGCGTGAGGCCACCGCCAAGCGTTCCGTCTACGAGCAATATCTTCTGCGCGCCAAGGAGACCGGTGAACAGACGGGCATCAACACGACCAACATCAACGTGATCACCTCCGCTCAAGCCCCACTTGAGCCAAATGGACCCTCGCGGGCCTTGGTGGCACTGGCCGGGCTGCTGCTTGGCTTTGGCGCGGGTGTTGGTCTCGGCGCCTTGCGCGGGACCTATGACAGCCTGCGCGAGACGGCAAGCTTGCGCTCACGCCGCGAGCGCAAGCCGAACGAGCGCAAGCTGCACGAACGCAAGTTGGATGAACAGAGGGCGCCTCTAGAGGCGCAGGCATTCCGGCCGGAGCCTCCGCCCGCTCCGCCAATGCCGACAGCGCCCGTACCGCCGCGTCCCGCGCCGCCGCCGGCCACGAGGACCGAAGCCGCTCCCGCCGAAGGCTCCGGGAGGATCGGCGCACTCATGTCGAGACTGCGCAAGGCCATGTCCCGCAAGCCGTCGGCCGAAGCCGACGGCGACATCTCCAGCGAGTTCGCCTTACCCGCCTTTGCCGACAACGGACGGCCGGCCAACGCTCCGATATTCCCTGGCTATCCGGAGCCCGGTTTCGGGCCTCGGCAGACGGCCGGCCTGGATTATTCGCAGTCACCTTTCCAGCCAGGCGCCGAGGCCGGGTATGGGCGGCAAATGGCGTCGCTCTCGCGCTCGCCCCTGATGCCGCAACAGGCAATTTATCCGGCTCCGCCCTTGCCGTCCTCTCCCTATGCGCAGCCGATGGGCTATCCGCCGGCGCAGCCCCGGTCACAACCGGGTTATCCCTATACGCAACCCACGGCCGGACCCTATGCGGCGCAGATGTCGTACCCGCCGCCCGCTCCCACGCAACAACCGGCCCATCCAGCCGCGCATGCGAGGCCGACCCCGGTCGAGGAGGATGGCGAACAGTCATCGGTCGAAGAGATTCGCGCCAGCCTGCGTGAATTCCGCGAAGCGGTCCGCGAACTCACGGAAAACCGCACCCGTCGCCGTTACTTCTGAGCCACCGGATAGGGTGTGGAGGCCGAACAAAACCGTGCCGGTTTCACGTAAACGGCATGGAACGGCGCTTTGACGGGATTGCGAACTTGAATTTTCATGACAATGCCGCGCTGCAGATTGCCTGCGCCGCTGCATTGTGTTTTCCGAAGGCAGCGTTGAGCGGAACGATATTGAGGGTGGTCCATGGCCGAAGTGATTGACGGAAAGAGCGTTGCCGAAGACGTGGTGCGATCGGTCAAGGCGCTGACCGCCGAGCTGGTCGCCAAGGGCAAGGCCAAGCCGGGTCTCGCCGTGGTCATCGTCGGCGAGGATCCGGCGAGCCAGGTCTATGTCGCTTCCAAATCCCGCACCGCCAAGGAATGCGGCTTTCATTCGCTCCAGCACACGCTGCCGGCCGAGACGTCCGAGGCGGCACTGCTCGAGCTCATCGCCGAACTCAACGCTGACCCGGCCATCAACGGCATCCTGGTCCAGCTGCCGCTTCCCGCCCATGTCGATGCCGGCAAGATCATCCAGGCCATCTCGCCGCAGAAGGATGTCGACGGCTTCCATTTCATCAATGTCGGCAAGCTCGGCACTGGTGAACTCGACACGGCCTTCGTGCCCTGCACGCCCGCCGGCTCGATGCTCCTGATCGAGCGCGTGCGCGGCAAGGACCTGTCCGGCCTCACCGCCGTCGTCGTCGGCCGCTCCAACATCGTCGGCAAGCCGATGGCCAATCTGCTGCTTGCCGCCAACTGCACCGTCACCATCGCTCACAGCCGCACCAAGGACCTGCCGGCGCTTGCCCGCACGGCCGACATCCTTGTCGCTGCGGTTGGCCGGCCGGAAATGATCAGGGGTGATTGGGTCAAGCCTGGCGCCACCGTCATCGATGTCGGCATCAACCGCATTCCCGCTCCCGAGAAGGGCGAGGGCAAGTCGCGTCTCGTCGGCGATGTCGCCTATGCCGAAGCGGCCAAGGCGGCGGGCGCGATTACCCCGGTCCCCGGCGGGGTCGGTCCGATGACCATTGCCATGCTGATGGCCAATACGTTAGCTTCGGCCTACCTTGCGGCCGGATTGAAGCGGCCCTCCTTCTGAGCCCGGGTTGACCCTGAAAGCCGCAGCTTTGCCGAATCCCACTATTTCCCCGGAACGGCCGGTCACGAGCGATCCCGTTCAAGGTGGCCGGCAGTTCGCCTTCCTGCTGGTCGACAAGTTTTCCATGTTCTCGCTGGCGGCCGCGATCGACACGTTCCGGTCGGCGAACCGCCTGCTTGGACGCGATTTCTACGGCTGGACGACGGTCTCCGCCGATGGCGACCCGGTGATGGCCTCCAACGGCCTGCCGCTGAAGATCGACTACGCCGTCGCCGACCTGCCGCCGGTGGATATTCTTTTCGTCTCGGTCGGCCTGACGACGGAATTTCCGGGCAAGAGCAAGGTTCTGGCGGCCTTGCGCAGCTGGGGCCGGCGCGGCAACGCGCTTGGTGCCTTGTCGGTCGGATCCTACCTGCTGGCCGAGGCCGGCCAGCTCGAAGGCTATCGCTGCACCATCCATTGGGAAAACCGCGCCGGCTTTGTCGAGCGCTTTCCCGATATCAACTGCACGGGCAATGTCTTCGAGATCGACCGCAAACGCTACACCTGCGCCGGCGGCACCACCTCTATCGACCTGATGCTGGAGATCGTACGTGGCGATTTCGGCTCCAACCTTGCCAATGGCGTCGCCAACCAGTTCCAGCACGAGCGCATCCGCTCCGCCGGAGACCGCCAGCGCGTCGGGCCGGAGCGTGACCTGACGGGCAAGTCGGAGAAGCTCAGGCGCATCGTCGAACTGATGGCCGACCATCTCGACGAACCGCTGTCGGCGGTACAGCTCGCCAAGTCGGCGGGCCTTTCGGTGCGCCAGGTGGAGCGGCTGTTCCTGCGCCATCTCAACGTCACGCCCGGGCGCTACTATATGCGGCTGCGGCTGGAGCGGGCGCGTGAATTGCTGCGTCAGACCAACATGCCGATCCTCGACGTGGCGATCGCGACCGGCTTCACCTCGCATTCCTATTTTGCCCAGAGCTATCGGCTGCAATTTGGCCGCCCGCCCTCGGAAGAGCGCCGCACGACATACTGAGTGATTTGCCTGGTCGGGCATGCCGGCGCCATGCCTGCGGGCTTGTGTCCCGACGCCCCGTCAAATAGCTTTCACGTGCCGACGAGGGGGCTAACTCAGGAGATTTCGATGGCGGGACTTGCACGGAGCGTCGCTGCGGCGATCCTCCTTTTGTCGATGACGACATTCGGCTTTGCCGCCAACAAGGTCATCATCATCCTCGACGCGTCGGGATCGATGTGGGCGCAGATCGATGGCAAGCCCAAGCTGGAAATCGCCCGTGAATCACTGAGGACCGTGCTTCAATCGGTTCCCGCAGACGACGAGATCGGCTTTATGGCCTATGGCCATCGCGAGAAGGGCAGCTGCGACGACATCCAGCTCATCGTGCCGCCTCAGGCTGGCTCGGCAAGCGCCATCTCGGCAGC
Source organism: Mesorhizobium sp. M8A.F.Ca.ET.161.01.1.1 (assembly GCF_004792105.1). Lineage (NCBI taxonomy): Bacteria > Pseudomonadati > Pseudomonadota > Alphaproteobacteria > Hyphomicrobiales > Phyllobacteriaceae > Mesorhizobium > Mesorhizobium sp. M8A.F.Ca.ET.161.01.1.1. The sequence continues at coordinate 277,506 of NZ_SRTD01000006.1, read as the reverse complement.
CGCCGACAGTATGAAATTCCTCGGCAAGACGCCGCTGACGGCAGCCGTCAAGCAGGCGGCCGAAGCGCTGAAATACACCGAGGACAAGGCGACGGTCGTCCTCATCACCGATGGGCTTGAAACCTGCGGCGGCGACCCTTGTGCGCTTGGCAAGGAACTCGAAGCCTCCGGCGTCGATTTCACCGCCGACGTCGTCGGCTTCGGCCTGACCGCCGACGAAGGCAAGCAGATTGCCTGCCTCGCCGACAACACCGGCGGCAAATACATCCAGGCTTCCGACGAGAAGGCGCTGCAGGAAGCGCTGGTCGAGACCGTCGCGGCGCCGGCACCGGCGCCCGAGCCGGCACCGGCCCCCGCTCCGGCACCAGCGCCGGAGCCGGCCAAGCCCGATTTCAATTTCATGCCGACCGTGGTGTTGGCCGAGGGCGGCGATCCTGTCACCGACGGCAATGCCTGGGAAGTCTATAGGGGCAAATCGGACGGCACGCGCGGCGACAACATCACCACCGAATACGGCGAGTACAAAGCCAATCTGGAACCCGGCGACTATGTCATCGTCGCGCGCGACGGCGAGGCCAAGGTGGAGCAGAAGATCAAGATCGAGGCAGGCCAGGTCTACAAGCCGCTGTTCACCTTGAATGCCGGCACGCTCGTCCTGCATCCGCGTCCCAGCCAAGATGCCGATGTGGCCAGTGGGGCGGCTGTCGTGATCGCCTATCCGGGGGCCGACAACCCCCCGACCTATTATGGAGACACGAAAGCCGTGTTGCCGGCCGGCGATCAGAAAGTGACCGTCACGATCGGACAGGGCGCGGTCACCGAAACGATTCCGCTCGCTGCCGGCCGGGTGATAGACAAGGACATCATCGTCGGCGTCGGCCATGTCGTTGCCAACGCCTATTATGCGGCCGGTGGCGACAAGGCCGATGGTTCAGGCGTCGGCTTCAAGGTGCTCAAGGCCAAGAAGAAGATCGATGGCACCCGCGACGAGGTCACGTATGCCTATGGCCCCGACAGCAAGTTCGATTTGCCGCCCGACGACTATGTGTTGATCGCGACGGTTGACCTCGCCGTCGTGGAACAGCCTTTCAGCGTCAAGGTCGGCGAGTTCCAGGATCTCAAGGTCGCCATGAATGCCGGCGTGCTGGCAATCACGGCTCCCGGCACCTCCAAGATCGAGATTTTCGAGACCAAGAAGGACATCAATGGCAATCGCAAGTCGATCGGCTACGCCTATGACGAGAAGTATCAGGCGGCGATAGCGGCGGGCGATTACGCGGTGGTCTCGGAGAAGCCGGACAACAGCAAGAAGGAAGGCACCGTGACCGTGAAGGCTGGAGAGCGGGTTGAACTGACGGTGCAATAAGGATTGCGATTTCGACCGGCAAAAAGGGCGGCCGCGAGCCGCCCTTTTTCATGCCGCACAGATTGCCTCAGGCGGTTCCGAAGGCGCTGGCGCCGTGGTCGGCGCGGCCCACCAATTGGCGGAAACCAGCGAACAGCTCGCGGCCGAAACCGAATTCATTGCCGATCAGGTCGGCCTCGGCCGTGCGGCGCAGCGCGAATTCGGTCCCTGGCACCAGCACTTCCAGCGTGCCGGCATCGGCGTCGAGACGGATGATGTCGCCGTCATGGATTCGCGCGATCGGCCCGTCCTCGACCGCTTCCGGCGTCACATGGATCGCCGCCGGCACCTTGCCGGAAGCGCCCGACATGCGCCCGTCGGTGACCAGCGCGACACGCTGGCCGCGATCCTGCAGGATGCCGAGCACTGTGGTCAGCTTGTGCAGTTCCGGCATGCCGTTGGCCTTCGGCCCCTGGAAGCGGATGACGGCGATGAAATCACCGGTGAGCGTGCCGGCCTTGAAGGCGTCGTTCAGCCCCTGCTGGCTGTCGAACACCTTGGCCGGCGCCTCGATGAGACGTCGCTCCGGCTTGACGGCCGAAGTCTTGATGACCGCGTGGCCGAGATTGCCCGACAGCACTTTCAAGCCGCCGGTCGGCTGGAACGCCTTGTTGAACGGCGCCAGCACCTTTTCGTCGCCGCTGGCACGCGGTGACGCCTCGCGCACCACGCTGCCGTCGGCGCCGAGCTTTGCCTCGACCGCATATGGCCGCAGGCCTTCGCCCCACACCGTCTGCACATCCTCGTGCAGAACGCCTTCGTCGAGCAGCTCGCGGATCAGGAAGCCGAGCCCGCCCGCGGCATGGAAATGGTTCACGTCGGCCAGCCCGTTCGGATAGACCCGTGCCAGCAGCGGCACTGCCTCCGAAAGATCGGAAATATCCTGCCAGGTCAGCGCGATGCCGGCGGCCGCCGCCATGGCGATGAGGTGGATGGTGTGGTTGGTGGACCCACCGGTGGCGTGCAGGCCGACGACGCCGTTGACGAACGAGCGTTCGTCGATCATCCGGCCGACAGGCGTATAGGCATTGCCGAGCGCGGTGATCGCCAGCGCCCGCTTCGTCGCCTCGCGGGTCAAGGCATCGCGCAACGGCGTGCCTGGATTGACGAAGGACGCGCCCGGCGTGTGCAGGCCCATGATCTCCATCAGCATCTGGTTGGAATTGGCCGTGCCGTAGAAGGTGCAGGTGCCCGGCCCATGGTACGATTTGGACTCGGCTTCCAGCAGTTCGGCCCGTCCTGCCTTGCCCTCGGCATAGAGCTGGCGGACCTTGGCCTTCTCATCGTTGGGCAGGCCTGTCGTCATCGGGCCGGCCGGAATGAAAACCGCCGGCAGATGGCCGAAGGTGAGCGCGGCGATCACCAGTCCCGGCACGATCTTGTCACACACGCCGAGATAGACGGCGGCGTCGAACATGTTGTGCGACAGGCCGATCGCGGCCGCCATGGCAATCACGTCGCGCGAGAACAGCGACAGCTCCATGCCCGGCTGGCCTTGTGTCACGCCATCGCACATCGCCGGCACGCCGCCGGCGACCTGGGCGATGCCACCGGCTTCGCGCGCGGCCTCCTTGATCAGGGCCGGGAAGGTCTCGAAGGGCTGATGCGCCGACAGCATGTCGTTGTAGGAGGTGATGATGCCGAGATTGGGCACCTTGTCCGCGCCGAGCGCCAGCTTTTCCGAGGGGCTGCACACCGCAAAGCCGTGGGCAAGGTTGCCGCAGGATAAGACCGACCGGTTGGCGGTCTGGTTCGACGCTTCGGCGATACGGCCGAGATAGCGTTCTCGGCCCGGTTTGGAGCGCTGGCGAATCCGCTCGGTGATGGCTTCGATGTCGCGTCTTGCGGTCATGGCATCAGGTCCTTTCAGGCGAGGTCCCGGAAACATCCTCCCGCCGTTGCCGGGACCACTTGTAAACTTGAAGTCAGGGCGCCCAGAAAACCTCCACGGGCCTGGGCGATGCGTCGAGCACGGCGCGGATCGGCTTGCGCGGTCCGGGCGCGACAGCGTTGTCGAAGGCGATGCGCTTCTCCTCGCCCTCTATGTGCAAGGCGAGGAAACCCGCATCGATGATGCGGGCGAGCGTCAGGGTCAGCCGCGGCTCGCCGGCGCTTTTAGCATGGACGGGCAGGATCATCCTGTCGGAGGCCGGATCGAGCAGCCTCGGCAGATCGTCGGCGTCGGGAAAGAACGAGGCGGTGTGGCCGTCCGGTCCCATGCCGAGGATCACGACATCGAGCGGCCAGGGCAGGGATCGCAATGCCGCATCATCGGAAGCGGCGGCATCCTCGATGCCGGCCGCCTCGTGGTAGAGCGGAACGAAACGGGCCGCCCTGGCCGCGTTCTGCAGCAGGTTTGCGGCAACCAGTCCGGCATTGGATCGCGGCGAGGAGGCCGGCACGAAGCGTTCGTCGACCAGCGTCACGATCACCTTGTCCCAGGCGATCGGCGCCACGGAGAGCGCGGCAAAGAATTTTGCCGGCGTCGTGCCGCCGGAGACAGCGAGCACCGCCGTGCCGCGCCGGTCGATCGCCCTCGTTAGGCGATCGGCCACCTTTGCAGCCAGCGCCGAGGCCAGTTGCGGACGGTCGGGAAAGGCATTCCAGTCGTAGCTGGCGCTGTTCAATTGCTCTCGTGCCATGTCCGCCCGTCACGTTCGATCAGCGCTATCGAGGCTGACGGCCCCCATGTGCCTGCCGTATAGCCCTGTGCTTCCTGCTTGGCGCCTTCCCAGGCATTCTGGATCGGGTCGATCCACTTCCAGGCGGCTTCCACCTCGTCGCGACGCATGAACAGGGTCTGGTTGCCACGGATGACATCCATGATCAGCCGCTCATAGGCGTCCGGCGCGCGACCGTCGAAAGACTGCGCGAAGCTCATGTCGAGCGAGATCTGGCGTAGCCGCATGCCGCCCGGGCCTGGATCCTTGATCATGATGAACTGCTTGACGCCTTCGTCCGGCTGCAGCCGGATGACCAACTGGTTGGCGAAGATCGGTCCTGCGCCGCTGTCGCCGAAGATCGAATGCGGGATCGGCTTGAACTCGATGACGATTTCCGAAACTCGGGTCGCCAGCCGCTTTCCGGTCCTGAGATAGAAGGGAACGCCGGCCCAGCGCCAGGTCCCGATCTCGGCCTTGATGGCGACGAAGGTCTCGGTGTTGCTGTCCTTGCCGAGTTCCTCGACATAACCTTTCACCGGTCCGCCGGCCGACGCACCGGCACGATACTGACCACGCACGGTGTGCTTGGGCGCCTCGTTGCCGTTGATGCGCTTCAGCGCCCGCAACACCTTCAGCTTCTCGTCGCGCACGGCGTCGGCGTCCATCGACGACGGCGCCTCCATGGCGACGAGGCAAAGCAGCTGCAGCATGTGGTTCTGCACCATGTCGCGCAGCGCACCGGCCTTGTCGTAATAGGTGACGCGATCTTCCAGGCCGACGGTCTCGGCGACGGTGATCTGCACGTGGTCGATATGGGCGGAATTCCACAGCGGCTCGTAGAGCGCATTGGCAAAGCGCAGCGCCATCAGGTTCTGCACCGTCTCCTTGCCGAGATAGTGGTCGATGCGGAAGATCTGGCTTTCGTGGAAGTCGTCGCCGACGAGATCGTTGAGCGCCTGCGCCGAGGCCAGGTCGCGGCCGATCGGCTTCTCCAGCACGATGCGCGAATTCGGCGTGATCAGATTGTGCTCTTTGAGCTTGTGCGAGATATCGCCGAACAGCGCCGGCGCCACGGCCAGGTAGAAGGCGCGGATGTGGTCGCTTTCGCCGATCGCCTTTTTCAGCTTGTCGAAGCCGGCGCCGCTCGTCGCATCGGCCGGGACGTAGGAAAGCCGTGCCAGGAAGGTCTTCAACTCCTTGGCATCGATATCGGCCGGCTTGACGTGGTCCGAAATGGCCTGCTTGGCGAAGGCCCGGAACTCCTCGTCGCTCATCTTCGAGCGCGACGTACCGATGATGCGCGTCGGCTCCGAGAACTGATGGTCGCGCTGGCGGTAGTAGAGCGACGGCAGCAGCTTGCGCTCCGACAGGTCGCCGGTACCACCGAAGATGATGAAGTCGAAAGGGTCGACGGGGATGATCTGGCTGGTCATGGTCTGTCCGCTTTGACGCCGGTCGCGAGTACGCGGCTGATATATTCTAATCGATTTAAATTTTCCAGTGCCATGGTGTCACATCGAGGACCAATCGCTGGATATTGATTGGATCCACCTGTGCGCTTGACACTGGCGCCGCCGGGAGGCTTGTCGTGAACGAAGACTCCGGAAGCTTTCGCAGTTGCAGCATAGAACGTGAATGTGACGAAAGCTAAGGGAGAAATCGGGCTGTATCCCGTCGCGGCACCGGCCGGGCTGTCAGCTCTTTCGTGCAGGCTGCGCGATGAACCCAAGGAGCGGTAGACGCATGCGTCTGGAAAACAAGGTCGCCATTATCACCGGTGCGGCATCCGGCTTCGGCGAAGGCATGGCCAAGCGCTTTGCGCAAGAGGGCGCCAGGGTCGTCGTTGCCGATCTCAACGCCAAGGGGGCGGAACGTGTCGCCGGCGAGATCGGCGCGGCGGCGATCTGGACGCAGACCGATGTTTCGTTGCGCTCCGAGTTCGACGAGATGGTCTATGCGGCCAAAAGCGCCTTCGGCCGCATCGACATCATGGTCAACAATGCCGGGTTCACCCATCGCAACGGCGATATGCTCAAGGTCGACGAGGAAACCTTCGACCTGATCACCTCAGTCAACATGAAGGCGATCTATCACGCCGCCCTTGCCGTCATACCGATCATGGAGCGGCAGGGCGGCGGCGTCATCCTGACCACGGCGTCCACCGCGGGGCTGCGGCCTCGACCTGGCCTCACCTGGTACAATGCCTCGAAGGGCTGGGCGATCACCGCCACCAAATCGATGGCAGTGGAACTCGCGCCCAAGAACATTCGCGTCAACTGCCTCTGCCCGGTCGCCGGCGAGACCGGCATGCTGGAGAAATTCATGGGCGCCGATACGCCCGAAATCCGCGAGACATTCCGCGCCTCGATCCCGCTCGGCCGGCTGTCGACCCCGCTCGATATCGCCAATGCGGCTCTATGGCTGGCCTCGGACGAGGCCGCCTTCATCACCGGCGTGGCGCTGGAAGTCGATGGCGGGCGCTGCATCTGAATGCGGCGATCGTCGGGTGTTACGCGTCGGGCTTGACGTAGCTCTTGTACACCCAGCCGTGCTTGCCGTTGTAGACGATCTCGCACCACTGCTTGCAGCCCATCAGTTGCACTGAAGTCCGGGCAGGCACCGTGCCGATGGAGGCTGCGCCCTTCTTCGGAGCACTGCGCATGGTGACAGTCCTGAGAATACGGCCGCTGCCCGCCGCAGCCACCTTGCGCGGCTTCGCCTTGGCTGCGTTATCTTCGCCTTGTGCATTTGCAGGTTTTTGTTCCGGTACTTGCGGCTGCGTCTCCGGAATGCCGGCGGTCTGCGCGCCATCGGGATTGCTGCTGTTCGCAGGCGGGCTCGGCGCTGCGACCTTGGCAAGCTCGTCTGTGGCATCGGTATCGGTAGACGATTGGGCGAATGCCGCTGTTTTGTCAGGCAACGGCTCGGGCTGCTTGGCTATCTGGCTGGGGGCAGCCGCTTGATCGGGATCAGCTGCCGCGGCGGCAGCCTTTGGCTGTGCCCCGGTCCAGCGGGGATCATTGGCCGCAAGCGCTTGTATGTTGCCCGCCGCCGCTGCCATGATCGGTGACACCTGGCTGGACTTGCGCTCCGCCTGCGGTGTCACGGCAGCTGCGGTGACCGTAGTCCCCGAAGGGGAAACTTTCGTCGTCTTCACTGGAATGGCCGGAATGCTCTGCTCGGGGCTGGCGGCCGCTTGCCTCTCGCTGGTCGGCAATGCCAGCCAGAGTGCAACCGCGGCAACGCCAAGCAGTGCGGCGGTGCCGACCGCGGCAATGACCAGGTGCGAGTTCGAACGGACACCCTGCCAGAATGACGGGCGCATGTCATAGCCGAACTGCATGGCAAAGCGCCGACGTTCCGGAGCACCGAAACTGAAGGGCTCTCTCACTCTTGCCACCTCCATAAGCGGGCCGGTGTTCTTTCGATCAAATCTCGCAAATCATGCGTTCGATCAGCATCGGTCCCAAAACGCGGGCAGGCCCGCAACAATCCCCGAACAATCGCCCAGATGCGGACCTTTCGTCCGCGATTGTGGCATCAGTACGCCATTACCGAGGATTCTGCGCCTTCGCCGGCAATTCCGCAATGTGTCGCCCGGGCAACAAATGTTACATGGATATTACAATATTACATGAGATCGTGATCGCATCAGATGACGGCGATCCGATCCCTGCCTGAAGCACGTCGCCTCGAACCGGACTTATAACAACGCACTTTAGATCTGTTTTGATGCTCGTCGTTCGTCCTGGGCGAGGGCACTTTGCGCGACGCATTAAATCCTGTCGCGCAGCGCGAACCAGTTGAGCGCCAGGAAAAGCAGCGGCGCTCGGAACCGGCGGCCGCCAGGAAAGGGCGGAATTTTCAGGTCCTCGATCAGCTTCAGCCGGTCGCGGTTACCTGTGACGGTTTCGGCATAGAGTTTGCCGAAGAAGTTGGACAGCATGACGCCGTGACCCGAATAGCCGCCGGCCGAGACCACATTCGGCATCACTTCGCGCACGAACGGCTTTCTCGGCACCGTGATGCCGACATAACCGCCCCAGCCATGGGTGATCTCGACATCGCTCAGCGCCGGATAAAGCTCTGCGATCTGACGGCGAATATGGATGTGGATATCCTTTGGATCGTTGACGCCATAGACCTCGCGTCCGCCGAACAGCAGCCGGCCATCCCGGGATTTGCGGAAATAGCGCACGACGAAACGGGAATCGTCGACCGATTCGCCCCCTGGCAGCACTTTCGACTCCGACCCCAGCGGCACGGTCGCGCCGATGAAGGATCCTATCGGCATGATGTGCGCGGCACTCACCGGCTCGAGCGTTCCGCCATAGGCATTGACCGCGATCAGGCATTTCTCCGCCGTCACCGTACCTCTGGGCGTGGAAACCCTGACCTTGCCGCCGGCGGAGATGATGCCGGTTGATGGCGTCGCTTCGAACAGGTGCGCGCCGGCTTGTGCCGCTACCCGCGCCGTGCCGATCACCAGTTTCATCGGGTGGATATGGCCGGTGCCGGTGTCGCGCGTGCCGCCGAAATAGGCGCTCGAACCCAGCCGCTCCGCGGTCTCCTTCGCATCCATGAATGAGATGTGCGGGTAGGAGAAACGGCCGGCCATGAGTTCGGCATGCGCCTTGTAGTCGTCGACATAGCGCGGCTTGTGCGCAACCGAAAGCTGACCCGGCATGTAGTCGATATCGATCTGGTTGATGGCGGCGAATTCGAGCAGGTGGGCTTTGGCCTCTTCGGCAAGATCGAACAGCGCCTTGGCGCGGGAAAGGCCATATTCGGCCTCGAGATCCTCCGCCCAGGCGCGTTGGCCGGTGCCGAGCTGGCCGCCATTGCGCCCGGAAGCGCCGTCGCCGAAGCGATAGGACTCGATTAGAACGACATTGGTCCCAGCCTTGGCGAGATGCGTTGCCGCCGAGAGGCCGGTAAACCCGCCGCCGATGATGACGACATCGCAGGCCCGGTCGCCGTCAAGCAACGGATATTCGGGCCGTGGGCCGGCAGTGTCCTCATACCAGGAGCGGCCGGGAGAAATTGGGGACTGATAGTTCATGACTGGTCAGACGTTGAGCAGCAGGTATTCCCGCTCCCACGGACTGATCACTTCCATGAACGTTTCGAATTCCGCACGTTTGATCGCCGCATAGGTGGCGGCGAAGGACTTGCCCAGCAACGCGCAGAGTTCCTCGTCGCCTTCGAACAGGTCGACCGCTTCGAGCAGGCCGCGCGGCAGGTCGATCTCGTCGGCGTTGGCGGTCGTCAGCACCGGTGGCTCGGCCTTGATCTTCCTAGTGATGCCGATCAGCCCGCAGGCGAGCGAGGCTGCAAGTGCCAGGTAGGGATTGGCGTCGGAGGACGGAATGCGGTTCTCGACGCGCCGCGCCGCGGGGTCCGAACGCGGCACGCGGAACGCCGTGGTGCGGTTGTCGTAGCCCCATTTGTTGTTTACGGGAGCCGATGCCGCCTGCGTCAGCCGCCGGTAGGAATTGACGTAGGGCGCGAACATCACCAACGCGTTCGGCACGTGCTTCTGCATGCCGCCGATGAAATGGAAAAAATCCTCGGTTTCGGAACCATCCTCGGCCGAAAAGATGTTCCTGCCCGTCTTCTTGTCGATGATCGACTGGTGGATATGCATGGCCGAACCTGGTTGGCCCTGGATCGGCTTGGCCATGAAGGTCGCGTAGATCTCGTGCTTGAGAGCCGCCTCACGGATGGTGCGCTTGAACATGAACACCTGGTCGGCAAGTTCGACCGGGTCGCCATGGCGCAGATTGATCTCGAGCTGGCCGGCGCCCTCTTCGTGGATGAGCGTGTCGATCTCCAGCCCCTGGCTTTCGGAGAAATGGTAGATGTCGTCGATCAGTTCGTCGAACTCGTTGACGCCGGCGATCGAATAGCCGGCGCCGCCGCCGATCGCGCGCCCGGAGCGGCCGACGGGCGGGGTCAACGGATAGTCCGGGTCTGGATTCTTGCGCACGAGGTAGAACTCGATCTCGGGCGCGACGACCGGCTTCAACCCAAGTCTGTCGTAGGCGGCAATGACGCGCTTCAGCACATTGCGCGGCGTGAACTCGACCGAACGGCCATCCTGGTGGACGAGGTCGCAGATGACGGCCGCCGTCGGGTCTTCTTCCCATGGCACCACTGTCAGCGTCGACAGGTCCGGCATCAGCTTGAGGTCGCCGTCGTCTTCCGGATAGTGGAAGCCGTTGCCGTCCTCTGGATAGCCGCCGGAAATCGTCGTCATGAAGACGGCCGAGGGCAGCGCCAGTGAGGTGTTGGAGGTGAATTTCTTCGACGGCATCATCTTGCCGCGCGCCACGCCGGCCTGATCAGGCGTGATGCATTCGATATCCTCGATGCCGCGCCATTCCAGCCAATCGCTGACTTCCTTCCAGTTCTTCACACCACGCAGGTTTTTCACAAAGGCAGGCGTGCGCGCCCGTCCTCCGCGGCTCGACGGACGGACTTCCTTTTTTGCAGGCGGCATCATTCACCAGATTGGGTTGCGGATTTCGGAGTATAGCCGTGCCGCGTGATGGAAGGGAAGGGGAGCCGCCGCCGGCAATTGCCGGTGCAGGTTGAAAACCGCCTGCCGGTCGGCTTAGGTTTGGCGCCTTCCCGCAATCGAGAAGCCGGCGATGCGAACCAGCAGCGAACTGACCACGATCGGCTTTGATGCCGACGACACGCTTTGGCAGAACGAACAATTCTTCCGCACGACAGAAAAGCGCTTTGCCGCCATGCTGGCCGATCATGGCGAGGAAAAGCAGATATCGGCGCGGCTGTTGGAGGCCGAGAGGCGCAACCTTGCGATCTATGGTTTCGGGATCAAGGGATTTACGCTCTCGATGATCGAAACGGCGATCGAGGTCACCGACGGGCGCGTACCGGCTTCGGTCATAGCGGAGATTCTGGACGCCGGGCGCGAGATGCTGCGCCATCCGATCGAGCCGTTGCCGCATGCACGCGAGACGGTCGAGAAACTCGCCGGCACCTTCCGCCTCGTCCTGATCACCAAGGGCGATCTGTTTGATCAGGAGCGCAAGCTGGTCGGCTCCGGTCTGGGCGACCTGTTCGACGCCGTCGAGATCGTCAGCGACAAGACCGCCGCGACTTATGCGCGCCTTTTCAACCGCCATGGCGATGGTCCGGCAAGGAGCATGATGGTCGGCAATTCGCTGAAGTCGGACGTGGTGCCCGCCATCGAGGCCGGCGGCTGGGGTGTCCATGTGCCACACGAACTGACCTGGGTGCTCGAACACGTCGAGGCGCCAGTTGCCGAGCCGCGTTTCCGCCAGATATCGGATCTCGGCCAATTGCCGGAACTGATAGAAAGCATCGCGAAGCCGGGCTGATCGCGACTTCGATTATTTGCTTTTTGCATAATTCCGGAGGGAAAAACCGCTGCACGACTTTCCCGCAATTGCCTCAGCGGCTGATCAGACGATCGATCACCGGTTGCAGCCGTTCGGGCGTGATCGGCTTGGCCACCACCGCATCGATGATATTCGCCAGGCCAAGGCTCTCCGGCGTGCCGTTCTTGGTTGAAAGCAGGATCACGGGAGGAAGTGATTTGCCCGAGGCCCGGCGCAATTTTTCGATGCCGGGCATCAGGTTGTCGCAATCCTTGTTGTCGGGGCCGCCGTCGAGCACAATCGCGCCCGGCACTAGCGTTCGCAAGGTTTTCGCCGCGATATCAGGCGATTCCGAGATTGGTCTGAGTCCGGATCGCTCGACGATCTTCGATACCACGACACGGTTGATCGGCGACTTCCCGACGACAAGCACCCGGGAGAGATCGTGGATCGTCTCGGTACTTGAATCCCGGGTCACCAGATTCACATGTTTTGCGGTCTCGCCGTCTCGTTTCACGGGGCACCCAAGTCGGCCAAGAAGTTCGCCCCTATTTCAATGCAGAGTTGAATCTGGGCGACAATTGGCGTGAGATCGGACCCTATGTCAAGTTGAAATAAAAGAACCGGATGGCACTCTCCACAACAGTGGATTCAAGCAACAGTACTGTACTGCTCTGTCCATGGCTTGGTTACGTAAAAATAAAATTCACCTGCGCATACATTGCGCAGGTGAAGGGTCGCCTGGACCATTTCCGATCAGCTGTGGCTCTGCTGCGTGACGATCACCGGGATCAGCAGATCGCCCCAATTGCCGTCGCCGCCATGGTGCCTTGCAGAGCGCACGAGCTCCACCGAGACGCCCGCCTCGACGGCCTTCATCACCGACTGGTTCAGCCTGTGCAGATCGTTAGCCAGCATGCGGATCGTCGCCTGCTGGTCGACGCTCATCGTGGTCGATTGCTCTTCCGCCCGTTCCTTGACACGGCTTATCGATGCCATTGGTCTTCTCCTATGTCCTTGCCCTCTCGGGCGTTCCTCTGTTGGTCGTCTTTTTGCGAACTCACTCCGCTGCCGGCTTGAACTGCGCGTGCTCGGTCGATTCATGCATGGCGGTGGTCGATGACCGGCCCCCGGTGATCGCCATCGAGACGGCGTCGAAATAGCCGGTGCCGACCTCCCGCTGGTGCTTGGTCGCGGTATAGCCATTGGCTTCCGCGGCGAATTCCGCTTCCTGCAACTCGGAATAGGCCGCCATCTGCCGCGCCTTGTAGCCGCGGGCGAGTTCGAACATGCCGTAGTTGAGCTGGTGGAAGCCGGCCAGCGTGATGAACTGGAACTTGTAGCCCATGGCGCCCAGTTCCCGCTGGAACTTGGCGATCGTGGCGTCGTCGAGATTCTTCTTCCAGTTGAACGACGGCGAGCAATTATAGGCGAGCAGCTTGCCCGGATGGTGCCTGCGCACACCCTCGGCGAATTTCTTGGCCTGCGCCAGGTCGGGCTTCGAGGTCTCGCACCAGATCAGGTCGGCGTGGGGCGCGTAGGCAATGGCCCGTGCGATGCAAGGCTCGATGCCGTTCCTGACCTGGTAGAAGCCTTCCACCGTGCGGCCGGCATCATAGTCGACGAAGGGCTGGTCGCGCTCATCGATATCGGAGGTGAGCAGCTTTGCCGCCTCCGCGTCGGTGCGTGCCACGACCAGTGTGGGTGTGCCCATCACGTCGGCCGCGAGCCGCGCCGCGTTGAGGTTGCGGATGTGCGCCGCGGTCGGGATCAGCACCTTGCCACCGAGATGGCCGCACTTTTTCTCCGATGCCAGTTGGTCCTCATAGTGGACGCCGGCGGCGCCCGCCTCGATGAATGCCTTCATGATCTCGAAGGCATTGAGCGGACCGCCGAAGCCGGCTTCGGCGTCGGCAACGATCGGTGCGAACCAGGTCTCGACAGAAAGCCCCTTGCCCTCGGAGGTCTCGATCTGGTCGGCGCGCTGCAGCGTGCGGTTGATGCGCTTGACCAGTTCGGGCGCCGCATTGGCCGGATAGAGCGACTGGTCGGGATACATTGCCGAGGCGGTGTTCGCGTCGGCGGCAACCTGCCAGCCCGACAGATAGATCGCCTTCAGTCCGGCGCGCACCTGCTGCATCGCCTGGTTGCCGGACATGGCGCCCAATGCGTTGACGAAGTCGTCCTCGTGGATGAGTTTCCACAGCCGGTTGGCCCCCATTTCGGCAAGGCTCTGCCTGATCTGCACCGAACCGCGCAGCCGCTTCACGTCCTCCGGCGAATAAGGGCGTTCAATGCCGTCGAAGCGACCTTCAGGCGCCGAGGGAACGAGGTTGTAAAAATCAGTCATTGGTCACTCCGGAGGGTTCTGTATGATGTCTGCGCGCCAATTTGTTGGGGGCGCTTCTATGTGACTGAATTTACATTTCGGCGCGAGATGAGCCAGAAAAATTATTAAAACCGGTCGGATATAAGAGAAAATCTGTGTTGTGTTTGACAGGAAGGCACTGTAAATTTGTCAATCCTGTAAAGGAAAGCGGCTTTGGGATTGCGGCGGATCTCGTGTAAATCTTGTCAAGGATAGTCGATGGCTGATCAGAAGATTTTCGCCGGGCCGCGTATTCGCCGCATCCGCAGCGCCAAAGGCCTGACCCAGACGGCGATGGCCGAGGGGCTCGGCATCTCGCCGTCCTACCTCAATCTGATCGAGCGCAACCAGCGGCCGCTGACGGTGCAACTGATCCTGAAGCTGGCCTCCGTCTACAAGGTCGATCCGCATGAGCTGCAGGGCGAGGCGAGGGGCTCGGTCGCTGCGCTGAAGGAGGTGTTCTCCGATCCGTTGCTTGTCGGCGAACTGCCGGGAGACCAGGAACTGATCGAGCTTGCCGAGGCGGCGCCCAATGCCTCCGCCGCGGTGATAAAACTGTTCCGCGCCTATCGCGAGCAGGCCGAGCGGCTGTCCGACCTCAACGAGCTTCTGGCGCGCGAAGGGCGGGCGACCGCGCTCTCCGGCGCCCGCCTGCCGATCGACGAGGTGCACGAGATTTTCGAGCGGCGACCGAACCATTTTTCCTCACTCGAGGAAGAGGCCGAGGCGTTCACCTCGGTGCTTGATCCCGGTGACGACCTGTCTGGCGCCTTGAAGGCATGGCTGAAGCGCGAATACGGCATCGTGGTCAAGGTTCTGCCGGTCGCCACCATGCCGAACTGGCGCCGTCGCTACGACCGCCATTCGCAGCGCCTGTTCCTTTCCGAGCGCCTGTCGCCTTTCGACCAGTTGCGTGAAGTCGCGATGGAGGCCTGCCTGATCCGCATGACGGTCGCGGTCGCCGGCGAGATTCAGGCGCTGAGACTGGCCACGGACGAGGCGCGCCGCCTTGCCCGCTTCGAACTCGGCCGCTATGCCGCCCATGCGCTGATGATGCCCTATCAGCCCTTTCACGCGGCGGCTATTCGCTCACGTTACGACATCGACGTCCTGCGCTCGCGCTTTGGCGTTTCCTTCGAGCAAGCGGCAAACCGGCTGACCATGCTGCAGCGGCCAGGGGCTTCTGGCGTGCCCTTCTTCATGCTGGAGGTCGACAATGCCGGAAACCGCTTTCGCAAGGCCGGCAGCCAGGGGTTTCCGCAAAGCCGGTTTGGCGGCGGCTGTCCCAAGCTGCCCGTGCATGTCGCCTTCACCCAGCCCGGCCAGATCTTCGTCGAGGCGGTGGAAATGCCCGACGGCGCCGAGTTCCTATGCATGGCCCGCACCCTGGAGGGGCCGCAAGGAGCGTTCTCCGAACGCCCGCGCCGCACGGCACTGCTGCTCGGCTGCGACATCGGCTTTCGCGACGACATGGTCTATGGTGCGGCCCTGCCCGGCACGGCAGTCGGTGCAAAGGTAGGGGCGGGCATCGCGGCGACGCCAGTCGGCCCGGCCTGCCGGCTTTGCGAGCGTGTCGGCTGCCTGGCGCGCGCAGAGCCGCCGGTGACCAGACCGCTCGGCCTCGACGAGATGGTGACCGGCCTGAGCGCGTTCGATTTCCAGTAACGCTGCAGCAAAGGTGCCACAATCGTCGCCGGTCTCTGGATCACCCGCGGCCCAAGTCTTTGCGTTACGCGAACAGAGCAGTTTATTGTCGCCCCTTGCGCATCGTCCCGTCCACAAAAGCTCGACAGTCGCGCCATGACAGACACAGCATCATCGCCCGGCCTTGCTACCGCGACAGTCTCGCCGCGCGAGGAACGCGTCGGCATGCTGCTGGTCTTCCTGTCGGCGCTGATGTGGAGTTTCGGCGGCACCATCGCCCGCTTCATCAGCGTTGGCGACAGCTGGACGGTTATCTTCTGGCGCTCAGTCTGGGCTGCCGCCTTCCTGCTCTGCTTCATGGCCTGGCGTGACGGCTGGCGCGGCATGGTGAAGTCGTTCCGGGACATGGGCCTGCCGGGCATTGCGGTGGGATTCTGCTTCGCCATTGCGTCGACCTCGTTCGTCGTGGCGCTTGCCTATACCACAGTCGCCAATATCCTCCTGATGCAGGCTGGCGTGCCGCTCCTGGCGGCCCTGTTTGCCTGGGCGCTGTTTCGCGAAAGAGTAACCGTCGCAACCTGGATGGCGATTGCCGCCGTCATCGCCGGCGTCGCCATCATGGTGTCTGAATCTCTTGACGGCTCCGTCTCGCCCATAGGCGACGGACTGGCGCTGCTGATCGCATTCATGTTCTCGACCGCCACCGTCATCACCCGGCGCTTCTCCAGCGTGCGCATGACGCCGGCGACCTGTCTCGGCACGATCCTGGCCGCGGGCTTCGCTGCCTCGCAGGCCTCGACCTTCACGGTATCGGCCGGCGACATGGGCTTTCTCTTCGTCTTTGGTGTGGTCAATCTCGGCCTTGGCCTTGCTTTCTTCGCCACCGGCGCGCGCCTGATCCCGGCGGCGATCGCGGCACTGCTCGGCACGTTCGAGCCGATCCTGGGGCCGATATGGGTCTGGCTCATCCATTCCGAGGTGCCGTCCGGGCGCACCATCATAGGCGGCGCGGTGGTGGTCACGGCGCTGCTTGTCCATATCGGGCTCGAATTCAAACGCCAGGCGCGGCCGCAGCGGGCTGGGGTCACCGGAGTGCCTTCGCCTAATTGATGCCGGCGCCGAAGCTTTGCCCATTGACAATGTCGCTGCCGCCCGGGCAGGCTGGGACTACGGCAACAACAAGACAGGCGTATCTTGCCAAGTCTCCCCGGCGGCTCGATCGAGACCGGACCACATTCTTGTATCTCTGTCCGCGCGGCGGCGAAAGCTTCTGACGGCACCGCAATTCCTTCCCGCCCCGAACAACCTGGTGGCCGCGGGCGGCGTGCCGGTTGGCGCTTGTCGGCCCCCGGAAAGCTCAATAGTCTGAAGCAAATGCCCGGCCGCGCGAGCATGTCGCGACGCGCCGGCAATGGAACACTCACCAAAGGAGAATAGCATGATCCGCAAAGCGCTCTGGCTTTCGGCAACCTCGGTATTTCTGGCGCTTTCGATGCCAGCCGGTCACGCCGCGGACCGCGTCGTCAACGTCTTCAACTGGTCGGACTATATCGACAGTTCGATCATCGATGATTTCACCAAGAAGACCGGCATCAAGGTCGTTTACGACACCTTCGATTCCAACGAAATCCTCGAAACCAAGCTGCTCGCCGGCGGCAGCGGCTACGACGTCGTCGTGCCGAGCGGCAGTTTCCTCGCCCGCCAAATCCAGGCCGGCGTGTTCCAGAAGCTCGACAAGTCTAAGCTGCCGAACCTCTCCAACATGTGGGATACGGTCACGGAGCGCACCGCCAAATACGACCCCGGCAACGAATACTCGGTCAATTACATGTGGGGCACGGTCGGCATCGGTTACAACACCAAGAAAGTGCAGGCAGCGCTCGGCACCGACAAGATCGACAGCTGGGATACCTTCTTCAATCCGGACAGCCTGGCCAAGTTGAAGGATTGCGGTGTCTATGTGCTGGATTCTCCGTCCGACATCATACCAGCGGCGCTGAAGTATCTCGGTCTGGACCCCAACAGCACCTCGCCTGACGATATCGCCAAGGCCGAGGAAGCTCTTCTCAAGATCCGTCCCTACATCAGGAAGTTCCACTCGTCCGAATACATCAACGCGCTTGCCAATGGCGACATCTGCCTGGCGGTCGGCTGGTCGGGTGATGTGTTCCAGGCTCGCAACCGCGCGGTCGAGGCCAAGCAAGGCGTGGAAATCGGCTATTCCGTGCCGAAGGAAGGCGCCCAGATGTGGTTCGATCAGATGGCGATCCCCGCCGATGCGCCGCATGTCGCCGAGGCGCTCGAATTCATCAACTACATGATGACGCCGGAAGTGATCGCCAAATCGTCGAACTATGTCCTTTATGCCAACGGCAACAAGGCATCGCAGCAATTCGTCGACAAGGCGCTGCTCGACGATCCTTCGGTTTATCCGGACGCCGCGACCTTGCAGAAGCTCTATACCATCCAGCCTTACGATCCCAAGACCCAACGCATCGTCACGCGCAGCTGGACCAAGATCGTCACCGGCCAGTAGGCAATCCGACGCGACCCCGGCAGCCAACTGCCGGGGTCGTTTTCTGTTTTTGGGGAATATAAAAACACGGAGTGGGATATGAAATCGCTTGGCAGCATCCGCAGGGACTTCGCGCCATGGAACGACCCGAACGCCAAGCCATATATCCAGTTTGACAACGTCACCAAGAAGTTCGGTGACTTCACCGCCGTCAACAATCTGTCGCTGACCATTTTCGAGCGCGAGTTCTTCGCCCTGCTTGGCGCCTCGGGTTGCGGAAAGTCGACGCTGCTCAGGATGCTTGCCGGCTTCGAGGAACCGACGGCCGGCCGCATCCTGCTCGATGGCCAGGATCTGCGCGGCATTCCGCCTTATCGCCGGCCGGTCAACATGATGTTCCAGTCCTATGCCCTGTTCCCGCATATGACGGTGGAGAAGAATATCGCCTTCGGCCTCAAGCAGGAAGGCATGGCCAAGCCCGATATCGAAAAGCGCGTCGCCGACATGCTGAAGCTGGTCAAGCTCGAGCGGTTCGCCAAGCGCAAGCCCCATCAGCTCTCCGGCGGCCAGCGCCAGCGCGTCGCGCTTGCTCGCTCGGTCGCCAAGCGACCTAAGGTGCTGCTGCTCGACGAGCCGCTCGGCGCGCTCGACAAGAAACTGCGCGAGGAAACCCAGTTCGAACTGATGGATCTGCAGCAGGAGCTTGGTCTCACCTTCGTCGTCGTCACCCATGACCAGGAAGAGGCGATGACGATGGCCGACCGCATCGCCATCATGGACAAGGGCGAGGTGATGCAGGTGGCGACGCCGCCGGAAGTCTACGAAGCCCCGACGTCGCGCTTCGTCGCCCATTTCGTCGGCAACGTGAACATGTTCGAGGGCAAGGTTGCCGAACAGTCGGCCAACACGACGCGCATCACAGGTCCAAGCGGGGCCCAGATCGTCGTCGAGAATGGTGGCGCGAATGCAAAGGCCGATGCCAATATCGTCTTCGCCATCAGGCCGGAGAAGATCAGGGTCTCGTCGAAGAAGCCGGCCGATGCCGTCAACGCGCTGGAGGGCGAGGTTTACGACATCGCCTATCTCGGCGACATGACGGTCTATCACGTCAGGCTGGACGACGGGCAGATCGTGCGGGCAAGCGCGCTGAACGCGGCCCGTGTGACCGAGGACCCGCTGACCTGGAACGACCGTGCCTGGGTGTCCTTCCGGCCCGACGCCGGCGTCGTGCTGGCGCGGTAGGGGGGCGGTCATGTCCAATGTCGCCGTCGCCGATGCCGCCGCGCCATCGACTGCCGCCGAGCCGTTCCTGATACGGCTGGGTGCCGGCTTCGTCAGCCGGCTCGTCATCATCGTTCCCTATCTCTGGCTGTTGTTCTTCTTTCTCGTCCCCTTCATCATCGTCTTCAAGATCTCGCTGTCGCAGACGGCTATCGCCATGCCGCCCTATACGCCGGTGCTCGATTTCAGCGACGGCGTTTCCGGCTTCTTCGCCGGCTTTCGCGACCTCAACTTCGACAACTATGCCTGGCTGACGCAGGACGCACTCTACTTCAGGGCCTACCTCACCAGCGTCGTCATCGCTGCCGTCTCGACGGTGTTGACCTTGCTGGTTGGCTATCCCATCGCCTATGGCATGGCGCGCGCTCCGGCCACGATCCGCCCGACATTGCTGATGCTGGTCATCCTGCCGTTCTGGACCTCGTTCCTGATCCGCGTCTATGCCTGGATCGGGATCCTGAAGCCCGAGGGCCTGCTCAACCAGCTGCTCCTGGCGCTGCGCATCATCGACCAGCCGCTGGTGATCCTCAACACCTATACGGCAATCTTCATCGGCATCGTTTATTCCTACCTGCCGTTCATGGTGCTACCGCTTTATTCGTCGCTGGAAAAAATGGACTATTCCTTGATCGAGGCAGCCAAGGACCTCGGCTGCCCGCCGACAGCTGCCTTCTGGAAGATCACCTTCCCGCTGTCGCTGCCGGGCGTCATTGCCGGCTGCCTGCTGGTGTTCATCCCGGCCGTCGGCGAGTTCGTCATCCCCGACCTGCTCGGCGGCTCACAGACGCTGATGATCGGCAAGACGCTGTGGAACGAGTTCTTCGCCAATCGTGACTGGCCGGTGTCGTCGGCCGTTGCCGTCATCCTGCTATTGCTGCTGATCGTACCGATCGTGTTGTTCCAGCATGCCCAGGCCCGCGCGCAGGAGCAGGACAAATGAACACCACCTGGAGCCGCTTCAACATCACCTCGATCACGCTTGGTTTTGCCTTTCTCTATTTGCCGATCGTGCTGCTCGTCGTCTTCTCCTTCAACGAGTCCAAGCTCGTCACCGTCTGGGGCGGCTTCTCGACCAAATGGTACGTGTCGCTGTTCCACAATCAGGGCCTTATGGACGCCGCATGGGTGACCATCCGCGTCGGTCTGATTTCAGCGACCGTGGCCACGGTTCTCGGCACCATGGGCGCCTTGGCGCTGACCCGCTACACACGCTTCCGGGGCAGGGTCCTGTTCTCGGGCATGATCTTCGCACCATTGGTCATGCCTGATGTCATTACCGGCCTGTCGCTGCTCCTGCTGTTTGTCGCCATCGGCATGGATCGCGGCATGACGACCGTGATCCTCGCGCATATCACCTTCACAATGTGCTTTGTCGCGGTCGTCGTGCAGTCGCGGCTTGTCAGCTTCGATCGTTCGCTGGAGGAAGCCGCCATGGATCTTGGCGCGCCGCCGGTGAAGACCTTCTTCCAGATCACGCTACCGGTCATCCTGCCGGCGATCGTGTCCGGCTGGATGCTGGCCTTCACGCTGTCACTGGACGACCTGGTCATCGCCAGCTTTGCTTCGGGCCCTGGCGCCACCACGCTGCCGATGAAGATCTACAGCCAGGTCCGTCTCGGCGTGACGCCGGAGATCAATGCCGCCTGCACCATCCTGATCGCGATCGTCACGGTTGGCGTGATCATCGCTTCGGTCGCCAACAAGCGACGCGAGGTGCAGCGGCAGCTTGACGAGCGGGCCGCGCAACGCGGGTAGAGCAATTCCAGGAAAAGTGCCTAGCGGTTTTCCCGGGAGAAGCGCGTAGCGCTTCCCCTTGGGAATTGCATAGAAACAAGAAGTTAGAGCGGATCGGCGATTCTATCAAACGCTGAACCTCTCTAGGAGCGGCGCTTCAGGAGCAATGCCTTATTCGCCCGAAACGCCACGGCTGATGGGTGAAATGAACGGCGTGCTCCACGTTCCGCCGACGAAAAACGACGACTGGTTGGGGCCTTGCTGGCCAGTTTTTTGCGTTGCAGGCTGATCCGGCTGGATAACACCGCCCGACAGTGCCAGTCCGCGTCCTGCGTAGGATGCGATGCCGGAAAGCCAGATCTTGTATTTCGCCGAATTGGCCTCTGCCTTGTCGAGTCTCGCCACACCTCTCGAAATGGTTGCCTTCACTTCGGCGCCATCGATGGGCAGCGTCCCGTCCGAGACATCGTCGAGCGCGAAGAAGCCGCCTTGTTCGGTATGCTTGAGAAACGCCGGCAGGTTGAACTTGCTGAGCGCGCCAGGGCCGAAGGTCGCCGAGACCGAGCCGTCGGCGTTTTCGAAGATCGAATCCCAGGTCCTTCCCGGTCCCTTGAGGATGACCGAAACGGTGCCCGTGCCAACCGGCACCAGCCGGGTCATCCCGGCCGCGGTACCGAACGCGCCGCCATCGACGTCGGAGGCCAGTAGCCGGATCTCGACCTGGGTGCCTTCGGGTTTGCGGTCGAAGCGAAGGCTGGTCTGGACGTTGCCGCCAAAAGCCGAGGCGTCGGAGATATCGAAGACGGAAAGACCGTCCTTGACCTGGGCGGTGGCCGCGACATCGGCAAGCTGGATGCTTCCCGCCGTGGCATGGGCCGCCGACAACCTGAGATCGAGGTTGACCCGGTCGGCGAAACTCGTGTCGACCTGGCCCGGCTCGGCGCTGGTCGCCGGTCCCAGTGGCGTGAAGGCGGACAGGAACGACCTGAGGTCGAGCGTGTCGAAGGCAAGCGTGCCCGAAATCACCGGCTGCGTCTCGCCGAGCGACACGTCCAGCGCGCCCATGCCCGGGTTATTGTCCAGCGCCAGCGCCGTGTTCTCGAATTTGATGCGGCCGGCCGACGCAGTGACCTTGCTCGAAATGCTGACCGAGCCGATTGCCGCGCTCGGCGCGATGCCGGCCTGCGACCATTCCAGCACGCGGCGCAGCGATGGGGCCGCGAATTTCACCTGGCCGTCGAAATAGGCGTTTTCGGACATGCTGGCGGTGCCGTCGAAGGAGAAGGTGGCGGGCGCTGCCTTGAAGGACAGGGTGAGCGGCGCCGTGCCCCCGGCAAACAGCACCAGCGGTCTCGGCGAGGCGGCATCCACCGTCACGCTTTCGCCGCGCCAGATCCCGGTCGCGGACAGTGTCGCATTGCTGTTCATCGCCGCCCAGGTGGCCTGGCCGCTAAGACTGCTCAGGATCTCCACATCCTTGCCGTTGACGGACGCCACCATGCGGCCATCCCTGAACTCGACGGTGCCGAAAGTGTCGGCTGGCAGCTTGTCGAGATCGGGCTTGGCGGGGTCGGCATTGACCACGCCGCGAGCCGCGTCGATGGAGCGCGCGATGCGCCCGCCCGTCGGCGCCGTGGGCAGGAACAGGCCATCCGCCGTGCGCTGCACCCGGATTGTCGGCCGCACCAGCCGTGCCGTGGAAAACGCCACATCGCCCTGCAATGCCGCCATGGCCGAGAGGTCAACCTCGACCCTTTCGGCTTCGACGACCGGCGGGGCATCGCCGTCGGTCCACTTCGACAGTGTCACATCGGTCAGGATCGCGCGGAATTTCGGCCAGACCTCGATGCGCGGCGACCCTTCGATGGCAACTCGAAAGCCGCTCCAGGCGCTTAACTCCCACGCGATGCGGTCACGCACGATCCGCGTCGAGGCGATCAGCGGCAGGGCCGCGACCACCAGCGCGATGACGATGGCGGCAACGCCGATCGCCCACACTCCGCGGCGGATCAAGGATGACGGCATATAGCCCCGTATGCTTCCATTCCGATAAAAACCGATCGTCCGACGGGTGTAACCCTGTCGTCACTACGACTTAGGGCTGACGCATTTCAAGTCTTTATGGCCCAGCGATGGCATTTGCGCACACCTGGGCGCATCGGCCCAACAAAATCTTGCTCTGCTGCGCTGCGATATGCATAAGCGATGGCGACCGTGGGAGGATCGATCATGGCTGGCGAAGTACCGCTCTGGACCCCGACGCAAGACCAGATTGATGCCTCCCCCTTGACCGCCTTCATGAAGGCCGCGGCAACGACTACCGGCAGTCCGTTCTCGTCCTATACCGATCTTCATCGCTGGTCGGTCGAGAACCGGGAGGCGTTCTGGGATCTCGTCTGGGATTTCTGCGGACTTGAAGGCGACAAGGGCGAGCGACTGCTACTCGATGGCGGCAAGATGCCCGGCGCTTCGTTCTTCCCGGACGCGTCGCTGAATTTCGCCGAAAACCTTCTGAAGAAGACCGGTGCCGGCGAAGCAATCGTCTTTCGCGGCGAGGACAAGGTCGAGAGGCGGCTGTCGTGGAACGAATTGCATGGCCTGGTTTCGCGCCTGCAGCAGCTTTTCCTGTCGCTTAAGGTGAAGAAGGGTGACCGTATCGCGGCAATGATGCCCAACATGCCCGAAGCCGTCGCCGCCATGCTGGCTGCGGCCTCGATCGGGGCGGTGTGGTCATCCTGTTCTCCTGATTTCGGCGAGCAGGGTGTGCTCGACCGGTTCGGCCAGATCGAGCCTGTCGTCTTCATCGCGCCGGACGGCTATTGGTACAATGGCAAGGCGATCGAGGTCGCCGACAAGGTCAAGGCGGTCGCGGCCAGGCTCGGCAGCGTCCGCAAGGTTCTGCTCGTCGACTATCTCGGCACATCCGCGGATGTTGCCGATACCATCGACAAGGCCGTGGCGATGGAAGAGGCGCTGTCGCCCTTCGCCGTCAAACCAGTCACCTTCGAGCGGCTGCCGTTTTCGCATCCGCTCTACATCCTGTTTTCGTCCGGCACCACCGGCATTCCCAAATGCATCGTCCATTCGGCCGGCGGCACGCTGATCCAGCATGTCAAGGAACACCTGCTGCATGCCGGCCTCGGTGATGGCGACCGCTTCTTCTACTTCACCACCTGCGGCTGGATGATGTGGAACTGGCTGGTATCGGGTCTTGCCTCCGGCGCCACGCTGCTGCTCTACGACGGTTCCCCCTTCTATCCCGACGGTAATGTGCTGTTCGACCTCGCCGATGCCGAGAAGATGACCTTCTTCGGCACTTCGGCCAAGTTCATCGATTCGGTGCGCAAAGCCGGTCTCAAGCCGATCCGCAGCCATGATCTGTCGACGGTGCGCGCCATCTCCTCCACCGGATCGCCGCTTTCGCCCGAGGATTTCCGCTTCGTCTATGACGGCATCAAGAAGGATGTGCACCTGGCCTCGGTGTCCGGTGGCACCGATATCGTCTCTTGCTTCGTGCTCGGCGTGCCGATCGAGCCGGTCTGGACAGGAGAGATCCAGGGGCCGGGCCTCGGCCTCGCCGTCGACGTCTGGGATGATGACGGCAAGCCGGTCAGGCAGGCGAAGGGCGAACTGGTTTGCACCAAGGCTTTCCCGTCCATGCCGATCGGCTTCTGGAACGATCCCGACGGCAAGAAGTACCAGGCGGCCTATTTCGAGCGTTTCGACAATGTCTGGTGCCATGGCGATTTCGCCGAATGGACCGGTCATGGCGGCATGGTCATCCACGGCCGCTCGGACGCGACGCTCAATCCAGGTGGCGTGCGCATCGGCACGGCGGAAATCTACAACCAGGTCGAGCAGATGCCCGAAATCCTCGAGGCGCTGTGCATCGGCCAGGATTTCGACAATGACGTGCGCGTCGTGCTGTTCGTGCGGCTAGCCGCTGGTGTCCAGCTCGACGAGGATCTGGAAAAACGCATCCGCGCCAAGATCCGCGCCGGCGCCAGCCCCCGCCATGTTCCGGCCAGGATCGTCGCCGTGTCGGACATCCCCCGCACCAAGTCGGGCAAGATCACCGAGCTTGCGGTGCGCGATGTCGTGCACGGCCGCGCCATCAAGAACAAGGAAGCGCTCGCCAACCCGGAAGCGCTGGAGCTATTCAGGAACCTGCCGCAACTTGCGCAGTGACCGCAACCGGCATGGTTAACGAAATATGTCGCGCGAATTTACCTAGATTTCACGAGTGGTACACATTCGTAAATTTTTTGGCGACCCGGTAAGGACTTGTTAAGGGCCGGCGTCGATAGTCGCATGTAACTTGAGGGAGAAATCCCGTTCCTCAGCCCCCGAGGAGCTGAATTCAGCTCAAGCCCCCGTTGTGACAGCAATCCCATCTCTTAAGGCGTCCTTTGGGCGCCTTTTCTTTTACCGGAGCAGTCTCTTCCCAAGGCTTCGTCGGTGCACTCGGCTCGCAGAAGGGCGCAGGCTGATCACAGTTTTACAGCCATTTCCCGCCCCCAGAGACGGAGTTTGCGGCATGATTCCACAAAGCCGGCAACAGCTTTGGGGTCGGTCAGGTCAATCATGCCCTCATCGGCCTTCGGGTCGACGCCCGCTTTCTGCAGCAGCGGCACAGAAGCGGCCGTGAAGGCGATGAACTTGCAGTGGGCGAATGCGTCGGCGACGAAGTCGCGCGCCGCTGCCTCGCCGGTCAGCCGTTGCGCCCCCTCGTCCGACAGGACGAGGGCGACGGCGTCGAACAGGACGGAGGGACCGCCGTCGATCATATGCCGGGCCTCGATCCAGCTTCCATCGCCGGCCTCGACGCCGCCGACCTTGGGAGCGACAACTTCCATGGTGGCTCCCTCCTTCTCGACCGCCGATTGCAGCCGCTTCAGAAGCGCGGCATCCGCGCCCGCGCTGACAAGCACGCCGACCTTGCGGCCCGCGAAACTTTCCGGTCCGTTCTGGATGATGCTGAGCGCCGGCGACGGTGCGAGATCGTTCCTCGGCACGATTGCGGCGTCCGCCGGTCTGGGCAATTCCTTGATGCCCAGCTTGTCGGCAACGGTTACGGCAAGTCCTTCGTCGATATTCATGAGATGGGCGACCATTCGCTCGCGTATGACCGGTGTCTCGACCTTGCTCAGCTCGAAGGTCAGAGCCATCGCTATGTGCCGCTGCTCGGGCGGGGTCTGGCTGTTGAAGAACTGCCGCGCCTGGCTGTAATGGTCCGCGAAACTCTCGGCGCGCAGGCGTAGTTTTTGTCCGGCTTCGGCGTCGGCGAAGGAACGAAAGCCGCGCTGGGGCGATTCCCTCGGGCCTTCATCGAATGAATTTGGCTGGTAGTTCGTCCTGCCCACCGGATTGCGCATGGCCATATGCCCATCTTGCTGGAAATGGTGGAACGGGCACTTCGGCGCATTGATGGGGATGTGCGTAAAGTTCGGGCCGCCCAGGCGCTTCAACTGCGTGTCGAGATACGAGAAGTTCCGGCCCTGCAGCAAAGGATCGTTGGAAAAGTCGACCCCGGGCGGCACGTTCTGCGTCATGAACGCCACCTGCTCGGTTTCGGCGAAGAAATTGTCGGGCATGCGGTCGAGCACCAGGCGGCCGACCGGGATCGGCTCGAGCACCTCTTCCGGAATTAACTTGGTCGCGTCCAGGACATCGAAATCGAAGCTGTCGGCGAAATCCTGGTCGAAGAGCTGAACCCTGAGTTCCCATTCCGGGAAATTGCCGGATTGGATGGCCTGCCAGAGGTCGCGGCGATGGAAGTCCGGGTCGGCGCCGTTGATTTTCACCGCCTCGTTCCAGGCCACCGACTGCAGGCCGAATTTCGGCTTCCAGTGAAATTTGACGAATGTCGATTCGTCCTTGGCGTTCAAAAACCGGAACGTGTGCACCCCAAACCCTTC
Organism: Mesorhizobium sp. M8A.F.Ca.ET.161.01.1.1; assembly: GCF_004792105.1. NCBI lineage: Bacteria > Pseudomonadati > Pseudomonadota > Alphaproteobacteria > Hyphomicrobiales > Phyllobacteriaceae > Mesorhizobium > Mesorhizobium sp. M8A.F.Ca.ET.161.01.1.1. Next base: position 250,608 of record NZ_SRTD01000006.1, on the reverse strand, counting down.
CATGAAGCGGAAGGAACGCGGGATCGCGCGGTCCGACATGACCCACATGATCATATGCATGGACTCTGGCGTCAGCGAGATGAAATCCCAGAAATTGTCGTGTGCGGACTGGGCCTGTGGAAACGCCCGGTCGGGCTCTTCCTTGACGGCATGCACCATGTCCGGAAACTTGATCGCGTCCTGGATGAAGAAAACCGGTATATTGTTGCCGACAATGTCCCAGTTTCCTTCCTTCGTATAAAGCTTCACCGCGAAGCCGCGGACGTCGCGCGCCAGATCGAATGAGCCCTTCGAGCCGGCAACCGTCGAGAACCGGACGAAGGCTGGCGTCTTCTCGCCGGCGCGCTGGAAAATGTCGGCCCGGGTGTATTTGGCGAGCGAGTCATAGGTCTCGAAATAGCCATGCGCTCCGTAGCCGCGCGCGTGCACGACCCGCTCGGGTATGCGTTCATGGTCGAAGTGGAAAATCTTTTCGCGAAAGTGGAAATCCTCGAGGACCGTCGGTCCTCGCGGTCCGATCTTCAGCGAGTTCTGATCGTCCGAGACCGGTCCGCCCTGGGCCGTGGTCAATACCGCGCCGTCGCTTTCGGCGCGCTGGTGCAATTCACCGCCATCACCTCTCGTCAAGGTCTGATCGTGAATAGCGGCGGTGTTGCCGTTGCGGCGTGGTGCCTTGGCCATTTAGCGTGTTCCTTCGAGCTTCGATGCTGGCTTGCGCGCGGCAGACTTTCGCCCGCCGCCTTTGGCGGCGGGCGAGGGGATCAAGGGCGATTGGCGTAGCGCCCGCGATCGCTTTCGATCTCATCGGGTGTGAAGGCCTTGGCGTTGCTGTCGAAACCCGTCCAGCCGTCGGCCTCGTATGCGCTGCGGCGGTCTTCCAGATTGACCGAATTGGCTTGTCCGAGAATCCGCTCGGCTTGGCCAGCCAACTGATCATCGACCTTGGCTGTCACCAGCGTGCCGCCACGGCGCACACCTTCCGCATAAACATGGGCGTCCCTTTCTGGGACTCCGGACTCCGTCAGTGCCCCGACGATTCCGCCGGCAGCTCCGCCGACGACAGCGCCTCCAACGGCGCCGACAGCAGTGGCGGCCAGCCAGCCGGCGGCCACCACCGGGCCGACGCCGGGAATGGCCATGATGCCGAGCCCGGCCAGCAAGCCACCCGCACCGCCGATGACGGCACCCACACCCGCGCCGCTGGCGGCATCCTCGGAGGCATTGGAGCGGTCGTCATCCCCGTCGTACCATTCGGTCGAATTGTTGGCGACGATGCTGATATCGGCGTGCGGCACGCCGCTTGCCTCCAGCTCGCCGACAGCATCGGAAGCGTCATCATAATTGTCGAAAAGTCCGGTCACGGTTTTCATGGTCAAGATCTCCAGATTTGCTGTTCAGTTAGTGCCGGCAACGACGTTGCCCTGGTAGTCGAGCGCGACGGCCGTCTTCTTGCCGTCCTTGGTCGCCTGTCCGCGCCAGATGCCCTGTTCGTCCTTGTTCAACGCGGACACATCCGAGAAGCCGGCATCCTGGATGCGGCTCTTGGCCTGATCTTCGGTGAAGCTGTTGGCGCCCGGCACCGGGGCGGACGGATTTGCCGTGTCGGTCGTGGTGACGGCAGGGGTCGTCGAACCCGTCGCGGAAGACTTGTCATCCATCGTGGAAGCGATCTTCTCGATCATGTCCTGATGCATCTTGAGCGTCGGCAAGGTCTGCTGCGCAAACGTCTTCAACTGCGCGTTGTCGCCGTCCTTGGCGTAGCCGTCGAACAGCTTCACCGCATCGGCATGGGCATCGCGCTGCATCTGCACGTAAGATTTGTCGACCGGATCCTTGGCGCTTTGCAGAGCGTCAATATCGCTCTTGTGCTTGGCGTCCGTTGCCGTCGGCACCTGCAGCTTCTGCTCGCCGGCGATCGTCTCGAGTTTGGCATTGGCCGCGCCATGATCAGCGATCATCTTCTGGGCGAAGTCCTTGACGCTTTGATCCTGCGCCTTGCCTTCGGCGATCTTGCTCGATTCCACCTCGAACATCCCGCCGGACGCCGCCTTGTCGATGAAGTCCTGCGCCTTGTCCGCGGCCAGGGCAGGCATGGCAAAGGTGATTGCCGTGGCCGCGCCGAGCGCGGCCAGTAACAGCCGATTTTTCATGAATAGATCCTTGTTAGGCACACATCGTGCTGTGTGCCTAACAAGCGCCTGCAGGCTTTGTTCCGGCGGCCGAACGATTTTCCCGACGGTCCCGGATTCGGCGGGCAGCCAATATCACCGCGCGGAAACTGCAAAGCTTGCGGCAGAACCGCTGCCGCGGAGGCTCACCTTACTCGGCGAGCACCCGGGTCGACGGGAAGGCGACTTCGACCAGCGTGCCTTCGCCGGGCGTCGAATTGATGGTGAACCGGGCGCGGTTGGCTTCCACCATCGCCTTGGTCAGCGGCAGGCCAAGGCCGGTGCCGTCGCCGCGCCCGCGCTTCAGGGCGTTGATCTGCTTGAACGGCTTCAGCGCCTGCTCGATCTCGGCCTGGCTCATGCCGATGCCGGTGTCGCGCACCCGCATGACGACGTCACCCGAGGTCTCATAGGCGGTCGAGACGATCACCTGGCCGCCGGCCTGGGTGTAGCGGACGGCGTTGGACAGGATGTTGAGCGCGATCTGGCGCACGCTGCGCAAATCCGCCACCACTTCCGGCAGCCGCGAGGCGAAGCTGGAGCGGATGATGACGCGTTCGCGGTTGGCCTGTGGCTGCATCATCGCCACGGTTTCGGCCAGCGTATCGTTGAGCGACACCGCCTCATAAGCCATTTCCTGCTGGCCGGCCTCGATCTTCGAGATGTCCAGGAGATCGTTGACTAGGTCGAGCACGTGGTTGCCCGAGCGGTTGATGTCGCGCAGGTAGTCGCGGTAGCGGTCATTGGCGACCGGCCCGAACTTCTCGTCGACCATCAGCTCGGAAAAGCCGATAATGGCATTGAGCGGCGTGCGGATCTCGTGGCTGATGCGGGCGAGGAAATCGGTTTTCTGCGAGGAAGCGCGTTCGGCCACCGCACGCGCCTGGGTGAGATCCTCCTCGGCCCGCTTCCACTGTGTGATGTCGCGTACCACGGCGCAGAAGCCGCTGTCGTTGGGCAGCCGGCCGATGGTCATGAACAGGGGGATGAAGCGCCCCTGTGCTTCGCGGCCGATCACCTCGCGGCCGTCATTCAACACGCTCGCCACGCCGGGCTCCGACAGGCCGGTGAGATAGTCGCGCGCCGCGCGTTGGCTCTCGATGGCAAACAGCGAGGCGAAAGCCTTGCCGGTCACCTCGTCGCTGTCGAAACCGAACAGCGCCTCGGCTGGGCGGCTGATCGAACGGATGGTGCCGTCGCTGCCGATCAGCACGACCCCGTCGGTGGCGGTGTCGATGATGGTACGCATCTCGGCGATGCGTGCCTTGAGCTCGGAAATGTCGGGCTGCGTTGGCCCCTCGCCAATCGCGTGCGCCGCCGCGGGGGCATCATCCTCGCCGGAACGGCGAACGACCAGCATCAGCGCCTTGCCATCGCGCCAGGGCACGGAGCGCAGGATGGCGTCGATAGGAAATTCCTGTCCGTCGCGCGTCTTCAGCCGCAGAGCCCGGTCGCTGCCGTCGAAAGCGCCGTCATCGGCATAAGGATCGGCAAACAAAGCGCCGAGGCCACCCGCTTCCTCCAGGTCCTCCAGCGTCTCGTATCCGGTCAGGTCGAGGAATTCCTCGTTGGCATAGTGCAACTGGTCGCCCGAATGGATGATCAGCGGCACCGGCAACTTGCCGAGCAGCGATGTATCCGGCGTCTTGTTTTCGCTACCGACGGAAAAGGCCGACGGCGTGAACCCTTCGGTTTTGAGTGGTGGCACTTGCAGGCGTGGCCGCTCGGCAAATGTCCCGGCCGCATCATCCGGGCCGCCGCTTCGGCCGGGGGCAGCAATCGGTTCCTCGCCGGATGCAGTCGCGTCCTCGTCGGTCCAATCCTCATTGTCTTCGGCGTCGCGTAAATCGTCCGCCGTCATGTCGTCGTCATCAGCCGGCGGTGACTTGGCGGATCCTGCCTGCGCTGGCGCCTCGCGATCCTCGGCCATCGCTTTCGTCGCGATTATCTCTTGTGCCTCGGGCGCTGTGGCCTCGTCGCTGCCGTCGGCGACATCAGCAGGCTTGTCCTCTTTATCGGCGTAGTCGAGCAGGGAGCCCGAGGCCGCCGGCGGCGAGGATTCGGAGCTCGGCGCCTGTTGTTCGACCTGGTCCGCTTGCGCACCGTCGAGCCGCGCAAGATCCCTTTGATCCTCGGCATCGCTCAGGGAGGGTTCGCCCGCGTCCGGTGCGTCTTGCGCATCAGGCGTTGGCATACCATGCGCCTGGCCGGTCGCCGGTTCCTGGCTCGAGTCTGCTGGTTTGGTATCTGGGGCGGCGATGTCCGCCGGCGGCGTCGCATCGGTCGCGGGCTTGGTCGCGTGGTGCGGCTCCGACAAAGGGCCTGTCCCGGCATCTGGGTCCGCCTGCCTTGCCGGCTCGGCCGGTTCAGCCTCCGGCGAACTTTCTTTCTTCAGCCGCTCGCCGATCTCGCGGAACGCGCTGCGTTCCAGCGTCGACAGTCCCTTGTCATTGGCCGGTTGGCGGTGTTCGGCCAGCCGGATGACCTTGTCGGCAAAGCGCCGCTCCGGTTTCGGTACGATGGTCAGCGCCGGCACTTCGCCCTTGAACGGATCCGATACCTTCGGCCCCTCGGCCTCGGGTTGTTCAGGCGCCGTCTCCACGGCCTCGGGTTTCGGTCCCGCCGGCATTGCGCCATTGGGCACCAGTGCCATGCCGATCGCTTCCGGATCGACGACCGCATCCCCGGTTCGCGCGACGCCGAAGCCGCGAAAACCTTCGAAGGCGCGGCTGCGGCCATAGACGGGCAATGCCGCCAGGTCGACGGGTATCTTCAGGTCGGTGCCGACGACCGGCCACAGCACCGAGCGGCCGGACCAGGTGTCGCGCCGCTCCAGCAGGCCGGCGATCTCGCCGGACGCATCAAGACCGAAGGCCGCCGCGACATCCCTGAAGCGTCGACCGATCACGTCGGCTGCCGGATGGCCGACGATATCGGCGAATTCCGGCGACAGCGCGCTGAACTTGCCCTCGGAGTCGGTACGCCAGACAAAACGCAACGGTGCCGCCGAGCGGTCTATCCTGCGGGTGGCCACGGTTGCGGCCGGGGCCGTAGGCGAGATGGCCTGCTTCACGCTGTCCGCTGAAGTTTCGGGGCCAACCGCTTCGGTCCCGCCTTTCGGTTCCGGCGCGGTTGACGCGTCGTCTTCCCCAGCATGGAAATACCAATGATCGTGCTGTGCCGGCGTGCCCGCCGCCGGCTGATCATTGTCGGCGGCGACCGGTGTCGGGCCTGTCGGTTCCTCGATCTCCCGCGTTGCCTGTTCCGGCCTATCGTCAGCCACGGGTCCGGAAGGGGCGGGCGCCTGTTCGGTCTCGGCAGCGGCAGCGGGCTGTTTGGTCGCCTCCGTCCGCGAAACATCGGCCGTCGGCTGATTGTTCTGCCGAGACCCGGATTCGACCGTGGCGGTTTCCGCCGCCTCCGTTGTGCGGTCAATCTCCTTGGCAGGGCGTTCCGTTGCCGCGGACGAGCCGTCCGCCGAAGCGCCAGATGCGCTGTCCTCGAGTTGATCCTCGTCGATCACCACCAGCAGATGCCGCTCCGGCGTCAGCCGGGCGAGGCCCGCCGGGTAGGAGGTTCTGCCGCCCGGAACGAGGCGCTTGACGATGCGCTCGCCCTCGGCCGCGACGTCGGCCACCAGGGCCGCCAGTGTCGCGGGCTGGATGCCGAGTGCCGAAAATCCCTGCGAGGCGGCCTCGACATTGCCCTTGGCATCGATAAAGGCAATGAAATGGCCGTCCTCGGTAAGGCCGCTGATCGCCCGGTTGGCGATCTCGGCGGCACTGCGCGAGCCGGTCTGCGTCGCCGGCACGGCCAGCATGATGGCATGCTCGCCATCGGGCAGCGTCAGGGCACTGGCAAGAAAGCCGACGGCGCGGCTGGTCATGCCGGTCGCCAGGCGCACCGTGATCGAGCGATCGCCGCCGATCTGCGGGAAACCGCTGGTCGCCATGATCTGACGGCGCGCGATCAGCGGCAGCCGCGCCGAGGCGCCGATGATCGCCTCGATATCGGGATAGCCGAACATGGCGGCGCCCGGCCCATTGGCCCAGATGACCTGCTCGAGGTCCACCGACAGGATCGCGATCGCGTCGCCGGCGGCAAACCGCTGGCGGACCGCGTCGAGCACGGCGACGTCGAGGAAGGAATATTCGGACGGCATGCGCTTGGCGGACCCTCACGGAGCGGCGATTTGCAGTTAACGCTTTGTTAATAAAAGCCGCAGCCACGAAGGTCCACAAGCCAGAACGTGCAAAGGCTGAATTCTGGCTGTTTGGTTAACGGCCAAAAACATTTTTTTGTGCACTGCAACAAGGATATTGCAATGCACAAAATTTGCCTTTATATTGCCATCATACATGAACGAGACGGCTTTCTGTCAAAGCCGCTGCCGCTGAAAAGGATGGAAAATGTCCAGGACCAAGACTGCCGAGACGATCGAAAACGTTGAATTCCCGAGCTTCGACGCCTCCAAGGCCACCGACCAGATGCGCGCTTTCGCCGAAAAGGGCGTTGAGCAGTCGAAAGAGGCCTACGCCAAGCTCAAGACCGGTGCCGAGGAGACCCAGAAGGCTCTGGAGTCGACCTACGAGACCGCCAAGACTGTTTCCAGCGACCTGTCGCTCAAGACCATTGCCGCGCTGCGCGCCAATGCCGAGGCCGGCTTCTCGCATCTCGAAGCCCTGATCGGCGCCAAGTCGCTGTCGGAAGTCGTCGAGTTGCAGACCGCCTTCCTGCGCAAGCGCGTCGAACTGACCGTCGAGCAGGCCAAGGACTTCCAGGCTGTCGCCTCCAAGGCGGCCGAGGATGTCTCGAAGCCGATCAAGACCGCTTTCGAGAAGGCGATCAAGGAAATCAAGGCCGCCTAATAATTGCGCATCGTCCGCGGATGCAACAAAAGGTCGCATTTTGTCGGACAAATAGATGTGAGATAGTGACGGTCGAGCGAATACCCGGCGGGTGGAACCTCCTCCCTCCACCTCCGGGGTGACCAGCCAGCACCTCCTCCCGCTGGCTCGTAACAGGAAAAGGCCGGCACCTCCTCCCGCCGGCCTTTTTCTTTGCCCGGCGAAAGCTGCACCGCTGTGGGGAAGTGGCCTTTGCTTTGCAAAAGCCTTGAATTAGAATCCAGAAGCCCGTATGGACGCATCGCCGAACGACAGAGCGGATCGCGGAGAGTGAACCTTCCACCTCGATCCTGCTACCAACGTTAAGACGTGCCGTTGTAGCTCAGATGGTTAGAGCGCCGGATTGTGGATCCGGAGGTCGCTGGTTCGATCCCAGCCAACGGTACCATCGGCTTTGCCAAGCTATTGGATCTTCTGTTTAGGGCTCCCGAGCCTAATCCTGTGCGAGCCGCGTTTTATGCCGCCGGCGCGACAGATTGGCTCGGCACGATTTGGCAAAACTCGTACAGCGCAAAGACATCAAATTTAAATGACGGAACCTCGTTCTGGTGCGAGAATCCCGCGTTGGCTGATGCTTGCGAGGAAAGCCGTGCACGATACCCAGCACAAAAGCAAAGTCGGAACCCGGATCGAGGTCGTCGAAGGCTGCGGTGAATGGTTCGTCCGTGTGATCGGCGGCGGTGAGGAAACGACCTGCCAATTCGACCTCGAATCCTTTGCCCTGGCCTATGCCGAGGGCCAAAGGCTTCGCTTGAAGCTGGGTGGTATCAAGCGCCTTTGAACACCTGCCATGCCGATTAGGCAGGCGAGTCGGACGGAAGGCCATGTCGATAAATCCCGAACCGACAAACGTCGCGGCGTCGGTGGACGCCATTCTCGACGAGTTGCAGGACCGTCCCTTTTCGTCGATGCAAGCCGCCATAGCCATGCTGCGGGAGCGGACCGGCACAGAGCGATCGGATGCGGATCTGAAAGGCTTGATCACCAAGAAGGCTGCTGTGCGGGGCATTCAGTTTTTTGACGAGAACAGCAGCACCGCAAATTGAGCCAAGCCTGTTTATCTCGGTTCGTTGTTGATGCTCAGATAGGTGGGATCGAACTCGGCAAGCCTGGCAAGTTGGTCCCAGTCCAGAATGGTGACCACATGGTTCGTCCAGGTGATCACCTTGATCTTTTTCAAGCCCCCGATCACCCGGTTCATGTGCACGACCGACAACCCAAGCACGTCGGCCATTTCGGCCTGTGACAGCGGTAGATGGAAGCTCATGCCGTTGGTGCGTTTCACCGCCTGCAGGCGCACGAACAATTCGCACATGAGATGGGCCAGGTGCGAGGTCTTGGAACGGCGGCCCATCGCCACGATCCATTCGCGATGAATGGCGCCATCGACCAGCGTGTCCAGCCACAACAACCGGGTCAAGTGAGGGGCCTGTTCGGTAATGGCTTTCAGCTTGTTGTGATCCGCGAACATCACCCGGCAAGGCGACAGCGCGACGATGCCGTGATCCATGGTCTTGAGCAAAAAGGCGTGGAGATCGACAAAGTCGCCGGGCACCTGCAAGGACGTGAACTGCCGGCCGCCGTCCTCGAGCACCTTATAGCGTGCCGCCAAGCCATCCAGCAGCATGGTGCTATAGGTTGGCCGCGACCCCGCCTTGACCAGATCCTGCCCCTTTTCGAACTCCCTTCCGAAACAAACCGTTTCGGCCAACAAGGCCTTCTCTTCGTCCGACACTGTGTCGTGCTGGCCGAGTTGCAGATAGAGAGACTCTAACATGATGGCCTCGAAGGGATCGGGGTTGAAACGCCGATCGCCAACTGTCTCGGACGCAAGGATAGCGCTCGGACCCTAGGCCTTCGGAAGATGGCGGACACTATCATTTGACAGCCCGAGAGCATTCTGGGGCAAACGCCGGAGCAGAGAGGGAACCTCCAGCGTCGCCAAGTATTTAGCACGCTAGAGATGTCCAAGGCTGCCCGAAAATGAAACGGTATCATTTCGATCTTTATAACGGCGATGGCCTCGTGCCGGACGACGATGGCCAGCCGTTCGAATCGCGAGAACAAGCGAGAGCAGAAGCCATTCGCATTTTGCAGGATGTCGCCCGTGACGAAATGCCGGATCGCGACCTGGTCAAGATCACCGTCAAGGTGCGCAATGAGACCGGTGCCCAGGTGCTCGAGGCGTCGCTTGTCCTGACCGCCTTGTGGAGCGCGTGACCCGGTCAGCGTAGGAGTCGCTCTGGAATTTGCACCACATTTTCCGATCCAGGCAGCTCGAAGGCCATGGCCAACCGACGCAAGGAGGCCATTTCCACGATCAGCTCTTCAATTGAACGGTCCGGCAAACCCGTCTTCACTTTCTGCCTTACCCTTGCTGTGAGTTCATGAACCCGGACAGGCGCGAAAAGAGCGCTGTCGTCCAGCAACCTGCTGATTTCGATCACCACATCGGCGTCAATGTCTTTCGGCAATTCCCGCATGGGCGTCACCTTTGGTCTCGAACCGGCCCGAAGCGATCAGGCATTGCGCACCAGAAGGCATGCCGGACGCGCGGATCGATCACCGGATTCATAAAACCACCCGCCCAGCGTGTCACGAAAAAACATTTGTACGAAAACAACCAAACGGCTGGCTCCCGCAATCCATGCATGAAGACCGGCACTAGGTCGCCGATTTGGCTATCGACCGCGCTTCGGTTTCGACGAAGCAATGGGCAGAAAAAGACTTCTTTTTGCGATCCGGTCCGGATGCTCTCTTGCGGACCTTAAAACACGCAAGGCTCGCTGGGAGGCGACGCCCAAACAAGAGCGGCTGCCGAAACACAGCCGGCATACGCCGCTTGCATGAGGCCGATGCCGGCAACTAGGGGAACGACGACAATGAAGACATTCCGAAATTGCCTGATGGGCGCGGTCGGCGCAGGCCTGCTGGGCCTGGGGCTTGCGGCGCCAGCCAACGCAGGCGCCATTCGTCTTGGCATGACGACCTGGGTGGGCTACGGGCCGCTGTTTCTTGCCCGCGACCTTGGTTACTTCAAGGAGGCCGGCGTCGATGTCGACCTGAAGATCATAGAAGAATCAGCGCTTTACATGGCGGCGGTCGCCGGCGGCGATCTCGATGGCGCCGCCTCCACCGTCGACGAGCTGATGAAGTACCGCTCCGACGATCTCTGTTTCAAATACGTCCTGGCGCTGGACGACAGCCATGGCGGTGATGGCGTCGTGACGCAGCCCGACGTCAAGGCGCTCAAGGATCTGAAGGGCCAGCAAGTGGCCTTGAACGAGGGCTCCGTTTCCGAATTCTGGTTCAACGTGCTCCTGAAAAAGGAAGGCATGACCGAGGACGACGTCACCATCACCAACATGACCGCCGATGACGCGGCGACCGCCTTCATCGCCGGCCAGGTTCCCGCCGCGGTGACCTGGGAGCCTCACCTCACCGAAGTCCGCAAGGGCGGCAAGGGCAAGGTGCTGATCGATTCCACGACCACCCCCGGCCTGATCGTCGATGTGATCGCCCTCAAATGCGATCTGATCGAAAAGCATCCCGAAGACGTGAAGGCCCTCGTCAAGGGCTATTACAAGGCGGTCGAATACATCAAGACCAATCCGGAAAAGGCCTATGAGATCATGGCCAAGGGCATTGGCGGCTATCTCGAAAAGCCCGAGGATTTCGCCGCCGGCGCCAAGGGCGTGCGCTATTACGACCGCGATCGCAACCTGGAATTCTTCGGCACGCCGCAGAAGAGCGAGGCGTCCGACCTGGTGAACTTCGCGCAGGACATCTGGGGCAAGGCCGGCAAGCTCAAGATGACGATCGACGCGAAGACAATCCTCGACACCGATTTCATCAGGGAACAGTGAGCCTTCGGGAAGCCGGGTCGGTCCGTGTGGGCCGAACCCGGTTTCCGACAGGCCAGAACTTCGCGCTTCAGAAGATCAACGGAGACCATCCCATGGCACAGAGGCGGACGGCGTGGACGCGCCTGACGACCCCATTCGCCAACATTCCCGCCAGCACGGCAACAACACTCGCGCTGGCGATGTGGGTAGTGGTGATCGGCGGCTGGGCTTTGCTGTCCTATGGCCGCGTCGTGCCGAACATGTTCCTGCCGACGCCCGGAACCGTGCTGCAGACGACCTATCGCATGTCTTTGGACGGCAGCCTTTTCTACCACACCTTGACCAGCGCCAAGGTGGTGATCCTGGGCTTCATCGTCTCCTCGCTGATCTCGGTGCCGCTCGGGCTGTGGATGGGGACCTACCGGGTGGTGCAGGCGCCGCTGGAGCCCTTGGTCAACTTCATCCGCTACCTGCCTGTGACCTCCTTCGTGCCTCTGTTCATCCTTTGGATCGGCATCGGCATCGAACAGCGCATAGCGGTCATCTTCTTCGGCACCTTCTTCCAGCAACTCGTGATGATTTCCGACTGTGCGCGCGGCGTATCCAGGGATCTGGTCAACGCCTCATACACTTTGGGCACCAAGCGCAGCGAAGCCGTGTGGCACGTCATTTTCCCGGCCGCGCTTCCAGCGATCCTCGACACGCTTCGCGTCACCATGGGCTGGGCCTGGACCTATCTGGTCGTGGCCGAGCTCGTCGCCGCGTCGAGCGGCCTCGGCTATATCAGCCTGAAGGCGATGCGAGGCTTCCAGGTCGATGTGATCTTCATGGCGATCGCCGCGATCGGGCTTCTCGGCCTCATAACCGACACGGCGTTCCGTCTTGTCCGGGCGAGGGTCGCGCCATGGGCACCCTGATTTTGAACGCAAGCTCGCAAACCGCAGTCGGATCAAGGATGGCAATGACCGAAACCATCAAGGCGAAAAATCTGGCCGGCACGGCCTCGACGACCGGCGATCCGCGCCCGACCGGCACGACGATGGCGATCGAAGACGTGACATTGCGTTACGGCGACGCCAACGGCGTGCTGGCGCTGGACGATGTGTCGCTGGGGGTGGCAAGGAATGAATTCTGCGTCATCGTCGGCCCTTCGGGATGCGGCAAATCCAGCCTGCTCTACCTTGCGGCCGGCCTCAATGACGCGACTTCGGGCAGCATCAAGGTCGATGGCAGGGAAGTGATCGAGCCTGGCCCCGACAGAGGCATGGTGTTCCAGAGCTACACCTTGTTTCCCTGGCTCACGGTGCGCGCCAACATCGAATATGGGCCCAGGCGCAAGGGCCTGCCGGCGGGGCAGCGCAAGCAGATCGTCGACCAGTATCTCGACGAGGTCGGCCTCGCGCCCTTTGCCGACCACTACCCCGCTCAGCTTTCCGGCGGCATGAAGCAACGCGTGGCGATTGCGCGTGCCCTTGCCAACGACCCGGCAGTTCTGTTGATGGACGAGCCCTTCGGCGCCCTGGACAGCCAGACGCGCGGCACCATGCAGAAACTGCTCTTGCGCGTCTGGGAGCGGCAGCAGAAGACGGTCCTGTTCGTTACCCACGATATAGACGAGGCGCTCGTCCTGGGCGATCGCGTCCTGGTGATGACGGCCCGGCCCGGCAAGATCAAGGCCGAGATCAAGGTCGATATCCCCAGGCCGCGCTCGATGGACGTGATCCTCGAACCCGAGTTCATCGCGCTCAAGCGCCGCATCCTCGGCCTCTTGCACGACGAGATCGACGAGGATCACTAACCCAGTCTCTCGACATCGGGTTTCTGAAAAGGTTGCAGGCTTTCAGCGCGGATGCTGGGAATTGGCCGAAGCCTCTCTGCTTCGTCATCCACGGGCGGAGCGGGAGCGAAGCGGACGCGGAGACCCGAGGATCCATTCCGTGACCTTGGCCGAGCGACGCAGCGGAGCAGAATTCTGCACGGTAGCAACGCCTTAGCGTAACGGAATGGATTCTATGGTCTGCGCGCGTCGCTTCGCTCCTTGCTCCGCCATAGAATGACGACGTTTGGAGGGCTTAAGACAATTCTGGACGTTTGCGACGGTTCACCAGAACAGCGATGGCCTACTTGCCACCGCGATGTGCCGAGCCGAGGATCATCTCGGAAACCTTCTGTCCGATCATCATGCTTGGCGCGTTCGTGTTGCCGCCGATCAGCTTCGGCATGACCGACGCATCCGCGACCCGGAGCCCGTCCACGCCGCGCACTTTCAGCGTCGCCGGATCAACGACCGCCATCGCGTCCGTTCCCATCTTGCAGGTCCCGACAGGGTGGTAGACGGTCAGCGCTTCGGCGCGCAGATAGGCGAGGATCTCGTCATCGCTGCGAACGTCCTTGCCCGGAAGCATTTCCTTGCCACGCACCGGATCGAACTCGGATGCGGCGAGGATCTTGCGCGCGATCTTGATGCCTTCGACAAGCACCATGGCGTCCTCTTCATCCGCGAAGAAACGGTGGTCGATCAGAACGTCGCGCCGAGAACTGTCGCGTGACAACCTGATCTCGCCCGCGCTTTTGGGTCTGAGCACGCAGGTATGAATGGCATAGCCATGGCCATATTCGATGAGCCTGCCGCGGTGGCTGCGATAGCCCGGCACGAAGTGGAACTGAATGTCGGGCAGGCCGTTCGCATGCCTGGTTTTCGCGAAGCCGCCAGCCTCGACATAATTGGTGGTGAGCATGCCCTTGCGGCGCGCGAAATACTGGAACGGTGCTGCCGCGATGCGGGGCAGGTTGGCAAGCGACAGGCCGAGCGTCCTGGTGCTCCTGGAGCGCACGGTGATCATGCCGTCTATGTGGTCCTGCAGGTTCTTGCCGACGCCGGGCAGGTCGAGAACCGGCGTGATGCCGATCTGCTTGAGTTCGCTTGCCGGGCCGATGCCGGACGCCATCAGGATCTTGGGCGAGTTGATGGCTCCGGCACAGAGCACGATCTCGCGGCTGGCCGAGAGCATTTTCTCCTGGCCGTCATGGCGCACGCGCAGTCCAGTCGCGCGCCCTTCGGCGATGACAAGGTCGATCACCTCGCATGCGCTGAGCAGGGTCAAGTTCTTGCGATCGAGCACCGGACGCATGAAAGCGGTGAAGCTGCTGAAGCGCTGGCCCCGGTTCTGCGTGACGTTGTAGATGCCGAGGCCGAACTGGCCCTCGGCATTGAAGTCTTCGTTGGCGGGCAGGCCGGCATTTTCACCGGCCTTGACGAACATGCGGGAAAGCACGTTTGGATCGCGCGGATTGTCGACCATAAGCTCGCCGTCCGTGCCGTGGTAGCGCGGGTCCTGGGCGACCAGATTGCGCTCCAGTTTCCTGAACACGGGCAGCACGTCGCTGTAGGCCCATCCGGCGCAGCCGAGCCCGGCCCATTCGTCATAATCCTGCGCGGCGCCGCGAATATAGACCATGGAGTTGATCGAGCTCGATCCACCCAGCGCCTTGCCCCGGTTTACCGGAATGCTGCGGTTGTTGAGATGGGGCTGTGGCACGCCGACGAAACAATAGTCGTAGTTCGGGTTGCCATAGAGCGCCAGAATGCCTGCCGGCACCTTTATCCGCAGGCTGTTGTCGCTGCCGCCTGCCTCTATCAGGCACACTCTGACCGACGGATCGGCGCTCAGCCGATTGGCCACCACGCAGCCGGCCGAACCCGCGCCGACGACAATGTGATCATAGCGTTCAGCCTTCATGGCAGCCCCTCGAGAATGCCGGCGCGCGAGGCATTGCGGAACGGGCCGCCGCGGTAGCGCATCCTGTTCCGCAACCAGTTCCGTGCCGACCCGTGCCCGGCTTCGCCCGCCACCTCATGCGGCGCCGCGGACCCGATCGCTGAAACTGTAGATGCGTCTGTCGGCGCGAGAAATTCGGAAATGGTTACGCGTGACTTCGGAGATTCGTTATGGGCGCCCACCGCCACGTGCTGCTACTTGTGAGCGCCAATAGGGAGACCGGATGGCGCAAGCGGCTTGTCCGGAACACGGCGAAATGGATCACCTAGGCTGCGTCTGCCAGCCGCCGGAAATCGGCTTTCGTCCCGTGCGGCAGGAGCTGTCGGATGGTCAGGAGAGGACTGGGCATGTCGGTTGAGACGATAGACACGCTTGTCGTTGGCGGTGGCCAGGCGGGGGTGGCCATGAGCGAGCACCTGAGCAAGTGCGGGGTGCCTCATCTCGTTCTAGAACGCGGCCGCATTGCCGAGCGCTGGCGCTCGCAGCGGTGGGATTCCCTGGTTGCCAATGGCCCGGCCTGGCACGACCGCTTCCCGGGCATGGAGTTTCCGATTACGGGTCCCGATGGCTTTCCCTCCAAGGAGGAGGTTGCCGACTATTTTGTCGCTTACGCAAAGCAGATCGATGCGCCGATCCGTAGCGGCGTCGAGGTCAGGCTTGTGCAAAGAAATGTCGGCCGGCCCGGATTCCGCGTCGAGACGTCCGATGGCCTGATCGAGGCAAACAGCATCGTCGCCGCGACCGGACCCTTCCAGGTCCCCGTCATCCCGCCTCTCGTCCCCAAGGAGGCAGGCATCCTGCAAATCCATTCCAGTGCCTACCGCAACCCCGATCAGCTGCCAAAGGGCGCGGTCCTGGTGGTCGGTGCGGGATCCTCGGGCGTGCAGATCGCCGACGAACTTCAGCGCGCTGGCAAGCGCGTCTACCTCTCGGTCGGCCCGCACGATCGCCCGCCGCGGGCCTATCGCGGGCGCGATTTCTGCTGGTGGCTGGGCGTTCTCGGCAAATGGGACCTCGAAACCCCTGGACCCGGCACGGAACATGTGACGATCGCGGTGAGCGGCGCGCGCGGCGGCGAAACGATCGATTTCCGCCGACTGGCGAAGCAAGGGCTCACCCTGGTCGGCATGACAAGGACCTATCAGGACGGGCTGATGAGCTTCGCGCCTGATCTTGCGAAGAACATTGCCCGCGGTGATGCCAATCTGATGTCGCTGCTGGACGAGGCCGACGCCTATGTGGCGCGCAACGGTCTCGACCTTCCCGAAGAGCCCGCTGCCCGCCGGATCGAACCGGATCCCGAATGCATGACCAATCCGATCCGCGAACTGCACCTGGCCGAGGCGGGGATGGCGGCGATCATCTGGGCGACGGGTTTTGCCGCCGATTACAGTTGGCTGAAGGTCGATGCCTTTGATGAGAAGGGAAGGCCAAGGCACCACCGCGGCGTCTCGACCGAGCCAGGGATCTATTTCCTGGGCCTGCCCTGGCAATCGAGAAGGGGTTCCAGTTTTATCTGGGGCGTCTGGCACGACGCCAAGCACGTGGCCGACCGTATTTCGACGCAGCGCAAATATCTGGCCTATCACGCCGCCGCGAAACGCGAGCCCGTGGACGCCTGACCAAAGCCGACGACGCCGCGAGCCCGACCTGATGGAGACCAATATGGCGCATACGCGAATTCGCACCTTCAATACCAAGGATACCTATCCCGAGCAGAAGCTCGACAATGATCTGTGCCAGGCGGTCGTCACGCGAGGTGGCCGCACGATCTATCTGCGCGGCCAATGCCCGCAGGATCTCGACACCGCCAAAAACATCGGCAGCCACGATCCGGTCGAGCAGACCCACAAGGTCATGCAGAACATCAAGCAGCTCATCGAGGAATGCGGCGGCACGATGGAGCATCTGGTCAAGGTGGTGATCTATCTGACAGACGTGCGCCATCGCGAAGCCGTCTACCGGACGATGGGCGAATACATCAAAGGCGTGCATCCGGTTTCGACCGGCCTTGTCGTATCGGCCTTGGCGCGGCCGGAATGGCTGGTCGAGATCGACGGCACCGCCGTAATCCCGGATGATGCACAGCCATCATCCCGGACTAGGCCATGACCTTCTCGATAGTAGCGCGCTGCCGGCGCACGGGCATGTTCGGGGTGGCGGTATCCTCGTCGTCTCCCGCCGTCGCGGCACGCTGCGCCTACGCGCAGGCCGGCGTCGGCGCGGTTGTCAGCCAGAACGTCACGGATCCAACGCTCGGGCCACGGGCTCTGGAGCTGATGGCGCGGGGTGCCTCCGCCGCTGAAGCCGTCGCGATCCTGAAGCGCACGGCCGCTTTTAGCGAATACCGGCAGGTGCTGGCGGTCGACGCGGCCGGCGGTAGCGCAATCCATTCGGGACCGAAAGCACTCGGCATCTGGGCCGAGGCGCGCGGCGAGGACGTCGCCTGCGGCGGCAATCTGCTTGCCAGCGACAGGGTTCCGCAAGCCATGGTCGACACCTTTCTCGCCTCCGAAGGCGATCTCGGCGACCGGCTGATCGCCACCATGTGGGCCGCGCTCGATGCAGGCGGGGAGGCGGGACCTATCCGCTCCGCCGGCATGAAGCTGGTGCGCGATGTTTCATGGCCGGTCGCGGACCTGCGTTGCGACTGGACCGAGGACTGCCCGATCGAGCAGCTGGCGGCGCTGTGGGAGATCTACAAGCCCCAGCTCGACGCCTATGTCACGCGCGCTCTCAATCCGTCCGGTGCGCCGAGCTATGGCGTTCCGGGTGACGAATAGTCCGACATCTGGAGCCGGCATGAGCGAACTCAGTCATAAGGATTGGATCGGCAAGGCGTCGGCGATCCGCTTTCGCGACAGGGCGTTCATCGACGGCAAGGCGGTGCCCGCCCGCTCCGGCCGGACCTTCGCCAGCATCAATCCGGCCACGGGCGCAACGCTCGCCGAGGTTGCTTCCTGCGGCGAAGAGGACATCGACCTCGCAGTCGCTGTGGCGCGGCGCAGTTTTGAGGCTGGCGTCTGGTCGCGAGCGAGCCCTCAGCATCGCAAGCACGTGCTGCTGCGGCTGGCGGAATTGCTGCGCGAGAACCTGCAGGAGCTCGCGCTGCTGGAATCGCTGGACATGGGCAAGCTGGTCAAGGATGCAGCGACAATCGACGTGCCGGGGTCGGCGGCGATCTTCCAGTGGTACGCCGAAGCGATAGACAAGGTCTATGACGAGGTGGCGCCGACGGGCCGGGGCGACCTCGCTTTGGTGCGGCGTGAGCCGCTTGGGGTCGTGGGCGCCGTCGTGCCGTGGAACTTTCCGCTCGACATGGCGACCTGGAAATGCGCGCCAGCGCTGGCGGCGGGCAATTCGGTGGTGCTGAAACCCGCCGAGCAATCGCCATTCTCGGCGCTCAGGCTGGCCGAGCTTGCCATGGAGGCGGGCCTGCCCGCCGGCGTGCTCAATGTGGTGCCCGGCCTCGGCGAGACGGCTGGCCAGGCGCTTGGCCGCCACATGGATGTGGATTGCCTCGCCTTCACGGGGTCGACCGCTGTCGGCAAGATGTTCCTGCAATATTCCGGCCAGTCGAACATGAAGCAGGTCTGGCTGGAGACCGGTGGCAAGAGCCCCAATCTGGTGTTCGCGGATTGCGGCGATCTGGATGCGGCCGCCGACATGGCCGCCTTCGGCATCTTCTTCAACCAGGGACAGGTCTGCTCGGCCAATTCCCGGCTTCTGGTGGAACGCGGCATCAAGGATGCGCTGGTCGAGAAACTGGCAGAGCGCGCAACCGCGACCCAGCCCGGCGATCCGCTCGACCCAGCATCCAGGATGGGTGCGATGGTGGACGCGCGCCACGCCGCGACCGTCATGCGTTTCATCGATGGCGGCAGGAAGTCGGCACGGCTGGTGGCCGGCGGCGACCGGGTCGCCGTCGACGGGCGCGGCAGTTTTGTGCAGCCCACGATCTTCGACAACGTCTCGCCCGACGACCCGCTTGCCCGCGACGAGATCTTCGGTCCGGTTCTGTCGGTGATCGCCTTCGACACCGAAGACGAGGCGCTTCGCATCGCCAACGATAGTGTCTACGGCCTGGCTGCATCGCTGTGGACCGACAGCCTGTCGCGGGCGCATCGCCTCGCGGAAAGGCTGCGCGTGGGCACGGTTTCCGTGAATACCGTCGATGCGCTGAGCCCGATGACTCCCTTCGGCGGTTTCAAGCAGTCCGGTTTCGGGCGCGACCTGTCGCTGCACGCGCTGGACAAATACACCGCGCTGAAGACCACCTGGATCAAGTACTGAGGAGTGGGCGCGACTTGATCACCAGCCGCAAACCGGCAACATAGAACCATGCCGCTCCGCTTCACGCTCAGACAGCTCGAATATTTCGTCGCCGTTGGCGAAGCGGGTTCGATCGCCAAGGCGGCCGAGCAGGTGAACGTCTCGCCGCCGTCGATCTCGGCGTCGATCGCCCAGCTCGAAGCCGAGTTCGGTGTCCAGCTTTTCGTGCGCAAGCACTCGCATGCCCTGGCGCTCACCGCGGGCGGGCGCCTGTTCCTCAAGGAAGCCGCGCGCCTGCTCAACGACGCCGACGCGCTGCACGACATTGCCGGCGACATCGCCGAAAAGGTGCGCGGACCGCTGGCGATCGGCTGCCTGCTCACTTTCGCGCAGATCGTGCTGCCGGCGCTGCGCAAGAAATTCGAGGATGCCTATCCCGATGTGCGCGTCCGGCAATTCGAACGCAACCAGGGCCAATTGTTCGAGATGCTGCAGCGTGGCGAGATAGACGCCGCGCTGACTTACGATCTGGAGCTGTCGCAGGACATGACCTTCGAGCCGCTGATGCAGTTGCCGGCCTATGTGATGCTTCCGGCCGCGCATCGCCTGGCGGCGAAGGCAGGCATCACCCCTGAGGAACTGGTCGATGAGCCGATGGTGCTGCTCGATCTGCCCTACAGCCGCGAATACTTCCTGTCGGCTTTCCAGCCCAGGGGTCTGCGGCCCAAGATCGTCGAGCGCACCGGCGACATCGCCGTGATGCGCTCGATGGTTGCCAATGGCTTCGGCTACGGTATCGCCAATATGCGGCCGCTCAACACCATGTCGCCGGACGGAAAATTGCTGGTCTTCGTGCCTTTGCTGGGGGACCTCAGGCCGCTGACCATAGGCATTGCCTTGCCCAACGCCGAGCATCGCACGCTGACGGTGCAGGCCTTCATCGACCACTGCCGCCGCTTCGTCGTCGAGCAGGGTGTCTTCGGCACCGAACGCATCGTGAAGTGAGGGCTGCCATTCGCATCACGGCCAGCCGTCCGTGAGCCGTTCCAGCAATCTGTCCAGCATCCCGTCGCAACGCCGCAGCTGTTCGACGCTGACAAATTCATCCGGCTTGTGTCCCTGCGCCATCGAGCCCGGCCCACAGACGACGGCAGGCGTGCCGAGATCGCGGCTGAACAAGCCGCCTTCCGTGCCGAACG
Source organism: Mesorhizobium sp. M8A.F.Ca.ET.161.01.1.1 (assembly GCF_004792105.1). NCBI lineage: Bacteria > Pseudomonadati > Pseudomonadota > Alphaproteobacteria > Hyphomicrobiales > Phyllobacteriaceae > Mesorhizobium > Mesorhizobium sp. M8A.F.Ca.ET.161.01.1.1. The sequence continues at coordinate 230,438 of NZ_SRTD01000006.1, read as the reverse complement.
CGACTTTCATCGTGTCGTTGGCACCAGTCAGCGATTTGACGAAAGCCACCGCCGCCGATGCGGCCGGCGTGTCGAGGCCCGGATAGGTATTGGTGATCTCGATTTCGATCGCGGCCTCGGCCGCGATCGAAGCCGCGTCCTCAGCGATGCGCGCCGCGGCAATGCGCAGCCTGTCGAGAATGCCGGCGGCATTGTCGGCGGCAACGTTGCGGATCTCGAAATCGACCTGGCACAGGTTGGGCACGATGTTGAGCGCGACGCCGGCATTGATCTTGCCGACATGCACCGTCGTGTAGGGAATGTCGTAGTCGCCGTCGCGGGCGCCGTCGCGGGCCAGCCGCTCCTGTTCGTCGCGCAAGGCGCGCACGAAATCGCAGCCGAGATGGATGGCATTGAGCGCCAGCGGGGCGAGCGCCGAATGGCCTTCGCGTCCCCTGCAGATGGCGCGAGCGGCAAGCTTGCCCTTGTGCCCGGTCGCCACCCGCATGTTGGTTGGCTCGCCGACGATGCACAGCAGCGGGCGTCGCGGCGCCGCGCTCAGCATTTCGATCAGGTCGCGCACGCCCAGGCAGCCGACTTCCTCGTCATAGGAGAGCGCCAAATGCAGCGGCGTCCGAAGCGCCATCTTGGAGGCCTTGACGCAGGCCGCGAGCGCGCAGGCCACAAAACCCTTCATGTCCGCAGCGCCGCGTCCATAAAGCTTGCCGTCATGCTCGGTCATTTCGAACGGCGGCAGCGTCCAGTTCTGGCCGTCGACGGGAACGACGTCGGTGTGGCCCGACAGCATGACACCGGGCCGGTCGGCCGGGCCGATGGTGGCAAAGAGGTTGGCCTTGTGTCCGTCCGCGCTGCGGACGATCTGGCAGGCAACGCCGCTCGCTTCAAGCAACTCGGTCACATAGCCGATCAGGTCGAGGTTCGAGTCGCGACTCACCGTCGGGAATGCGATCAGCCTTTCGAGTATCCTGATACTGTCCATGTTCCAGTCTCGCTGTGTGGTCCTGGCTGTCTAGCACCATGCCGCCAATGCCCTGAAGTCGCATTTCGCTCAGCCCCGGTTCAACACAGACTAATCCGCGCCGGCGCGCGCGATTAGGCGCGTCCTAATCGGCGCAGAAGAAATCCGTAGTTTTCCCGCGCCGGCTCCAACTTATGAGTAGTCTCGGCGGGACCGGCAGTGCCGGGCCGGTACGGAGGAAGCACCATGCGCGACCAACGCTACGACATCTTGTTCGAGCCGATGAAGATAGGTCCGGTAACGGCCAAGAACCGTTTCTATCAGGTTCCGCATTGCAATGGCGGCGGCTATCGAGATCCGTCGGCCGCGGCCGAGATGCGCCGCATCAAGTCGGAAGGCGGATGGGGCGTCATCTTCACCGAGCAGACGGAGATGCACCACACTTCCGAGATCACGCCCTTCATCGAATTGCGGCTATGGGACGACGCCGACATTCCCGCCTTGGCCAAGATGGCGAGAGCCATGCACGAACACGGCGCGCTGGCCGGCATCCAGCTCGCCTATTCCGGGATCAACGGTCCCAACCTCTACACCAAGGAGGTGCCGCGAGGGCCGTCGGCCCTGCCGATCCGCACCTTCACCAACGATCCGGTGCAGGCACGCGCCATGGACAAGCAGGACATCCGCGACCTGCGTCGCTGGCACCGCAATGCCTTCAAACGCGCGAAGCAGGCGGGTTTCGACCTGGTATGCCTCTATGGCGCGCACGGTTTCGGCATCATCCAGCATTTCCTGTCGACCGCCACCAATCAGCGCGGCGACGAATATGGCGGCTCGCTGGAAAACCGTTCGCGGCTGATGCGCGAGCTGATCGAGGAAGGGCGCGACGCGATCGGCGACACCTGCGGCCTGACGCTCAGGCTGTCGCTGGACGAGATGATCGGCGAGCTCGGCTTTGCCAATTCGGAAGTCCGCGACATGATCGAGATGCATGCCGACCTGCCCGATCTGTGGGATCTCGCGCACGGCGCCTGGGAGGATTGCTCCGGCCCGTCGCGCTTCAAGGACGAGGCGGCGCAGGAGAGCCTGGTGTCGGGCATCAAGAAGCTGACCTCGAAGCCGGTCGTCGGCGTTGGCCGCTTCACCTCGCCCGACGTGATGGTCAGGATGATCAGGTCGGGCACGCTCGACTTCATCGGCTGCGCCCGCCCGTCGATCGCCGATCCCTTCCTGCCGAGGAAGGTCGAGGAAGGCCGCATCGAGGACATTCGCGAATGCATCGGCTGCAACATCTGCATCACCGGCGACATGACCATGTCGATCTCGCGCTGCACGCAGAACCCGACCTTCATGGAGGAATGGCGCAAGGGTTGGCATCCGGAGCGCATGCAGGCCAAGGGCGACAGCGACAGCGTGCTGATCGTCGGCGCCGGGCCTGCCGGACTGGAGGCCGCGCGTGCGCTCGGCCTGCGCGGTTACAAGGTGGCCATCGCGGAAGCCGGTACCGAGCTTGGCGGGCGCGTGGCGCGCGAAAGCAAACTTCCGGGCCTGTCGGCCTGGGGCAGGGTGCGCGACTATCGGCAGTATCAGCTCGGCCAGATGCCTGATGTCGACATCTATTTCGAAAGCCAACTGACGGCGGATGACATCCTGTCCTTCGGCTTCCAGAACATCGCCATCGCCACCGGATCGACGTGGCGCCGCGATGGCGTCGCGCGTGCCCATATCGTGCCGATGCCGATCGACGGCGCGATGCCGGTCTACACGCCTGACGATCTGATGGACGGCAAGGTCCCTTCCGGCAAGGTCGTGCTGTTCGACGACGACCACTACTACATGGGCGGCGTACTCGCCGAGCTGATGGCCCGTCAGGGAACGAAGGTGACCTTGGTGACGCCATCGGCCTATGTCTCGGACTGGACCCGCAACACGTTGGAGCAGGGGGCCATTCACCGCCGCCTGGCGGAGCTCGGGGTCGATATCGTGCTCAACAGGAGCGTCGTGAGTGTCGCTTCTGGCGGTGTCCTGACGGCTTGCGTCTACACCGGCGCCAAACAGGATCTGACAGCCGATGCAGCCGTCCTGGTCACCTCTCGCAATCAGGACGACGCCGTTTGGCGCGATCTCAAGGTCCGGGAAAACGAGTGGGCCGACAATGGCATCCGTTCGGTCAAGGTCATCGGCGACGCCGAAGCACCGGGGCCCATCGCATGGGCAACCTATGCCGGCCACCGCTTCGCCCGCGAGCTGGACGAACCCGACATCGGCGACGCATTGCCGTTTCGGCGGGAAGTCACGGCGCTGGCGGCGGGATAGATCGTAAGGCACGGATCGCAGGAGCGTCGCGCTGCTTGATCGCGCGGCAGATATCAGACCGCCCGTCCTTCCTTGTCGAAGAAATGCAGATGTCCGGGTTCGGCCCGCAGGCCGACCTCGGCGCCGGCTTCGGGCGCCGGTCCTTGATTGTGGATGACGAGGCAGGTCCGGCCCCCATCCAGCGCGACATGGAGCAGCGTGACGGCGCCGGTATATTCCGCCAGCCCTACCTTGCCGCGCAACGTGCTGTTCGAGGGCTGGCCCAGCGACAGGTGCTCGGGTCGAATGCCGACCGACGTGGCCGTCGCGGGGACCGACGCGCCAAGCGCGATCGGCTGTCCGTCGGCAAGTGGCAGAATGTTCATCTTGGGGCTGCCGATGAACTGAGCGACGAAGATGGTCCGCGGGCTGTCGTAGAGGTCGCGGGGCGAGCCGACCTGTTCGATCCTGCCGTCGCGCAACACCACGATCTTGTCGGCAAGCGTCATGGCCTCGATCTGGTCGTGGGTCACATAGATCATCGTCGTCGACAGGCGTTGGTGCAACGCCGCGATCTCGGAGCGCATGTGGACACGCAGTTCAGCATCGAGGTTCGAGAGCGGCTCGTCGAAAAGGAAGACGTCCGGATTGCCGACGATGGCCCGGCCGATGGCCACGCGCTGGCGCTGTCCGCCCGACAACTGACGCGGAAAGCGGTCGAGCAACGGTTCGAGCTTCAGCGTTGCGGCGGCTTCCGAAACACGGCGGGCGCGTTCGCTGGCCGGCACCTTGCGGACCTTGAGGCCGAAACCCATGTTGTCGCGGACCGTCAGGTGCGGATAAAGCGCGTAGGACTGGAACACCATGGCCACGCCGCGCCTGGCCGCCGGCACCTCGTTGACCAGGCGGCCGCCTATGTGGAGTTCGCCGTCGCTGATGTGCTCGAGGCCGGAGATCAGCCGCAGCAGCGTCGACTTTCCGCATCCCGACGGACCGACGAAGACCACGAACTCGCCATCCTCGATCTCGAGATCGACGCCGCGGATGACCTCGACGGTGCCGAAATTCTTGCGGATGTCCTTGAGCAGAACCTTTGTCATGACGTCCCTTATCCCTTGACGCCGGAGAGGGCGAAGCTCTCGATGATCTGGCGCTGGGCGATCAGATAGATGATGAGGATGGGAACCACCGCCAGGCTCGTCGCCGCCAGTTGCAGGTTCCACAGGGGCAGGCCGTAGCTGTCGTTGAAATTGGACAGCGCCAGCGGCAGCGTGAACTTCTCCAGCGAACTGAGGAAGATCAGCGGTTCGAGGAACAGGTTCCACGAATGCAGGAAAGTGATGATCGCGACTGCGGCAAGCGCCGGCCGCGACATGGGCAGCGCGATCTTCAACCAGACGCCGAAGCGCGACAGCCCGTCCATCTTGCCGGCGTCCTCGAGTTCCTTGGGCAGCGCCAGGAAGAACTGGCGCATCAGGAACGTCGCCACCACACCCTGCGGGCCGAAGACCGGCAGCAGGATGAGCGGCCAGTGCGTGTCGATCAGGCCCATGGCGCGGATCAGGAAGAAGTTCGGGATGATGGTGACCTCCTCCGGCACCATCAGCGCCATCACCAGGAACAGCATCAAAAGACCCGCACCCGCAAAACGGATGCGCGCCAGCGCATAGCCCGCCAGCGAGGCGATGAACAGGGTCAACGCCGTCACCGTCGCGGCAATGTAGAGCGAGTTGAAATACTGCCGCGCGAAGGGCTGATAGGTGAACACTTCCACAAAATTCTCGAAGCGCCAGACGCGCGGGATCAAGGTCGGCGTGCCGAAGATTTCGGTGGTGCTCTTGAAGCCACCGGAAATCATCCACAGGAACGGGAACACGAAGGGCACCGCCAGCAGCAGCAGGGCCACGGTCCAGCAGATACGATAGAGGATTTCGGTCCGGCGCGCGGTCACTCCATATCCCTCCGCCGCAGCATCACCTGCACCAGGGTCAGCGCCATGACGATGACAAACATGATCAGCGCCAGTGCGGCCGCGTAGCCGACGTTGAAGAATTTGAAGCCCTGCTGGTAGATGTAGAACGCCAGTACCAGCGTGCCGTTTTCCGGGCCGCCGCCGGTCATCTGGTAGATGTGGTCGAACACCTTGAACGACCCGATCGTCGTCAGAACCATGATGACGAGCGTCGTTGGCGCAAGCAGCGGCCAGGTGATCATGCGGAAGACCTGCCAGCGCGAAGCGCCTTCCAGCGTCGCCGCCTCCTCGTAGTCGCGCGGTATCGACTGCAGCGCCGCGATGTAGAGGATCATGTTGAGCCCGACCATCTTGATGACGCGGGTGACGATGACCGCCGCCATCGCCCAGTTGGGCTCGCGCAGCCAGTTCGGACCGTTTATGCCGATCCAGGCCAGCATCTGGTTCACGGCGCCGCCTTCACCTTGCAGCATGAATTTCCAGACGATCGCCCAGGCAATCGCCGACGTGACCACCGGCGCGAAGAATACCGTGCGAAAGAAGACGACGCCGAAGAACGGCCGCGACAGCGCCAGCGCAAGCGAGAGCGCCAATGCCATGTTCAGGGGCACGAGCCCCAGCGCGAAGATCACGGAATTGCGCACGACATGCCAGAAGTCGGGGTTCTCCAGCAGGACGTTGTGGAAATTGCGGAGCCCGACGAACGTCGCCTGTTGGCTGAGCAGGTTCCACTCGGTCGTCGAATAGTAGAAAATGGCGACCAGCGGGCCGAGGAAGAAGATCAGGAAGCCGATCAGCGTCGGGCTGACGAACAGCCACGCTTCAAGCATTTCCCTGGTCTTCAAGGTCAGCCACGGCGCGCCCGCAGCGCGCGCCGCATTGTCCCGGAATGCCTTGCCGGCCACGAAGCGGAGCCCCTGTCAGAGCAGCGGCTGGATGGCTGCGCAGACGCCCTTCAGCGCCTCTTCGACATTGGCGTCGGCCCGCCACAATGCGTCGACGCGCGGCGCCATCGCCGCGAAGATCTGCGGCACATGCTCATGCGAGGGATGGACGCGGCCGTTGACGATCGCGGCGGCCACGCTCTTCATCTGTTCCGGCGGGATCAGCTTGTTGGAACTGACGAAGGCGTCGCTCTCCAGGACGCTCTTGCGGGCCGGCGGGAAGAACTGCGCCATGACAGCCACATTGTCCTTGCTGGTCATCTCGGCGACCAACTGGGCGGCGAGCTCCGTGTTCTTGCCCGATGCAAAGACGGTCAGCGCGGCCTGGCCGATGACCGGAGCCTCGCCGGCCGGTCCCGAAGGCAGCGGAGCGATGCCCCATTTGAAACCCGCCTCGGGCATCTTCGAGGCCCGTGAGATCTGGTTCACGGTCATCGCCGAATTGCCGGAGAAATAGTCGCCCTGTTCCCCCGGCGGCACGATCGACTTGTCCTTGAACACCATGTCGTGGAGCTGCTTGACGGCGGCCACCGCTTCCGGCTTGTCCAGGCCGCACTGGCCGTTGGCCCACAGATCGCCGCCATAGGCGCGCACGGGTGGCAGCAAGGCGTGCGTCATGCGCGATGCATAGCCTTCGCCGTCCTTGAACTCGAAGCCCCATTTGCCGGGATTGGCGTCGGTGACCTTCTTGGCGACCTCCTGGAATTTCTGCATGTTCCACTCGCCTTTCGCGGCAAGCTGGTTGGGATCTTCGAGACCCGCTTTGTCGAACATGTCCTTGTTGTAGTAGATCAGGAAAGGCGAGGTCGAGAACGGCATGCCGTAGACCTTGCCGTCGTTTTGCCAGAGCGCCATCGCCGGCTCGGAGAAATCCTCGAAATTGTATCCCTCGGTCGCCTTCAGCGTCGGGCCGATGTCCATGAGCAGGCCGGCGTTCTCGAAGGCCGGTGCGGCATCTTCCATCATCCAGGCGATATCGGGGGCGTTACCGCCGGCGACCTGGAAGGTGAGCTTCTGCGTATAGTCGGCGACCGGAACGGTCTCGAACTTCACCGTGACGCCCGGGTGCTTGGCGATGAAACCCGCGGCGATGCCGTTCAGCATCTTGAGATGGGCCTCGTTGCCGGTCCACACCGTCATCCGGAGTTCCTGGGCCATCGACTGTGCCGATAGGGCGCACAGCGCCACGGCCGATAGTGCGAGCTTGATTGCGGTCTTCATGATTTCCTCCCGAAACGCTGATGGTCACTCAACAACTGTGGGCGCGATATCAATGGCCCGGCCGGCGGCGTGTGGTCATGCTGTCGCTCCTGGCAAGGCACCGGGCGCGTCACCGATCGTCCAACCGCCGTCGACGGGGATGTCGGCACCGGTGATGTAGCGGGCGGCGTCGCTGCACAGGAAAACGAAAGCGCCGACGACGTCGTCGGGCTGGCCGTGGCGTCCGGCGGGAATCTTCGCCGCAACCGCCTGGCGGAAAGCGGCGTCCCGGTACCGCTCGGCGGTGGCCTCCGTCTCGATCGCGCCGGGCGATACCACATTCATGGTGACGCCGTGCGGCGCGACGTCACGCGCCATGGCGCGCACCGCCGTCAGCTGCGCGGCCTTCAGCGATGCATAGACGATCGTTTCGGCGCGCGGGCGCCTCGCCATCACGCTGCCGGTCGCCACCACGCGCCCCCATCCGCGCTTTGCCATGGCTGGAACCAGCCGCGTGGCCAAGGTGAGCAGGGCCGTGAAGTTGGCCGCGACATGTGCCTGGATATGCGCTTCGTCGACTTCGTCCCAGGCACGGCGCCGCTCGATCGCGCCGTTCGAGACCAGGATGTCGATGGCGCCGTCGCCGACTTCGTCCGCGAAGGCCGACATTGCCCTGCTGTCGGTGAAATCGGCCTCGTGCACAACGGTGCCGGGACCGATGGCCGCAGCCGTGTCGCGCGCTCCGGCGGCGTCGCCGAAATGGTGCAGCGCGACCGTGGCCCCCTGCTGGGCAAGGGCGATCGCAACCGCGCGCCCGATGCCGGAGCTGGCGCCGGTGACCAGCGCTCGACGACCGGCAAGGGAAAAACGGTCCTGGCTCAAGGCGACGGCTCCCCGAGCTTGTCGGCGACCTCGAACGAAGCGATGTCGGCCGCGTCGAAGTGTTCGTGGACGCGCCGGTCCGCGAGGTCGGTGTCGCCCGCCGCGATCGCGTCATGGATTGCCTGGTGCCGTTCAACGGTGGCGCGCCAATCCGCCTCGGTGCGATTGGAGCGTCGTGAGAACAGCTCCGAAACCTCCCGTTGGACCGAACGCATCCCTTCCATCTGGATGCGGATCATGGAATTTCCAGTGGCTGTCGCGAGGCCGAGGTGGAACATGATGTCGGCCTGTGTGAAATCACCCGGTTTGCCAATGCCGGCCCGCATGTCGAGCAAAGCCTGGCGCATCAGGTCCAGCCCCCGCGGATCGCGGCGCTCGGCGGCCAGCCGGGCGATGCCGACCTCGATGACCCGGCGCATCTCGTTGGCTTCCTGAAGCCGCGTCAGGCTTGAACGGACGGCATAGGCATAGATGCGGTCCATCGGCTCGCCGCTGAGTGCCTTGGCGCGCGCGACCTTGCCTTGCTGCGTCGACACCAGGCCCGCGCTGGTCAGCTGGCGCAGCGCCTCGCGTGCAATCGGCTTGGAGACGCCGAACTCCCGGGCGATCTCGCCTTCCGGCGGTAACGCCTCGCCAGGGGCGATGCGTCCGTCGAACAGCGCCGCTGCGATTGCATCGGAGACCCCATCCGCAAGGCGTGATGGGCTCGCGGGCTTCACGGCGAAAATCGATTTGCGTGCTGCTTCTGTGGCCATCGGGATCCTCTTTTGGCTGCCTAGCACGATTGTCCCAAACATAGCAACTAAGTTTTCTGGTTGCTAAGTTTATAAGTGAGCGTTATGACGAGCCATCCGCAGGGACGAGGGAAGTCTGGTATCGATGCGCATGAGCGATCCAACCGCGGCCGGGCCGCTGAAGATTGCCGAGGTGATAGCCCATCCCCTCAGTCAGACGCTGCCCAGGCCTACGGTCACGTCATGGGGCGTCTACGAAAAGGTGTCGCTGGTTCTGGTCGAAGTGCGCACCACAGACGGCATTGTCGGGGTCGGCGAAACCCTGGCGCGATTTTCACCCAAGGCCTATGTCGAGTTGATCGAAAGCTCGCTCAGGCCGCGCCTGCTCGGCCAGGACGCCCGCAATATCGGCGCCTTGTGGCAGTCGATGCGCCGCGCTTTGTCGGGCAGGGCAGGCGGTATGCTGATCGAGGCCATCGCCGGCGTCGATATCGCGCTATGGGATATACTGGGCAAGGCAACCGGACAGCCGATCGCCAAACTTCTTGGCGGCGTCGGACGGGATTGCATCGACGTCTACGCGGCGGCCGTCAACTGGGTTGACGACAAAGCCGCCGACGCTGAACTCGACCGCTACGTCGCCGAGGGTTTTACACGCGTCAAGGTCAAGATGGCGCGTCCTGTGCGCGACGCTTGCAAGCGCATCGAGCGCATCCGCAAGCGGGCCGGAGACGCGATCGGGCTCTGTGTCGATGCGAACTGGGCCTACAATCTGGACGAGGCCGTCGAGGTTGGCCGCGCGCTTTCGGCAAATGGCTATTTCTGGTTCGAGGAGCCGCTGCAGCCGGAGAACGAGCAGGGCTATGAGGAATTGCGTCGGCGCTGCGACGTACCGCTGGCCGCGGGCGAGAGCAATTTCACCCTCGACCAGGCGCAACGCCTGATCGCCAACCGCACACTGTCGGTGCTGCAGCCCGACGTGGCGCGCGCCGGCGGCATCTCCGAGACGCGCCGCATGGCCGAATATGCCGCCGCGCATGACGTCCGCTACGCTCCGCATATCGGCATGTCCGGCATCGTCTGCGAGACCGCGAGCGTCCACATGGCTGCCGCGATGCCGAACTTCGGCGTGATGGAATGCGAGTGTGATGCCAGCCCGTTCAAGACGCATCTGGCCGATTTCGCGCCCGGCTGCGTCAGGCAGAAGAACGGCACGCTCGATGTCCCGCAAAAACCCGGACTCGGCATCGAAATCGATTGGAAAGCCGTCAAGAAACTGAAAGCCGAATGAGGCCGAAGACCAGATGAAGAACCAGACTCCAGACCAGACCGGCGACCTGACCGAGGCGATGCGCCTGGCGCTGCTGCGCGCGGACCCCGCGCTCAGCCGTTTCGATCCGCTGCCGCGGATATTGTCGTTCGACAATTTCGCGCGCGGTCATTGCGGCTGGTCGCAGCTTGTCGGCAACTACGAGGACGATCTCGACACCATGCTGCCGGGCTACGCGCAGCACACTAGCGCGATGCTGTCGACGCTCGCCCATTGGGACGCCGGCTCGCATGGCGGGATGGATTCGTCCTATGCCCTCAAGATCGCGACACGACCGGTGGCGGGCGCCCGCAACGTCGCCATCAAACGCCACACATTCCGCAAACGCGGGCCGATCCGTTTCGAAATTTATTTTACCTTCAAGCCGGAGGCCAACACGCTGAAGCTGTCCGAAACCGACGTGCGCTCCGTCGGCCTCCTCTTCGATCTGCAGGGTGGGGACCAGGACGGCAACAACGATCGCGTCATGCCGCATCTGCGCTTCTTGAACGCGCTCGACGGCCAGCATCTGCAGAAATGGCAGTACAAACGCGAGACCGAAAGGATCACCCCGATCGGCACCGACAACAAGACGATCAGCCACTACCATCTGTCGCCGGAAGGCTGGGTCGATCTTCCCGGCGGATCGCAGCGTCTCTGCTACAACGAAATCCCGACCAAGGTGAACTGGACGTATTTGTGCTTCGATTTCGATCTGGCAACGATGACGGCGCTCGGGCTCAGGTGCAACGATCGCAGCTTTGATCTCTCGGGCTTCGATTCGATCCGCCTCCCGGCGATGAAGAACCTGTGGTGCATGCTCAACTTCGGCCTTTTCGCCGAAACCGACGTCGCCAAACGGGCCTTCCTCTACGTCGATTCCATCTGCATTTCGGGAGATTTCTGATGCTGCCCGAGAACATCACCGCGGTCGTCTCGCGCAACGAGTGCTGGCGTGGCGAAGCCGCCAGCGAGCCTTACGAGGCGGGATGGGCGCGCGAGGCGATCTTCTTCGTGCGGGCGCTCAAGCAACCCGTCGGCCCAACCGCCACGGCGTGGGTCGAGGTCTCGCCGGACGGCATGCACTGGCTGCGCGAGGGCACCGAATTTCCGATGCCGGACGAGCGCGACGCCGTGGCGATGGCGCGGCTTGCCCATTTCGGCAACTGGCTGCGCGTCGCGGCACGGTTCGACAGCGGCGCCGAATGCACCGTGCTGGTGACGCTGCACCTGAAGGCCTGAACCGGCCGGCGCCGGCGCCACAGGCCTTGCCTACGGCTGGCCATCCCTCTTTCAGCCCCATGGAGAAATCATGATCGACGCATACGCCACATTTGCCCCGGACAGCTTTGCCGGCAAGACCGTTCTGGTGACCGGTGCCGCGAGCGGCATGGGTTTCGAAACCGCCCGTGCATTCCTCTCCAAGGGGGCCGAGGTCGTGATGTGCGACCGTGATGCGGAAGGCCTTGCAAGGCGCCATGACGAGCTGGGCGGGATGGCCGGGACGCCGCACAAGGTGGTGGCCGACATGGGTGATCCCGACAGCATCGGGCGCATGTTCGACTATTGCGATGCCAGGCTGGCGCGGCTCGACAATGTCGTCACCTGTGCCGCGATCATCACCGCCAAGCGAATCCCCGACCAGGATTGGGCGCACTGGCAGCGCGTGCTGGGCGTCAACTTGCTGGGCACCTTCTTCACGGTCCAGGGCGCGGTGCAGCGCATGCAGGGCAGCGGCGGGGGAAACATCGTCTGCGTGGCATCGGACGCCGGCGTGCATGGCGGTGGCGGCCTTATCGCCGACACGGCCTATGCGGCCTCGAAGGCCGGCACGCTGTCGCTGGTGAAGTCGGTCGCGCGCGAACTGGCGGGAAAGGCGGTGCGCATCAACGCCCTCAATCCGGGGCCGACCGATTCGCCGATGCATTCCCACATCGACCCTGCCCTCAAGGACCGTATCGCGGCCAATCTGCCCATACGCCGCATGGGCCGGCCCGACGACATGGCCGCCGCGATCCTGTTCCTGTGCTCCGACGCCGCGAGCTTCGTCTATGGCGCGGCGCTCGACGTCGATGGCGGTTCGATGTTCCGCTGACCGGCGGGGCCGCCGCCCTGCGACGCTCGCCGACCGTTGCCGCCATTATGGTGTTCAGTCGGTCGGGCGGTCCGCGGCCGAACGCCGTCCATCGATCCACAAGGCAAGCAAGGTGCAAGCCGCGCCCGAGAGCAGGTAGGCGCCCGCCGCGATGAGGCCGAAATTGCCGGCCAAAAGCAATGCCGCGAGTGGCGCGAAGCCGGCGCCGAACATCCAGGCGAGATCCGAGGTTATCGCCGAGCCGGTATAGCGGTGCCGTCGCGAAAAGCTCGATGCGACGACGCCCGACGACTGCCCGAAGCTCAGCCCCAGCAGGATGAAGCCCAGCACCATGAACAGGGCCTCGCCAACGGTGCCGCCGTCCAGGAGCTGCGGGGCAAAGCCGCTGAACGTCGCGATGGCGATCGCCGAACCGCCGAGCAGCGCGCGGCGTCCGACCCGATCGGCGAGCGGGCCCGACGCGACGATGGCGGCGATGCCGAACAGCGCGCTCACCGCCTCGATCGCCAGGAAGCGCGCCGGCCCCTCATTGGTGAACAGGAACACCCAGGAGAGCGGAAACACCGTCACCATGTGGAACAGGGCGAAACTCGCCAGCGGCGCGAAGGCGCCGATAACGACATTGCGGCCCTCGGCCCTGATCGTGTCCCTTATGCGCGTCGGCTGGAGGTCGCCGCTCTCGTACAGTTTCGAGAATTCGGGCGTCACCACGATGCGCAGCCTGGCGAACAGGGCCACGACATTGATGGCGAACGCGACGAAGAACGGATAGCGCCAGCCCCAGGCAAGAAAGTCGTCGGCCGACAGGTTGGCGACGAAGAAGGCGAAGAGAGCGCTGGCCACGATGAGGCCGATCGGAGCCCCCAGTTGCGGGATCATGGCATAGAAGCCGCGCCGGCTCCGTGGCGCGTTCAGCGCCAGCAGCGAGGGCAGGCCGTCCCACGTCCCGCCGAGCGCCACGCCCTGCCCGATGCGTGCCAGCGCCAAAAGCCAGATCGCGACCGCGCCGATATCGCCATAGGCGGGAAGGAACGCGATGGCGACGGTCGAGGTGCCGAGCAGGAACAGCGCGATCGTCAGTTTCGCACCGCGACCGTAGGCGCGATCGACGGCCATGAACAGGACGGAGCCGAAGGGACGGGCGATGAAGGCCAGCGCGAAGATGGCGAAGGAGTAGAGCGTTCCGACGAGCGGATCATGCGTCGGAAACACCAGCTTGGGGAACACGATGACGGACGCGATCGCATAGACGAAGAAGTCGAAGAATTCCGACGTCCTGCCCACGATTACGCCGACCGCGATATCGCCCGCGCTGACCTGGCCATGATGCGAGCCGATCAACTCGCTGTTTGTTTCGGCAGTCGAAGTCTGAGCCATCTTGTCCGTCGCCACCGCGTGGATGAAATACCCGGGACGCATTTGTAGCAATCCCATTGTGCAATGCACACTGCGCCAGACCCGGCCCGGCTGGGCATTGGACAAATTGTCCAATGTCACCGTGCCGTCGCCGGCAGTAGCCCTCTGTCGATACCGCACTGCAACATCGCAACGCGCTGCGGCGATCCATCGAGGGCAGTGTCTGATGAAACGATTTGGAGCCTTGCTTCTGCTTCCCCTGGCCGGGCTGTTGAGCGGCTGCGACATGGTCGTGCTCGCGCCGGCGGGCGATGTCGCGGCCCAGCAGCGCGACCTGCTGGTGGTCTCGACCCTGCTGATGCTGATCATCATCGTGCCGGTCATGGCGCTGACGGTCTTTTTCGCCTGGCGCTACCGGCAATCCAACGCCTCGGCGACCTATGCGCCGGACTGGGACCATTCGACGAAACTGGAACTGGTGATCTGGGCGGCACCGCTCCTCATCATCATATGCCTTGGTGCGCTGACCTGGCTCGGCACCCACCTGCTCGACCCATACCGCCGCATCGACCGGATCGAACCCGGCCAGCCCGTCACTCAGCTTCACAAGCCCCTCAGGGTCGAGGTCGTGGCGCTCGACTGGAAATGGCTCTTCATCTATCCCGATTACGGCATCGCCTCCGTCAATGAGCTGGCGGCGCCGGTCAACCAGCCGATCGATTTCCGCATCACCTCGTCGGCGGTGATGAATTCCTTCTACATCCCAGCCCTTGCCGGACAGATCTACGCGATGCCGGCGATGGAGACGAAGCTGCACGCCGTCATCAACCGGCCGGGCACCTATAGCGGTTTCTCCGCCAACTACAGCGGCGCCGGCTTTTCGGGCATGCGTTTCGCCTTCCACGGCCTGTCCGACCAGGCCTTCGACCAGTGGGTGGCACAGGCCAGGACCGCGTCGGCGGCGCTCAACCGCGACAGCTATCTCGAACTCGAAAAGCCGAGCGAGAACGAACCGGTCCGGCACTACGCCTCCGTCGATCCCGACCTCTATGGCGCCATCCTCAATCTGTGCGTCGAGCGCGGTAAGATGTGCATGAACGAGATGATGTCGATCGACGCCAAGGGTGGTCTCGGTCTTGCCGGTGTGCGCAACACCTTGCCGCTGCAATACGACAAGCTCGCGCGGCGTGGCGCGGTGTTCGGAAACGACCCCTCCTATGTCGCCAGCATCTGCACGGCGGAAGAGGCGGCTGCCGTCTCACGCGCGTCGCGCGATGCCTGGCCGAGCTATTGGCCGGCGAAGAACCTGTCGCCGCTTCGCGGGGCGGGGCTGCTCCGGCCAGGAACAGACAGCCGCAGCGCCGAGGCGGATACGCCGCCTCTCGGCCTGCTGCGGCGTGAATTGTGAGAGACAGCCGATGCCCGATACGCTGACCAAATTCATTTTCGGCCGCCTCACCTTGGAGTCGCTGCCGCTGCACGAACCCATCGTCGTCGCCACCTTCGTCGCTGTGGCGCTCGGCGGCATCGCGCTTCTCGGCGCGATCACCTATTTCAAGCTCTGGACCTATCTGTGGCGCGAATGGTTCACCAGCGTCGACCACAAGAAGATCGGCATCATGTACATGGTGCTGGGCCTCGTCATGCTTTTGCGCGGCTTCTCGGACGCCATCATGATGCGGCTCCAGCAGGCCATCGCCTTCAACGGCTCCGAGGGCTACCTGAACTCACATCACTACGACCAGATCTTCACCGCCCACGGCGTCATCATGATCTTCTTCGTGGCGATGCCCTTCGTCACCGGGCTGATGAACTTCGTCGTGCCGTTGCAGATCGGGGCGCGCGACGTGTCCTTCCCATTCCTCAACAATTTCTCGTTCTGGATGACGGTCGGCGGCGCCATCCTCGTCATGGCCTCGCTGTTCGTCGGCGAATTCGCCCGCACCGGCTGGCTTGCCTATCCGCCGCTCTCCGGCATCGGCTACAGTCCCGACGTCGGTGTGGATTATTACATCTGGGCGCTGCAGGTGGCGGGTGTCGGCACGACGCTGTCGGGCATCAACCTGATCTGCACGATCATCAAGATGCGCGCGCCCGGCATGACGATGATGCGCATGCCGGTCTTCACCTGGACATCGCTCTGCACCAACGTGCTGATCGTCGCCTCCTTCCCGGTGCTGACGGCGGTGCTCTCGCTGCTGGCGCTCGACCGCTATGTCGGCACCAACTTCTTCACCAACGACTTCGGCGGCAACCCGATGATGTATGTGAACCTCATCTGGATATGGGGTCACCCGGAAGTCTACATCCTCATCCTGCCGCTGTTCGGCGTCTTTTCCGAGGTCACCTCGACCTTCTCCGGCAAGCGCCTGTTCGGCTACACCTCGATGGTCTACGCCACGGTGGTGATCACCATCCTGTCGTACCTGGTCTGGCTGCACCACTTCTTCACCATGGGCTCGGGCGCCAGCGTCAATTCCTTCTTCGGCATCACCACGATGATCATCTCGATCCCGACCGGGGCGAAGATCTTCAACTGGCTGTTCACAATGTACCGGGGCCGCATCCGCTTCGAGCTGCCGATGATGTGGACGCTGGCCTTCATGCTCACCTTCGTCGTCGGCGGCATGACCGGCGTGCTGCTTGCCGTGCCGCCGGCGGATTTCGTGCTGCACAACAGCCTGTTCCTGATCGCGCACTTCCACAATGTCATCATCGGCGGCGTTCTGTTCGGTCTGTTCGCCGGCATTGCCTACTGGTGGCCCAAGGCCTTCGGGTTCAAGCTCGATCCGTTCTGGGGCAAGGTCTCGTTCTGGTGCTGGGTGGTCGGCTTCTGGTTCGCCTTCATGCCGCTCTACATCCTCGGCCTGATGGGCGTGACGCGCCGCATGCGTGTGTTCGATGATCCCTCGCTGCAGATATGGTTCGTCATCGCCGCCTTCGGCGCGGTGCTGATCGCCTGCGGCATCGCCGCCTTCCTGATCCAGATCTTCGTCTCCATCCGCAGGCGTGAGGCGCTTGCCGATCCGACCGGCGATCCCTGGGACGGCCGCACGCTCGAATGGTCGACCTCCTCACCGCCGCCCGCCTACAATTTCGCCTTCACGCCGGTCATTCGCGACAACGATGCCTGGTGGGACATGAAGCAGGCCGGCTACATCAGGCCGCTCGCCGGCTTCAAACCGATCCACATGCCCAGCAACACCGGGACCGGCATCATCCTAGCCGCCTTCAGCGTCGCGCTCGGCTTCGGCCTGATCTGGTACATCTGGTGGCTGGCGGCGCTGAGCTTCGTCTGCCTCATCGCCACGGCGATCGGCCATACCTTCAATTATCACCGCGACTTCCACATTCCGGCGGCCGAAGTCTCGCAGACGGAGGAGGCGAGGACGACGCTCCTCGCCGCTCAGGGTTAGGGTTTGAGCATGACATCGACGGCAATCACGGCCGACACCGAACCGGTCTTCCACCTGGAAGAAGAGCATGCGCACGCCGAAGGCGGCTCCACCATGCTCGGCTTCTGGCTTTACCTGATGAGCGACTGTCTGATCTTCGCGATGTTGTTCGCCGCCTATGGCGTGCTTGGCGGCAACTATGCGGCCGGACCCGCGCCCAAGGACCTGTTCGACCTCGATCTGGTGGCGGTCAACACCGCCATGCTGCTCTTCTCCTCGATCACCTATGGCTTCGCCATGCTGACCATGGACAAGGGGCGCGTCGCGGCGACGCAAGCCTGGCTTGCCGTGACCATGCTGTTCGGCCTGGCCTTCCTGTCAATCGAACTCTACGAATTCGCGCACATGATCCATGAAGGCGCCACGCCGCAGCGCAGCGCTTTCCTGTCGTCCTTCTTCACGCTCGTCGGCACGCACGGCCTGCACGTGACCTTCGGTATCGTCTGGATGGTGACGCTGATGATCCAGGTCGCGAGACACGGTCTCATCGAGGCCAACCGCCGCCGGCTGATGTGCCTCAGCATGTTCTGGCACTTCCTCGACGTCGTCTGGATCGGCGTCTTTACCTTCGTCTATCTGATGGGGATGTTGCGATGAGCGCTCATGATCATGCCGAGGGTCACGGCCACGCGCATGGCGGTGCCGCGCACGGATCGTTCAGAAGTTATCTGATAGGCTTCGTCCTGTCGGTGATCCTGACGGCCATTCCATTCTGGCTGGTCATGAGCGGCGTCATCGATGACAAGCAGGCCACGGCCATCGTCATCATGGCCTTCGCGGTCGTGCAGATCGTGGTCCACATGGTCTTCTTCCTGCATACGAACACCGCCTCGGAAGGCGGATGGTCGATGCTGGCGCTGATCTTCACGCTGATCCTGGTTGTCATCGTGCTGACCGGTTCGCTCTGGGTAATGTATCATCTCAACGCCAACATGATGCCCGGGCTGCACGACATGCGCGAGATGCCATGAGCCCGGCGGGCTCTGGGAGGACCACCATCGAGGCGATCGGACAAACAGACATCGGCCCGCGTCCCGTACCGCAAGAGAGCGCCGGCAGGTCGACCGTGTCGCGCCTTGTCCTTGTGCTGCTCGGGCTCCTCGGCGTGCTGGTGTTTGCCGGGCTCGGCATATGGCAGCTGGAAAGGCGGGTCTGGAAGCTCGACCTGATCGCCCGTGTCGACCAACGCATTCATGCCCCGGTTGTCGATGCGCCTGGCCCGGAGAGCTGGAACGACATCACCGCGGCCGGCTACGAATACAGCCATGTGCGATTGGCGGGACGCTATCTGGGCGGCGCCAACTCGCTGGTGCAGGCGGTGACGGAGCTTGGCGGCGGCTATTGGGTGCTGACGCCGATGCGGACCGACCGTGGCTTCGTCGTGCTGGTCAACCGCGGCTTCATTCCCCTGGAGCGCAAGACTGAGTTCGAACGGGAGAGAGGCGGCCCAACCGCGCCGGCCGTCATCGACGGCCTGTTGCGCATGAGCGAACCCGGCGGCGGCTTCCTGCGCAAGAACGACACCACGGGCAATCGCTGGTATTCGCGAGACGTCGCCGCCATAGCAACCGCGCACGGCTTGACGAGCAATGTCGCTCCCTATTTCGTCGATGCGGAAGCGTCACGCATGGAGGGCTGGCCGCGCGGCGGCTTGACCGTCGTGACCTTCCGCAACAGCCACCTGGTCTATGCTTTGACCTGGTTCGCGCTCGCTGCGATGCTCGCCATTGCCCTGGCCAGGCCGATGATCGGCCACGGCCGACGGCGAGGACCCGCGAGATGAGCGTCCCCACGCAAGCGCTTCATCATGACAAATCCCTGGTGGCGGCATCCCTAGCCGGCAAGAACGGGGCAGTATCGCACCCTGATGCAACGAACAGGAAGAACCTGTTCCTCCTCATCCAACTGCGTTGGCTGGCGGTGGCGGGTCAGGTGCTCACCATTCTGGCGACGGAATACTGGTTCGATATCCCATTGCCGCTGGCGGAGATGGCCGGCGTGGTGCTTTTCCTGTTGGGCCTCAACATCTTCAGCCTGCTGGTCCTGCGCGGTATCAGGCCTATCAGCAACACCCAGCTCTTCGTTGCGCTCATCTTCGACATGGCGGCACTGACGACGCAGCTCTACCTGAGCGGCGGTGCGTCCAATCCGTTCGTATCGCTCTATCTCCTGCAGATCACGCTTGGCGCGGCACTGCTGACGCCAAGGTTTACCTGGATCCTCGTGGCGGCTGCGTCGGCCTGCTTCGTCTTCCTCATCTTCCTCTTCCAGCCGATCGCGATCCCGCATCATGGCGGCAGCGATCTCCTGTCCCTGCATATAAGGGGCATGTTCATCTGCTTCGTGCTGGCGGCCGGACTGATCGTGATCTTCATGACGCGCATCAACCGCAATCTGCGCGAGCGCGACGCCTATCTCGCCGATCTGCGCCAGCGCTCGGCCGAGGAGGACCACATCGTGCGCATGGGCCTGCTGGCCTCCGGCGCCGCGCACGAACTCGGCACGCCGCTTGCCACGATATCCGTCATCCTGTCCGACTGGCGCCAGATGCGCACGCTCACGCGCAACCGCGAAATGGCGGCCGACATGGCCGAGATGCAGGCCCAGATCGAGCGCTGCAAGCGCATCGTGTCCGGGATCCTGATGTCTTCCGGCCAGGCGAGGGGCGAGGGAACGATACGCACGACCATTCGCGGTTTCCTCGACGATCTGGTCGAGGAATGGCGCATCAGTCGCCAGCCATTCAAGCTGGAATACAAGAACGATTTCGACCCGGACGAGCAGATCGTATCCGACACGGCGCTGAAGCAGGTCATCTTCAACCTGTTCGACAATGCCCAGGAAGCATCGCAGGATTGGGTCGGCGTCACCGCCGAGCGGCAGGGCGACAAGCTGGTGATTTCCGTGCGCGATCGCGGGCCGGGTTTCGACGAAGGTATTCTGGCAGCACTTGGCCAACCCTATATGTCGAGCAAGGGACGGCCGGGCGGCGGTCTTGGCCTGTTCCTCGTCATGAACGTGGTCCGGAAACTGGGAGGCGATTTTTCGGCGCGCAACATGGAACAGGGCGCCTGTGTTACTCTTTCGCTGCCGCTTGCGGCGCTGACCGATGGAGATGATCGTGAGGCCTGATCGATCCCTGTTTATCGTAGAGGACGACGCCACCTTCGCCAAAACGCTGAAGCGCTCCTTCGAAAAGCGCGATTACGACGTCGTCGTCTGCCACGACCGGGAAGCATTGCTTAGCGCCCTCGAAACAACTGTTCCGGCTTACGCTGTCGTCGACCTCAAGCTTGGAGCCGGCGGCTCCGGACTGGAGTGCGTCAAGCTGCTCAGCGCCCGCGATGCTTCGATCAGGATTGTCGTGCTGACGGGGTTTGCCAGCATCGCCACGGCTGTCGAGGCGATCAAGCTCGGCGCGAGCCATTATCTGGCGAAACCCGCCAACACCGATGACATCGAAGCCGCCTTCGGCCGGGCCGAGGGCGATGTTTCCGTACCGCTCTCCTCCCGGCCCACCTCGATCAAGAATCTGGAATGGGAGCGCATCCACGAAACGCTGGTCGAAACCGGCTTCAACATCTCCGAAACGGCGCGCCGGCTTGGCCTGCATCGCCGCACTCTGGCCCGCAAGCTCGAGAAGCGCGTGGTGAGATAGCAGAGCGCATTTGCGCTCGCGGCCGGGCCGGGTGCGACCATTCAGTGCTTCCGTGTGCGCTCCGGGATACCTATTTGTCCGAGATTCGCGGGCACCGGAGCAGGCAAGGACGTGGCGCAACGATCGGGCAGTGCTGATCTTCCCCTTCACGGCGGACGTGTGCCGAAATGGCTGGGCGATCGCATGACGCGTCTCGGCGCCGTCATGTGCGAGGCGATCATCCATCACTACGGCCGCAATGAATTGCTGCGGCGCCTGGCGCATCCGTTCTGGTTCCAGTCCTTTGGCGCCGTCATGGGCATGGACTGGCACTCGTCCGGCATCACGACCAGCGTCATCGGCGCCTTGAAACGCGGGCTCACGCCGCTCTCTGGCGAGCTTGGCATTCATGTCTGCGGCGGCCGTGGCGCACATTCGCGCAAAACCCCGCATGAACTAGCCGCCATCGGCGAGCGTATCGGCTTCGACGGCGCGCGCCTGGCAACCGCCAGCCGGCTGGTCGCCAAGGTGGACAGCGCCGCCGTCCAGGACGGTTTCGATCTCTATTTGCATGGCTTCATCGTCACCGACGACGGCGACTGGGTGGTGGTGCAGCAAGGCATGAACGGCGACAGCAAGGTGGCGCGCCGCTATCATTGGCTGTCCGAGGGTTTGAAGAGTTTCGTCGACCAGCCGCATGCCGCAATTGAAGGCGCCAACCAGGGCGAGATCGTCAACCTGACCGACCGGCGCGCCGAGGCCTCGCGCCAGGGACAACTGGACCTGCTCCAGGATCTCGGGCCTGACCGCATCATTCGGGAGTTCGGCGCCTTGGAACCCGGTGCCGCACCGGCTCCGGCGCAGCCATTGCTGCCGCATCTGATCATGCCGGCTCACCATGACGTCCGCGAAAGCGATGTCGTGATGCATCGCCTTCACGGCAACATGGCCGCCGCCGCCGAGCGGGGTCCCGCCGATTTCGCCGAGCTTCTCCTGGTTCCCGGCGTCGGCGCCCGCACGGTGCGCGCATTGGCGCTGGTTGCCGAAGTGGTGCATGGCGCGCCGTGCCGGTTTTCGGACCCGGGCCGTTTTTCGCTGGCGCATGGCGGCAAGGACAGGCATCCGTTCCCTGTTCCGCTCAAGGTCTATGACGAGACGATCGGTGTGTTGAAGTCCGCCGTGCAAAAGGCCAGGCTTGGCCGCGAAGAGGAAATCGGCGCATTGAGGCGGCTCGACGATCAGTCGCGGCAGGTCGAGCGATACGTCACCGGTCCCAGCCTGAAGGAGATTGTCGCCGGCGAATTCGACCAGTCGCATCTGCTTGGCGGCCGCAGTGTCTTTGGTTGGGAACCGCCGCCGGATGAGGTGACCGCCGGGCAGAACAAAAAGGCGTGACGGGTCGCTGGCGGGGTATCACGCCACGCGACGGTAGCTGTGGCGATCCTTGATGAATTTATTGAAGAAGCGGCCTTTCGAGGAAGCCCTCATGAACGCCGCATAGGTAGCCGGGGAGACTTCCTCATAGTCATAGCGGTTGCCGTGCGGCACGAACCAGACCGAGAGAATCCTGGTCGCGGGATCGTATTGCGTGCTTCGAATGACGGTCGACGGCATGGTGGCACCTGACGGCTCCTCCGATTAACCCGCCAGGCATGGTCCGGTTCCGTACCGCCCGAAGGTGCTACCTGTCGCGT
This sequence comes from Mesorhizobium sp. M8A.F.Ca.ET.161.01.1.1, assembly GCF_004792105.1. Taxonomy (NCBI): domain Bacteria; kingdom Pseudomonadati; phylum Pseudomonadota; class Alphaproteobacteria; order Hyphomicrobiales; family Phyllobacteriaceae; genus Mesorhizobium; species Mesorhizobium sp. M8A.F.Ca.ET.161.01.1.1. The sequence continues at coordinate 207,907 of NZ_SRTD01000006.1, read as the reverse complement.
GGATTGCCGAATTTCTCGTCGCGCTTCCTCGAATATCGACCGATGTGCGGCAGCTCGTCGGCAAAGTCGACCCAAGGCAGCCTCAGGTCCCAATAGGCATGGGCATGTGGCTGCAGCCCTTCGGGTCTGTCGAAGAACCCGATTGTCAGATACAACTCGTCCGGCAGGCCTTCGTCGCTATAGCCTATGGAGCTCCCGCAGTCGGGACAGAAAGTACGGACAACGCCCGGCGTCCTGGAGAAAGCCTTTGGCGTTCCCTTCAAAAGGCGGAACTGACTCGGCCGATATCCGACCCAGATGGTGAGCGGACTGCCGATCGCCCGTCGGCAATCGTCATCGTGATCGTAGCATATCCAGAAAGGCTCACCGTCCATGGCGGCGGCAATCGCACCGCAAAAGCAGGCCCCGGTTTCAACGCGCGGCATCCGGCACTCCAAGGGTGGAACAAGTCCGGCGGCCTCCGACGGAACCGCCGTCTCCTAAACTTTCACGCCGCTCCGGTGTTCCCGTTCCCGTCTTGCCCTGTGGTCCGGCCTTCACCATCTAGGCACAATGTCGTCGCTCAAACCGAAAACAGCCGGCCGTGTGGCCCAGTACGATCTCTTCAGTGCCGCTCAGGATGTTTTGCCGGAGGGCTTCGTCTACCAGCCCGGGCTCATCACGCCGCAAGAGGAAATCGAACTTGTCCGACAGCTTGAAGGACTGCCCTTCAAGGCCTTCGACTTCCACGGCCATCTGGCGAACCGGCGTGTCGTCGGTTTTGGCCTTCGCTACGACTATGACCGGCGCGAGGTCGTCGAGGCACCGCCGATCCCTGACTTTCTGCTGCCCCTGCGCGAAAAGGTCGCGGCCTTTGCGCGCCGGCCCACCGACGCCTTCGCCCAGGTCTTGATCAATGAATACCGGCCCGGCGCTGGTATCGGCTGGCACCGCGACAAGCCTCATTTCGAGGACGTCGCGGGCGTCTCGCTGCTGGCGCCCTGCGATTTCCGCCTTCGGCGCAAGAACGGATCTGGATGGGAGCGCCGGACCGTCACTGTCGAGCCGAGATCGGCCTATCTCATGACGGGCTCTTCGCGAACAGAATGGGAGCACAGCATCCCGCCGCTTGCCGAGCACCGCTACTCGATTACCTTGCGGACATTGCGGTCTCGGAGAGCTGCGCTGAGGTGTGCAGGGGAAGCTGCCCGCATCCATCTCGCCATGAGTGCTCAACCCGACCCGCGTGCGGCGGAGCGGGTTGAGCAATGTCGTCCTGTTAAATTTTCCTGGAATTGCTCCTAGGTCAGGATCAGCACGATCTTGTAGGTATCCGGATCGACGATGACGATCCGGCCGTCGGCGAGAACGAAATACTCGTAGGCTTCGTAGGCCGGAACGATCTTGACGATGCGAGCCGGCAAACGATGCAGCCTGATCTTGTGCCGCGGGACTTCGATGCCGACGGAGACGTCGAAATTGACGCTGGCGACCGGCTCGACCTTGGTTTCCCTGAACACCTGGGTGATCTGGGTCTTCTGTTCGACCGTCACATTGTTGATGGACGCGGTCGAAGTCTTGTCCTGCGTGGAGGCCTTACCCTGAGCCTGCTGATCGGTCTGGACCTTAGCCTTGCCCTGGGCCTGCTGGTCCGTAGTGGCGCCTGCCTTGCCCTGGGCCTGCTGATCGGTCTGGACCTTAGCCTTGCCCTGGGCCTGCTGGTCCGTAGAGGCGCCGGCCTTGCCCTGGGCCTGCTCGTCCGTCTTGGCGCCTGCCTTGCCCTGAGCCTGCTGATCGGTCTGGACCTTGGCCTTGCCCTGGGCCTGCTCGTCCGTCTTCATCTTGGTCTTGCCCTGGGCCTGCTGGTCAGTCTGGGACTTGGTACCCTGTGCCTGGTCCTTCATCTTCGAGCCGTTTTGGCAGTTGGTCGTGCCGGAAGCGCAATTTGTGTCCGCTCCTGATTGGCTTTCGGCGGGCTGCTGTGTCTGAGCCATCGCTGTCCCGCAGCCGAGCCCGATCGCAAGCATGCTGGTCATCAGAATATGTTTCATAGGAAATCTCCTTCGGAGAGTTCGTCCCTTCAAAGGGGAGAACTTCGACCAAAAAAGATTGTTCCGAACTGGATGCGTTAATGCCACCACCCATGGCTGGACCTGAGCCCCTCGGGACCGATCACATGATGCCGAAAGTCCTGTAGGCTTCCACCGCGCTCATGCCTTCGCGGATGGCCTTGGCGACGAGCTTTTCACCACGCACTTTTTCCAAGGCCAGCCGCACCACTTCTTCCTCGGCCTGTCGCGGGATGACGATAACGCCTTCCTTGTCGCCGAACAGCAGCGTCCCCGGCTCGATCCGCACGCCGCCGATTTCGAGCGTGCACCGGTAGTCGATGACCTTACCGCGCACGCCTTGATCCTGTGCGTAGTAGCCGGTGCAGAAGCAGGGGAATCCCAGTGCCTTGATGCCGTCCGTGTCGCGGGCGAAGCCGTCGACCAGCGCGCCATGCGCGCCGAGGATTTTGGCGCGGGTTGACATCAGCTCGCCCCATAGGGCGTAGCGGGGCGAGGCGCCGCTGGCTACGTAGATCTCGCCGGGCTTCAGGTCGTCCAGCGCTTCGAACATCAGCCCGAATGGCTTGGTCATCAGCGGATTGTGCGTCGGTCCATTGGACAGGAAGATGTCTGTCTCAAGCACCGGCATGGCCCGCCCGAGCAGCCGTGTCTTGTCGTCGACCGGCTTGAACACCGGCGGCAGGAACTGGTGCTGCAGCCCGAGCGTGTCCATCACGTCGCCAACCACGGCGACGAAGAGTTCGGCCTCGAACAGGCGATACATTTCGGCGTCGTCACCATAGAGGCGAATAGATCCGGCCATCAGGCTTGCCTCCGAGCGTCAGTGGAATGGGTGGTGCCGGAAGGCCCGAGCGCCGCGGCGTTCTGCACCAGCGCGCGCATATAGCCCAGCGCAAAGGCCTTTCCGGCATGCCAGGGCGCGTCGCAGGACATCTCCGGCGTATGGTCGGGGATCATCACGCCTCCAAAGTTTTCGTCGCGCAGGATGCGGACGATCTCGGCCATGTCGATGTCGCCGTCGTCGACGAAGGTCTCGTGATATCTGGGCACCTTGCCGCGTACGTTGCGGAAGTGGATGTAGCCGATGCGGCCGCGTCGGGCGAAGCGCCTTACATGGTCGTAGATATCGTCCGCGCCAGGCATTTCCTGCAGCGAGCCGAGGCACAGCTCCAGCCCATTGGACGGCGAATCGACGATGTCCATCAGCCGGTCGTATTTCTCCGGCCGGTTGACCAGCCGCGCCGCACCACGCAGCACCTCGGCCGGCGGATCGTCGGGATGCGCCGCCATCACGACGCCGGCCTCTTCGGCCACGGGCACGATCTCGCGCAGGAACACGTCCAGCCGCTGCCAAAGTTCCTCGCTGCTCACTTTGACCGTTTCTGAACCTGGCCGTCCGGCGCGGTAGCGCATGTTCCAGACGACTCCGTCAGGGAGAGGCAGATCGGGGTCGATGGCCGAGAGGTCCAAGCCCACCGACATCGCCTCGCCACGCGCGAACGGTCCTCGCGACCAGCCCCAGACGCCGGCAATCGAGAAATTATAGCCGATGCAGGGAATGCCCGCGCGTCCGGCATCGCGGACAAGACGCTTCAGCCCCTCGATCTGCCTTGCCCTGTCCGGGCCGCCGAGCAGCACGTCGGACCAGAAGCGGGGCGAGAAATTTTCGATCGCGGCGATTTCCAGGCCATTGTCGCGCACGGTCTTCACCAGGCCGGCGAAATCGTCGTAGTCCCAGAGCTCGTCGTCGGAACAATCGCCCCAGCCCTCGGTTTCGCTGCCGGCGGACAGCGAAGGGTCGCGACCGCGAAAATAGTTGGTGAGGTGGGCAACGATGTGCGTGGCGCCCGCCTGGCGGGCGAAGCGGAAATTGTCGGGGGTGAGCGATTCCCGATAGAGGCCAAGACCGATCTTCATGGTTCTTACTTCACGCCAATGCCGGCGGTCAGCCCGCCATCTATTCTGTAATCGGCGCCGGTGCAGAATCCGGCCTTCGACGAGCACAGGAACGCGATGAATTCCGCCACTTCCTCGGGCTCGCCGATGCGGCCAAGCGGATGAGCGGCGCCAAAGCGCCTGTAGGCCTCTTCGACGTCGGCGTCGCTGCCGCCGTCGCCACGAGCGGCCTTCTCCAGGATCGGTGTGCGGATCGAACCCGGGCTGACCGAATTCACCCTTATGCCCGATGCGGCGTAATCGAGCGCCAGCGACCGCGTCAGCGTGTGGATGGCGCCCTTGGTCGTGGCGTAGGCGGCGACATTCTGCTGGCAGGCAAAGCCCTGCACCGAGGCGACGTTGACGATGGCACCGCCGCCGCGCTTGACTATTTCCGGGATGCCGAAATGCGCGGTCAGGTAGATCGAGCCGACATTGACCGTCATCGCCCGGTTCCAGGTTTCCCAGTCGGTCGTCGTTGCCGTTCCATAGGGATGCACCGCCGCCGAATTGACGATGACATCGATGCCGCCGAATTTCGCGACGCCGGCCGCGACCGCCTCGCGCACCTCGTCGGCAACGGAGACGTCCACGGTTTGCACCAAAGCGCTCGCCCCGGCCTTGGCGAGGCTCTCCTGCATGGCGGCGTTGGCTGCCCTGTCGATGCCGCAAGCGACGATCGAGGCACCACCTTGGGCCAGGCGCCTGGCGGTGGCCAGCGCGATGCCGGTCGTGCCGGTGATCAGCGCAACCTTGTTCTCGAAATCAAGCATGGGGCAAATCCTTGGGAAGTGTTCTGTCTGGCGACGGGGTCACCGGCGCGGTTCGGGCGTTTTCGAGATCGTCGGGAACGAAGCGCAGGCCGAAGTCGAGGTGCCGGCTCATCAGGTAGCTATAGGCGATGCGGTCGCGGGCGCGCAGCGCCGCGATGATCTCGCCATGGGCGCGGCGTGTTTCACTCAGCACCGGCCGGATAGATTTGCCGACGGTCATGATGTGGAGGATGACAGGCGACAGGAACTGGTAGGTCTGCACCAGCATGCGGTTGCCGGCGAGCTTCATCAGCGCCAGGTGGAAATCGAAATCGCGCTGTGCCGCCTCCTGGACATCCCGGGCGGCCTCGATCAGGCCGTTGATCTCGTCCAGGGCGTCGAGTTCGGCGATGCCGGCATTGAGGATGATGTGATCGCCGACGCTCACCTCGATGATGCGGCGAAATCCCTGTATGTCGTGAAAGGACGTCTTCGATATGTCCATTTGCGCGGCAAAGAAATTCTGGATCGCGACGCTCTGCCTGTCGGCCAGCACCGCGCCGACACGCGGCTTGGGGTCGATCAGGCCATAGGTGCGGATGGTGCGCAGCGCCTCGCGAATCGTGTTGCGGCTGGCGCCGAACAATTCGCCGAGCTCCCGTTCCGTAGGCAGGACGTCGCCGACGGACAAGGCCCGATTGCGGATGAGGTCGAGGATCTGCCGCACCGTCTGGTCGACGGCCGAACTGCTGATTCCTGCTTCTTCAGACGCTTCCATCGGCTCGCGGCTCGCCTGTTCCAACAGCTAGTTCCTTGCAATTTGTTGGACCAGATTAGAGTTCTGTCGATCAAAAATCAACCTTGAGCGGCAATAAAGGTTCTGTTGACAGGATGGTGGTCCAACAATATGGTCGCCGCCAAACAGTGAGGAGACTTCATGGAACAGTGCTGGCGCTGGTACGGTCCCGATGATCCGGTGACGCTCGAGCATGTCAAACAGGCTGGCGCCACCGGCGTGGTTTCAGCGCTTCACCAGATTTATGACGGCAGGGCCTGGCCCGAGGCCGATGTGCTCGAGCGCAAGCGCATCATCGAGGCCGCTGGGCTGACCTGGTCGGTTGTCGAGAGCATCCCGGTCCACAATTCGTTCAAGATCGGCGCGCCGGAGCGCGAGCGCTATGCCGGCTATTATCGCGACAGCATCCGCGCGCTCGCCAAGGCCGGCATCGCGACGATCTGCTACAATTTCATGCCGGTGGTCGACTGGACCCGCACCGATCTGGCCTACCGGCTGCCGACGACGGGCTACGCCTTGCGTTTCGACGCCATCGACTTTGCCGCCTATGATCTCTTTGTCCTGCAGCGCAAGAATGGCGCGGCAAGCTACACCCCGGCGCGTATCGCCGAGGCCGAGCAACGCCTGAAGGCGCTGACGCCGGAGCAGATCGATCAGATCGAGCGCAACCTGATCGCCGGCCTGCCGGCAACGGAGCGCAGCTATAACAGGGACAGTTTCCGCGAGGCCCTGGCGGAATACGATGCGATCGGGCCGAAGGAACTGCGCGACAACCTCGCCTGGTTCCTGCGCGAGATCATTCCGGCGGCTGAAGAGGCGGGAGTGCGCATGTGCATCCACCCCGACGATCCACCATTCTCGCTCTATGGCCTGCCGCGCGTCGTTTCCACGGCCGAGGATGCGCGTTTTATCCTCAACGCTGTCGACAGCCCCGCCAATGGCTTGACCTTCTGCACTGGTTCCTACGGCACGCGCGCCGACAACGACATCGTCGCCATGGTCAAGGAATTCGCCGACCGCATCCATTTCGTCCATCTGCGCAACATCACCATCGAGGAGGACGGCTCGTTCTATGAGGCCGAGCATCTCGAAGGTGGTACCGACATGGCGCACGTCATCCTCGCTTTGATGCAGGAAGAGGCGCGCCGCCGCAAACAAGGCCGCGCCGACTGGCGAATCCCGATGCGTCCGGATCATGGCCATCTGCTCGCCGACGACATCGGCAAGAAAAAGATCAATCCGGGCTACTCGCTGATCGGTCGGCTGAAGGGCCTCGCCGAGCTGCGCGGCATCATGCGCGCCGTCGAGCGGTTCGGCCTGGCCTGAGGCCATCGGAAGGCGAACTGCCGTTTGCATATGTAAAAGTTACTTGTCTATGTGAAAATACCTGCTACTAGTCGGCGGGCCGGGCAGTCATGCCCGGCTCCAGGGAGGAATTGCCTGAAATGACAAGGCTGCGCGGTCTTGCGTGGGATCATCGACGTTGCTGGGGTCCGCTGGACGCCAGCGTCGCGCCCTATTGCGCTGGCAATACCGGCCTGGAAATCGAATGGGATCGCCGCAGCCTCTACGAATTCGGCGAGGGCGCGCTCGGTCCGGTACTCGGCACCTACGATCTCGTCGTTTTCGACCATCCCTTCATCGGCGACATCGCGCAGGATGAATTGATGGTGCCGTTCGATGCCTATCTGTCGGCGGAACAGATCCGCTTCTTCGAGCAGGATTCGGTCGGCGCATCATGGCGCTCCTACGAACGGAACGGACGACAATGGGCACTGCCGATCGATGCCGCCTGCCAGGTCGCGTCCTATCGCCCTGACCTGCTGGAGCGCTACGGGCCGGTGCCGCGCACGCATGACGAGGTGCTGGAACTCGGCCGGCTTGCGCGCAAGGACGGCAAATGGCTCGGTCTGCCCTCGGTCCCGACGGATGCCATGTGCATGCTTCTGACGCTCGGCCATCCGCAGGAGGCCGGTGAGCAATTCATCGCCAGGCAAAGGGTCGAGCAGGCCATCGCGCAGTTGCGGGAGCTGGCGGCGCTTTCGCATCCGGACTCGTCGAAATGGAACCCGATCCGCTGCTATGACCACATGATCGCGCATGACGACGTGGTCTATGTGCCGTTCGCCTTCGGCTATGTGAATTACGCGGCGAAAACCGACGGGCCATATCTGCGCTTTGCCGACGTGCCGACGCCGGGCTCCGCCGGCGCCTTGCTCGGCGGCGCCGGCATCGGCGTCAGCGCCCAGTCGAAACACAAACAGGCGGCGATCGACTATGCGCTCTTCCTGTGTTCGCCCGACTACCAGCGCGGCGATTATGTGAAGGCGGGCGGACAGCCGGGATCGCTCGCCGCCTGGAAAGACGCTGAGGTCAACGCGCTTTCAGGCGGTTTCTTCAGCGCCACGCTTCGGACCATCACGTCGTCCTATCTGCGTCCGACGCATCCGGGCTTCATCGCCTTCTTCCGCGAATGCGCGCCGTATGCGGCGGCCGCCATCGCCGGCGAGGTATCGGCGGCCGACCTTACTGACCTCGTCAATCGCCTCTACCGCGAAACCAGGCAACCGGAAGGGAGCATTGCGTGATGGCCGCCAGCGTTGCCGATACACTCGACGACGGCGAAGCCGGCCGCAACGGTTATCGCGTGCCGGCGGTGGACAAGGCGCTCGACGTTCTGGAGTTCATGGCCTCGAGTGCCGAGACGCTGACCCAGACCGAGATCGCGGCCGGCTTGGGACGCTCCATCCACGAGATCTACCGCATTCTGCTTCTCCTGGAGAAGCGCGGCTACATCTTCCGCACCCAGTCGGACCGTTTCCGTCTGTCGCTGAAGCTGTTCGAACTGGCGCATATGCATCCGCCGGTAAACCGGCTGGTCGAATGCGCACTGCCGGCAATGCGCGAACTGACCGCCAATGCCGACCAAAGCTGCCACTTGGTGGTGCGCGAAGGACAAAACGCGCTGGTGGTGCTGCAGATCGATTCCCCGCTGCCGATGCGTTACTCGGTGGCGCTGGGGTCGCATTTCCCGATCCTCGAAACCAGTTCGGGCGCCGTGCTGCTTGCCCATTCGAACCGGGCCGAGCGCGACCGGATCGTCGAGCGCATCGTGGCCGCCGGCGAAGGTCAGGGCAGTCGGGCTGAAATCGAGGCGCGGCTGAACGAGGTCGCGAGGCTCGGCTACGAGATGCGCGCCTCGCTGGCCGTCGAGGGCTGCACCAACATCTCGATGCCGGTGCGCGACCACACCGGTGCCGTCATCGCCGCGCTCACCGTTCCGCTGCTGCCGCAAAAGGCGGCGCGGTTCGGCCGCGAAGCCGTTTTCGAACGTACCCAGGCCGCCGCCGAAAAGATATCGGCGGCACTCGGCTGGTCCGACTCCGCCTCTTCTTTACGTGCCGACCCGGAACGGCGGGACTACCCGTTCAGCGACTAACAAAAGCGATAAATCTGGGAGAAGAAAATGCTCTGGTCCAAGTCAATCCTGTTTGCGTCAGCCGCCATGCTGGCGCTCGGCGCCGCCACCGCGCATGCCGAGAACATGCCCAAGCGCATCGGCTACGTCACCAACTACGCCACCCATGAGTGGTATCAGAACGTCATCAAGGGCATGAAGGCTCACGGCAAGGAACTCGGGATCGAAGTCGAGGTGCAGGACGCCAATCTCGACATCGCCAAGCAGGTCGCCGCGGCCGAAGACTTCATCGCCAAGGGCGTCGACGTGCTGATCATCACCCCGGTCAACGAGGAAGGCGTGGTGCCGCTGTTGCGACAGGCCAAGGCCGCCAACGTCCCGGTGGTGCTGGAAGGCAACCCGGTCAAGGGCATGACCACGATGGTCGCCATCTGCGACTACGATACGGGCTACATGTCCGGGGTAGAAGCCGGCAAATACGCCAAGGAAAAGCTTGGCGGCACTGCCAAGGTGATGAATGTCGGCCTGCCGCTGCTGTCGGCCACGGTGCTGCGCTCGCACGGCTTCATGGACGGGCTGAAGACCGTCATTCCTGATGCGGTCATGGTCCACGACCTCGACGGCGGCGGCAACCCCGACCGTGCGCTCGAAGTCTCCTCGGCGGCGCTCGCCAAGAATGCCGACATCAACATCATCTACGGCATCAACGACTCGTCCTCGCTTGGCGGCCTGCAAGCCTGGAAGGCGGCAGGGAAGTCGCAAGACGGCCTGTTGACGGTCGGCACCGGCGGCGAGGGCCTCGCCTTCATCAACGCCATGCAGAACGAACCATCGTACCGCATCGAGGCCGCGATGTTCCCGGAAAAGGAAGGGTTCACCGCCATCGACGCGGCGGTCAAGCTCTTCAACAACGAGGAAGTGCCCGAGCACATCGTCAGCCCGACGGCGCCGATGAACGGCGACGACTGGAAGAAGTACTATGATTATGACGGCACCACGCGCACCATCAAATGGGATGCCGTCAACGCGCTCCAGCCGCCGGCAAAGTGCATGAAGACCTCCGCCGACCTGAAGCAATAAGCCTGATGACGCTGCCCTTCCCTGACGCGGGAAGGGCAGTGTCAGGCAAGTGGTCTGGAATGGACTGAAATGAGCGAGCTTACACACGCCTCCGCACCGAAGCGTTTCATCGGCGGCCAGCTACTGGGCAGCAGCCAGCTCGTGCTGGGCGTCATCCTGGCTGCGCTGTGCATCGCCATCTCGATCGCGGCGCCGCAATTCTATTCGGAAGCCAACATCATCGCCATCCTGCGCCAATGCGCGCTGGTGCTGGTCGTTGCCTCGGGCATGACCATGCTCATCATCACCGCCGAGGTCGACCTGTCGGTCGGCGCCTCGCTCGCTTTCGTCGGCTGCATCGGCATGGCGGTGCTGAATTCCACCCACAGCCTGGCGCTCGGCATGCTGGCGGCGCTCGCCTTTGCCGGCGGGGTCGGACTGTTCAACGGCCTGGTTGTCACCAGGCTGAGAGTGAACTCGCTGATCGCCACCATCGGCACGATGATGATGCTGCAGGGCGGCGTCTATCTGTTCACGCGCGAGGCGGTGCAGAACCACAATCAGCTGGCAAGCTTCACCGACCTCGGCGCCGGCTATGTCGGGCCTGTGCCTGTGCCTGTCATCCTGGCCGCGCTGATCTTCGTGGTCGCCTATGTCACGCTGCGCTTCACCACGCTCGGCCGCTACCTCTACGCGGTGGGCGCCAATGAAAAGGCGGTGCGCCTGTCTGGCGTACGTTCCGAACGCCTCAAGCTGTTTGCCTTCGTCGTCACCGGCCTGTGCGTCGGCGTTGCCGGCATGATCCTTTCGTCGCTGATGAATGCTGGCCAGCCGACCGCCGGCCGCGGTTTCGAACTGACCGTCATCGCCGCCGTCATCCTCGGCGGCACCAGCCTGCTCGGCGGGCGCGGCTCGCTGTTCGGCACCTTGCTCGGCGTGCTGGTGCTGAAGGTGATCGACAACGGCATCATCATCCTCGGCTGGAACCAGGATCTGCAGATGGTGGTGCCGGGCTTCGTCATCATCCTGGCCACCTATCTCGACATCATCCGGAACAGAGCCAATGTCCGTTGATTTTCTGCACCCCGGCGAAGGCGCGGCCATCGATACCGTTGTGCCGGCACTGGAATTGCGCGGCATCGACAAGCGCTTCCCGGGTGTCGTGGCGCTCGACAATGTCGACTTCACCCTGAAGCCCGGCAAGATCCATGCCCTGATGGGCGAGAACGGCGCCGGCAAGTCGACGCTGATCAAGATCATGGCCGGCGTCTACGGCAAGGATGCCGGTACCATTCGCATGCGCGGACGCGAGGTCGATATCCAGTCGCCGCGCGACAGCCTGAAAGAGGGCATCAAGGTCGTCTTCCAGGAGATTGCGTTGATCTCCGAATTCACGGTTGCTGAGAACATCTTCCTCGAGGGTTACCCGACCGGCAGGACGGGCTCGATCGACTGGAAGAAAATCCGCGCCGATTCAGCCGCCCTGTTCAACCGTATCGGTTTCAATGTCGATCCGGCTGCGCGCACGGGTTCGCTGCCGGTCAGCCAGCAGCAGATGGTCGAAATCGCCCGCGCGCTCGCTCATGAGGCCCGCGTCGTGGTGATGGACGAGCCGACGTCCTCGCTGACGCCGAACGAGGTGTCGCTGCTGTTCACCGTCATCCGCCGTCTGGCCAGCCTCGGCATCGCGGTGGTCTATGTCAGCCACAAGCTCGACGAGGTGTTCGAGATCGCCGACACGGTGACGGTGCTGCGCGACGGGCGCCACATCTCGACCAAACCGATCGGCGAGCACAGCAACGACACGCTGATCCAGGACATGATCGGACGTCGCATCGACAATCTGTTTCCGCGCCAGCGCGGCGCGGCAGGCGGCAAGGTTGCCTTGTCGGTGGAGAAGCTCAGCACGGCGAGGAAGCTCGACGAGGTGTCTTTCGAGGCACGCGCCGGCGAGGTGCTCGGCTTCTTCGGCTTGATGGGCGCGGGCCGCACCGAACTCGCCAAGGCGATCGTCGGCTATGATCCGATCACCGCGGGCACGATCAGCGTCGACGGTCAGCGCCTCACGCCACATGACACGCGCACCGGTGTCAGGCTCGGCATCGGCCTGCTCACCGAGGATCGCAAGAGCGAAGGGCTGATGGGCGAGCTGCCCGTCTTCCAGAATGCCAGCCTCGCCTCGCTTGGCGCCTTCGCACGCATGGGCTTCATCGATACGGCGAAGGAGCACCGGGCGGTGCAGGACTATGTCGACCGCTTCCGCATCAAGACCCCCAGCCTGTTCCAGCAGGTGAAGAACCTGTCGGGCGGCAATCAGCAGAAGGTGCTGATCTCGCGCTGGCTGATGCGCGGCCTGAAGGTGATCGTCGTCGACGAGCCGACGCGCGGCATCGATGTCGGCGCCAAGTCGGAGATCTTCGCGCTGATCGACCGGCTCGCCGGCGAAGGCCTGGCGGTCGTCATGATGACATCGGAAATGCCGGAGCTGCTCGGTCTCGCCGACCGGATCGCCGTGATGTGCGAGGGCCGTCTGACCGCGATCATGTCGCGCGATGAAGCCACGCAGGAAAAGATCCTCAATGCGGCGATCGGATAAGACCATGAGCCTTGCCAATATAGCTTCCGCAAAAGCTCAACCCTCCCTGCTGGCGCGGCTCTTTGCCCGGCAGGAACTGGCATTGTTCGTCTGCCTCATCCTGGTACTGGTCTTCTTTTCCGTCACGGTCGAGAATTTCTTCTCCGTGCGCAACATGACCAACGTGCTCGGCCAGGCTTCGCTCGCGCTCACCGCCGGCATCGGCTGCGCCATCGTCTTCATCTCCGGTGAGGTCGATATCTCGATCGGATCGCTGCTCGCGACCATCGCGTTGCCGCTGATCATCATCATGAACGACACCAACTCGCTGCTGCTCGGCGTCAGCGCAGCACTGCTGTTCGGCCTGATCATCGGTGTGGTGAACGGCTATCTCACCGCCTATGCCGGCATCAACTCGCTGATCGTGACCTTGGGCACGATGTTCATCATGCGCGGCGGCGTCTATCTCTACACCGGCCAGCGCGCGATCCCGGACAACGCCAGCCTCGACAGCTTCATCGCGCTTTCGGATGGCCGCCTGTTCAACATCATCCCGTATTCGGCGGTCATCGCGATCGTCCTGCTCGCCGCCTTCGGCTACATGATGCAGCACCGGCCGTTCGGGCGGCAGATCTATGCGGTCGGCGGCAATCAGGAAGTCGCGCGGCTTGCCGGCTATGATGTCCGGCGGGTGAAGTTCATCTGCTTCATCATCAGTTCGCTGCTGGCGACGGTTGCCGGAATTATCCTGGCCGCGCGCGTCGGCTCGGCGCAGCATACGGCCGGACTCAATTTCGAATTCCAGGTCGTCGCAGCAACGGTGCTCGGCGGGGTCAGCCTCGCCGGCGGCATCGGCAGCCTGACCGGCATGGCGCTTGGCGTGCTGATCCTTCAGTTTCTGTCCAATGGCCTGCGCGGGCTTGGCCTGCCGACCGAGTGGCAGCTGGTCATCACCGGCATGATCATCATCGCCGCGGTCGCCTTCGACGAGGCGAAGCGCCGGCGTGCGAACGGAGGCTGACATGGCTCGTCTCGAAGCAAAAACCGCCGTCATCACTGGTGCGGCCGACGGCATAGGCCACGCGATTGCCGAGGCGATGGCGCGCGAAGGCGCGCATGTCTTCATCGGTGACATCGCCGACAAAGCAGGCGAGGATTTCGCCGCCGCGCTGCGCGCGGCCGGCCGCCGTGCCGATTATGTGCATTGCGATGTGTCGCAGGAGGCCGATATCTCGGGGCTCATCGACAGTGCCATCAAGAAGACCGGGCACCTCGACATTCTGGTCAACAATGCCGCCATCGCCATTGGCGGCATGCCGGTGCATGAGATGACCGACGAACAATGGCACCGGCTGATGTCGGTCAACCTGACCAGCGTGTTTCGCGGCTGCAAATACGCGCTGCCGCACATGATCGCGCAGAAATCAGGCTCGATCATCAACATGGCCTCGGCCCAGGGCCATATCGGGCTGGATGGCTGGACCGCCTATGCCGGCGCCAAGGGCGCGGTGATGGCGATGACGCGCCAGATGGCGGTCGAGTTCGGCCCGATGAACATCCGCGTCAATTCGATCTCGCCGGGCACCATCAACACGCCGATGAACGACAAACTGATCAAGGAGATCGGCGGCAACCTCGCCAAGGCCTGGGTCAAGATGCATCCGCTCGGCCGCATAGGCGAGCCGTCCGAGGTTGCCGAAGCCGCCGTCTATCTCGCCTCCGATGCAGCCGGCTTCACCACCGGCACCGACCTGCGCGTCGATGGCGGCCTGACCGCCGCCCCGCGCTACGTTCCCGAACTGCTTTGAACCACGAAGAGACATGACATGAACAAGGCCCTCGAAGGCGTCCGCATCCTCGACTTCAGCCATCTGCTGCAGGGGCCGTTCGCCACGCAACTGCTGGGCGACATGGGCGCCGATGTCATCAAGATCGAGCGCGCCGGCGCCGGCGACATGTTCCGTGGCATGACATTCTTCGCTAAATGGGTGGGCGGCTCGGAGAGCCCCAACTTCCTCGCCTGGAACCGCAACAAGCGCTCGATCGCGCTGAACCTGAAGAGCCGCAAGGTACATGCCATCATCATGGAGATGGCGAAGAGCGCCGACGTCGTCGTGCAGAATTTCCGTCCCGGCGTGCTGGCCAAGCTCGGCTACGGCTATGAGGACTTCAAGGCTGTCAATCCGCGCGTCATCTACTGCTCCGGGTCGGGCTATGGCGAGGAGGGACCCTATGTCGAGCGCCCCGGTCAGGACATGCTGATCCAGGGGTTGGCAGGGCTGATCGCCAACACCGGCCGCGGCGACCAGGCTCCGGTTCCCGCCGGCGCGGGCCTCGCCGACCAGATCGGCGCCATGAACATGGTCTATGGCATCCTGTCGGCGCTCTATTATCGCGAGAAGACAGGCAAGGGCCAGAGGATCGAGGTCAATCTGCTGGCCGGTCTTTTGGCGCATCTCAACCAGGAATATGTCGCCGTGCTCAATCTCGGCGAGGATTTCGTGCGGCCGAATTCCGGCATCGGCCATCCCGGCATGCAGGCGCCCTTCGGCATCTACGAGACCAGCGACGGCGGCTACATCTCGATCGCCATGAGCCCGTTCAAGACGCTGTACGAGGTGCTGCGGGCGCCACAGCTTGCCGTCTACGACGACCTCAAGACCCTGTTCGACAAGCGCGACGAGGTGTTCGAAAAGGTCAATGCCGAGACCAAAAAGTTCGCTACGCAGGATCTGTTGGCGCGGCTGCTGGCAGCCGACATCTGGTGCGCGGAGGTGAAGGACATCCGCCGCGCGGCCGAGGATCCGCAGGTCACGCATATGGGCATGATCACCAGCTACGATCATCCGCGCGGCGGCAAGGTGCGGGTGGTGGCACCGGCGGTGAAGATGAGCGAGACGCCGGCGACCATCGAGCGGCCCGCGCCGCTGGTCGGCCAGCATGGCCGCGAGATCCTGGCCGAGTTCGGTCTCTCGAAGGATGAGATCGCAGCGCTGGAAGCATCCGGCGACATGACCGTGGATGCGGCCTGACGATGCGCGCCTACCAGACACTCACGGTTGAAATATCAAGCCGCGTCGCGGTCGTCACTTTCCGCCGGGCCGACCAGCTCAACGCCATGAACCGGCTGATGCAAGGTGAGATCACCGAAGCCTTCGAGGCGCTGTCCGGCGACGAGGGCGTCGGTGCGATCGTGGTGACCGGCGAGGGGCGCGGCTTCATGGCCGGCGCCGACATCAAGGAATATGCCGCGCAGACCGGCCCGGAGTTCGACATTTTCCAGGCCGCCGGCACGCGCATGTACGCGGCGATCGAGAACAATGCAAAGCCGGTGATCGCGGCGGTCAATGGCTTTGCGCTGGGCGGCGGCATGGAACTCGTGCTGTGCTGCGACTTCGTCATCGCCAACCAGTTCGCCAAGCTCGGCCTGCCGGAGATCAAGCTCGGGCTGATCCCCGGCGGCGGCGGCACGCAGCGCAGCGTCGCCAAGCTCGGCCGCAACCGCGCCAATTTTCTGCTGATGACCGGCGCGATCGTGCCGGCGTCCGAATTCGTCACTGCCGGCCTGGTCAACGAGATCGTCGACGTCGACAGTTTGATGCCGCGCGCGCTGGAACTGGCCGGAATGATCGCCGCCGAACCCGCCGCCGCGATCGAAGGGTTGAAGAGGCTGACGGCGCATGCCGTGGCGGGCGATCTGGCTGCCGGTCTCGCCATGGAGCGCGACATATTAGGCGACCTCTACCGCGGCGAGATCGGCCAGCGGCGCGTCAGGGAGTTCGCCGAGAGGAGTATTGCGAAGGTGAAGAAGGCCGGGCCGTGAAGGGCGGCGACGACTATCGCGGACTAGGTTGGGCCTACGGCGCGCTGACCGTGCAGCGGCTCGGCGCCATGCTGGCGCCGGTTACTTTCATTCTGCAAGACGGCAGGCAGGTCTCGCCGATGCACATCGCGCCGTGGTCGAACGAACCCGGCACGGAGGCGCTGCCAGGCATCCTGCGCAAACTGCGCGGCGAATGGCCCTGCGTGCCCTTCGGTTATTCGGTGCCTGCCGAGGGATGGCCCGGGAACTGGGCGCGCGTGATGGGTTCGCCGGAATCGGAGGAGGAGGTCCATGGCCACGGCTCCAACCATGACTGGACCTGGCGGGCCAGCGGCAGTGGGTCGTTGTCGCTGGAGCTGACCTATCCCCAGGCAAGCCCGGTCGAGCGCGTTGAACGGACAGTGACGCCCGATCCGTCGGCGGCGGCCATCGACATCGAGTTCAGGATCGTCGTCCGCCGCGCCTGCCGCCTGCCGATCGGCCTGCATCCAGTATTCCGGCTCCCGTTCGAGACAGGTGCCGCCTCACTGGAACTCGGCAGCTTCGATGAAGGCCGCACCTATCCACACGATGTCGAACCCGGCGCGGAACTGTTCGCCCGCGGCAAATCCTTCACCGACCTCACCAGCGTGCCCGCGCGCGCCGGCGGCACGGCCGACGCCTCGCGATTGCCGCTCACCGCCGATACCGAGGAATTGCTGCAGATCGAAGGGCTGGACGGCACCGCGGCGCTTGCCAACCACGCGGAGGGCTATCGCGTAAAACTCTCCTGGCAAAAGGCGCATTTCCCGAGCCTCCTGCTGTGGTACTCCAATCGCGGCCGCAAGGCCGCCCCTTGGAATGGGCGTCATGTCGCCATCGGCATCGAGCCGATCTGCTCGCCCTTCGGCCTCGGCCCTGCAACCGCCCTGGCCGACAATCCGATCGCGCGATCCGGCATTGCGACGGCGCTGGAATTCTCGCCCGAAAAGCCGTTCGTGACCCGCTACCGCATCGAGGCATCCGCGCTATGAGGAACAGTTCCGAGACGTCCCTGGTCAAACCGAACCGGCCGCGCCTCACCGATGTCGAGGGACTGGCCGCGATGGTCGGCCAGGGTGACTCGCTTGGCGTCGGCGGCCACCATTTCGCCCGGCTGCCGATCGCCTTGCTGCGCGCTGTCGCGCGTTCCGGCGTCAAGGACTTGCACTACGTCTGCTGGGCTGGCGGCTTGCCGCTTGAACTGCTGCTCGAAGCAAATGCCGTTGCGAAAATCGATCTCTGCTTTTCCAGTCTCGACATCTTTGGGCTGCCGCCGAGGTTCCGCGCGGCCGCCGAGGCCGGCGCAATCCCTGTTCGCGACTGGACGGCACTCGCCATGATCCAGGCGCTGCGGGCGGCGCAGCAGAACCTGCCGTCGATGCCGTTCCAACTGCCACTGGGATCGGACATGCTGGCGCGCGTGCCGGGCGCGAGCGCCAAGCCTGATCCGGTGACCGGAACAGATACCGGATTTATCCCGCCGCTGCGGCTCGATACATTCGTCGTCCATGCCCAGCGCGCCGACGAAAGCGGCAATGTGCAGATCATCGGCCCGCGTGCCTTGGACTTCGCCATGGCCGGCGCTGCCCGCAAGGTGCTGGTCACGGTCGAGGAAATTGTTCCGGTCGGGGCGCTGCGGCAGGACGGCCGCCAGAGCATCCTCACCCGCAATCAGGTCTCGGCCATAGCGCTGGCGCCGGGCGGCGCTCATCCGGCATCCTGCCTGCCATTCTACGTCACGGACTATCCGGCATTGTCGGAGGCGTTCGCGGCCAAGGACGCAGCCCTGGCGGACAATCTGCGCATGCCTCCGGAAGGCGTGCCGGAGCCGCTCCAACAAGCTGCGAAAGTCAGCGCCGAGACTGTCCTCGCGATGCCTGGTCTCGTGCATGGCGACAGGAAAGCATCCGTCGACGAGATCATCGCCGCAAGAATCGCGGCCGAACTCGACAATGAAAGCTTCGCCAGTGCCGGCGCCGTCTCGCCGCTCGCCAATGTCGCCTACCGGCTGGCCAAGGCAACGCACGCGCCGGACATGATCATCGCGACGATGAGTTGCGGCCATCTCGACATCGCGCCGAGCCCGATGATCCTGTCGCTGATCGAAAGCCTTGATTGCGAGACGGCGGCGGCGCATGCAGGCGGCGACGATACTTATTCAACCTACTACCAGGCCGGTGCCGTGACGCATGAGATCGTCGGCGCAGCCCAGGTCGACCGGCGCGGCCGCGTCAACACCATCGCGCTGCGCAAGCCAAGCGGCGGACTGATCCGGCTGCCGGGGCAGGGCGGCATGGCCGATGTCGCCAACATGCATCGCGACTATTTGCTCTACGTTCCCCGCCATTCGGCCCAGTCGCTGGTCGAGGGGGTCGAGATCGCCAGTTCCGCACGCGGGCTGCTGACGCCGGCCGAGCGCGAGCCGATGGGCTATCGCACCGGCAAGGCGCTGGTCTTCACCGACCTCTGCATCTTCCGGCTCGACCAGATATCCCGGGAATCGATCGTCATCGAGACAATGCCTGGTACCACGCAGCAGCAGATCCGCGACGCCACCGGATTTGCCGTGACCTTCGATGCAGATTGCCGCGAGGTTCCGCTGCCTTCCAGCGATACGCTCGCCATCTTGCGCAATCGCATCGATCCGCTCGGCTTGCGTCGCCTGGAATTCGTCAGTGCCAAGGAGCGCGGCGCGCTGATCGCGGAAATCCTCGCCGCGGACCGCGTCATGGTCGAGCGCTGCATAGCTGCACAGCAGAGGTTGTTCACCGCAAGGAGCTGATCCATGCCAAAGCCGTTGCTCGACATGTCGGCCGCGCGCGTCTTCTTCGACGGCATCTTCACCAGCCCGCGCGTCGCGCATCCTGAGGGCGTGGCGGTCCACCGTGATGGCTGGATCTGGTGCGGCACCGAGACAGGTGATCTCCTGCGGCTGGCCGCCGACGGCGGTTCGGTCGAGCGCATGGGCGGCACGGATGGCTTTCTGCTCGGCATCGCCTTCGATAGCGCGGGCAACTGCTTTGCCTGCGATCTCAGGCATGCCGCGATCTTCCGCCGGGACGCCGCGACAGGTCGCATGGAGCGCTTCGCGTCGTCCGGCATCCGCGTGCCGAACTATCCGATCGTCGATGAGTCCAGGGGCTGGCTCTACGTGTCGGACAGCGTTGGTGAGGACAATCGTTCGGGCATCTTTCGCTACGACCTCAAGACCGGCGAAGGTGGCCTGTGGTGCCGGGAGGCGATGTCCTTCGCCAACGGCATGGCCATGGCGCCTGATGGCAATGGCCTCTATGTCGTGGAGAGCGACGCGCCCTGCATCAGCCATGTGCCGATCCTCGCCGACGGCGCGGCAGGGCCGCGAAAAGTCGTCGTCGAAGGCGTGCACAATGTTCCCGATGGGCTCGCCTTCGCGTCTGACGGCGCGCTGTTCATCTCGTGCTACGAGCCAAGCCGCATCTATCGCTGGCGGCCGGACCGAGGCCTCGAAGTGCTGATCGAGGACCCGGCGGCCACCACACTGGCGCATCCCACCAACATCGCCTTCAAGGGCGACAAACTCTACACGGCGAATCTCGGCCGCTGGCACATCACCGAGATCGATCTGACGGCGCTTCGAGAGCTGGAAAGCTGAACCACCATCCAATTTCGCCACGGCATGGACTGGCGGCCGCGGCTCAGTTCTCGAAGCCTGGCCGCGGCGACGAGAAGCGGCCTCGACGGGTGGTCAACAATTTCATCGAGCTGGCATGCAAATTTTCGAGACCGGTCGTGTAGTGCTCGTTGACGCACGTCGTGGGTGGCTTGCGACTTTCGCGCCACCGGGACCAGCCATCGGCGTCGGGCCACGCTTATGAACAAGGATAATCCTTTGACGATCTTCCCTTTCACCGAGGCCAGTCCGATCCAGTTTCAAGCGCCGCTGCC
Organism: Mesorhizobium sp. M8A.F.Ca.ET.161.01.1.1; assembly: GCF_004792105.1. Classification (NCBI taxonomy): domain Bacteria; kingdom Pseudomonadati; phylum Pseudomonadota; class Alphaproteobacteria; order Hyphomicrobiales; family Phyllobacteriaceae; genus Mesorhizobium; species Mesorhizobium sp. M8A.F.Ca.ET.161.01.1.1. The sequence continues at coordinate 187,553 of NZ_SRTD01000006.1, read as the reverse complement.
GAAGACGTCGGATGTGGTCATTGTCGGCGGTGGCATCATCGGCGTGACCGCGGCCTTGTTCCTGGCCCGGCGCAACATACCGGTGACTTTGCTGGAGAAGGGGCGCATCGCCGCGGAGCAGTCCTCGCGCAATTGGGGCTGGATCCGCCAGCAGGGCCGCGACGCGGACGAACTGCCCATCGTCATCGAAGCGCAGCGTCTCTGGCGCCAACTGGCCGAGGAGTGCGGCGAGGACATAGGCCTCACGCAGACCGGCGTGACCTATCTTGCGCGCACCGACAAGGAAATGGCTGATTTCGCCAAATTCCTGAAGGTCGCAGAGGCCCATGGCGTCGACACGCGTCTCCTCGACCAAGGCGAGACCGCCAAGCTGATCCCAGCCATGTCTCGCTCCTTCAAGGGTGCCATGACCACGCCGTCGGACATGCGCGCCGAGCCCTGGGTCGCCGTGCCGGCCCTTGCCCGCCTGGCCGCTCGCCAGGGTGTCACCATCATCGAGAACTGTGCGGCACGCATGCTCGATATCTCCGCGGGGCGTATCAGCGGGGTCTGGACCGAAAAAGGCCGCATCGCCACGTCGAACGTGCTTGTCGCCAGCGGTGCCTGGACGTCGCTGTTCCTGCGCGCGCATGGCGTCTCGATCCCGCAGCTCAGTGTCCGCACGACCGTCGCGGCGACCGCGCCGATGCCGGAAATCCATGCTGGCGCCGCCGCGGACGAACGCATCGCCTTCCGGCGTAGAAAGGACGGTGGATACACGCTGGCGGCGGGAGGCAGCCACCTGCTCTATGTCGGGCCGGATGCTTTGCGTCACGCACCGAAATATCTGCCCGCCCTGAAGGCGAACCCTTTCGGTACGCGCTACCTGCCGGCGGCGCCTCGTGCATATCCCGACAGCTGGTCTACCCCGCGCAAATGGGATGCCGACAAGCAAAGCCCGTTCGAACGGATGCGCGTTCTCAATCCTGTGCCGGAGCCCAGGGCGCTTCACGCCATCGATCGTGGGTTCAAGGAGCTCTTCCCGCAATTCGAGGCGGTGCCGCTCAGGGCAAGCTGGGCCGGCATGATCGATGCGATGCCGGATGTCGTGCCGGTGGTCGATCGCGCCGCAGCGGTTCCGGGTCTCGTCATCGCGACCGGGATGAGTGGCCATGGCTTCGGCATAGGGCCCGGCATGGGCCGCGTCCTGTCCGACTTGATCCAGGGCAACGAGGCTGGACACAACCTTCACAGGTTCCGTCTATCCCGGTTCAGCGACGGCAGCCGTATCCTGATGGGGCCATCGCTCTAGACGAGATGGCCCCGACGTTTCACGCGGCGTAGATAGCCGCGATCTTTCTATTAGTCGGGTTTCGACTGGCCCGGATTGAACTTGCGCCGGGCGTTTTCCAGATGCTCCCGCATCGCTTGGCCAGCGGCTTCGGGATCGTGCCGTTCGATAGCTTCGAACACGTTTTTGTGCCCGGCGAAGCTGATGCGGTTTTCGAGCTCGGTATTGGCCATGTGGATGCGCTGGTTGATCAGCCATTCCACCAGCGCCTCGTGCGCGGCGAGAAAAATCGGATTGCCGGGGATCGCGGTCAGCACGCGGTGAAAGGCGACGTCGGTGAGGGCGAAAGCGCGGGCGCGTGAAATGGCGCGTTCATTTTCGGCAAGCGCCGCCGCCAGCGCGTCGATCTGTGAACGTGTCGCCACCTCCGCGGCATGGCGCGCGATCGAGACTTCGAGAAACAGCCGCAACTGCTCGAAATGACCGATGCCATCCGGCTGGTCCATCAAAAGATGCGCGGTGCCCGTCAGCTGCTCCAGCATGTTCTTCGGCGTCGGTCGCGTCACCTTGGGCCGCTCGCCGCTGTTGATGCGCACGAGGCCCATCTTTTCCAGCGCAAACAACGCCTCGCGCACCGAGGGGCGCCCGACATCGAACATCGACATCAACTCGCGCTCGGACGGCAGCGAAGCGCCGACCGGATAGACCTCGTCCCGGATCATCGCCTCCAGGCGGAGGCGGACTTCATCGGACAATTTTTTTCGAACCGGCATATTGTGCATGGTGTACCTTTTAAGCTATTAGACCAATCACCGCAAGCGAGCACAGGGCAAGGAGTTGTGGATCGCTGGGGCTTGGCGCGACCGAAGGGTAGGAGGAGGTCGCTGCTTGCAATGAGCGACCGGACGCCAAACCGCGACCAAACGACCGCGAGAAAGCGCGCTCAGACGTCAGCCACGACCGGCCGAGACAATCCAAGGGAGGAGAATTCCATGAGACGATTTCTGATCAGCCTTTTGCCGGCGCTGGCGCTCATGCTTGCTGCGGGTGCCGTGAAGGCCGAAGGAGGCGGCACGTTCCGCTCCGCCATGCGTACCGGCTGCATCGAGATGGGCACGCTGCACACCACCTGCGGCCATCGGCTCGACGAGACCGTGCTGCAGGGCCTCGTCCACATCAAATGGACGGGCGACGGCGTGCAGCCGATGCTGGCCGAGAGCTGGAAGACGGCGGACGGCGGCAAGACCTATGTCTTCAACCTGCGCCATGGTGTCAAATGGCATGACGGCACGCCTTTCACCGCCAAGGACGTGGTGTTCAGCCTCAATCTCTACGCCAATCCGAAGGTCGGTTCGCCCTGGGCGCAGAAGCTTTCCGCCGTGGACGGATACAAGGCCTTCCAGGATGGCTCGGCCACCTCGCTTGCCGGGGTGAAGGCGTTGGACGACGCGACCGTGCAGATCGAACTCGACAGCGCCAAGCCGCTCTGGGTCGAGCTGCAGCTCATCGCCATCAGCATCTTTCCCGAGCACATCCTGGGCAAGGTCGCGCCCGCCGACGTCAAGGGCAATGCGTTCTGGGTCAATCGGGTCGGCACCGGCCCGTTTATCTGGAAGAAGTATGAGAGCGACCAGTATGTCGAGGTCGACCGCAATCCCGACTATTTCCTCGGCGCGCCCAAGCTCGACCGCATCATCTACCAGATCTACAAGGACGTGCCGCCGATTATCGCCGCGCTCGAGACGCAGGAGGTCGACGCCATGTCCTATGAGGGCGGCGGCGTGCCGATCTCCGAACTGCCCCGCCTGCAGAAGCTCGACTATCTGACGGTGCTGCCGAAATTCTCCGCCGGCTTGCCGACCTATCTGCAGTTCAATCTGGAGAACAAGCGCTTCGCCGATGCGCGCGTGCGCCAGGCGATGCTCTATGCCATCGACCGCAAGGCGATCATCGACACCGTCAAGCAGGGCGCCGGCGAACTGTTGAACACGCTGTTCCCGCAGGATTGGGCGCGCGCCAAGGACCTCGAACCCTACGACTACAATCCCGACAAGGCCAAGCAGTTGCTTACCGACGCGGGCTGGGATGCGAGCCAGCCGGTCGATTTCATCTACTACTATTCCGACCAGATGAACGTCGACACCGTCACCGCCATCCAGAGTTATCTGGCCGCCGTCGGCGTCAACATCCAGCCGCGCCTGCTCGATCCGGCGGCGATCAACCAGGTCTATGCCGACGGCAGCTTCCAGATGGGCTTCTTCGCGCAAGGCATGGGGCTCGACCCCTCGCTCGGCTCGCCCCTGGTGGTCTGCGGCGCCAAGCCGCTCGCCATGGGCTACTGCAACCCCAAGGTCGATGAGCTGTTCAACAAGGGTCTGGAGTCAAACGACCGCGCCACACGCGCCGCGAGCTATCAGGAGGCCTCGCGCATCCTCAACCAGGACCTGCCCAAGGCCTGGCTTTGGAACGAGGTGCGGCCGCTCGCCTTCAACAACCGCATCGTCGGCCTCGCCCAGCACTTCAAGCAACAGCCGCTCGTGATCTTCAACCACCCCGTCTACAACGAAGTCGAGAAATGGGAGGTGGCGAAATAGCCGCGGATAGCCTTGCCGGTCGTGGGGCTCTGACCGAGCCTCCCGATCCGTTGTCTCAAAACCGCCTTCAGCCATAGGAGAGGCCGGTGCTCAGCTATCTCCTGCGCAAACTCTTGCTCAGCATCCCGGTGCTGTTCGGCGTCACCGTGATCGTCTTCGCCATCGCGCATGCCATGCCGGGTGACGCGGTGCTGGCGATGATCACGGCGGAGGCGCCGTCGAGCGAGGAACTGATTGCCATGCGGCGCGGCGAACTCGGCCTCGACCAGCCGGTCTACATCCAGTACCTCCACTGGATCGGCCAGATCCTGCACGGCAATCTCGGCCGCTCCTTCGTCAATGGCCGCAGTGTCGGCGACATCATCGTCGAGCGGTTGCCGATGACGCTGGAACTGATGGGCGTCGCACTGCTCGTCGCTTTCGTCATCGGCACCACGCTGGGCGTGATCTCGGCGCTCAGGCAATACAAGCTCACCGACTATTCGCTGACGCTTGCCGGCTTTGTCGGCGTCTCGATCCCGGACTTCTTCATGGGACTGCTGCTCGTCTACGTCTTTGCCCTGGAGCTGCGCTGGCTGCCGTCGTCGGGCATTTCCACGGCTGGTGAAAACTTCTCGCTCCTCGACAATCTCAGGCACCTCGTCCTGCCCGCGGCCGCACTTGCGTTGTTCCGTGCCGCGATCTTCATGCGCTATGCCCGCGCCGGCATGCTCGAAGTGCTGAACCAGAGCTATATGCGCACCGCCAAGGCCAAGGGCCTCAAGCCCCGCACCATCACGTTGCGCCACGGCCTGCGCAACGCGCTGATCCCGCTGGTTACCGTCTTCGGCCTGGCGCTGCCGACGCTGTTCGGCGGCTCGGTGGTGATCGAGACCATTTTCCAGTGGCCAGGCATCGGCCTGATGTTCATCGATTCCGTGGTGAACAGGGATAGTCCCGTGATCATGGGCTACGTGCTGATCACCGCCATCATCGTCATGCTGGCCAATCTCGGCACCGACCTCGCCTACAGCGTGCTCGACCCCAGGGTGAGCTATGACTGACGCCGCCCTCGACATGACGATCGCCGCCGGCGCATCGCGCGGCCTGTGGGGCGAGGCGGCGCGCCGCTTCCTCAACCACCGCCTGGCAACGCTCGGCCTGATCATGCTCGCCATTATCGTGCTCGCCTGCGTGCTGGCGCCGCTGATCGCCCATTACGGCCCCAACGAAATCGATCTCAGAGGTCGCAACCAGCCGCCTGGCGGCATGCACTGGCTGGGCACGGACGGCACCGGCCGCGACATCTTCGCCCGCATCCTCTATGGCGGCCGTATATCGCTGACGGTCGGCTTCGTCGCCGTGGCGATCTCGGCGGCGATCGGCATCTTCATCGGTTGCGTCGCCGGCTATTTCGGCGGCAAGGTGGACCTCCTGCTGATGGGCCTGATCGACATGGTGCTGACCTTCCCGCGCCTGGTCATCATCATTGCCTTCGTCGCGGTCGTCGGGCCCAGCATCTTCAACACCATGGTGGTGATCGGACTGCTCAGCTGGCCTTCCATCGCCCGCCTGACGCGTGGTGAGATCCTGGCCTTGCGCAACCAGGAATTCATCCTGGCCGCGCGCTCGCTCGGCACCTCGCCCCCGGTCATCATCCTCGAACACATCCTGCCCAATGTGCTCAGCCCAATCCTGGTGGCGATCACGCTCGACGTGGCGACCGTCATACTGCTCGAAGCTTCGCTCTCCTTCCTCGGCCTTGGCGCGCAGGCGCCGGCCGCCAGTTGGGGCAACATGCTGCGCGACGCCCGCACGCTGTCGATCCTGGAGAGCCAGCCCTGGATGTGGATCCCGCCCGGCGCGATGATCGCCATGGCCGTACTCAGCATCAACTTCGTCGGCGACGGCCTGCGCGATGCGCTCGACCCGCAGCACATCATGGGTGGCAAATGATCGGCGCCGACACGCTTGCCGTCGGCAGGGCCGCGAAGGGGATCGGGCAGCAGGCGGTGCTTTCGGTGCAGGGGCTGAGCGTCGAATTTGGCCCGAGCGGCAATTCCGTCTATGCCGTCAACGACGTTTCCTTCGACCTTGCCGAGGGCGAGTCGCTGGCGATCGTCGGCGAGAGCGGCTCCGGTAAATCGGTCACCGTGCAGACGCTGATGGGCCTGATCCGCAAGCCGCCCGGCCGCGTCACCGCGGGCCGGGCGCTGTTTCGTGGCCGCGATCTCCTGGCCATGCCCGACAGAGAGCTGCGCCAGATACGCGGCCGCGACATCGCCATGATCTTCCAGGATCCGATGTCGTCGCTGAATCCGGTGCTGACCATCGGCCTGCAACTGACCGAGGCGCTGCGCGAGCACCAGGGCCTGAACGACGCCGAGGCCGAACGCCAGGCTCTCGACATGCTGGCGCTGGTCGGCATCGCCAACGCGCCGCAGCGCATGCGCGCCTTTCCGCACCAGTTCTCGGGCGGCCAGTTGCAGCGCATCGGCATCGCCATGGCGCTGGTGTGCAAACCGTCGATCCTGATCGCCGACGAGCCGACGACCGCGCTCGACGTCACCATCCAGGCGCAGATCGTCGAGTTGGTCGTGCGCCTGCAGAAGCAGCTCGGCATGGCAATCATCTGGATCAGCCACGACCTCAGCCTCGTCGCCGGCTTCGTCGATCGCGTCGCGGTGATGTATGCCGGCTCGATCGTCGAAAGCGCGCCGGTCGGCGATTTGTTTTCGGCAACCAAGCATCCCTATACGATCGGCCTGTTGAACTCGATCCCGTCGCTGACGGCGGCCAACACCAGGCTGGTGCCGATCAAGGGCGCGCCGCCCAATGTCACGCTGGCGCCGACCTTCTGCACCTTCGCGCCGCGCTGCGACCATGCCGAGGCGCGCTGCCGCCAGGCAAGGCCGCCGCTGGAAGCTGCCGGTGCCGATCAGACCGTCGCCTGCTGGCGCTGGCGGGAGGTGGAACGGGGGCCGCGCACGGGCGCCGGCGCCGCTGACAAGCCGGCCGTGACGGCACCGAAGCAGGAAGAGCTGCTCACCGTCACCGATCTCAAGGTGCATTTTCCGATCCGGCGCGGCGTGCTCAGGCGGCAGGTCGGCGCGGTGCATGCCGTCGACGGCGTCAGCTTCGAGGTGATGCGCGGCGAGACGCTCGCGCTGGTCGGCGAAAGCGGCTGCGGCAAATCGACGACCGGCCGCGCCGTGCTGGGCCTTGAGCGCCCCAGCGCCGGCAGCATTGTCTTCGAGGGCAGGAATTATGCGGGCGCGACAGGCGAGGAGCTGAAGCAGCGCCGCCGCGACATGCAGATGGTTTTCCAGAACCCGTTCGGTTCGCTCAACCCGCGCATGACCGTCGGCCGCATTATCAGCGAAGGGTTGCGTGCGCAGAAGATCGGCACCCGCGCCTCGCGCGATGCCCGTGTCAGCGAATTGCTGGCGCTGGTGGGTCTCCGGGAAGCGCTGCGCAACCGCTATCCGTTCGAACTCTCCGGCGGCCAGCGCCAGCGCGTCGGCATTGCCCGCGCGCTTGCCGCCAATCCGAAATTCATCATCGCCGACGAGCCGATCTCGGCGCTCGACGTTTCGATCCAGGCGCAGATCGTCAATTTGCTCGACGACCTCAAGCCGCGCCTCGGCCTGACCTATCTGTTCGTCGGGCACGATCTGTCGATGATCCGCTATCTCAGCGACCGCGTCGCGGTGATGTATCTCGGCCGCATCGTCGAGATCGGCACCACGAAAGCGGTGTTCGGCGCACCACTGCATCCCTATACGCGCGCGCTGTTGTCGGCGATCCCGGAGCCCGATCCCAAGGCGGGGGGCACACGCCGCCGCATCGTGCTCGGCGGTGGCGTGCCCGATCCGTCGAAGCCGCCGCCCGGCTGCCATTTCCATCCGCGCTGCCCCCTGGCGACCGAGATCTGCACCAAGGTCGATCCGGCACGGCGCGATTTCGGCTCCGCCGGCACCGGCCAGCATCTCGTCGCCTGCCACCACGCTGGCGAAGCCACATCATGACAAATCTGGAAAACCGAGGATCCCAATGACCAAGCAATTGGCGGGTATGTATGCCGCCCTGATGACCGGACTGAGCGATGCCGGCGAGTTCGATCCGCAACGGCAGCGCAACATCAACGACTATGTGCTGCGCCAGGGTCTGGCAGGCCTCTATGTCGGTGGCAGCAGCGGCGAATCCGGCCTGCTGACGGTGGACGAATTGTTGGCGCAGCAAGAGGTGGTCTTCGCCGGCGCGGTCTCAAGTGGCGTCAAGCTGATCGCCCATGTCGGCATGCCGAACCTGCGTGATTCCATCCGTCTGGCGCGGCAGGCGCGCAAGCTCGGCTATCACGCGCTGTCGGCGTTGCCGCCGCATTCCTACCCGTTCTCCGACGAAGAAGTCTTCGGCTACTACCAGGCGCTGGCGGCGGCGACCGACCTGCCGCTTATCGTCTACGAAATCCCCTTGCGCACCGGCCGGCCGCTGCCGCTTCCCCTGCTGGTCCGGCTGCTCGATCTCAGCAATGTCGTCGGCATCAAGTTCACCTCCACCGACCTGTTCAAATATTCCCTGCTGCGCAAGCGGCAGCCGCAGAAGCTGTTCTACTACGGCTTCGATGAGATCTATGCCGCCGCCGGCATGCTCGGCACCGAGGGTGGTATCGGAACTACCTACAATCTGCTCGGCAGGCTCTACGTGGCGATTGATCAGGCCGTTCGCGGCGGCGATCTGCGCCAGGCGAAGGCGCTGCAGATGGTGTCGCAGGATTTCGTCGAGGCAGTGCTGGAAACCGGTGTGCTGCCGGGCATGAAGGCGGCGTTCCGCGTCATCGGCGTCGATTGCGGTCCGACCCGTGCCCCGATGACACTGGCTGTCGCCGACGCCGAGGACCGCATGCGTGCCGTTCTCGCTCGCCCGGCGATCAAGGAGTGGCTGGCGTGAGCCGCGGCTCCCGTTACTGATAAAGCGGTGCCACGCTGAGTGCCGATCTGCGCGATGGTCGCGCGTCATGTCCGCGCAGGTCGAGATTCTTCACGAAGTTGTCTCCGTCTCGCGGGCGGGCAGCGCCGCCGCCAGCCGGTCCGCCCATTCCTCGATGCCGGACCGTGTCGACAGCAGGTCCTGCCTTATCTCGATGAGGACAGCAGGGATGCCGCGATCATCGCCATGGATGGGCACGGCGTAGTCGGCGTCGCGGCTGATCACATAGGGCACGTTGGCCGCGACGTTGAGCGACGCGTCGGCGCGCAGGCCCGAAAGGATCGCTGCGGCGAGATCGGCGGCATGGTCATGCAGCACGCCCGCATGCCATGGTCTTGCGACGCCAAGGAAGACCGGCGTGAAGGAATGGATCGTCACGATTCGCGTCGGCCTGCCCTCGGCCGCCCGTCGGTCGAGATGTGCGGTCACCCGGTCATGGAACGGCGAAAACATGATCTTGGCGCGTCGGTCCCGTTCCGCCGCCTCGATACCGGCATTGCCGGGAATGTCGGTGTCCTCCGACAGCAGGGGGATGCTGCCCGGGCTGTCCAGCGGCCGGTTGAGGTCGATCAGCAGCCGGGAATAGCCGCTGAGGAAGGCCGGCGCATCGAGCCGCGCCGACAACAGGCGCGTCACCTCCGAGGCGCCGATGTCCCAGGCGATGTGGCGCCGCAGGTGGCTGGCATCGAGCCCCAGCTGCCGATATTCGGCCGGCATGTGGTTGGACGCATGCTCGCACAGCAGCACGATGTCGCAGCGGCCGTGCTCGTTGAGAACCTCGACGGCGTCGGGCCAGTCCCCTTGAGCGGGCGTGTTCCTTTCACTCCGTGCGGTCATCAATAGAGCGTCCGGTAGAGATCGCAGATGGCGGCCGGATCGAGGCCGGCCAGGCGCTCGGCTTCATGCTGCTTCAGCCCGACGAAGGTCTCGATGAAGATCGGGGCGAACCATCCCGTGACGGTCTTGTCGGCCAGAAGCGCGTCCAGCGCCGCCGGCAAGGTTTCGGGCAGCCGCACCAGGCCAAGCTTTGCCCGTTCCGCCTCGCTCATCAGCGTCGGGTCGCCGGTGACCAGCGGCGGCGAGGGAAGATCCGCCTTCAGCCCTTCCAGCCCGGCGCGGATGATCGCGGCCAGCGACAAATAAGGATTGCCGGTGGCGTCGGCCGCCCGGTACTCGACATTGTACTGCCGTGCCGGATCGCGTCCGCCGATCGTCACCGTCGGGCAAATGCGCAGCGACGCCTCGCGGTCACGGTCGGCGAGCCAGGTGTAGGACGAACTCCAGCTGTGCGGCTTGAGGCGATAGAAGGATGATACGCTCGACGCCGTCATGGCGGTCATCCCAGGCAGATGGCGCAGCACGCCGGCACAGAAGGCGCCGGCCTTGGCGGAGAGGCCGCCGGGCCGCGCCGCATCGTAAGTCGCCGGCTTGCCGTCTTCGTCGACGAAGCTGAAATGAATGTGCACGCCGTTGCCGACGGCATTGGGGGCGATCTTGGGCGCGAAGCTCGCGCGCCAGCCGGCATTGCGCGCCACTTCGCGCGTGATTTCGCGGATGGCGACGGCGCGATCGGCTGCCGTCAGCGCATCGGCCGGCTCGTGCGTCACTTCGAATTGTTCATTGCCGAATTCGGCGATGACGACTTCGGGGCCGACGCCTGCCTCCTCCAGCGCCGCCATCAGATTGGGGGCGAACGGGTCGGTGCGGCGCAGCGCCGCAAAGGACATCGAATGCGCCGGCGCGAAGCTGCCATCGGCAATGTGGAATTCGTGCTCGAAGGCGGCGATGACGGAAAGGCCGGTCGCAGCCTTCAATTCCGCCAGCGCGTCCCGGAGCATGGTCCGCGTGCAGCCGAGCCACGGGCTGCCGTCGAGCTCGACGATGTGGCCGGCCACCATGTCGAACGGGGTCGCCGATCCCGTCCGTTCGGTGCGGAAGCGTGCCTTGAGATCGGGGATCAGCCGAAGGTCCCCCGACGAGCCCCAGGGGTTGGGATCGACGATCGAATTGAACGGCGTCATCGACAGATTGGCCTGCAGCCAGCCGACACCGGTCGCGGCGGTTTTTTGCAACTTGCCTTCAGTAACGAAGCGGCCCCGCGTAATGGCGGAGAGATCCGTGGTGACGACGGCAACGAGAGGCTCGACGGTCGATGTCATGCCGTTTTTCCCAGGGCGTTGAAGCGGTCGACGACGGTGTCCGTGTCCGTGACCCAGCAATAGCCGCCGAAGGCCTTCAGCGCGATGTCGTGACGTTCCTGGGTGATGGTGGCGCAGGCATCCGACACGCAGGTGACGAGATATCCACGGTCGGCGCCGTCGCGCACCGTCATGTCGACGCACTGGTCGGTCAGCACGCCGACCACGACGAGGTAGCGGATGCCGAGGTTTTTCAGGAGGTAGTCGACATTGGTCGAGTTGAAGATGCCGGACGAGGTTTTCGGCAGCATGATCTCGTCGCCGACCGGCGCCAGCGATGCAACCGGTAGGCCTTCGGGCAGGCTGCGCGCGATATGGATGGGCGTCAGCTTGTGGTCGAGCGAACGGTCGCGGCCATCTTCGGTCAGGCTCTGTATGATGGTGTGCAGCACCTCGACGCCATTGGCCCGCGCCGCCGCCAGCAGGCGCTCCTGGTTGGGGATCGTCTGCAAGGCTGTCTGCCGGTAGAAATAATGGTCTGGGCCGCGCTCCGGATGCGAGGGGTCTGCGCCCGGCTCCAGCCAGATGCGCTGCATGTCGACGAGCAGCAGCGCCGTCTCGCCGGCACGGAAGGCTTCGTCTCGCTTGGGTAGGGCCCGCTTGGATAAGGTTTGGGTCATGCCTTGTCGTCCTGCTTTGCTGCTTTGGGTCCAGGTGTCTTGCGTGGTCCAGCTGTTTTTCGGGGGCCAACCGTCTGGCCTTCCGCATCGCTGTCGAGCGTCACCGCATTGGCGTGCCGCACTTTCTCGATTCTCTCGATACGGGCCCGGGCGTCATCGCCCAGCGTCGAAACGATCTGGGCGGTCAACGCCTCCATCTGTGCGATCGCCGGCGCCAGCGTGTCATAGGGTGAGGCGACTTCGAGTGGGCTGACGATCGTGACTTCGGCGAGGTCTGATATCGGCGACAGCCATTGGTCGGTGAACAGAAGAATGCGCACATCGAGCGCGGCCGCCTGGCTTGCATAGGCCATCACGTCGAGCTGATAGCGGCGATAGTCGAAGACGACGAGCACGTCGCGGCGGCCGAGATCGGCCAGCGTGTCGAATGTCTGGGGGGAGAGCACGCCGAGATCGCGGACTCCGCTGCGGAACTGCGCGAGATATCCGGCCAGCATGCCGGCGATGTGGCGGCTGAACCGGCCGCCGACCAGAACGATCTCGCCCTTGGCCTCCATCAAAAGGCGGGCGGCCCGCTCGTAGGTCTGGACCGGTGTCGCGGCGGTGGCTTTCTGCAGGGCCGCGGTGACGGAATCGAGATAGGCGAGCACCGCGCTGTCGCTGGAACCGCTTTGCCGCTTGGTCTCCATCATCAACAGCGGCGAATGCAGCCTGGCCTCGACCTCTGCGAGCAGCTTTGCCTGAAAATCCGGAAACCCCTCATAGCCGAGCTTGACCACCAGCCGGACCACGGTGGGATCGCTGACGCCGGCGCGCCGCGCGAGCGACGAGGCGGTGCCAAGGCCGGAGGTCGGATAGTCCGTCAACAGCAGCCGGACGATCTTTTCCTCCGACGGCGTCAGCGCTAGATCCCCGCGCATCAGAACATCGCGTATCGCCATTGGCCTCCCCGAAATCCACAGTCTCTTGTTTTGTAAAAACTATTACAGATACTTTAAATAGTGTCAACAATGAAGGGATGTTGACATCGGACGATCGCCGGCCTTCGGCATCTTCGTCGAATATCCCCAGCAGACCCCCATCGAAGGCGAGATCCAGCAGCATGTGCCCGATAACCTGTGGCAGGTCATATCAGGCGACCAAGGGCCGGCGCGATGCCGCCCAGATCACGCTGTTCGATTCCGTAGGCTTCGCCATAGAGGACTTTTCGGCGCTGGGTTATGTCAGGGATCAGCTGAAGTCGACCAGCCTCTACCAGGAACTCGACATGCTGGCCGACCCCGACGAGCCGCGCGAACTCTTCGGCATGCTGCTCAGGGCTGACCCTTCAGGCAAGGCATCGGCTGACCCATGCTGGTCGCAGGCAGCGCCTCGATCTACCGGACATCATGGCGAAAATCCGTCCATCCGGGCAGCACGCAAGATGCGATTGCCGAGCGGCGGCCGATATTCAGCTTGGCGAAGATCCGCCTGATGTGTTCGCGCACCGTGTAGCCGCTGATGCCGAGCTGGCGTGCGATTTCCTTGTCGAGCTTGCCTTCGGCGATCAGCAGCGCGATCTGCAGCTCGCGCCGCGTCAGTATATCGGCGGCCGTGAGCGGTGTGTCGGCGGTTGCCGGAACATAGACTGCGTCATAGATCAGATAGTGAGTGCCGGCGCATACGATGCGGCCCACGGGGCGCTGATCGCCATGGCCGCTCGGGCCGCCAGGCTCCTCATCTTCGAGATGCCGGATGGCGACCAGCGAATGGCCGTTCACCACAAAACTCGATGTGTCCGTATCGGTGTTCCGCTCATTCCGTGACGCGGAGAGTTCTTCGGCGAACTCCGAAAGCCTCTGCAAGTTCTCGGCATGCCCAATCATGACCGAACGCCTTAGTTGGCAGGAAACTCATTACAATCACAAGCCCTGGCGCCTTAGCAAACGGCCACGCCACCGGACCACGGCGCAACCCGTATGAATGCTGCATTGATGGCCCGAACTATAACACTTCCCGGAATATTAGCATTCCCAAAATCATTTGGGGCCATCAATTTTCAGGTCAGGGTGCGAATCCGGAGTTGATAGAGCGCAACAGGTCCGGCGTTATCCTGACACCGCGGTTGAACAGCCCGGCCGGCGCCAGCGGCACACCCGGCCGGCAGCCCCAGGCGCCGCCCGAATGCGGGCGCGGACCGGCGGTGTGAACGGCGATGATGACCGGCGGGCCGGCCTGCTGGCGCTGGATCCAGACCGGCGCGCCGCTGTGTCCCGGACAGGTGTCGACGCTGTAGAAAAGCTGCCGCTCGGTGATCCGGTCGAGACGCTCGGCATGCTCCCACTGCGTGCCCTCCGGCTTGTCGGCCGGATAGCCTGAAATGTGCAGCAGACGCGAGGCCCGGAGCCTGTCGAGATCCTGCCGGCTCGGCGACCACAGCCGGAAAAAACCCGGCGCCGGCGAGAACGGCCGCTCGAGTTCGATCAGCCCGACATCGTGCAGCGCGGATGGCCGACGGCGGTAGGGCGGATTGACGTGCCAGCGTTTCGCCCATTGCCAGCCGAAGGGGCGCGCGTCGCGGGACGCACGGCCCGGCGTGACCCGGATGCGCACGGCAAGGTTGGGCAGGCCAAGCCGCTGCCGGATCGGGCTGGTGATGCAGTGTGCGGCGGTCAGCAGGCGCGTCGGCGAGATCAGGAAAGCGGTGCAGCCGGTCAGCCTGCCGTCGCCGAAGTCGCGCTCGATATGGCAGACCGCGCTGTGCGGAAAGCGGTTGGTGTGCGCGACTCTGGCGCGGCCGTCGGTCGGCCCGACCACCGCATAATCCGCTTCGTCGGCCAGACGGTCGAGTTCGAAGGGCGCTGGCGAGAACAGCGTCATGTGTCTTGCTCGGCTTGTGGTGGCTCGGCTTGCGGCGGCGCGACATCCGGCGGAGCCACATCGTAGATCCCGCCTCCGCTTGCCACCTCCCGTGGGACGTCGGTCGCGGCCATGTCCGCGTCCGCTGCCGGGCCGAGCATGTCGCGCAGGCGGTCCACTAGAAGATGGGCCTCTTCGCCCCGGCCCTCAAGGTAGGCCGTCGCGCGATCCATGAACTCCTCGTCGGAACCAAATTGTGGTTCCGCCGGGCGCGGCGGGACCGAGCGCAGCGCCTTGACCTCCTGGAGAACGATGGCATCGAGGTCGGCCCATACCGACCTTGCATGAGGTGCGACTTGCCCGTGCATGGAGATCTCCCTTGGTTCAGTTGGTGTACATCAGCCCCGCTTCATCGAATGTGGTGCTGTTGGGGTCATAGAGCAGTGGCCGCTCCCGGTCCTGCAGCCAGCCCTCATAGTTCCGGGCCCGCCTTGGATGCATCGCCTGGCGGGTCAGGCGAGCCGCCTGGACCAGGACCTGACCCGGTTGCAGGTTGCGGATCGCGGTGTTGACCCGGGGGTCGGCGCGGCTCGGCTGCCGGTAATGTTCGACAATCCTCTGCGCGATCGAATTGGTCCCCTTGGTCATGCCGATGCTGAGCGGACGGTCGCGGTCTATGCCGGCGCGGGTGATGCGATAGACCTGCGGCCCCGGCGCCAGGAACGGCCGCAGCAATGGATCGACGGCCTGGCCCCTGCCGGCGGCGGTGCGCGCCGCATCGATCGCGGCCAGCGACACCGGCGGCGTCCAGCCGCGCCAGCCCGGCAGTTGCGAACCCCGAGCCCGTGCCGAGGTCTGGCCGCGCGCCGGCCGCGGAGCACGTCCCCGCCGCACGGTGGCTTCGTCGAAGGAGGTGTCGCCGCCGCAACCGCAGCCGCAGCCACCGCTTGGAAAATGCCGGCGCCTGACCTCCACGGCGCGAAAGCCCTGTTGCCGGCGGCATTGTGCGCAGCCGCATGGCCGGCGGTGGCCGACTGTTTGCGCTGCCTCGTCGACCAGCGCGTCGAGTTGTTCGTCGAGATATGACATGCCGGCTCCCTTTCCTGCGTCCTGTTCAATGCCTGCCCGTTGCCGGGCTACCCCGGACCGGCCGCCACTTTTGCGTCCGCCGCCGTAGCCCGCCGGCGCAGCCGCGCCACGGTTCTTTCCCGCTGTTCGACCGTCGGCAGCGGAAAGGATGGCCGCGCCGGCTGTGGCGGCCTGATATCGAGATAGCTGGCGATGTTGGCGCT
This sequence comes from Mesorhizobium sp. M8A.F.Ca.ET.161.01.1.1, assembly GCF_004792105.1. Classification (NCBI taxonomy): domain Bacteria; kingdom Pseudomonadati; phylum Pseudomonadota; class Alphaproteobacteria; order Hyphomicrobiales; family Phyllobacteriaceae; genus Mesorhizobium; species Mesorhizobium sp. M8A.F.Ca.ET.161.01.1.1. The sequence goes on along the minus strand of NZ_SRTD01000006.1, from coordinate 171,773 downwards.
CGGATCGAGCTCAAGCTGCAATAGCGAAGCCGGTGCCGAAAGCAGCGAGACGACACCCGGGCCATGACCCGCCACGGTGCTGTCCGAGTGCACGATCACACCCACCGATACATGTCCGCCCAGCCGCGAGCGGCCGTAGCGGTTGTCTGCGTCCATGATGCCGACAATGTCGCCGAAACGCAGCGAGCCGAGCTTGTAGCGACGCACCATGCCCGGATCGGACATCTGGATGTCGTAGTCGCCGCGCAGCACATTGTTGCGGCCCAGCCCCGAACCCATGACGCGGGCGGGAATGCGATGCGTGACCTTGACGTGGATCCTGCCGTTGCGCTCCACCGGCCGCCAGCGCGCGAGCAGCCGTGGCGAGCAGTTCCAGATCGCAACGTCGGGATAGTCGGTCAGGCGCAGGCCAAGTCCATAGGCCCAGACCTGGATGCGGTCGCCGATCGCCATCTGCCGCATCGCCGGCAGCGGAAAGTCGATCAGCACCGTGTCGACGCCGCCATGCTTGCCGGTCACCACGCCGCGCGCGCCGGCGGCGCGCCCCGTCGTGACGATGGCGTGATTGCCGACGCAGGAATAGCTCTGCAGCGCCTGGTTGGCGGCATCAGGGCTGCCGCCGGCCGCGCGCGCCTCGTTGCGGATCGACACCGCCGGTTCGACATGATCGCCGGCGAGCCCGACGCAAGGGTCGCCGACGCGATGGTTGAGCACGATGCCGCCGGTGCCCGGCAGCGAGCGCGGCCTGCCGTCGTAGCCGATGCGCCACGGCGTTCCCTTCTCTGTCGGCGAAGCCACTTGCCCGGCGACGCTGATCATCACCAGGTCGCGCGCATTGGTGCGCAGGCCGTGGACCGGGTGGAGGCGGGCCGGTTTCATGCCGCCGCCTCCACTGGTGCCAGCTCGTACCAGAGCGCGCAGGCATTGCGCCAGGGATCGTCCGGCGTCTCGTCATGGTCGGCTGGATCCTCCAGCGCCCAGTCGGTTTCGCTCCAGCCGTCCGGCAGCGCCAGGATGACCGGCGCGACGACCTGCACGATGGCGGCGCTGCGGCCGCTCGCGGCGATCGGGGCGGCGGCGGGCCAGAAGGCCGGACCAGACCAACCCGGGATCGCGCCCGGATGACGTGTGGCCGGAAACGCGAGCCGCTCCAGATAGTCGCATAGCGGCGGCCGGGCACCGGCACTGCCGGCGATGGTCAGGATGTAGGTGCTCTCGGGCTGCAGCGCGGCCGACAGGGCAATGACGTCGCGCGCGCATTCGTCGAGCGGTGCTGCGGTGCCGGCGAGGTCGCCAAGCCGGGCTTCAAGCGCGGCACAACAGCCTTCGAAGCGCGGCAGCAGGGCAGTGCCTTCGCGCTCGGGCAGCGCGCTCTCATATTGCGCGTCGCCGACCCAGTGCACGCGTGACGACAGCCGGCCGTTCTGCCAGGCGCGGCGCCACGGCTCGAGCTCAAGCACCAATTCCCTGAGCGTCGCGTCCCGCGCATCGGGATGCAGCCAGCCGCCGCCCATCTGGTCCGGCCGGTGGCGGTAGTACTCGTCATTGTCGAGCAAGGTGTAGAAGCCACGCGGCAGCCAAACCCGCGCCGATTGCGACAGCGTCACCGTGACCAGCAGCCCCATCGGCGACAGCGCCAGCGGCGCATCGATGACGATGTTCGGAGGCTTGGGCGAAAAGCGCCCGGGAAGAGCCAGATGGTGGTCCATCGCGGACACCCTTCAGAAATAGAGAGTTGGAGCTGTCCGGCGACTCCACCGGATGCTGAACAGCTGCAACGGTTTAGGCGGCGATGCGCGAGGCGGTGTTGCGGCTGAGCCCGTACGACCAGTGCACACGATCGCCATCGAGGCCGGGGAAACGGCGCCCTTCGCCCGTCAGCCGGTAGGCGGCGAGCCACGCGTCGGCCTGCGAGCCCATCTTCTTGGCGTCGGCGTCGAACTCGGCCGGCGTGATCGTCGTGCGGAAATCGTTCTCGGCGATGTATTGCAGCGTCCTGCGCCCCGCATCCGCCATCTTGGCGCGCTGCGACATCTCGGCCGCGCCGCCCAAGTGCCGGTTGGCGACGGCTTCGATGACATCCCATTTGGTGTTGGCGTCGAAGGACTTCTTGATGTCGGGCGCGTCGAACAGTTCGAAGATTTGCTGCACGTACTGGCCGGTTTCACGGGTCAGCGCCAGGATGTTGCCATAGCTCGAACGGTCGAGATGGTAGCGCAGGTCGGTGCCGACACGCTGCACCGTGGCGAGCGCCGCGAACGGCCGGTCATTGATGGTCGAGCTGCCGCGGATGACCTGGCCGATGGTCAGATCCTGGAAGTATTGCGACATCGCGTTCATGAAGGCGACCAGCATGAAGTGGAAGCTGCGGTTGACGGTCGCCCCCGACGGCACCGGCGCGCGGCCATAGTTGAAGACGCGGCGATAGGCGATCAGCCGGTCGCGGCGCTTGTAGCGGATCGGCCGCCACTTCTCGAGGATGTAGAGCCCGCGCGCGCCGGGGCCGCGCTGGATGCGGATCTGGCCGTTCTGGAACAGCCGGCGCAGCACATCGACGACCTGGAACAGCTTCATGCGGTCCATCTGGTAGATGTAATAGAGTTCTGCCGAGGCCTGCAGCTGCGGCGGAATGATGGATTCGTCGAAGTCATTGCGCAGCAACGGCATCTGCAGCGCGTCGAACGGCTTGAGCGGCCCGTCGCCGAAGCCCACCAGATCCGCGAAGCTCGTTGTCGTCGCACTGGACGAGCGATCGAGCAGTTCACCGTAGCGGCCCTCGAACTCGCTCTCGAAAGCGGCGCGGTCCGCCGGCGACAATCCGGGCAGCTCGTCCCTGAAGAAGCGCTGGAACAGCCTTTGGATGACCTCATTGGATTCGCTAGCCATAACAGACCTCATGTTGCTCGAATTGGCGGCTCACGGTTTCAGGCTTTGGGCGGCTCGCTGGAGCCAGTGTCCTGACTGGCATTGATGGCGCTGATCACGGCCGGCACCAGGTCGAAGAAGCGCGCCAGCTCGCTGTCGGTGATCGTCGCGGGAAGGCCTGGTGGGACGGGCTCGACAGCGCGCACGCGCTTGACGAACTCGCTGCGCCGTTCGTCCTGCGGCTTGGTCTTCTGAAACTTGACGATGGCCTGCAGCGACGGGAATTCCGCCCGGATGAGCCATTGGCCCGCATTCGTGCGGCCAACGATGTCGCCGGTCGTGTCGACCGCCGCCGCGTAGAGTGCCGTGACATTGTCCCTGTCGCGCAGGCCAAACGACCGCACCGTTTCGTCAAACCTGTCGATCGCCTTGCCGATGTTGCCAAGCTTCTTGTCGATCTCGCTACCCTTGGGCTGGTTCTGCAGCGCGGTGGCGATGGTCTCCATCGCGGCGGTCAGCCGTTCGAAGGTCTTCGACTGGTCTCCGTCGGGATATCTCCTGATCGCCTTGGCAACGTCGCCGATGGCCTTCTGGGTTCCCTGGCTGCCGGTATCGACCTGTTTGGTCAACAGGTCGATCGATTGCGGCGTCTGGGCCTCCACTTCGAAGCGGGCCTTGACCCCGGCGTGGAACTTGTTGGCCGGATGATAGGGAAACGGAATTTTCGCAGCCATTGTCCTGCTCCTCTCATGCCTGCTCACGCCGACCAGTAGTCGGGACGGTTCTGACCCATGCTAGCCATCGAGCTCGCGATAGGTGACGGCATCTGGACCGGGCTCGGCAGGTTGGTGCCCTGGTTGAACGTGTTCTGCAGGATCGTGCGGATCATCCAGCGGATCAGCGACTGGTTGTTGCGGAAGTTGAAAACGTTGAAGTCGCATTGCTGGGTCAGCGACCGCACCAGGCGCTCGGTCTGCTCCTCGGCCTGGTAGAAGGTTCGCAGCTCACGCACCATCAGCCCCTTGAGACCGGGGTCCCAGGCGCCAGCGCCACCGAACGGGTCGAGCAACTCGCCGGAGATGGTGGCGAGCTTGGTCTTCAGCTTGTCGCTGAATTCGCACAGCAGCACGCCGGGGTTCGCCACCTGGTCGGTCAGGTCCAGCACCGCGCCGACGGCGAGGCCGACGGCGGTCGCGCGTCTCTCCTGTTCACCGAGGCCGTCCGGATCGATGCCGACCGCATAGAGATCGATCGCCCGGTCGAGCAGGAACAGCATGTAATCCAGGAGCACCTGGCAGCTGATCTCGTCGTCGTCGCAGCCGCAGCCGGCGAAGCAGTCGACCTGCTCGAGCAGGAAACCGCGCGCGATGGTGAGGTTCATCAGCCGGACGGCGCCCTGGTCGGGGCCGCCGGCGCCATAGAGGCCGTAGACGATGATCGGCGGGCGCGCGACATAGAGCAGCCGCGAGCTGCCCTTGGCGACGAAGGCATCGACGAAGAGCTGCAGGCTGGAGACGAACGCCACCAGCGGCGGCGATTCCGGTGGTCCCGATGTGATCGGCACGTCGATCGGAACCGGAATGCTCTGGCCGAACTGGATCAGGCGCTGGAAGCGGTGAACCAGCATCGCCGACGCGGTCGACAGCTCACGCAGGCTCTCGACGCTTGCCCCGGTCGAGAGGTCGACCAGGTCGTCCATCGCCTGCGACAGCGCGTTCTCTTCCAGGAGGGCGCGCAGGTCCGCCTGGCCGCCGGCTTCCAGTTGCAGGACCAGATTGCGGTAGGCTTCGATGCCGCGCGGCCAGTCCTCCTGGCCAAGCGCGCTTTCGACCGAGCCGGTCAGGCTGCGCAGCGCCATGATGACGGCATTGCGGCGCGCCTGCAGTTCGCCGGCCGCCGAGCGCACGATCGAGGTGCTGCGTGTGATGCCGTTGGACGCCAGCCCCTCGCCGATGGCGACGAGGATCAGCCCCGCCAGTACATCGCAGCTCTGGGCAAAGCGCCGGAACAGGATGGCGCTGCCATCGGTCAGCGTGCCGACATAGCGTGCCAGGCGCGAATATTCGCCGAGCTGGCGGCGCGCCGACATGGCGCGGTCGTGGTTGACCGAATCCAGCGAAAGACGCGCGGCGGCCAGCCCGTCATTGGCGAGCTGCCGGATGGAGCGACCCCAGCCAATCATCTCGATGCGGATGTCCTTCAGCGGCGAGGAGGTCGAAAGCGTCTGCAGGTCGCGTTCGAGATCGTCCTGCGCCTGCGCCATCTCGACCGAGGACGGGCCGGTGTTCCGCACCTGCGGCACATAATCGGGCACGCTTGAATAGGGCAGGCCGGCGCGTTCGCGGCGGTCCCTGTCCGCTTCCTGCGGGTAGAAGTTCAGCAGCGCGTTGGCCATCTGGTCGGGATCGCGCGGATCACTGACGCGCAGCGTCTTGCGCAGCAGATTGTCGACGGCGACCGTGGCGGGCGACCGAAATTTCGAGACCGGGCTGGCGGCGGTTGTAAACAGGTCGGCCATGACATCTCACCTCATGCAACGAGTGCGGCTGGGGACGGTTGCGCGGCGGGCCGTCGGCTTGCCTGGCGCTGGGCCAGGTTCCTGATGACGAGCTTGGCAATGGCGTCCGGTTCGGCGCCGGCCTCCAGCGCGAAACGGCTGGCCGACACAAGAAAGCGTGGCGGCAGGTCGGGTACGTGCCCCGCCGCGATCTGGATTCCGCCGCGCCGGATGCGGGCTTCGTCGGCGCGCGTGAATGGAATGGCATCGGCCAGCGCGTGCTGGCCCAGCCCCCGCCGAGGCTGGTAGGCGATTTCGTCGACCACCGCCGGGATGAGGCGCGGCACCGACGCAAGCAGCACCGGAGGCAGCCTGTGGCCGCGCGACGGATTGTAGAGCGCGCGCCAGACGCGTTCGGCGCGCGCCGCCTCGGCGGCGAAGCCCATGCGGCGCAGCATTTCGGTCAGGATCAGGACCCGGATCCAGCCGGTCGGATGGGCGCCGCCGGGGCGATAGGTCAAGGCGCGCGCGCCGGGGTGGGCGAGGAACTCCATCATGCCCCAGACCGACGCCGTGCCGCCGAGCAGCAGCGCCGCGAGGTCCGCGAAGATCTCCTTGTGCCAGCGGCGCAGAATGGTCACCACGAGCGGATCGAAGCGCATCGAGGCCAGCCGGTTACCGACCGCCTGCGCGTTTTCCTGCCACAGGCCCATATCGGCCTGCAGATTGTGCGCGACCTCGTGCAGGAACACCGATTGCCAGGGATTGTCGCGGTCCCAGGGGACGCGGATCACCGGGAACGGATTGCTGTCGCCAAGCAGCCGGGCCAGCGCCACGCCACGGCGCTGCGTGGCCGGCGAATAGCCGTGTTCCATATAGGTCAGCGGCTTCAAGAGCGGTCCGGCGAACACACCCGGCAGGGCGGCACGCACGACCGTGTAGCAGTCGAGCGCGATCGCGTCATGGGCGGCGAGCGCCGGCGCGAAACCCGAACCGCGCTGCGACATCACCTCGAAGAACATGCCGAAGCTGCGGCGCAGCCGGTCGATGCTGCGGTCGAGCAACGCCATCTGGGTGAGTGCCGCCTGCGCCGTCGCCGGCGGCCAGTTGCGCTCGATGATGGCGATCTGCCTGTTGATGGCGTTGCCGATGGTGGCCAGCCGCTTGTTGGCGGCGTGGAAATGGGCCCGCGACGGGGCATAGGGCAGGTCTTCGGGACGCAGCCCGATGCGCCGCGGCGTCAGCCGGTTCAGGCGCTGCGCGCGCGCCTTCAGCGCCCGCAGCTTGGTGTCCAGGAACCGCCTGGTCGAAGAACCCGTGCGCATCGCCACGATCCTTCTGGTTGCACCGAGAGGGTTTCAGTTGGGCCGGATGGTGATGCTGACCGGACCACGGATGACGATACGCCGCCGGCGCCCGGACCCCTGGCCATGGCCATAGCCAGGTGCATACCCACCGGTCCAACCGCCAATGCCGCCCATTCCCCCGAGCGCCCGCCCGGCGGCGCGCGCCAGGTTGCGTGCCGGAGACATGCCGGAGCGGACCGCCGCGGCCGTGCGGCGCACGATCCGCCGCCCTCTCTGCAAGGGCTGCGTCAGCTGCCGGCGCAGGCCATGCCCGCGTGCCGCGACACGGCGCGCGGTACGCGCCAGCACCATTGGCCGGACGGAAGCCGGGGTGCGGCGGGTGACCGCGGTGCGGCGCACGCTGTTGGCGATGCGCGGCAAGGCGCGGATCGCGGTCGGCCCGCCACGGTTGACGAGCTGGGTGGCGGCGCGGCGCACGGTGCGCACCGCCTGGACGCGGGCGGCCGCCGGCATGCGGGCGGCGGCGGGGCCGAGCACGCGTCTGGCGGCGAGCCCCGCGACCAGCGGGATGGCGGCGCGATTGCGCACCGCGAGCTCGGCGAAGGCGTCGAGCGCTTCGTCCTCGGAGGCTTCGTCCGCCATCAGCTGGCCGATGACATTGGCAACGCCGCCAATTGCGGTGCCGTAGCCTGGGATGAGGCTGGCGACCGGCGCCACGGCGCGGGCGATGCGGCCGATGGTGGGAGCGGCACGCCGCACGGTGCGCACGGCGCCGCGTATGCCGCGGGCGATGCGCCGGAAGAACTCGTCGCTGTCTTCAGCCGCGAGCGCGAAGCCCAGCGCCTGGTCCCAGCCGTCATCATCGCCCTCGTCGAAATCGTCGCCTTCGTCGAAGTCGTCGCCTTCATCGAATTCGTCGCCGGCGTCCATCTCGTCGAAGCTCGAAGCCTCGTACTCGTCGCCCGCGTCATACTCGTCGCCTTCGTCGCCTTCATCGGCACCTTCGAAGCCGTCGCCTTCGTCCATTTCGTCGAATTCGTCATAGCTGTCGGCGGGGCCTTCCGCTTCATCAAAGGCTAGGTCGTCGAACATCGATTCGTCATACCCGTCCATCTCGAGATCTCCTCTTGAGCGATCGGCCCCTCAGGAGAGCGGGACCAAAGCGATTAACGCTGGTCGGGATAGTCCCTCCTGAAGTGATCGCCCTCAAGTCGGCAGGACTGGGTAGCTCGAAGATGGTCGTCAGTATCGGCGACTATTCAGGTGCGGAATTTTGTGCTTAAAACAAATATATTGCGAGTATTATTTTACTATAATTTTATTATAAACGGATTTACGGCTGATATCTGACGTGAAGCGCCAAAAATTGGAGAAAGGCCCATAAATACTTCGCGGCATGCTGAAAGCCGCCGTCGCCGGCCAGGCTCGCCATAAGGTTGGGAAGTCTTCCTCGTCTTTACCGCAACGCAACACCCTTCTCAGTTCGGCCATATCTCCTGCCGTGATCACGATCATCATCATATCGCCTGCGCGGCGTGGAAAATTATTCGTCGCGATGGCTTTTGAAGGGCCAATCGTTTCTTTCCGGGCAAGGGGGAGTCGATGAGACTTGTAGGCATTGGCGGCGGAAGGAAACCGGTAAAGGAGCCTGATATGCCCAGAATAGTACCCGTGCTCGATTTGAGCCGCTTTGAGCAAGGCGCATCGGAACGTCGGACATTTCTGGCGGATCTCCGCTCCGCCTCGCGTGACATCGGCTTTTTCTACCTGGCCGGACACGGGATCTCCTGGGCCGAGATCAGCGAGGTGCTCACCGCGTCCCGCCGCTTCTTTGCCTTGGCCGAGGCCGACAAGCTCGCGATCGAGATGGTCAAGTCCTCGCAGTTCCGCGGCTATACGCGCGCCGGCGGCGAGCTGACCAAGGGCAAGGCCGACTGGCGCGAACAGCTCGATATCGGCGTCGAGCGCCAGCCCATAGCGCAAGGCCCCGGAATTCCCGCGTGGACGCGGCTGCAGGGGCCGAACCAGTGGCCGGCTGCGTTGCCAGAACTCAAACCCGCCCTGCTGGCATGGCAGGCCAAGGCGACAGGGGTGGCCATCAGGCTCTTGAAAGCCTTCGCGCTGTCGCTCGACCAGCCAGAGGATGCCTTCGACCCGATCTACCGTGAGCAGCCAAACCACCGCATGAAGATCGTGCGCTATCCGGGCCGTGAGGCGACCGGCGGTGATCAAGGTGTCGGCGCGCACAAGGATGGCGGTTTCCTGACGCTGTTGCTTCAGGATGACAATAAGGGGCTGCAGGTCGACTATGATGGCAGCTGGGTGGATGTGGACCCCATTCCCGGCACGCTCGTCGTCAACATCGGTGAATTGCTCGAGCTGGCCTCGAACGGCTATTTGCGTGCGACCGTGCATCGCGTCGTGACGCCGCCCGCCGGCATTGAACGCATTTCGGTGCCGTTCTTCTTCAGCGCCAAACTCGATGCGACGATACCGCTGCTCGAACTCCCCGAGGAATTGGCGACGCAGGCGCGCGGGCCGGCCAGCGATCCTGACAATCCGCTGTTTCGCGATGTCGGAACCAATGTGCTGAAAAGCCGGCTGCGCTCGCATCCCGACGTCGCGCGCCGCCATTACGCCGACCTGCTTGAGCCGGAAACCGGAGCGGGTTGAGCCTGTTGCCACAAGAACGAATGGATTTTTTGCAGTCCCGGCTGATTTTGGAAAATCGTTCGTCGCATCTGCGTGAAGATCGGTTCAAAAGAGAAAAATCCGTTCGGTGTTCTCCTCCCATTTCGCTGAACGGTGTTCCCCTCTGAAGGTTGTGACCTTCTTTTGGCCGGGCGTTTCGCGCCCGGCCATTTCTCTTTCCGCCTTGCGCGTTGCCGGTGGGGCGTTGATCCGGCAGACTTCGGCATGCGCCAACCGTTGCAATCAGTGGAAGAAGGAGAGGTCACATGACATCCAATGTCGCCGTCATTGCCAGAGCGGGTTCTGGATCGAGCGCATCGCTGGCGCGTCTTCTCGCCAGGGAAGGGTTCCAAATCGTCCTGGCCGCTCGAAATATCGAGAAGCTCGGTGCATTGCAGGCGCAAGCCGGCGCGCAAGCCGTGGCGACGGATGTCTCGGATCCGGCCTCGGTGGAGCAGCTGTTTGATGTCGCCGACAAGGCTGGCCCGCTTTCCCTCGTGGTTTTCAACGCCAGCGGCCGCGCTCGCGGCCCGATAGCAGAGCTCGATCCCGAGGCGGTCCGTCAGGCGCTCCTGGTCGGGGCCTATGGTGGGTTCTTGGTGGCTCAGCAGGCGGCCCGCCGGATGCTGGCCTTGGGCTCGGGGTCGATCCTTTTCACCGGCGCGACGGCAAGCGTGAAGGGGTTCGCCGGGTCTGCCGGCTTCGCGATGCCCAAATTCGGATTGCGTGGGCTGGCGCAATCGATGGCCCGTGAACTGGCGCCCAAGAACATTCACGTCGCGCATTTCATCATCGACGGGGCCATCGCCTCGACCGCGTCCGGACAGGAGTCCGAGCCGCAGGACCGCCGGCTGTCGCCGGATGCGATCGCCGCGGCCTATCTGTCCATCCACCGCCAGCACCGCAGCGCCTGGACCTGGGAAATGGAGCTCAGGCCATGGGTCGAAAACTTCTGACCGCATCAGCGATCCATGCGACCTTTGCATGGCTCGTGTGCACAGGCCTTGAGGAGAGTCGACATCGCATGAGGATGTCACTATATAGCGGCGGCTTCGATGGCTCGCGCCTCGAAGCGTAACGACATAAGGCGGCTGCAGCGACAGCCATTGAGATACGAAACGGACTGGAAGCCGTAAAAGGTAGAAGCAATTGCTCGGAGCGGGCAGATCCCGCCAACGGTACAGTCCTTCAGAATCAGAAAATGTTCTTCACCCCTCGATTTCCTTCGGCTCTGTGGACCCTGGACGGCATCGGCTTGCCGACTGGCCGCGACTCGGCTGGAATGGGAGCATGCATCCTTTGCGGGATGCCGACGTTTATGATTACCAACCGGCTTTGCCGCCAGGGAAAAGCAGTATGAGTGAACATGCGATCGAGTTCTTGCGGGGATGGATCGGTGAAAAGGTCCATTGCCAGTCCCACGCCAGGATCGAGAAACAGGCCGAGACATTGGCCCGCGAATGCGCCGCCAAGGCAGCCGAGGTCGGCATACCGCTGGAGGACATCCAGGAGGAAGTCGGCGACATCCAGGAATTGATCGCTTCCCGGCTCGAGGAAGCTGCCGAGGCGGACGAAAACCAGCAGGCTTCCAGCAAGGCCGCGGAATAGATTTTCAGGGACAATCCTGTCTGAAAGCGCGGGCCGTTCGGCCCGCGTTTTCGTCTCAGCCGAACTTTTCTTTCAACCACGTCTTTGGCAGCGCCGGCACGAAATTGCCGTCGCGGCCGGTCATGTCGTCATTGGCGACCAGGGCGTTGAGGATCGATTCCTCCACCGCCTGGATCACCGCGTCGAAGAACGGGTCGATGTCTGCGTCGGGAATGAAATCGGCGCTGGCGATGCGGCCAGACAGCCCCAGCGCCGCGGCGGGGTTGGCTGTCGAGAAGGCGAGGAAGATGTCGCCCGAACTGTGATAGCCGAAGCCGCCGGTCATGGCGACGCCGAGCGGCACACGCCGTGCCAGCCGCTTCATCTGGTGCGGCAGGAACGGCGCGTCGGTGGCGATGACGGCGATGATCGAACCCTTTTCCGCGCGCGACGTGGCTTCGCGGATCGCTGGTTCGGTGAGTTCGGGATCGGCGCGCCGGCCACGAATGCAGAAATTGTGCCGCTTGCCGAAATTCGACTGCACGAAAGCGCCGACCGTGTAGGTGCGCCCCTGCCATGCGACGATGCGCGATGCCGTGCCCGAGCCTGCCTTGAAGCCGAAGGTGATCATGCCGGTGCCGCCGCCGACGCTGCCTTCCTCGACCGGTCCGCCGGCCGCGCCGTCGAGCGCCTCGGCGACATGCTCCGATGTCAGATGGTGGCCGTTTATGTCGTTGAGAAACCCGTCATAGGTCTCCGCCGCCACCGGCAAACCCCAGGCGCTGTCGATCGCGGCCGGCAGCACCCGGTTCATCCAGCGCAGCGTGCCGTCACGCGAAACACCGCAGGAATGCGTGTTGGTGATGGTGATCGGAAAGTTGAAAGCACCGGTTTCCTCGATGATGTGCGAGCCGGTCAGCTCGCCATTGCCGTTCTGGCTGAAGATGCCGGCGAAGACCGGCGTGGCCAGCTCGGCGCGAGGCCTGGGCAGGATGGCGGTCACGCCGGTGCGCACCGGTCCCTTGCCGACGACAAGCGGACCATCGCCTGAAATCAGCGTCGCATAACCGACCGCGACCCCGGGCACGTCGGTGATCGCATTGAACGGCCCAGGCGTTCCGTCGAAGCCGATATTGAAGCTTCGCGCGCGCGGCTTGCCGGACGGCGTTGCCAGATGGTGCGGATTGTCGGTCATGCTCTTAGAACAAGGATCCCTGATTGCCGGGTTCTCTCGTCTTGGCAACTGGGGCCTTGGCCGCGGGCCTGGCGGCGGGCTTTGGCCGCGCCGCGCCGCTGGTTGCCACCGCATCGGCAGTGCCGTCGGCGAACTCCAGCGAAAGCGCCATACCCGACGCCACGTCCGCGGCCTGCTTGATGACGGCGCCGTCGGCATCCTTCACCAGCGCGAAGCCGCGCGCCAGGACGGCCTTGTGCGACAACGTCGCCATCAGCCGGTCGGCCTGGATGATGCGGCCGCGCAACCGCTCCAGCCTAAGCAGCATCGCCTGGCCGCCGCGTCGCGTCAAAGCGGTCAGCAAATCTCTATGAACACGTTGCCGCCGTGCTGTCGGCTCGATCGTGATGCGGCCCTGCAGCAAAGCCAGTTGCTGCCTGTGCCGTTGCAGCGATGCCTTGGCGCATTTTGGCAACTGATCCGCTGCACGATTGAGTTCCGCCCGCCGGCTTCTCGCCAGAGTACGCAACGCCCCTTGCGCACGCAAAAGATTACGGTCGTTGGTGCGCCGCGCCTCGGCAATCCGCTGCGACAGCATCGCCGGCGTCAATTTTACGGCGAAGAATCGTGCCCGCTTACGCTCGGTGGAAACCATCAGGCCACGGCCGAGCCTCGATGTCGCTTCGTCGAGGCGCCGGCGCGGCAGCGCCAGCAATTGATCAGGCGAGGGCAGCGCACGCGCTGCCGCACGGGCGGCCTGCCGCTTGCGCTCGAAATTGCGCAGGACGGCTGCCTTGAGCCGTGCGCCGAGGCTGGCCAGCGTCGCTTCGAGGTCCGCCTTCACCGGTACGGCGATTTCGGCCGCGCCTGTCGGTGTTGGCGCGCGCACATCGGCGACGAGGTCGATCAGCGTCCAATCGGTCTCGTGGCCGACCGCCGAGATCACCGGAATGCCCGAGGCGGCGACGGCGCGGGCGAGTGCCTCGTCGTTGAAGCCCCACAGATCTTCCAGGCTGCCGCCACCGCGCGCGACGATCAAGAGATCGGGACGCTGGATAGGGCTGTCCCATGCCAGCGCGTTGAAACCGGTCACGGCATTGGTCACTTCCGCACTCGCCGTGTCGCCCTGCACGCGCACCGGCCAGACCAGCACATGCAGCGGAAAGCGGTCCTTGATGCGGTGGATGATGTCGCGGATGACCGAGCCGGTCGGCGAGGTGACGACGCCGATGACGCGGGGCATGAACGGCAGCCGGCGTTTGCGGCCCGCATCGAAAAGCCCTTCCGCCTGCAGCCGGCGCTTGCGCTCCTCGAGCAGCGCCATCAGCGCCCCGGCGCCGGCCGGCTCCAGATTGTCGATGACGATCTGGTAGTTGGACTTGCCGGGATAGGTGGTGAGTTTGCCGGTGGCGATCACCTCCATCCCTTCCTCGGGACGGAATTTCAGCCGGCTCATCGTGCCTTTCCACACCACGGCGTCGAGCCGGGCGCGGTCGTCCTTCAGCGCGAAATAGGCGTGACCCGAGGAATGCGGCCCGCGATAGCCCGAAATTTCGCCGCGCACCCGCACATTGCCGAAGACGTCCTCGACCGTGCGCTTCAGCGCACCCGATATCTCGCTCACCGTGTATTCGGTGGCGTTGGTGCGTGATTCGGATGCTGCTTCGCTCATCGGCCGATTGAGGGCTGGTTGGCGTCCCACGTCAAGGCAGCCATGTCAGCCCCGATATTGATGATCCGCATCTACCAGCCGGGCAGGATCTGGTTCGGCTTGCTCCGCTTCATCTTGGCGAAGGCGAGGGCGGCGAAGTCGAACGTTCCCGTTTCCTCGCCAAGCGGGATCGAGATGTTGTCCAGACTTTCCGAAATATGGCGGGCAAGCGCATCGACGATCTCCGGCCGCGAGGTCTGGCCGCGCATGATGCCGATGCGGCAGTCCGGCAGGGCGCCGAAGCCATCGGCTTCGCCCAGCACCCGCATGCCAGGCCTGAGCGCGCATTCCGGCAGCACCGAGACCGCCAGGCCGGACAGCACGGCCGCGGTGATCACGGTCGCCGAGAAGCTGGTGAACAGGATGCGGTAGTCGCGGTTCTGCTGATCCAGCACGTCGACGGCGGCGCGCCGCCAGATGCAGTTCGGCCGGCCGAAGGCCATCGGCAGGATTTCCTGCTCGTGCGTCGCGTGATTGGCCGAGGATACCCACAGCAGCGGCTCACGTCGCACGACCTCCGACTGGCCGCGCACATCATTGTGCGTCACCAGCGCCAGGTCGAGATTGCCCCGCTTGATGTGTTCGACCAGCCCCGGCGTCGGCTCGCAGATGACGGTCAGTTCGACGCGCGGATTGGAGCGGGTGAAACGTGCCATGATCTCCGGCAGGAAACGATCTGCATAGTCGTCGGGTGTGCCGATGCGGATCGTGCCTTCGAGCCGCTGGTCGTCGAAGGCGGCAAGTGTCTCGCGGTTGAGATAGAGCAGCCGCCTTGCATAGGAGAGCAGCTTGTCGCCTTCCTCCGTCAGCCGGTTGGTGCGCCCCTCCTTCTCGAACAGCGGCTTGCCGATCCGCTCCTCCAGCCGGCGCATCTGCATCGACACCGCCGACTGGGTTCGGTGCACTTCTTCCGCTGCGCGGGTGAAGCTGCCAGTGTCGGCGATCGAGATGAAGGTCTGCAATTGATCGAGATCGAGCGGCGCTTTCATCGACATGATCCATCACTAGTGTTGATGCCAAAGATTAAAAACATTCGTTGGATTAATCAATCGGTCGATGGCAAATTCGCATTGTCCACATGAAGGCATGTGAATCGAAGCCGGAACGGCCGCTGTCGCCAGCGCCGATCGTCGGGTTTCGTCTGTTCGAGTCTGAAGGAGACCGACATGACCACGATCGATTTCGCCACCGAGACCTCGCGCATCACTTCGCGTCCGTCCGTTGCGGCGCGCGTGGTCAACACGGCCTTCAATATCTACCGCGCCTGGAAAAACCGCCGTGCTTTCTACCGCCTGGGCGAGATGTCGGATGCCGAGCTTGCCGATATCGGCCTGACGCGCGCCGACCTGCATGTCGCGATCGACGTGCCGTTCGGCCGCGATCCGACGGCAATCCTGCGTGAGATCGCCAGCGACCGCGTGGAAACGATCGAGGATATCGCCCGCAAGGTAGCCTGATTGGTTCAGTTTCGGTCTTGTTGAACCTTTCTGCGGTTCAGCGCGACCAAGTTTCATGCAGGCTCCCCACTCCCTGCCGGTTCCCCGCCGGCCTGCCTGCACGCTGCCCGGTCCTCCCAAGGACCGGGCTTTTCTTTTCTAGCTTGCCGGGAAATGGCTTTGGCCTGACGCCTATCGCCGGTCCATGTCCCGCTTGAACTGGTCGAAGATCGTTTCCACGCCCTTCTGGTAGTCGTCACGCTGCTGGGCGCCGGTCTCGAACATCTTGCCGAAAATGTCGTCGAACGGGTTCCGAGGCCGGCCGCTTGGATTGACCTGCGGCTGTGGTGCCTGGCGCGGCTGCGGCTGCGGCGCTTGAGGCTGTGGCCCCGGCTGCCCGCCGGGCAGGCCGAAGCCTCCGCCTCCGCCTTGCCGCAGCATCTCCTCGAAGATTTTCCCAAGCGGGTTGTCGCCGTATGGGCTCTGCGTCTGCTGGGGCTGGGGTCGGCTTTGTGGTTGCTGTGGCGCGCCGCCGCCGAACATATCCTGCAGCACCTTGCCGAGCGGATTGTCGCCATAGGGATTTGGCGCCGGCTGCGGCTGGCTTTGTGGTTGCGGTGAGCCGCCGCCGAACATGTCCTGCAAGACCTTGCCGAGCGGGTTGTCCATGGGGTTCTGAGGGGACGGCGCCTGGCGCTGTTGTGGCGCCGGCGCCTGCATGCCGCCCTGCCGCATCATCTGCTCGATGATCTCGCCCAGTGGATTGTTGCCGCCGCCACCCAGACCAGCCGCTGCCT
This sequence comes from Mesorhizobium sp. M8A.F.Ca.ET.161.01.1.1, assembly GCF_004792105.1. Classification (NCBI taxonomy): domain Bacteria; kingdom Pseudomonadati; phylum Pseudomonadota; class Alphaproteobacteria; order Hyphomicrobiales; family Phyllobacteriaceae; genus Mesorhizobium; species Mesorhizobium sp. M8A.F.Ca.ET.161.01.1.1. The sequence continues at coordinate 155,708 of NZ_SRTD01000006.1, read as the reverse complement.
GCATCTGGCTTGTCGTCTGCTTGAACAGTCCGCCCATTACCATCGACGCGATCGCGGGCAGCATCTGTTGCAGCACCTGCTGGCTGACGCCGCTCGCCTGCGCCGCCTGGCTGGCCACGGCACGCGACAAATCCTTCGAGCCGAACAGATGGCCCAGAATGCCGTTGCCCTCGTCGACGCCTTGCGGTGAGAAGGCGCGCGTCGCGTCCTCGAAATACTTGGCGTGCTGGCCGCTTGCCATCGCCGTCATGAAGGCGCCGAGCCCATAGGGATCGGCGGTGTTGCGCTGCAACCCTTGTGAAAAGGCCGGCAGCAGTGCGGCGACCGCCGCCTGTGTCTGCTGCAGCGAAAGCCCGTATTGTTGGGCAAGCGCCTGCATGCCGTTGCCGTTCTGGGCCTGCGTCAGCATGTCGAACAAGGTAGGCATCGGCTTCTCCTCCGGGAAATCCTCGAAGAGAGCCTAATTCGTTTCAACGCCCGATTGAAGCGGCTTTTGCCGCCCGTCAGCGTGCGGGGGTTAATAGGCATATTCCATGAACACAGGCTCGATCGAGCCGCCCCAGCGCGTGTGATAGGCCGACAGCATCTCCTCGGCGCTGGTGGTGCCGCGCGCCACGACCTCGTCGAGCGTGTTCAGGAACGAGGTTTCGTCGTAGCCGTCGCGGTTCTTCTTGCCGCGGTTCTTCAGCCCGGTGCGCGAAATGGCCATGACGTCGCGGGCGACCTCGCGCAGCGTGGTGTTGCGGAAGGGTGCGGAAATGCCGAGTTCAGGCACGGCATTGCGCATGGCCAGCACTTCCTTGTAGGTCCAGCTCGACGTCAACGCCTCGGCGGCATCGAGCGCCGCCTCGTCGTAAAGCAGGCCGACCCAGAAAGCCGGCAGCGCGCAGATGCGCCGCCAGGGGCCGCCATCGGCGCCGCGCATTTCCAGGAAACGCTTCAGCCGCACGTCGGGGAACAAGGTCGACAGGTGGTTCGCCCAGTCGCCCATCGTCGGCAGCCCGTCCGGCACTTCGTTGCGCGCGGCCCCGGCCATGAACTGGCGGAAGGTGATATGCGTCATGTCGTGATAGTGGCCGTCGCGGATGACGAAATACATCGGCACGTCGAGCGCCCATTCGACATAGTCGGCGAAGCCGAAATCGGGCGAGAAGCAGAATTCGAGCAGGCCGGAGCGTTGGTTGTCGGTGTCGCGCCAGATGTCGCCGCGCCAGCTCTGCAGCCCGTTCGGCCGGCTGTCGGTGAAGGGCGAATTGGCGAACAGCGCCGTCGACAGCGGCTGCAGCTTCAGCGACACCTGCATCTTGCGGCGCATGTCGGCTTCGCTCTCGAAGTCGAGGTTAACCTGGATCGTACAGGTGCGATACATCATGTCGAGACCCTTGGTGCCGACCTTGGGCATGTAACGCGTCATGATTTCATAACGCGACTTCGGCATTTTCGGCGTTTCGGCCAGCGACCATTTCGGGCTGCCGCCGAGGCCGAGGAAGCGGATGCCCATCGGCTCGGCGATCTCGCGCACCTGCGCCAGGTGTGCATTGCCTTCGCGGCAGGTCTGGTGGATCGTTTCCAGCGGCGCGCCGGAGAGTTCGAACTGGCCGCCAGGCTCAAGCGAGATCGCGCCCTGGCCTGTCGGCTCGACCAGGCCGATGATGCGGCCGTCATCGATGATGGGATCCCAGCCCAGCTTGTTCTGCATGCCTTCGAGGATGGCGCGGATGCCGCGCTCGCCGCCGTAAGGCACCGGTGCGTTGCCATCGACATAGAACGGGAATTTCTCGTGCTCGGTGCCGATGCGCCATTTTTCGCGCGGCTTGTTGCCTTCGGCTAGATGCTCGACAAGCTCGTCTACGCCTTCGATTGGCCGGAAATCGGTTGTGTCGCGCGCCATTTTCAAGCCCTCAAAGGCGGTTGGACCCACCGCCGGCGCTAAATGGACGAAATGTCAGTAGCCGATCAAGCGAAAAATCCTGAGCCACAGGTCAAGAGGAATTGAAGACCTCGGCCCGCGAGCACCTCTTGCAACAGACAACGTCCTACCAGTCGCCAATTGTCGCCTGCATCGCCGCGAGCGCGGCCACGGCCGCCGTGTCGGCGCGCAGGATACGTGGCCCGAGCGGAATGGCGGTCACGAAGGGGAGGGCGCGGAGCATCTTGCGCTCCTCGTCGGAAAAGCCGCCCTCGGGCCCGACCAGCAAAGCGAGCTTCTTCTCCTCTACCGCCTGCAAGGCAGGCAGTGGGTTGTTGGTCGAGGCGTCCTCGTCGCAGAAGATCAGCCGCCTTTCCTTGTCCCACCCGGTCAGCAGGCGCTCGAATTTTTCCGCCTCGCGAACTTCCGGCACAGCCAGGATGCCGCATTGCTCGGCGGCCTCGACGACATTGGCGCGCAGGCGATCGATGGAAGGCTTTGCCACCTGCGTGTGCTGGGTGATGACCGGTTGCAGGATGCCGGCGCCCATCTCGACCGCCTTTTGCACCAGATAGTCGAGCCGGCCCTGCTTCAGCGGCGCGAAGCAATAGATGAGGTCGGGCAAGGGCGGTTGCGGTCTTTGCGGCGCCAGTACTTTCAGCCGCACCGACCGCTTGGATTTCGCTGATATCGCCGCCGACCACTCGCCGTCGCGGCCATTGAAGACAAGGATCTCGGCGCCTTCGGCGAGCCGCAGCACATGCAGGAGATAATGGCTCTGCTGCTGGCCGGGTTCGAACTCGATGTCTGGTCCGAGGTCGTCGGGCACGAACAGACGTTGCATCTTGTAGTTGGCGCGCATGGCCGAGGAATGAGCGAGACGGCCGCCTGCGTCAAGCCTTGGCGGAAGGATGCCACACGGGTTGAAAGCCATGGCGCAGCACGGCAAGCGTCGTTTCCGGGGTCAGCAGCACAAGCGTCTCGTCCCCGAAATGATCAGGGCTGGTTGGCGGGCCGTATCCGGCAAAAGTCCATGGCAATATCTTGCCGTGGCGCAAGGCATAGGCGCTGCCGCCAGCTGCGATCATCGCGCCGTCGGGCAGGCCGGCAAGCGCATCCATCGCGACCGCAGGCCGCTTGCCGCCCGACGCCAGCCGCTCCTTATGCAGTCGCTTGTCGACCTGCGGGGCGCGCGGCTCGGCAATACCGAAGGCTTGGCCGAAGCGACCGACAAAATCCTTGGCCCGTTCACGCTGGCAAAAGAAGCAGGGGCGATGCCCGGCGGCGAGCGCCGTCACCTCGTCGAGAAAGAACAATTCGGTCCAGCCGGCCTTGCCACCGGGCCGGTTGCGGCCCATCGGCTCGCGCTGCACATTGCGGAATTGGCACACGCAGATGATCCAGGCCGGAAGCGCCCAGCGCTTTTTCAGGAGCGTCTTTGTCGCGGGGGCGTGGATGATGCCGCGATTGCCGGTGAATAGGCCGCGCTCCGGCACGGCGTGAATGGCGCCGAACGGATCGACCCGGTTCTGCAGTGGCATAGTTTTCTCCTGGGATACGCATCTTGGCTGAAACGCCGGCGCCATGATATCGCTCGCGACAGCATTTTCATGTCAGCAGGGTTTTTCGATGCGGGTGCTGGTAGTCCAGAACTACGACAATACCGGCCTCGGCCAAGTCGGTGCGGCACTGGCCGAAGCGGGTGCCGATCTTGATGTGCGGCTTCCCTACAAGGGTGATGCGCTGCCACGGGACGCAACCGGCCACGATGCCATGGTGGTGCTCGGCGGCGGCCAGAATGCGCTGGCCGACGAAGAATATCCCTATTTCCCGGCGCTGCTCGAACTGACCCGCGATTTCGCTGGCAAGGACCGCGCCGTGCTCGGTATCTGTCTCGGCAGTCAACTCGTCGCCCGCGCCTTTGGCGGCGCGAACCGCATCGGCGGCGCCAACGAATTCGGCTGGCGCGGCGTGTCGCTGACGGCCGATGCCAAGGCCGATGCGGTGTTGGCTGAGCTGCCGGAAAAGTTCCCGATCTTCCAGTGGCACGACGACACGTTCGAACTGCCGGAAGACGCTGTGCGGCTCGCCGGCAACGATGTCGCCGAAAACCAGGCGTTTCGCGTCGGCCGCGCCGTCTACGGCTTCCAGTTCCATTTCGAGGCCGACCGGCCCATGGTGAAGAACTGGAGCTCCTCCTTCGCGCCGACCATCGCCGCGCGCCATCCCGACTGGGCCGGCAAGCTCGACGGCGAAATGGCCCGCAACGGTCCTGACGCCGATGCCGCTGGTCTGGCCATCGCCCGTGCCTGGGTGGCGACGATCTAGAGCAATTCCAGGAAAAGTGTGTAGCGGTTTTCCCGGGAGAAGCGCGCAGCGCTTCCCCTTGGGAATTGCGTAAAAACAAGAAGTTAGAGCGGGTCAGAGATTCTATCAAACTCTGATCCGCTCTAAACGACCGTTCATGCTCCGCGTGACATAATTGGCACGCGACCATGAAACCGGTTGGGGAAAACCCCTTTCATCCTTGGCTTGTGTCCGCCCGCCATCCTAGAAGGCGCGCGCCCTATGTCGGCTGTGCAACCGGGATGAACCTTTTGTGTGACCCGTGCGACACACCATCGATACAGAACACACCTAGAAGCGCGAAATCGTCGAAACTTTGACACGTATTTTCCGTTTCAACGCATTGGTAACCGCCTCGTGCACAGATGCAGGAAGCTCAACAAGAGATGACCTCCGTGAAAGCAGCGCTTCTGTCCTTTGCCATGCTGTCCGCCATCGTACTTTGCGGTCTTGGTATTTATGCCGCCGATGCCGCCAACAACCACAATGCGGTTGACGGCTACGGCGTCACCGCCTCCCTGCGCTAAGCCAGGGCATCCCTCGCGCCCGGATCCCTCGCGCCCTTGGGCACCGGGGCCGTTAAGGCTCCCTTATCGATATTTCCAGGATGCGTTTGTCCGCGCCGTCAACGACGAGCGCGGTAAGCATGCCTGACTGCCAGGCAAGCGTGTCGACATTGACGCGGTTGGCCATCACTTCCGCCTCGGGGACCGGTGTGTGGCCGTGCACCACGATCTTCGGGAAGAGGCCGGTGTGATCGTGGAAAACGTCACGGATCCAGATCAGGTCCTGCGGACTTTGCTTTTCCAGGGGAATGCCCGGCCTGATGCCGGCATGGCAGAAGAAGAAGTCGCCTGATGTCACCGAGAGTGGCAGCGACCGCAGGAAGTCGACATGGCTTTGCGGCACCGCTTCGAGCAGGGCTTGATGACCCTTGCGCATGGCTGATTCCGCCTTGCCGAACCAGGCGCCGTTGCCGCTGTTGATAGTCACTCCGTAGGATTGCGCGGTCTGGATGCCGCCAAAACGGATGAAGAGCCCTTCCGGGTCGGGTGTCTTGAGAAAGTCGAGAAAGCCGATGTCGTGGTTGCCGGCCAGCATCAGGTTTCGCGGATCGCGTTCGCGTGCCTCGATCAGGAAGTCGATGACGCCCTTGGAGTCCGGTCCGCGATCGACATAGTCGCCAAGATGGATGATGCGCCAGTCGGCGACCCTGTCCCTCGCGATCTCGGCCTCGATCTGGCCATGCATGGCGGCCAGCAGGTCGACCCGGCCATGCACGTCGCCGATCGCGTACAGACGCACGCCGTCCGGCCCGTGTGCGTCGAGGAAATGGATGCCGGGTTCCGCCAAGGTCTGGGTATCTCCGTGGTCAGATGTCACTGACTTAGCGTCGGAGCTGCTCCTTGCCCATGTCGGTGACCAGACGCTTTCCGCACAGCGCCAGCGTGATGTCCATCTCCTTGCGGATGATTTCCAACGCTTTGGTAACCCCTTCCTTGCCGAGCGCGCCCAGGCCGTAAAGAAATGGCCGGCCGATATAGGTGCCCTTGGCGCCAAGGCAGAGCGCTTTCAACACGTCCTGGCCGGAGCGGATGCCGCCGTCCATATGCACTTCTATTCTGTCGCCGACCGCATCGGCGATTTCCTCCAGAACCATGATCGACGACGACGCGCCATCGAGCTGGCGCCCGCCATGGTTGGAAACGATGATGGCATCGGCGCCGGTCTTGGCCGCCATCAGCGCATCTTCCTTGTCGAGGATGCCCTTGAGGATCAGCTTGCCGCCCCAGCGCTCCTTGATCCAGGCGACGTCCTTCCACGACAGCTGCGGATCGAACTGCTCCGTCGTCCAGGACGACAGCGAAGAGACGTCGCCGACGCCCTTGGCGTGGCCGACGATGTTGCGGAAGGTGCGGCGCTTGGTGCCGGCTATGCCCAGGCACCAGCGCGGCTTTGAGGCCAGGTCGATGATGTTGGCCAACGTCATCTTGGGCGGCGCCGAAAGCCCGTTGCGGACATCCTTGTGGCGTTGGCCGAGGACCTGCAGGTCGAGCGTCAGCACCAGCGCCGAGCACTTCGCCGCCTTCGCCCGGTCGATCAAATCGAGCACGAAATCCTTGTCGCGCAGCACATAGAGCTGGAACCAGAACGGTTTCTTCGTCACCGAGGCGACATCCTCGATCGAACAGATGCTCATCGTCGAGAGCGTGAACGGCACGCCGAATTCCTCTGCCGCCTGCGCTGCCAGCATCTCGCCGTCGGCATGCTGCATGCCGGTCATGCCGGTCGGCGCCAGCGCCACCGGCATCGACACTTTCTGGCCGATCATGGTCGATTCCAGCGAGCGGTTGCTCATGTCGACCAGCACGCGCTGGCGGAACTTGATCTTCTGAAAGTCTTCCTCGTTCGCCCGGTAGGTGCTCTCGGTCCAGGCGCCCGAGTCGGCATAGTCGAAGAACATCTTGGGCACGCGCCGGCGCGCGAGATCCTTGAGGTCTGCGATGGTCAGAATGTCGCTCATGATGGTCCCCGCTTGATCGAATTGATTAGGAGCGTCTGCGCGCTGGTTCGCCGTCGCCGGCTTCCGAACGCTGCCTCAGCCTCAGCCGCGACACGCGTTGCCAGTCGCCGCTGCGTTCGGCTTCCGCCATCGAACGCTCGACATAGGTCATGTGGTCCATCGCCGCCTGGCGGGCGCCGGCCGGATCGCCGGCCTTGACCGCGGTGTGGATCGCCCGGTGCTGCGCCAGCAGCGCCTCGCGCGCGCCGGGCACGGTGAACACCAGGAGCCGGTTCTGGAACACGCCTTCCGACAACAGCCGGTAGCAGGAGCGCAGTGTGTGCAGAAGCAGGATGTTGTGCGCGCATTCGCAGATCGCATGATGGAATTCGACGTCGATTTCGGCCTCGTCGTCGAAATCGCCGGTACGATGCGCCTCGTCCATGCGCGCCATGATGCGATCGAGCAAGGCAAGGTCCTCCGGTGTGGCGCGCCGCGCCGCGTATTCGGCGGCTATGCCTTCGATCTCGCGGCGGTATTCCAGATAGTCGGCCACCGCCTTGCGATGCGTCGAGATCAGGTCCGCCACCGGCTTGGTGAACAACTGGCCGATAATGTCGGCGACGTGCGTGCCGCCGCCCGGACGGGTCGACAGCAGGCCGCGCGCTTCGAGCGCCTTCAGCGCGTCGCGCAGGATGGGCCGCGACACATCGAACTGGCGTGCCAGTTCGCGCTCGCCCGGCAGCCGGTCGCCGGTGCGCAGCACGCCTTCGAGGATGAGGCTTTCGATCTGCTGCACCACCTCGTCGGCGGTGCGCGAATGCTCGATCCTGGAGAAAATGTCGCTCAAAGGAAGCGCCTGGAGAAGGGAATGATGTCGCGCAGATTAGAGCCTCTGTCGCCAACTGGTCAAATTATTTATCCAATTCGTCTCGTTCGGTCGATTTTCGCGCCGCGCCGGCATTTCGCCTCGCGCTAAATTTTGCTGTTTACGTCCCTTGCCGATTGCCGCAAGACGACGCCATTGCACGAAGGGTCGAAACCAGGGGGACCAGACGTGTCGGACGAGACGTCCAATCTTGAATTCCAGCCGCGCAGCCAGGGCAGCGTCATGGGCTTTCCGGCGCATGAAGGCCGGCCCGGCGCGCTCGGCGAGGTTCACGCCCGCCCCCATCCGCTGGTCGAGAAGCCGCGCGTGCTTGTCCAACTCTCCTTCATGACCGAAGGCGGCTCAGCGGTCGACCACGCCGTGCTTTCGGAACTGTCGCGCCGTCTCGGCATCGCCGCTCCCGAGCGTCACGCCCGCCACCACGCCATGAAATGGGGCAAGGGGACGCTGCGCTGGGAGCGGCACACGGAATTCTCGACCTATCTCTGGGAAGGGCCGCTGGCCGAGAATGGCCGGGGGCAAGAGGATTCGCCCTTTGGCAATGGCTTTTCGCCGCCGGGAACCGTCATCTCGGGCATCCGGCTCGAGATCCGCAAATGGACGCAGGCGAGCGAGAGGCAGGTCGCCGGCTTCGACCCGACCAGCCTCTGTTACTCGCTTGTCGAGCGTGGCAGCGCGGCCATCGTCACCGACTTCCGCCAGGACGGCGACGGCATGACCCGCATGCTGGTGCTCGACCGCGGCCTGACCCCGGCCAGCACCGGCGCGCTGTCGCAGCGGCTGATCGACATCGAGACCTACCGCACGCTTGCCATGCTCGGCCTGCCGCTGGCGCTCACCTTGTCCGGCCGCGCCCGCCGCATCGAGGACCGCTTGGCGCAGACGACCCTGGAAATGAAGGTCGCCGAAACGCGCGACAACCAGACGCTGCTCGCCGGCCTGACGGAGCTTGCCGCCGAACTGGAGGCCGATGCCGCTTCCAGCCTCTACCGCTTCGGCGCCAGCCGCGCCTATGACGGCATCGTCACGGAAAGGCTGGAGGCGCTGGATGAGGAGCCTGTGCAGGGCTATGACACCTGGGCGGGCTTTCTGCTGCGGCGCATGGCGCCAGCCATGCGCACCTGCCGCTCGGTCGAGGAGCGCCAGGCCAATCTGTCGCGCAAGCTGACCCGTGCCACCACTCTGCTGCGGACCTGGGTCGACGTCGAGGTCGAGAAGCAGAATCGCGACCTGCTTGCCTCGATGAACAACCGCGCCCGCCTGCAACTGCGCCTGCAGCAGACCGTCGAAGGCCTTTCGGTCGCCGCCGTCTCCTATTACGTCGTCGGCCTCATCGGCTATGTGGCCAAGGGCGCGTCGGTCTTTGGCCACGCCTTCGCGCCGGAGGTCGTCACCGCCGCCTCGGTGCCGTTCGCCATCCTGCTGGTCTGGTGGGGCGTGCGCCGCGTGCGACGGATGCATTCCGAGCCGGCGAAACATCCGGGCGAATAGTCCGCGCCATGCTTCGGACGCAACGGATGTGCAGCGGCAGATTGCCGCTGCGGAAGCTTTGCCTGCATCCGCCGCCCTGACGCCACCAAAGCAAGATTTGCAACAAATGCCGCCAGCTGGTAAATCATTTTTACCAGTCGAGTGGAGGAAGCGCCGATGTCCGGCCTTGCCATGCCCAAGCCAGACGCCGATACGCTGCGCCGGCGCAGCGAAATCGTCGCCGACATGCGCATCATCGTGCCGGGCGAGGGCGTGGTCGACACGGCCAATGAAATGCGTGCCTTCGAAAGCGATGGCCTGACCGCCTACCGGCAAGTGCCGCTGGTCGTGGTGCTGCCCGAAACGGTGGCGCAGGTTTCGCGCGTGCTGAAATACTGCAACGACCGCAACATCCGCGTCGTGCCGCGGGGATCCGGCACCTCGCTGTCGGGCGGCGCGCTGCCGCTGGAGGACGCGGTGCTGCTCGTCATGAGCCGGTTCAACCGCGTCCTCGAGATCGATTTTCCCAACCGCCTTGTCGTCGCCCAGCCCGGCGTCACCAATCTCGGCATTACGTCTGCCGTCGAGCAGGAGGGGTTTTACTACGCCCCCGATCCATCCTCCCAGATCGCCTGCTCGATCGGTGGCAACGTGGCGGAGAACTCCGGCGGCGTGCACTGCCTGAAATACGGCCTCACCGCCAACAATGTGCTCGGCATCGAGATGGTTCTGATGAATGGCGAGGTGGTGCGGCTCGGCGGCGGCCACCTCGACGCGGAGGGCTATGACCTGCTCGGCGTCATGACCGGTTCGGAAGGTCTGCTTGGCGTCGTCACCGAGGTCACCGTGCGCATCCTGAAGAAGCCGGAGACGGCGCGCGCCCTGCTGATCGGCTTTCCGACTAGCGAGCAGGGCGGCCAGTGCGTCGCCGACATCATCGGCGCAGGCATTATTCCAGGCGGCATGGAAATGATGGACCGGCCGGCGATCCATGCCGCCGAGGATTTTGTCCATGCCGGCTATCCCCTGGATGTCGAGGCGCTGCTGATTGTCGAGCTCGATGGCCCCGGCGTCGAGGTCGATCATCTCATCACGGCGGTCGAGGCGATCGCCATCGCCAACGGCTCGACCACGTGCCGCATCTCGCAGTCCGAGCAGGAGCGGTTGAGTTTCTGGGCCGGCCGCAAGGCGGCCTTCCCCGCCGTTGGCCGCATCTCGCCCGATTACTACTGCATGGACGGCACCATCCCGCGCAAGGAACTGCCGCGCGTGCTGGCCGGCATGCGCGAGCTGTCGGAAAAATACGGTCTCGGCGTCGCCAACGTTTTCCACGCCGGCGACGGCAATCTGCACCCGCTCATTCTCTACGATGCCAACGTGCCGGGCGAACTCGACAAGGCCGAAAGTTTTGGGGCCGACATTTTGCGGCTCTGCGTCAAGGTCGGTGGCGTGCTCACCGGCGAGCATGGCGTCGGGGTCGAGAAGCGCGACCTGATGCCGGAAATGTTCAACCAGGTCGACCTCGACCAGCAAATGCGCGTCAAATGCGCTTTCGACCCCAACCATCTGCTCAATCCCGGCAAGGTTTTTCCGCAACTTCGCCGCTGCGCCGAACTGGGCCGCATGCACGTGCATCGCGGGCAGGTGGCATTTCCGGATATTCCGAGGTTTTGAGCTGATATGTCGGCGCGTGAACACCCCCCTCTGTCCTGCCGGACATCTCCCCCTCAAGGGGGGAGATTGGCAGTTCGTGCGCTTCGCCTTTTCCTCAACGCAGAAGATTGGCGAAACCCTGCACGACATCTGATCTCCCCCCTTGAGGGGGAGATGTCCGGCAGGACAGAGGGGGGCGCGACAGAACTCGGCCTATCCTGTTTCCCCCGCTTCGCGGGGACGAGGAAAGGCGCGAACCTATGACCACCTTCACCCCATCCACTTCCACCGAAGTCCTCTCCACCATTGCCTGGGCGGCGGCGGAGGAAACGTCGCTCGAAATCCTCGGCCACGGCTCCAAGCGCGGCATCGGCCGTCCGCTGCAGACCGAGCACACACTCGACCTGTCGAAACTCTCGGGCGTGACCCTCTACGAACCCGCCGAACTGGTGCTGTCGGCAAAGGCCGGCACGCCGCTGGCCGATATCGAAAGGCTGCTGGCGGACAACGGTCAGCAGTTAGCTTTCGAGCCGATGGACTATGGTCCGCTGCTTGGCGGCGAGCCAGGCAAAGGCACCATCGGCGGGGTGCTCGGCGCCAACCTTTCCGGTCCGCGCCGGCTGAAGGCGGGCGCCGCGCGCGATCATATTCTCGGCATCAACGTCGTCTCCGGTCGGGGCGAAGCGTTCAAGTCGGGCGGCCGCGTGGTCAAGAACGTCACCGGCTACGATCTGTCGAAGCTGATGGCCAACAGCTGGGGTACATTGGCCGTCTTCACCGACGTCACCTTCAAGGTGCTGCCAGCCGCCGAGACCGAAGTCACGCTCGCCGTCCGTGGCCTGCTCGACGATGCCGCCTGCGCCGCCATGGCCCTGGCGCTCGGCTCCAGCGCCGAAGTATCGAGTGCCGCCCATTTGCCGGAGCGCATTGCCGCGCGCGTCGCGGGCGGAGCGCTCGGCACTGAAGCGGCCACGCTGCTGCGCGTCGAAGGCTTTGGCCCGTCCGTTGACTATCGTATAGCAGCCCTGAAAACGCTGCTCGGCAAGGCCGGCCCGCTGGACGAGATTACCAGCGAGACCTCCAAGGCAATCTGGCGTGATATCAGGGATATCAGGCCCTTCGCGGACGGCAGCGGGAAGCCGGTCTGGCGGGTCTCTATGACGCCTGCGCAGGGCCACCAGATGGTCCTGACGCTGCGCATGCAGGCCGCCGTCAGCGCCTTCTATGACTGGCAGGGTGGGCTGGTGTGGCTGCGTATGGAAGAGGGGGATCCGGAAGCCGCTTTGCTGCGCGGTCTCTTGAGAAAACACGGCGGCGGCCACGCGACGCTGGTGCGCGCCGCGCCTGCCCACCGCGCTGCCTTGCCGGTGTTCGAACCGCAGGCGCCGGCGCTGGCGGCACTCAGCCAGCGGCTGAAGCAGGAATTCGATCCGAAGAACATCCTCAATCCCGGCCGCATGGCCTAGGACATCAGAGATGCAGACCAATTTTTCGCCCGCACAGCTAGCTAATCCGCATGTCGCCGAGTCCGAAAAAATCCTGCGCAAATGCGTCCATTGCGGCTTCTGCACCGCCACCTGCCCGACCTATGTGACGCTTGGCAACGAGCTCGATTCGCCGCGCGGGCGCATCTACCTGATCAAGGACATGCTGGAGAACGGCCGTCCCGCCGACAAGGAAATCGTCACCCATATCGACCGTTGCCTGTCCTGCCTCGCCTGCATGACCACCTGCCCATCAGGCGTCAACTACATGCATCTGGTCGACCACGCCCGCGCCCATATCCAGGAAACCTACAGGCGGCCGCTGCTCGACCGGCTGACCCGCGCCATGCTCGCCTTCGTGCTGCCCTATCCCCGTCGCTTCCGCGCGGCGCTCAAGCTGGCGAAGCTGGGCAAGCCGTTCATCGGCCCGTTCGAAAAAATCCCGGCACTGAAGCCGCTCGGCGCGATGCTCAGGCTTGCGCCGGCATCAATCCCGGCGGCCTCGCCGATGGCCTTGCCGGGCATCCATGCCGTACAGTTAGCGAAAAGAGGACGTGTGGCCATCCTGACCGGCTGCGCGCAATCGGTGCTGGATCCCGCCATCAACGATACGACCATCTCGCTGCTAACACGGCTCGGCGTCGAGGTTGTGGTGCCGCCGGGCGAGGGCTGCTGCGGCGCACTGGTTCATCACATGGGACGGGAGGAAGCCGCTCTTGCTTCGGCCAGGCAGAATGTCGATGCCTGGACCCGTGCCATCGATGAGGGCGGGCTCGACGCCATCATCATCACCGCGTCGGGCTGCGGCACGACGATCAAGGATTACGGCTTCATGCTGCGGCTCGATCCGGCCTATGCCGACAAGGCCGCGGGCGTGTCGGCGCTGGCCAAGGACATCACCGAGTATCTGTCCGCCATCGATCTGCCCGAACCGGTGCGCAAGCCGGGCACGGTCGTCGCCTATCACTCGGCCTGCTCGATGCAGCACGGCCAGAAGATCACGCGTCAGCCGAAGGAACTGCTCGCCAGGGCCGGTTTCATCGTGCGCGAGCCGCGCGAGGGCCATCTCTGTTGTGGCTCGGCCGGCACCTACAACATTCTGCAGCCCGAGATTTCGGCCAGGCTGCGCGACCGCAAGGTGAAAAACATCGAGGCGACGGGCGCCGCGATCGTCGCCACGGGCAATATCGGCTGCATCACGCAGATCGCGTCCGCTGCCAGGATGCCGGTGGTGCACACGGTCAAGCTGCTCGACTGGGCCTATGGCGGGCCGCGACCGGAAGGCGTCTCCGAGGAAAGGCTTGTTGCGGCTGAGTAGCGCGGCGTTGCCCCTGTCAGAGTTACGGCAAATCCCCCTCATCCGGCCGCTTCGCGGCCACCTTCTCCCCGTCGGGGAGAAGAGGTTGACGCCGGCGGTGATAGTCTCCTCTCCCCTCGGGGAGAGGTCAGCCGAGCAAAGCGGAGGCTGGGTGAGGGGGGTGACGCCGCCCTGTCTTATTCCGCCGCCAGCCTGTCGGCCGTGCCGTAGGTCGCCTCGTAGAGCGCGCGCTGGCGGCTGAGCGCGACCATCGTGTTGCGCAGCAAGATGGCCACCGTGATCGGGCCGACGCCGCCTGGAACCGGGGTGATCCACGAGGCCACGTGCTTGACGCTGTCGGTGTCGACGTCGCCGACGATGCGGCTGGTGCCATCAGGCCCGATTTCGGAATTGATGCCGATGTCGATGACGGCCGCACCTGGCTTCACCATGTCGGCCTTGATCAGCCTTGGCTTGCCGACGGCGACGAACAGCGCGTCGGCGCGCCGCGCATGGGCGGCGACCGACCGCGTCATGTGATGGCAGACCGTCACCGTCGCGCCTTCGCTCATCAACAGGAAGGCGATCGGCTTCCCGACGATTTCCGAATGGCCGACGACGACCACTTCCAGTCCCTTGAGGTCGAGGCCGGTTTCCTTGAGCAGTTCGACCGAGGCCGCGGCCGTGCAGGGCGCGAGGTCGAGCTGGTTGTAGACGATGTTGCCGATCGAGGCCGGGTGCATGCCCTCGACATCCTTCAGCAGATGCACCGCTGCCTGCAGCGTCTTGACCGGGATATGCGCGGGAACCGGCCGCTGGATGATGATGCCGGTGACGCGCGGATCGGCGTTCAGCCCGTGGATGGCTGCTTCCAGCTCACCCGAGGTGATGGTGGCGGGAAAGCGCCGTTCCTCGAAATCGATGCCGGCGAGCTGAGCCTTGGCGCGCTGGTTGCGTACATAGACATCGACCGCGTCGGTATCGCCGACGGTGATCGAGATCAGCTTGGGCGGGAAACCCTCGGCTTTGGCAATGGCCGCGTCCTCGCGCACGGCGGCGATGATGCGCTGGGCGACAGGGCCGCCCTTGAGATAGCGGCTGTCGTCGGAGAGGGACATAGCTCGAACCTTTGGTGGGAAGATTGTGCACTGCAATAGCAGAGCATGGCCCGGAAATCAGCCCTGAAAGCGAAACACCGTGCCTCCGGGGCGACCTGTCGCACCGTGAAACGAAAAGGGCAGCCCGGTTACCCGTGCTGCCCTCTCGTGACCGGCCGTATCCCCACACGGCCCGTCCCCCGTTAACTCGCCGCCAGTCTAAGCACGTCTTCCAGAAGCGCGCTATGGCTTGAGGGCAACAGCGCGCAAAAACCTGCTCAGCACTGCTTAACCGGCTGATTCGCTATCATTATATCACCTCGACCGTGGTTCCGACATTGACCCGCTCATAAAGGTCGACCACGTCCTCGTTGCGCATGCGGATGCAGCCCGACGACACCGCGCCGCCGATCGTCCAGGGCTGGTTGGTGCCGTGGATGCGGTACTCCGTCGTGCCGATATAGAGTGCTCGCGCGCCGAGCGGGTTTTCCATGCCGCCAGCCAGATAAGTCGGCAGGTAGCGGCCCTTGGCCGCCTCGCGCTTGATCATCTCGGCTGGCGGACGCCAGTCCGGCCAGACGCGCTTGTTGGTGATCTTGTGCGTGCCCGACCATTCGAAGCCGGGCTTACCGGTGCCGACGCCGTAGCGCCGCGCCTTGCCGTTCTTCTCGACCAGATAGAGGAAATTCTGCGTGGTATCGATGACGATGGTGCCTGGCTTCTGGCCTCCGTCATAAGCGACTTCCTGCGGCAGGTAGACCGGGTTGATCTGCGGGCGCATGACCATGCGCTTGGCCGGCGCCTGCACGCCCGCCGTCTGCACACGGTCGGGCTGCGCGGTGCGCTGGCGCGGCTGCTGCACGGCCTGTCGGTTCTGCCGCACGATGCCCGGCGCATGGCCAAGCTGCAGCACCCAGGGCGCGGAAAGGTCGGGGCTCACCATCACCGGCGGCCTGTCGGCATAGCGGTCGTCGGCAAGGGAGGGCATGACGCTTGCGGCAAGCACCGCCGCGCTGAACAACGGAAGCAGGAATTTCATCGGGAACGCACCTTGATAGCCTGATACGCCGGGCAAGAACGCTCCCGGTTTGCGCGATCATTGGCGGCGAGCAGCAACCGAAACATGAATCGGAATGCGTAAAATGCGGTTCTGTCAGTAAACCTTTTGGTGTGGTTACCGCCGGGTTCAGGAATCTGGTAAAGCCACGGTAAAAGCAGCGCGGAAGCGCGTTAACGGATGGATCTCTTGAGATGAGCAATGAAAACACCGGCCTGCTTGCCGGTCCTGACGGTGTCGTGCGCTGCTTCTGGCATGGCAATCTGCCCGACTATCTGCACTACCACGACCATGAATGGGGCCGGCCGGTGGCCGACGACCGTAGGCTGTTCGAGAAGATCTGCCTCGAAGGGTTTCAGTCGGGGCTGTCGTGGCTGACCATTTTGCGCAAGCGGGAGAATTTTCGCGAGGCCTTCGCCGGCTTCGACTTCGACAAGGTCGCCGCCTTCACCGACAAGGATGTGGAACGCCTGCTCGGCAATGCCGGTATCATCCGCCATCGCGGCAAGATCGTCTCGACCATCAACAACGCCAAACGCGCCCGCGAAATGGTCGACGAGTTCGGCTCGCTGGCCGCCTGGTTCTGGAGGTTCGAACCCGGCAAGGAGGAACGGCCGCAAACCGTTGATCTCGCCCATCTGCGCGCCAACCCGACCACCGCGGTTTCCGTGCGGATTTCGAAGGACCTGAAGAAGCGCGGCTGGAGCTTCGTCGGCCCGACCACGGTCTACGCCTTCATGCAGGCCATGGGGCTGGTCAACGACCATCTCGAAGGCTGTGTATGCCGCAAGGAGGTCGAGAAGCAGCGGAAGGCTTTCAAGCGGCCGAAATAGCTGCTTTTTCCTTCTCCCCGTTCACGGGGAGAAGGTGGCCGAAGGCCGGATGAGGGGCGGCGCCGACCTTGCCAGGTGTCGCGCTGCCCTCACTTCTCGAACCGTCCCTTGTGTCCGCTGCCATTGATGTCCCACACCAGGCTGCGGCCTGAAATGCTCAGCACAAGGCCGCTGAAACCGCTGTCGTCGGGCGTATGATGCGTCGATGCCGAACTGCGTCCGGCGGGGATGACCTCGACCGTCGAGCCCTTTTTCACCCAACAGCCCTTGCCGTCCTGGTCATTGGCGCCATAGGCGAGCATGAACTCGAAGCTGCCGTCCTTCTTCAGCAGCAGTTCGGAGCCGACCTCCATGACGCCGCGCAGGTAGTAATGGCCGGCAAGGCCCGCGTCCCCCGGCTTGCAGCCTGCGGCGCTGGCCGGATTGGCCGCCCCAAGTAAAAACGCGCAGCCAAGCGCGTATGCGTAGCCCAGTCGCATGCTCAATCCCCTGATCAAGAATGAAAATCGCATCCAGCGAAACGGACGGTTTCAGGTGCCGTTGGCGCCGGCCAGGAACAGCCCGGCGACGATTGCCGCCACGGTGGCCACTGTCGGATAGATCACCAGCAGGCCGGTCACCAGGGCGTCGCGCAGGGAAGATCCCTTGCCGGTGTCGGCGGGTACATCGAACGGCCCGGCCGCCTGGCCAGCCATTTTCGGTGCATGGGTGCCCGCAGGGCGCAAGCGTGTGGGCAGTTCACCGGCCTCGCCGTTGGCCTGGAATTCCGTTGCACTGGTCATGTCCTGAACCCCTTCGTTTCGATGCGCTGTATCGGCCGCGATTGTGTCGGCACGATGCCGCGCTCATGGCGGCATTGTTTCACTTCTGGCGTGTTTTTGTTTCAGAGGGTTTCGATTTTTCCTGATCTCGTCGGGTGCGCCGCGGGGCGCCAACCCTTGCCGCTCCCGGCTTCATCGGTTAGGAAACGCGCGCTGTGGAACGCGGTAGATTTACCGCGCCACGAAGTCATGAACCATCGGGTGCCCAGATTATGGCCGACAAATCGGAAAAGACGAAAGCGCGGCTGCCGCGCGGGTTTGCCGACCGCGGCGCCGAGGACATCCGCGCCGTCGAGAAGATGATAGCGACGATCCGCTCGGTCTATGAGCTCTATGGCTTCGAGCCGGCCGACCAGCCGCTGATCGAATACACCGATGCGCTCGGCAAATTCCTGCCCGACCAGGACCGGCCGAACGAAGGCGTGTTCTCCTTCCAGGACGATGACGACCAGTGGCTGTCGCTGCGCTACGACCTAACAGCGCCGACGGCACGCTTCGTCGCCGAGAATTTCGAACGCCTGCCCAAGCCATACCGCAGCTACCGGTCCGGCTGGGTGTTCCGCAACGAAAAGCCCGGCCCCGGCCGCTTCCGCCAGTTCATGCAGTTCGACGCCGATACGATCGGCACGCCGGGCGTTGCGGCGGATGCAGAGATGGCGATGATGATGGCCGACGTCATGGAAGCGCTCGGCATCAAGCGCGGCGACTATGTCATCCGCGTCAACAACCGCAAGGTGCTGGACGGCGTGCTGGAAGCAATCGGCCTTGGCGGCGAGGAGAATGCCGGTCGTCGGCTGACCGTGCTGCGTGCCATCGACAAGCTGGACAAGCTCGGCGCGGAAGGTGTCCGGCTTCTGCTTGGCCCAGGGCGTTGGGATGGCGGCAAGGAAGGCGAGGGGGATTTTGCCAAGGGCGCCGGGCTGAATGATACGCAAGCCCAGGCCGTCCTTCTGGCGACGGCGCGCAATGCGCAGGCCGGCCAGGATGCCAGCGTCAGCGGGAACGCGGTCTACCAGGAGGGCGTTGGCGAACTCGCAACGATCGAAGCCTTGGTCAGGGCCGCCGGATACGGCGAGGACCGCATCGCCATGGACCGTTCCGTCGTGCGCGGCCTGGAATATTACACGGGTCCCGTCTTCGAGGCCGAACTGCTGGCCGAGATCCCCAATGAGGACGGCCAGATCGTACGCTTCGGCTCGGTCGGTGGCGGCGGCCGCTATGACGGATTGGTCTCACGCTTCCGCGGTGAGCCGGTGCCGGCGACGGGCTTTTCCATCGGCGTCTCCAGGCTGATGACGGCGCTGAAGAACCTTGGCAAGCTCGGAAGCGCCGACGTGATCGCGCCGGTTGTCGTGCTGGTCATGGACAAGGACACGGAAAGCCTCGGCCGCTACCAGAAGATGGTGGCGGAACTGCGCGCCGCCGGCATCCGCTCCGAAATGTACCTCGGCGGCGCCGGCATGAAGGCGCAGCTCAAATATGCCGACCGTCGCGGCTGTCCGGTCGCCATCATTCAGGGCGGCGACGAGCGCGCCAAGGGTGAACTGCAGATCAAGGACCTGATCGAAGGCGCGCGCATGTCCGCCGAAATCACCGACAATGCCGAATGGCGCGCCGCGCGCCCGGCGCAGGTGACGGTGGCGGAAAGCGAGCTGGTCGCCGAAGTGAAGAAGATCTTGGCGGCGCAGGCCCAGGAGCGGACCAAGTGACGAGCGCCGCGCGCTCTTGTCCTTCTCCCCTTGTGGGAGAAGGTGGCCTCGCGAAGCGAGGTCGGATGAGGGGTGTTCCAGGGAACGCAAACGCTTCATTCCGACACGCACCCCTCAACCGTCTCGGCGCTGCGCGCCGATCCACCTTCTCCCACAGGGGGAGAAGGGAAGGGCGCGGCATATGACCTCCCGCTACCCCGCCATATCAGCCGACATCATCGCGCTCTTCGCAACCCGCAACACGCATGCGGTGGAAGTTGCCGTGCTGCAGCCGGCCGATCCGTTCCTCGACATGGCCGGCGAGGATCTGCGCCGGCGCATTTTCCTTACGGAGAGCGAGACCGGGCAGACGCTCTGCCTGCGGCCCGAATTCACCATTCCGGTCTGTCTCGACCACATAACCAGCCAGGCCGGCACGCCGCGCCGCTATTCCTATCTCGGCGAGGTGTTTCGCCAGCGCCGCGAGGGCGGCAACGAGTTCTTTCAGGCCGGCATCGAGGATCTCGGCGATCGCGACACGGCTGAAGCCGATGCCCGCTCGGTTGCCGACGCGCACGCCCTGCTGTCGCTGGTCCTGCCCGGTCAGTCGCTGGCGGTCACGCTCGGCGACCAGGGCATCTTCGAGGCGGTACTGGCGGCCCTAGGGCTCCCGCGCGGATGGCGCATGCGGCTCGCCCGCGCCTTCGGCTCGGCGCCGATGCTGGAGGCGGCACTCGCCGATCTCGCCAACCCGCCGCGCAACGGCCAGCTCTCCGGCCCGGTCGCGGCGCTTGTCCTCGACGGCGATCTGGACGGCCTTTCCCAGCACATTGCCGGCGGCATGGAGGAGGCCGGCCTGTCGGCATCGGCCGGGCGCGCGCCGTCGGACATCGCGCGGCGGCTGATCGAGAAAGCCGAGTTGCGCAGCGTGCGGCTGTCGAACGAGGCCTTCGCGGCGTTGAAAGGTTTTCTGGCCATCGACGTGCCGCTCGATGGAGCGGCCCAGGCATTGGAAACCTTCGCCGCCGGCGCCGGACTTTCATTGGGTGCGGCGCTGGAAAAATTCGCGGCCCGCGCCAAGGCGATCGAGGCGCATGGCTTGCCGTCGGGAAAAATCCGCTACGACGCCGCCTTCGGCCGTCCGCTCGATTATTACACCGGTGTGGTCTTCGAAGTCGCGGCCGCAAGTGGCGAGCGTCCCCTGGCCGGCGGCGGCCGCTATGACAGGTTGCTGACGCTGCTCGGCGCCAAGACCGCGATCCCCGGTGTCGGCTTCTCGGTGTGGCTCGACCGCATCGAGGCGTTGCGGGAGACGGCACCATGATCACGCTGGCGATCCCGTCCAAGGGCCGGCTCAAGGAGCAGGCACTGGAGGTGCTGGCCAAGGCCGGCCTCGCCGTCAGCCTGCCCGGCGACGAGCGCAAATATCACGCCCGCGTCGAGGGCCTGGACAATGTCGAAGTGGTCTTCCTGTCGGCTTCCGAAATATCGGGCGAAATAGGGCAGGGCGCGGTCGATCTCGGCATCACCGGCGAGGACCTTGTGCGGGAAAATCTCGCCGACTGGGAAGCGCGGGCCGAGATCGTCGCCCGTCTCGGCTTCGGCCATGCCGATGTCGTGGTCGCGGTGCCCGAGATCTGGCTCGATGTCGACACCATGGCCGATCTCGATGACGTCGCCGCAGATTTCCGCCAGCGCCATGGCCGGCGGCTCAGGATCGCCACCAAATACTGGCGGCTGACGCAGCAGTTCTTTTCGCTCAAGCACGGCATCCAGGTCTATCGCATCGTCGAAAGCCTCGGCGCCACCGAAGGCGCGCCGGCGGCCGGCCTTGCCGACGTCATCGTCGACATCACCACCACGGGCTCGACGCTGCGCGCCAACCATCTCAAGGTGCTGGGCGATGGCGTCGTGCTGAAGTCGCAGGCCTGCCTGGTGGCCTCGAAGAAAGATCGTTCCGCCGCCGATGAGGCCATCTTCCGGGATATAGCCGCGAAAATGACGGCGACGGTCGGATAGCCTGCTTTCCCTGGCGGGAGGGGTGTCACTACCATCGGCGGGATTTCCACCGTTCCGGCAGGCTGATAGGCTCGGTCCGTGCTGGGAGGAGAGAGCGATGCCGGTCAATCTCGACGAGCTGAAGAACGCCACCAATCTGCGCGGACGCGGCGCGCGCTCCGGCATTGTCTTTGTCGCGCCCGTCCACGGCAAGGCGCATGTCTCGGGCGAGCGCAAGGTGCCGTTGCTGGAGGAGACCATTCCGGCCCTGTTCTCCGATACCGTCAGCAAATACGGCACGCTCGATGCCGCAATCTTCGTCGGCCAGGACAAGCGCTTCACCTGGAGCGAACTGTCGGACACCGTCGATGCGCTGGCCGCCGGCTTCCTGGCGCTCGGCCTGCGCAAGGGCGATCGCGTCGGCATCTGGTCGCCCAACCGCTGGGAATGGCTGGTGACGCAATTCGCCACCGCCCGCATCGGCCTGATTCTGGTCAACATCAACCCGGCCTATCGGCTGACCGAGCTGGAATATGCCCTGAACAAGGTCAGCTGCAAGGCCCTGGTGACGGCGGCGAGCTTCAAGACCTCGGACTATCTCGGCATGATCGAGACGCTGGCGCCGGAAATCGCCACGGCGACGCCGGGCAAGCTGAAGGCCGCCAAATTGCCGGCGCTGAGGATCGTCATCCGCATGGGCGAGGAGAACTCGCCAGGCATGTTCAATTTCGGCGACGTGCTAGCCATGGCCGGCCGCGACGAGCATGACAGCCTCGACCGCATCTCCGAGGGTCTGAAGCCGGGCGACGCGATCAACATCCAGTTCACCTCAGGCACGACAGGCGCTCCCAAGGGCGCGACGCTCACTCATCTGAACATCGTCAACAACGGCAACTTCGTCACTTCGGCCATCAAGCTCACTGTCGACGACCGGCTCTGCATCCCGGTGCCGCTCTATCATTGCTTCGGCATGTCGATGGGCACGATGGGTTGTGTGTCGAAAGGCGCGACCATGGTTTTCCCTTGCGAGGGTTTTGATCCCGGCCTGACGCTGAAAGCGATCGCGCAGGAGCGCTGCACGGGCCTCTACGGCGTTCCGACCATGTTCGTCGGCATGCTCGATCATCCGGATTTCTCATCCTTCGATCTCTCCAGCCTGCGCACCGGCATCATGGCCGGCTCGCCATGCCCGATCGAGGTGATGAAGAAGGTGGTGTCGCTGATGCATATGTCGGAGGTGACCATCGCCTACGGCATGACCGAGACCAGTCCGGTCTCGTTCCAGAGCAGCACCGACGATCCGCTGGAAAAGCGCGTGTCGACCGTCGGGCGCATCCATCCGCATGTCGAGGTCAAGGCGGTCGATGCCGATGGCGCCACCGTTGCCGTCGGCGCGCCGGGCGAGCTTTGCACGCGCGGCTACTCGGTGATGAAAGGCTATTGGGACGACGACGAAAAGACCCGTGAGGCAATCGACACCGACGGCTGGATGCACACTGGCGACCTCGCCACCATCGACGCCGAGGGCTATTGCAACATTGTCGGCCGCGTCAAGGACATGGTCATCCGCGGCGGTGAGAACGTCTATCCCAGGGAGGTCGAGGAATTCCTCTACCGCCATCCCAAGGTGCGGGAAGTGCAGGTCTTCGGCATCCCGGACGCCAAATATGGCGAGGAGTTGTGCGCTTGGATCGTGCTCAAACCCGGCCAGGTCGCCACCGAACAGGAGATCAAGGCCTTCTGTGCGGGCCAGATCGCCCATTACAAGATACCGCGCCACATTCGCTTCCGCACCGAATTGCCGATGACGGTGACCGGCAAGCCGCAGAAATTCCTGATGCGTCAGGCGATGGTGGAAGAGTTGGGGCTGGTGGCGCAGAAAACGGCGTGAGGCGGGATCAGCCGCGTCGTACGAAGGCACTGATGCTGTCGAGCAGGGACTGCCGGTCGCCGACCCAGAACCAGTGGTCGTCGCCGTCGACCTCGATGAACCGGGCGCCCGGAATCCTGGACGCGAGGAACCGCCCGGCCTCGATGCGCACGGCGCGGTCGCCTGAACGGTGGAGGACCATCGTCGGGGCGGAGACTTTTGCCAGGAGGTGACGGACATCTGCATCCCGTAATGCCTCGAGCAGGCCCGCGACCGCGCCCGGGCTGGAGGCTGCCCTGAGCAATCCGGCCCACCAGGTCCTCGCCTGACGGTCGCCAGTGAGGCTTGGGGCGAAGGTTTCGATTTCCGCTGGGCCACCCCAACCCGCGAGCAGGCGTTGCTTCCACAGATCATACTGCGCGACGGTCAAGGCGTAGGGATAGTCGGGGGCGCGGCTGCCCTTCGCCAGCGAGCCCCAGAGAACAAGGCCGCTCAGCCGGTCGCTATGCTCGACTGCAAAACGGATGCAGCCCGGCCCGCCCTCCGACGCACCGACCAGCAAGGCCCGGCGGCTGCCGGCCGCGTTCATGACCGCCAGAATATCCTGCGCCGTTGCCTCGACCGTGGGACGGGCACCGACGCGGTCTGAAAGCCCCATGCCGCGCCGGTCGAAGAGGATCAGGCGACCCAGGCGCGAAACCGCGGTCAGCCAGGCGCGGCAGCCTGCGTCTTCCCAGATACGCTCGACATGCGAAATGAAGCCGGGAACAAGCACGATGTCCGTCGGGCCGCTACCGACGATCTGGTACGCGATGTGGATGCCGTCCACTGCGACGTAACGCGTCCTGGGCATATCCAAGGTAGCGTCCTGAGTTGGCTCGCGCAGCATGGCCAGCATGGCGGGGTCCGGCGCTACGCCGAGTTCGTCCCGCAAGAGCCGGATGCACGTCTCGATCTGGCGTTCGGCCGCCGCCCTGTCCCCGGCGGCCAGGTGGACATGGATCAAGTGGCGGTGCGCGCTTTCGCTCAAAGGGTCGAGCGCCGTCAACCGTGTCGCATGAACGACCGCGCCGCGCGGCTCGCCGCCGGCGATCTTGGCTTCGACGAGCCGCTCCAGCGCCTGCACCAGCCGGCCGCGCAAGGTCTCTCGCCGGAAGAAGATCCATTCCTCGAATTCCGGACTGTCCGGCAGCGAGAAGCCGGCGAGATAATCGTCGTTGTAGATGTCGGCTGCCTCGTCGAGAGAGCGGGAATTGCAGGCCTGCTCGAAAACCCTGGTGTCGATCTCGGCGGACAAGGCTGGGTGTAGGCTCAGCGAGACGCCTGTGGCGGCGATGATCTCTCTGCCGAACGCGATGCGGATTTTATAGAGTGTCCGCCGAAGGCGGGCGCGAGCGGCCTGTTCGTCGGTCTCGGGCCACAGAAGCGTGGCGACGACATCGCGCGCCACCGGTCCGCCGGCCTCGGCCAGGTAGATGAGGAGCGCCGCCGCCTTGCGCAAGGCAAGTTCCACCCGCCGGCCGCTCAAGCGGAACTCCGGAAACCCAGAAATCGGAATTCCAATCGCTCCATCGATCCGACCACGGCCATGCGGGGACGCTGAGGGGACGCCGGCCTTCTATCCATTCCCACGACATCGGGCCGATCGGGCCCGATCATGAGACTCCCTTGGAGCGAGAAATGTCACTGGTCAATACTCTCATCCGCCATTGCACAGCAGGGCCTGTTGCCGGCGGTGGCGCCCCTGTTGGCGCTGCCGGCGCAGGGCAGGGAGGCTGAGACATGTGCCAATCCTGTCTCTCCTGGTACGCGCGCTGCATGGCTCCCTACTTCGTCCACGTCGGCTGTTCAGCCCGCACTTTCACGCATATGCGACGGCGCCTGATCCCACGGGCAGATGGCGTTGTCGTCGAGGTCGGTTTCGGGTCCGGCCTGAACCTTCCCTATTACGACGCCGGCAGGGTGAAGCGGCTGGTCGGCGTCGATCCCGACGGCACGATGCTCGGCCTGGCCGAACCGAAGAGCCATTCCTTGCCATTCAATGTCGACTGTATCCGGGCCAGCGGTGAAAGACTGCCGTTGACCGACAGCTTCGCCGACACGGTCGTCGTCACCTACGCCTTCTGCACCATTCCGGATCCCGAGGCGGCGCTGACCGAGATCCGGCGCATCCTGAAGCCCACGGGCCGGCTGATCTTCATCGAGCACGGCCAGGCCGAGGGGCCGCGCTGCCGCAAATGGCAGGAGCGTCTGGACCGGCCCTGGGGCCGACTCGCCGGCGGCTGCCACCTCAACCGCGATCCATTGCACCTGATCCGGGCGGCGGGCTTCCATGTCGTCGAAGCGGAGCGTGAACGGTTCCGGCTACCCTTCTGGCAGTTGGGAAGTCACCATGCCGGCATCGCCATACCCCCAACGGGCTGATGCGCCTTCGCCCTGCTATCGCCGTCCGCCGCGTATTTCCACCGGCCTCGGCGCTGAACCCGGCTCCTGGACCAGCGGGCCGAGCAGCACTTCGCCGAACAGCGGCTGGTAGCTCCGGCGCACCGCCGGGTCCTCTTTGAAGGACAGAGCGTATTGGCCGATCTGGTGGAAATAGGTGATGCGGGCCCTGACCAGGCTCTCGTCCTCGGGATAACCCATGGCGCGAAAGGAACGGATCAGGAGCTCGATGCGCAGGTCGTCGATATCCTTGACTTCCCGCGCCAGCTTTTTCGAAGTTCGCGACCAGTCGCGCACGGCGAGGTCGAGCAGGGGACTGAACGGGGCCTCGTCGACCCAGACATGCACGATGTCGGTGAAGAACTGCAGGCCGTCTATATCTAGTATCTCGCGCATCGCCCAGAAGGGCTGGCAATTGATGTCCCGCCATTCCTGCAGCAGTCCGTCACGAAGATCGGCCAGGCTGGTGAAATGGAAATAAAAGCTGCCGCGCGTCACCTTGAACTGCTTGGCGAGGCGGTCGATCTTGACCTCGCCGATGCCGTGTTTCTCCAGCACCTTGCGCGCCGCCGATATCCAGGCCTCGCGGCTCAGCGTCTGCCGCGGCGCCTTCGCGGGCGCGGCGGCTTTGGGCGGTCTCTTGCCTCTGCCAGTGGCGCTGTCGGCTTTCATGTGGTCAAGACCTTCATCGCCATGCTCAACGCCTGCAATCCGTTTGCCGGCTCCGATGCGCTTCGCGACTCATCAAGTGCCCATCTATCGCGGAAGGCGCAACTCAGGGCAATGCGCTTATCCGCTCCAGCATGAGTTCGAAGAACGGCGCCGGATCGATGCGCCGCAGCACATTGCAGTTCTTGCGCCGACCGGTGACGTGCCACCAGTCGACGACCGTCATGCCGATCGTCTCCGGCGAGACAATGTCGACCGTCACCGCGCACTGGCGCTGTTCATAGATTTGCGGCGCCAGGAGATAACCTGTCACGCAGGCATCGTGGATGGGGCGCGCCGGCGTCTCGAATTTGTGGGTGCCGTACTGGCGGTAGAAGTCGGCCAGGTTCGCGGCCTCGATCGCGGCGCGGCTGCCGGTGGCGCGCAGGCGGTCCAGCCATTCGGGCGTCATCAGTGCGGTGTAGGTGCAGTCGATACCCGCCATGGTCACCGGCACGCCGCTGTCGAACACCTTGTGCGCGGCGTGCGGGTCGACGAAGATGTTGAACTCGGCGGCCGGCGTGGCGTTGCCGCCCTGGAAGAAGCCGCCGCCCATCAGCACCACTTCGCGCAGGCGAGGCACGATCCTCGGCTCCATGGTCATGGCCATGGCCAGATTGGTCATCGGCCCGAGCGTGCAGACGGTCAATTCGCCTTCAGGCGCGTCCATGATCGCGCGCACCAGGTAGTTGACCGCGTGTTCGTCCTGTAGCGGCGTCACCGGTTCGGCAAGGTCGGCGCCGTCGAGGCCGGTTTCGCCATGGACGTATTCGGCGGTGATCAGCGTGCGCACCATCGGCGCCGGGCAGCCGGCATAAACAGGCACATCCGGCCGCCCTGCAAGCTCCACGACCTTGAGCGCATTCTTCGAGGTCAGTGCAAGCGGCACGTTACCGCCGACCGTAGTGATGCCGACCACGTCGAGTTCATCGGGCGACCCCAGTGCGAAGAGGATGGCGAAGGCGTCGTCCTGGCCCGGATCGGTGTCGATGATGATCTTGCGTGGTGCCATGATGCCGCGTCCTTCGTTTTGCGATCGAAAGCCTATTGATGAGGCCGTTCGGATGTGTAGAAATACAGTACTGTATCTTATGTTCAAGACAGGGTGTTCGAAAATGGATGCACAAGAGCGCGGCGATTTTTCTGAAATTCCGATCCTCGACGTCTCGGCGCTCTATGGCGACGACGAAGCCGCGATCCGGGCAACGGCAGCGACACTGCGCCGCTATCTCGAGACCATCGGCTTCCTCTATGTCACCGGCCACCCCATTCCGCGCGCCGATGTCGAAGCGGTCCGCGAGGCCTCCAAGCGTTTCTTCGCCTTGCCCGAGGAGGAGAAGGCCAAGCTGAAGATCGACAAGAATTTCCGCGGCTTCCTGCCCTTTGCCGGCTCGACGATCGTGACCTCGTCGGTGGCGGCCGTCAGCAAGCCGAACCAGAGCGAATCGATCTTCTTCATGCACGAGGTCGGCGCCGATGACCCCCGGGCCTTGGCCGGCAAGCCGTTGCAAGGTCCCAACCAGTGGCCTGACGAGGCCGCTCTTGCCGGCTTCAGGGAGACCATCGAGCGCTATGTCCAGGAGATGGGCACGCTCGCCCGCAAGATGGTGCGTGCCATCGCGCTCTCGCTCGGGCTGCCCTCCGACAGCCTCGACCGCTATTTCGAGCAGCCGACGACCTTCCTGCGGCTGCTGCACTATCCGACGCAGCCCCAGGAAGAGGGCTTGTTCGGCTCGGCCCCCCACACCGACTATGGCTTCATCACCCTGTTGGCGCAGGACAATGTCGGCGGGCTCGAGGTGAAGAACAAGGCCGGCGACTGGGTTCCAGCACCTCCGGTTCCGGATTCCTTCGTCATGAATGTCGGCGACATCCTGGCGCGATGGTCCAACGACCAGTTCGTCTCGACGCCGCACCGCGTCATCAACCGCTCCGGACGCGAGCGCTATTCGCAGCCCTTCTTCTTCGATCCGTCCATGGATGAAACGATCACCGCACTTCCGGTCTGCGTGCCGGCCGGCACACAGCCAAAATACGAGCCGGTTCTCTATGGCGATTACCTGATGGAGCGCATCGACAAGAACTATCACTACCGCAAGAAGAAGGCGGCCGAAGCAGCCGCTTCGTAAGGGATGCCGAGCCCGTGTCGGCCACCGGCCCGGGCTCTGCCGTAAAGACCGTAAACAGGACAAGAAAGGGGAACAGCAATGAACAGATATCTGCGAATGACCAGTCTCGCGCTGGCGGTCTCCGCCACCGTCTGGGGCGGGGTTTCCAAAGCCGCCGATGTGCCGAAATCGGCTGAGGTGAAGCAGAGCGGAACGCTCGCCGTCGCCAACACGCTAGACTTCGCGCCGTTCGAATATCTCGACGCCGACGGCAAGCAGACCGGGATCATCATCGAACTCGCCGGCGAGGTGGCCAAGCTCGTCGACGCCAAGCTCGATATCCAGCGCACGCCGTTTCCGTCGATGATCCCGGGCCTCGCGGCCGGCCGCTTCAAGATCGCCTGGGAGACCTTCTCGGCCACGCCGGAGCGCCTGAAGCAGGTCGATTTCGTCATGTTCCTGAAAGCGGGCCTCGCCGTATCGACGTCACCCGACAAGAAGGCGAGCTTCAGCGGCGACACGCCGCTTTGTGGCAAGCGCATAGGCGTCTCGGCCGGCAGTGCTTCGGATTTCCTGGTCGACAAGCTCGGCAAGGAATGCACCGACAAGGGCCAGAAGGCGATCGAAAAGTCGGTGTTCAATTCCTCTACCGATATCGTCCAGGCTGTGCTTTCGGACCGCGTCGACGGGCGTATGGACGATGCCACGGCATCGAGCTATTTCGAGGTGACGAGCAAAGGGCAACTGGTCGTCCTGCCGACGCTTTATGAAGTCGCGCCACTCGGCATGGCGATCGCCAAGGACGACAAGGAGACCGCCGGCATGATGGTGGCGGCACTTGCCGAGCTGTTCAAGAACGGCACGTACAAGGCTATCCTGGAGAAGTACGGCATGGGTGCCTACGCGATCAAGGAACCGTATTTCGTTGGCTCCATGGACGCGCTTCGCGCCGAATAGAGACTACCGGCGTCTGATGCTTCATCAGGCGCCGGCCCGCAACCTGGAGACATCCGATGGGCGTGGCCCACCCGACCGAGATCGGCATCGAGCCGGGCGCCGCCGCCGCCGTGTCACGGCTGATCGTCGTGCCGCAGCGCCGCTATGGCATCTGGATCGGCACGGCGTTCGCCCTGCTGCTGGCCTTCCTGATCATTCGCGCTTTCGCCAGCAACCCGGCCTTTGCCTGGGGCACGGCAGCCGGCTACCTGTTCCATCCCTCGATCATGCGCGGCCTCGGCAACACGCTGATGCTTACCGTCATCATCATGGTGCTGGCGATCGTGGTCGGCACCGTCATCGCCATCATGCGGGTGTCGCCGAGCCCGGTGCTGCGCGCCTTTTCCGGCGTCTATGTCTGGTTCTTCCGCGGCGTGCCCGCGCTGATCCAGCTGATCTTCTGGTTCAACCTGTCGCTGCTGGTGCGCGAGATATCGCTGACGCTGCCGTTCCTGGGCACGCTGTTTTCCGTGCGCACCAATGATTTCATGACCCCGTTCTTCTCTGCCGTCGTCGCGCTTTCGCTGTGCGAGGCCGGCTACATGGCCGAGATCATCCGCGCCGGCATCAAGTCGGTGCCGTCCGGTCAG
The DNA here is from genome assembly GCF_004792105.1 of Mesorhizobium sp. M8A.F.Ca.ET.161.01.1.1. Classification (NCBI taxonomy): domain Bacteria; kingdom Pseudomonadati; phylum Pseudomonadota; class Alphaproteobacteria; order Hyphomicrobiales; family Phyllobacteriaceae; genus Mesorhizobium; species Mesorhizobium sp. M8A.F.Ca.ET.161.01.1.1. The sequence goes on along the minus strand of NZ_SRTD01000006.1, from coordinate 125,949 downwards.
TCGGAAGCGGCGAGCGCGCTCGGCATGCCTTATCGCATGATCCTGAAGCGCATCACCCTGCCGCAAGCCATGCGCTTCGTGCTGCCGCCGACCGGCAATGAGGCGATCAACCTCCTGAAGATGACCTCGCTGGTAACGTTCATCGCCGTCGATGACCTGTTCTACACCGCGCAGAGCATCTACGCGCGCACCTTCGAGACGATCCCGCTGCTGATCGTGGTCGCCTTCTGGTATCTCGCCGTGGTCAGCATCATGTCGGTCGGGCAGCATTTCCTGGAGCGCCATTTCGGCCGCAGCGATATCCGCCGCGACCCCCTGACGATGCGCGCCTTGCGCAACGCCATCAGCCTGCGCGGCCTTGCCCGATGAGCGATGTGAAATCCGAAAATCGTGCCCGCTTCGGCGTGCCGGCCGATTCCATGGTGTTCGCGCGCGGCGTGCGCAAAACCTATGGCCAGCTTGAAGTTCTCAAAGGCGTCGACCTCGATGTGCCGGAGGGTTCGGTCGCCTGCATCATCGGCCCGTCGGGATCCGGCAAGAGCACGTTCCTGCGCTGCATCAACCATTTGGAAAAGCTCAGCGGCGGCATCCTGCTCGTCGACAGCCAGTTCGTCGGCTACGACCTCCAGGGCGACAAGCTCTATGAGGTGAAGGACGATCTTCTGTGCCGGCGCCGCGCCGAGATCGGCATGCTGTTCCAGTCGTTCAACCTGTTCTCGCACATGACCGTGATGGAGAACCTGATCGAGGCGCCGACGCAGGTGCGGCGAATCCCGCTGGACCAGGCGAAGGCCGAGGCGGAGGTGCTGCTGCGGCGTGTCGGCCTCGCCGACAAGGTCGACCGCTATCCGCGCGAACTGTCCGGCGGTCAGCAGCAGCGTGTCGCGATCGCGCGCGCCATGGCGATGAAGCCCAAGGTGCTGCTCTTCGACGAGCCGACCTCGGCGCTCGATCCGGAACTGGTCGGCGAAGTTCTGCAGGTCATGCGCGACCTTGCCGAGAGCGGCATGACGATGGTCGTCGTCACCCACGAGATCGGCTTCGCCCGTGAGATCGGCGACCAGCTCGTTTTCATGGACGGTGGCGTGATCGTCGAACGTGGCGCGCCGCGCGAGATGATCGCCAATCCGACATCGCCGCGCACCCGAGAGTTCCTGTCCAGGGTTCTGTAGCGCCGGTTAGACCGGCTCTCAGCCAGCCAGCACCGCCGCGCCGAGGCCCCGGATGATCTTCGCCAGCTCGACGCATTCGCCGTGCCGCGCATTGTTGCGCCGCCAGGCAAGGCAGATCATGCGCTGCGGCATCGGCTCCTGGAACGGCACGATCTTGAGGTCGGGGATAGTGCCGGCGGGGCCGGCCGCCATTTCGGGGATGAGTGTGACGCCGAGCCCGTGCGCCACCATCTGCAGGAGCGTCGTCAGGCTGGTGGCGCCGTAGCTTGCCATCGCCACCGGTCGCACATTGCCGCAGACGGCCAGCGCCTGTTCGCGCAGGCAATGGCCTTCTTCCAGCAGCATCAGTCTCTCCAGCGCCGGGCTCTCGGGTGGAACCGGCGGCGAGGCAAAGGCTGGATCGCCTGATGGCACGGCCAGGAAGAACCGGTCGGGAAACAGCGCCTCGGTGATCAGCCCGGGATGGTCGAGCGGAAGTGCGGCGATGAAGGCATCGAGTTTTCGCGATGCGGTGTCCTCGACCAGGGAGGTGGTGACCGCCTCGCGCAATTCGAGCAGCAAGGCCGGGAAATGTTTCTTCAGTTCGGGCAGGGCGCGCGGCAGAAGATAGGGCGCGACGGTCGGGATGATGCCCAGCCGGAAGCGTCCCTCCATCGCCGTGCGGCCGCGCCGGGCCGTCGTTTCGACGTCACGTATGTCAGCCAGGATGCGCTCGATGCGCGGCAACAGAGTGATCGCTTCGTCCGTCATGCGCACCGACCTGCCGCCGCGTTCGAACAGCCGGCAGTTCAGCCGTTGCTCCATTTCGGCGATCTGGGAAGACAGCGCCGGCTGGCTGACGCCGGCAAGTTTCGCCGCGCGCCCGAAATGCAGCGTTTGCGCCAGCGCGTCGAAATAGTGCATCTGGCGAACTGTCAATCCGATCATGCAGTCAAGCCTGCCATAAGAAAATCCTATCGAAATAAACAGGAAAGGCAATTTGTTTTTATCGCCAGTGTGGCCTAGTCTGGAACCGTTCCAGATTGGCGCGGGCCGCCGGCCGCCCCCAAAATCTCGGCAAAAATCAACCTCGGCAAAATCAAACCTCGGCAAAATTGGAGTGAGAGATGGACGCGAAAACCGACGATAACAGCGCGGGCAAATGCCCCGTGGCGCATGGATCCGCCGGCCGGACCAACCGTGACTGGTGGCCGAACCAGCTTGACCTCGGCGTTCTCCACCAGCAGTCGAACCTGTCCGACCCGATGGGCGAGGACTTCGACTATGCCAAGGAATTCGCAAGCCTCGATCTCGATGCGGTCATCAAGGATCTGCACCATGTGATGACGGACTCGCAGGATTGGTGGCCGGCTGACTTTGGCCATTACGGGCCGCTGTTCATCCGCATGGCCTGGCACAGCGCCGGAACCTACCGCATTGGCGACGGCCGCGGCGGCGCCGGAGCGGGCCAGCAGCGTTTCGCGCCGCTCAACAGCTGGCCGGATAACGCCAATCTCGACAAGGCGCGCCGCCTGCTCTGGCCGGTCAAGCAGAAATATGGCCGCAAGATTTCCTGGGCCGACCTGTTGATCCTCACCGGCAACGTCGCCCTGGAATCGATGGGCTTCAAGACCTTCGGCTTCGCCGGCGGCCGCGCCGATGTCTGGGAGCCAGAGCAGGACGTGGACTGGGGTTCCGAAACCAAGTGGCTCGGCGACGAGCGCTATTCGGGCGACCGTGAGCTTCGCGGCCATCTCGGCGCCGTGCAGATGGGCCTGATCTACGTCAATCCGGAAGGCCCGAACGGCAAGCCCGATCCGCTGGCCTCGGCCCGCGACATCAGGGAAACCTTCGCGCGCATGGCCATGAACGACGAGGAAACCGTGGCGCTGATCGCCGGCGGTCACACTTTCGGCAAGACCCATGGCGCCGGCGACGCCTCGCTGGTCGGTGCCGAACCCGAAGGCGCCGGCATCGAGGCGCAGGGTCTCGGCTGGTCGAGCAAGCATGCCTCAGGCATTGCCGGCGACGCCATCACCTCGGGCCTCGAAGTCACCTGGACGACGACGCCGACCAAGTGGAGCAACAACTTCTTCGACAATTTGTTCAACTATGAATGGGAACTGACCAAGAGTCCGGCCGGCGCCCATCAGTGGACGCCGAAGGCTGGCGCCGGTGCCGGCACGGTGCCGGATGCGCACAATCCCTCGAAGCGTCACGCGCCGGCCATGCTGACCACCGACCTCGCGCTGCGGGCGGACCCGGCCTACGAGAAGATCTCGCGTCGTTTCCACGAGCATCCGGACCAGTTCGCCGATGCCTTCGCCCGCGCCTGGTTCAAGCTGACCCACCGCGACATGGGTCCGGTCGTGCGCTATCTCGGCCCGTTGGTGCCGAAGGAAGAGCTGATCTGGCAGGACCCGATCCCCGCGATCGATCATGAACTGGTCAGCGACCAGGACATCGCATCGCTGAAGGCCAAGATCCTGGCCTCCGGCCTGTCGGTTTCCGAACTGGTCTCGACTGCCTGGGCCTCGGCTTCGACCTTCCGCAACTCCGACAAGCGCGGCGGCGCCAACGGCGCCCGCATCCGGTTGGCACCGCAGAAGGACTGGGCTGTCAATGAGCCAGCCCAATTGTCGAAGGTGCTGGCCAAGCTCGAGGCCATCCAGAAGGAGTTCAATACCGGTGGCAAGAAAGTCTCGCTGGCCGACTTGATCGTGCTCGGTGGCGTCGCCGCGGTCGAGAAAGCCGCGAAGGACGGCGGCAACGACGTGAAGGTGCCGTTCACGCCAGGCCGCATGGATGCCTCGCAGGAGCAGACGGACGTCCATTCCTTTGCAGCGCTCGAGCCGAAAGTCGACGGCTTCCGCAACTATGTCAGGGGCAAGCAGCCCATGTCGGTCGAAGCCATGCTGGTCGACCGGGCGCAGTTGCTGGGCCTGACGGCGCCGGAGCTGACGGTGCTTGTCGGCGGTCTGAGGGTGCTTGGCGCCAACACCGGGCAGTCAAAGCACGGCGTGTTCACCGACAGGCCGGGTACGCTGACCAACGACTTCTTCGTCAACCTGCTCAGCATGAGCACGGTGTGGGATCCGGTCGCCGGCTCCGAGCCGGGTTCGGAAGAGGTCTACGAGGCGCGCGACCGCAAGACCAAGGCGTTCAGGTGGACCGGCACCCGTGCCGATCTGATCTTCGGCTCGCACGCACAATTGCGTGCATTGGCCGAAGTCTATGGATCCGGGGACGCCGGGCAGAAATTCGCCAGGGATTTCGTTGCGGCATGGACCAAGGTGATGAACGCCGATCGCTTTGATATCGCCGCCTGATCCCAACTTAAGAATGTACGCAAAAGGCGCGGGCCATGGCCCGCGCCTTTTGCATTCGGGCTCCGGAAATCAATCCTTCTCGAAGACACGCGCCTTGGCGACGACGCCGGCAATGGCGCCGCCGATCAACGGCGCGACGATGAACAGCCAGAGCTGGCTGAGCGCGGCACCGCCGGTAAACAGCGCCGGACCGATGGAGCGCGCCGGATTGACCGAGGTGCCGGTGACCGGGATCATGGCGAAGTGAATGCCCGCCAGCGTCAGGCCGATGACCAGACCGGCAAAAGCCGTCGAGTGCTTTTCAGCGGTAACGCCGAGGATCACCGTGACGAAGGTGAAGGTGCCGATCAGCTCCCACAGGAACGCCGAGCTCATGCCCCATTTCGTCTCGTCCCAGCCATTGGCGCCGAAGCCGCCGGTGTGGCCGCCGGTCTGGCCGGAAACGATGATCCACAACGCCAGCGAGGCGATGATGGCCCCGATGATCTGCGCGATCCAATAGGGGATGACGTCCTTGGCGGGCAGCCGGCCGGCAAGGAAGACGCCGAGCGTCACCGCCGGATTGAGATGCGCGCCCGAAATCGGGCCGATCGCATAGGCCGCTGCGATGAGGCCGATGCCGAATGCCAGGCCGATGCCCTCCTGACCAAGCGGCAGCGCGCCGCCGAAGCCGCCCGTCACCACGGACGCCGTACCGATGAACACCAACAGAAATGTGCCTAGAACTTCCGCCAGATAAGTCTTCATTGCCCTCTCCTCGTGACGATCCGCCGGTCCACGGTTTCCGCGCCGCGAATCATGGCGGCAAGAGTATTCCCAACCGAAAAACTTGGAAAGCAGAGCGGTTGCGCCACAAGCCGTGCTTGCAGTCACCAGTTGCGAACATTAGAGATCTTTCATCTATTGATCGATCTGCTTTCGCGGACCGGGGAGATTTATTGGTCGGCTAGATCCGCTGGGCCTGGTCGGCAGTGTCTCGGCGGTGCGCGACGGAGCGGGGTTCAATCCGGGCGTGAAAGGCTCTAAGAGCAGGCCCTGGGATTCATGTGCTCGATTTGATGGAATGACGAATGCGACTGGGCGGACGGCTGGCTGCGGCCATCGAAGTGCTGGAGGACATTGGTCGGCGTCACCGGCCGGTGGCCGATGCGCTGAAGGATTGGGGCCTGTCACATCGCTTCGCCGGCGGTGGTGATCGCGCCGCGATCGGCAACATCGTCTACGACGCGCTGCGCCACAAACGCTCCGCCGGCTGGTTGCTGGGCGAAGACACGCCGCGCGCCATCGGCTTCGGGGCGCTGCTGCTCGAATGGAGCCAGACGGGGCAGTCGCTCAACGCTGCGCTCGAAGGTGACAAGTTCGCGCCGCCGCTGCTCAGCGCAACGGAACTCCAGGCAATCGCAGACCGCCGGCTTGCCGATGCGCCGCCTGCGGTTCGCGCCGACATCCCCGATTGGTGCGAACCGCTATTCGAACGGGCCTTTGGCGGGACATGGGTCGAGGAGGGCGCAGCACTTGCCACGCGTCCGCCGCTCGACATCCGGGTCAACACCCTGCAGGCCGATCGCGCCAAGGTCTTGGCCGAACTGGAGCAGACCGGTGCCAGCGCCTCGCGGATCGCACCCTACGGCATCCGCATCCCGCCGATCGACGGTGACGGCCGACACCCGAACGTGCAGGCCGAGCCGGCCTTCCAGAAAGGCTGGTTCGAGGTCCAGGACGAGGGGTCGCAGATTGCGGCAGCGCTTGCCGGCGCGACGGCTGGCATGCAGGTGCTCGACTTTTGCGCCGGCGCCGGCGGCAAGACGCTGGCGCTGTCGGCTGCGATGGGCAATCACGGTCAGATCTTCGCTCACGATGCCGAAAAGGCGCGGCTGGCGCCGATCTTCGACCGTATCCGCCGCTCGGAAAACCGCAATGTGCAGGTCGCCACCAAGCCGGCCGAGCTTGCCCCGCTCGCCAATCATATGGACATCGTGCTGGTCGACGCTCCCTGCACCGGCAGCGGCACCTGGCGGCGGCGTCCCGACGCCAAATGGCGGCTGACGCAGAGACAGCTCGACGCCCGCAAGGGCGAGCAGTCGACGATCCTCGATGCCGCCAGAACCTATGTCAAACCCGGCGGCCTGCTGGTCTACATCACCTGTTCCGTGTTCGACGAGGAAAATGGCGAACAGGTCGCCGCGTTTCGCGAGCGGCACGGCGGCTTTGCCTCGGTCGATCATCGCCAGCTTTGGGACAGCCACTTTCCAGGCCATGCCGCCGCGATGCGGATCGGTGCCCTGGGTGGCATTTCGCTCTCGCCGGCGCTGAGTGGCACTGACGGGTTTTACTTCTGCGCCATGCGGCGGGCGAACTGACGCCGTTGACAGGTGCCGGCAACGCCCATGGTTGCTTGACCCGGCGGCCACCGCGATGAAGATCTGGGGCACCCAGCAACGGCGATCGGCTTTCCGGCCGGCTGTTCGCGCCCTATGCGGCATGGGTGGCGTTCGCCACTCCGCTCAACGCTTCGCTTCTCTGGTTGAACTAGTTTTTCGTATAGTCAGGGCCAAACCGTGTCGGCAGGCCGTCGGCGAGTTTCAACCAAGGCAGCTTCTCCTCAAAAGCGACGTGCAGCGTTGGTGCGAATTTTTCCGGCTCCTCCATCGCTGCCGAGAAAAAATGCATGACGTTGGACATCTTCTTTGAGCGGAAGGACAGCGGCGTGCCACAGTGATCGCAAAATGTTCTTTCCACACCGGGAGAAGAGTTGAACAGCTTTGGCGGCTTGCTTAGCCATCGCCATTGGCCGTTCAGGACGCCAATGTAGGCGGTCATCGGCGCGGAACATTGTCGCCGACAGCTTTCACAATGACAGACCACGCATGCTTGTGCCGGGCCGTCGACTTCAAAAGCAATAGCGCCACATAAGCAATGACCACGCATGCAAGGCCTCCCTGCCAACTGACCTGACCAATAATTTGTACCGGGCGTAGCGAGAGGTCGCCATGAGATGCGCCGAGCTGGCGCTCAAATGCGACATTCGGCGTTAGCGATTGTGCTCGCGTGCGCGAGCATGGCCTTGGCGGCCATCAGCTTCGCTTTTACGAGTCCGTAGCCCAGGACGCCTCGATGTCGTTTTGTTGCAGTGCAGCAAAAGCATTTGCCTGCCGCCCATGCCTCTGCGATAAGCTTTCCCGGCAAACGTGAAGGCAATGGCGATGGCAGCGAAGATCGTACCGGCTCCGGACTATGAGGATCGCGTCAGGGCGTCCTTCGCGCGCCAGCAGGCGATGGCGACGATCGGCGCCGAACTGACATTGGTGACGCCCGGCATCATCGAGATCGAGATGCCCTATTCGGCGGCGCTGACCCAGCAGCATGGCTTCCTGCATGCGGGGGTCATCTCGACGGCGCTGGACTCGGCCTGCGGCTATGCGGCGTTCTCGCTGATGCCGGAAAATTCCGGCGTGCTGACCATCGAGTTCAAGGTCAACCTTTTGGCGCCGGGCCGGGGCGAGCGCTTTCTGTTCCGCGGGTCGGTGACCAAACCCGGCCGCACCATCATCGTTGCCGACGGCCAGGCCTATGCCTTCGCCGCCGACGGTGAGGCCAAGCTGATCGCCACCATGACCGGGACGATGATGACGGTGGTCGGTCGCGACGGCATAGCAGGGTGAGGAGCGGTCCGCGCAGCGGACAAAAAGCCCCCAAATGGGCTTTTCGAGCGGCGAACGCCCGGAGCCATAGCGAAGGGCCGGGACAGGGAGAAGCAGATCATGACCGGCAACGTCGTGCGCATAGGTGGCAGGGATGTCCTCTTCGTCATGGCGGCGAAGGCCGAATATGGCCCTCATCTGCAGCGGCTGTTCACCCCGCTGATGACGGGTGTCGGACCGGTCGAAGCCGGGGTACGGCTGGGTGCCGAGCTTTCCTGGTTGAAATCCGCAAAAGCATTGCCGGACCTTGTCGTATCGCTCGGCTCGGCCGGCAGCCGGACCCTGGAACAGACGGAAATCTACCAGGCGGTCTCGGTCGCCTATCGCGACATCGATGCCTCGCCGCTGGGCTTCGACAAGGGCGCCACGCCGTTTCTCGACCTGCCGGTGACCGTACCGCTGCCGCTGCGTATTCCCGAAATCAAGCAGGCGACACTGTCGACCGGCGGCGCCATCATTACCGGCTCGGCGTACGAAGCGATCGCCGCCGACATGGTCGACATGGAAACCTTCGCCTGCTTGCGTGCCTGCCAGCTGTTCGACATCCCGCTCATCGGGCTGCGCGGCATTTCCGACGGTGCGGCTGATCTGAGGCACGTCGGCGACTGGACCGAATATCTCCATGTCATCGACGAGAAGCTGGCCGACGCCGTCATGCGCCTCGAACAGGCGATCGGTTCGGGTTTGCTGCGGGCGGCTTCATCCGACGATCAGCCCAGACCAGTCTGAAAGTCAGGCTACGCAACCCATTGCGCAGACTCGTTTCTTTCTCTAAACGCTCGCCATGACAACAGCCAATCACCCCGACACCGTCCTGATTGTCGATTTCGGCAGCCAGTTTACGCAGCTCATCGCCCGCCGCATCCGTGAGGCCGGCGTGTTTTCCGAGATCGTGCCGTTCCAGTCGGCCGAGGCGGCATTCAAGCGCATCAATCCGAAAGCGGTGATCCTGTCCGGCGGACCGGCCTCGACATCCGATATCGGCAGCCCGCGCGCGCCCCAGATCGTCTTCGATGCCGGCGTGCCGGTGCTTGGCATCTGCTATGGCCAGATGGCCATGTGCGTGCAGATGGGCGGCGTCGCCGAAAGCTCCAACCATCGCGAATTCGGCCGCGCCTTCGTCGAGATCGAGAAGGACAGCCCGCTGTTCGAGGGCCTGTGGGCGACCGGCCAGCGCCATCAGGTGTGGATGAGCCATGGTGACCGCGTCATCGCCCTGCCACCGGGCTTCGAGGTGTTCGGCAAATCGGAAAGCTCGCCCTTCGCCATCTTCGGCAATGTCGAGCGCAGGATGTACGGCATAATGTTCCATCCGGAGGTGGTGCACACGCCGGACGGCGCGAGGCTGCTGAGGAATTTCGTCCACAACATCGCCGGCATCGAAGGCGACTGGACGATGCGCGCCTACCGCGAGCACGCGGTCGAGGCGATCCGCAAGCAGGTCGGCAAGGGCAAGGTCATCTGCGCGCTCTCGGGCGGCGTGGATTCCTCGGTCGCCGCCCTTCTGATCCACGAGGCGGTCGGCGATCAGCTCACCTGCATCCTCGTCGACCACGGCCTGATGCGCAAGGACGAGGCCGCCGGTGTGGTGGCGATGTTCCGCCAGCACTATAATCTGCCGCTGATCCTGGTCGATGCTTCGGAAAAGTTCATCACCGCGCTGGAAGGCGAGTCGGACCCGGAAAAGAAGCGCAAGACGATCGGCCGGCTGTTCATCGAGGTGTTCGAGGAAGAGGCGAAAAAGCTCGGCGGTGCCGATTTCCTGGCGCAGGGCACGCTCTATCCAGACGTCATCGAGAGCGTCTCCTTCACCGGCGGCCCGTCGGTGACGATCAAGTCGCACCACAATGTCGGCGGTCTGCCGGAGCGCATGAACATGCAGCTGGTCGAGCCGCTGCGCGAACTGTTCAAGGACGAGGTGAGGGCGCTGGGCAAGGAGCTCGGCCTGCCCGAAAGCTTCATAGGCCGCCATCCGTTTCCAGGCCCCGGTCTTGCCATACGCTGTCCCGGTGGCATCACGCGCGAGAAGCTGGAGATCCTGCGCGAGGCCGACGCCATCTATCTCGACGAGATCCGCAAGGCCGGCCTCTATGACGCCATCTGGCAAGCCTTCGCCGTGTTGTTGCCGGTGCAGACCGTCGGCGTGATGGGCGACGGCCGCACCTACGAATTCGTCTGTGCGCTGCGCGCCGTCACCTCGGTCGACGGCATGACGGCCGATTTCTACCACTACGACATGGCCTTCCTGGGTGCCGCCGCAACCCGCATCATCAACGAAGTGCGCGGCATTAACCGCGTGGTCTATGACGTCACCTCGAAGCCGCCTGGGACAATCGAGTGGGAGTAGGGGTTAGCGTAGTATAGAGTGCTCCGACGTAGTTTTTCGCAGAAAAAACAACGATTTGCGGATAGTCTCATTCACTATCGATGTCACATCATCAACGCAGTCTCCGACTGCCCTAAATCACTGATTCTTCTGACCCCATGCGAGCGAGGTCTCATTGGGATGTAGGGCCAGTAGATCAATCCGACGATACTTTTGACAGTACTCTTCCGCGCGGCTCAACGTCCGAGAAAAACTTGGCGGCCACACCGCGTTTCGCGCGGGAAACGTCGCTGATCAAGCCATCACCCGCCGCACCGAGCGTGCTGAAACCGAGATGGCGATGAACGCCAGCAGGATGACGCAGAAACTGCCGGCCAGCGACGAGACATGTGCGATCAGGCCCAGCAATCCAGGCCCCAGCAGCAATCCAGCATATCCCATCGTCGTCACGATTGACATTGCCCGAGCGGCCGATGCGCCTCCCGCACGGCCGGCGGCTGCAAAGAGGGTGGGCACGACGTTGGCAAGGCCAAGACCGCACACCGTGAGTGCAACCAGGACAACGGGAAGATTGCCGCCCATCAGGATCAGTACGAGCACCGAACCTGCGCAGATCGTTGCGCAATAGCTCAACATTGTCATCTGCCCGATACAGTTGGCAATGGCGTCACCGAACAGGCGGCCGGTTGCCATCATGGTCGCAAATGCCGCGAAGCCATAGGCGCCTGTGCTTTCTGCGCCGCCGGATCGCGTCACGATGTAAATGGCGCTCCAATCCATCATCCCGCCCTCGGCGAGCATCCCCAGAAATGCGAGGCCGCCAAGCAGGTAGAGGTGCTTCGTCAATGCGCTGTCCAAATTGCCGTCCGTCGCCTCTATCGCGTCCGCAGGCCCGTTGAACCGGGCTGCATTGTTCCACCCCGCGCAGGCGACAAGCGCCACTGCCCCCACACCGGCCCCCGTGACGCCAAGGCATACGCTCAAGGCGCCACCGTAGGACAGCATTTGACCGACCACAAACGCGCCGACTAAGCTTCCGAAACTGAATACGGCATGGAAAGACGACATCACCTGCCGCCGCATGCGGCGCTCCAATGCCGAGGCATCGATATTCATCGAAACGTCGAGCGTTCCGAAACCGGCCCCCGCAAGAAACACAACCGCCGCCAGCGGCCAGGCGCCACCGACATAAGGGAGGGCTATCAGGGTGGCGCCAAAGGTAATCGATCCCAGTAAGCTGAGGACACTGCTTGGAACAATCGCTGCCAAGCGGCCTATATTGGTCATCATCGAGATGGCGCCGAGAGCAAAGCAGATCAGGACCAGCCCGAGTTGCCCTTTATCCAGGTTCATTTGAATGCTGAAGACTGGAAGGGACGAAGCCCAAGCCCCGATCCCGATACCGCCGCCGAGAAAGAACAGACTGCAGAAGAACCGGCTTCGTTTGATGCCTTGGGAAATCGTCGAGACATCGTTCACTATCGTAGGCCTCCGGACTGCTTGTCATTATCAGCCGGCTTGCGGGAGGCCGGCGAGCGCGTGAGGCTGATCTTGGAGATAGAACTGAGGCGCGTTCCTACTTGCCATGCTGGATAAAGTTCGCGGTCCTCTCGCCGATCATAATGCACACAGCGTTGGGGTTGCCGGATATGAGCGTCGGCATGACCGATGCATCTGCCACGCGAAGGCCTTCTACACCGTGGACGCGAAGCTCGGGATCGACGACTGCCATGCCGTCCTTGCCCATTCGGCAGGTGCCGGCCGGATGCAGCGCCGGGTGCGCGACCTCTTGGCAGAACTTTCTCACCTGCAGCGGAGTCGCTATGCCGGCGGACGGGATCTGCCTTGACGCAATGTAGCGACGGATGGCCGGCTGCTCCATGATATCGAACGCTCCCATCGTTCCTTCAACCACCGCATCGAGATCGTAGGTGTCGGAAAAATATCGCGGCGCAACGCGTGGATTGTCGTAGGGATTGGCGCTTTTCAGCGTCACTTCCCCTCGAGACCGCGGCCGGATCTGTCCGAGGTTGATGGTGCAGCCATTACCGCCAGGGACGGCGTCGACGCCTTCTTCGATGCCGGCTCCCACGACCATGAAATATTGCACATCCGGGATGGCCTCGCTTGTATTGCCCCACCAGAACGCACCGCCTTCGATGAGGTTCGACGAAGCGGGCCCATCCCGGAACAGGAGGTAGTTCAGACCGGCAGCGGCCTTCCAGTGCGGCTTCTTGTATTTGTCGTAGCTGTGGGGGCCGTTCAACTGATAGACGAGAGATATCTCGATATGGTCCTGGAGGTTTTGCCCGACGCCCGGCAAGTCGGCAACGACAGGAATGCCATGTTCGCGCAAGGCCACGGCGGGGCCGATTCCAGACAACATCAGCAATTTCGGCGAGGCAATCGCACCGGCCGACAGGATCACTTCGCGACTGGCCATAAGCACCCATTTGCGGCCTTTTGCGACGTACTCCACTCCAACGGCACGCCCCTTCTCGACGATTATGCGGGTGACCGTGGAACCGGTTCGAATCTGGAGGTTGGGTCTGCGGCGGGCGGGTTTGATGAAGGCCGTGGCAGCACTGCTGCGCCGCTTGTTCCTGGCGGTGATCTGGTAAAGACCACAGCCGGCCTGGTCGCCGGAATTGAAATCCGGATTATAAGGCAGTCCAGCCTGCTGACAGGCCTGCAGCCAGGCGCGGGTGAGGGGGTGGATGTGGTCGATGTCGGAAACGCCGAGCGGTCCGCCCGCTGCGTGAGCCTGATTGCAGAACCGATTGTTGTCTTCGGAACGCAGAAAGAAGGGCAGTACATCAGCGTAGTTCCAGCCATCCGCGCCGAGCGCCTCCCACCGCGCATAGTCGGACGGAGCGCCGCGGATATAGATCATGGCGTTGACTGAACTGCCGCCGCCCAGCACCCGGGCCTGGACCATGGTCGGCTGTTCGCTTCGCGATTGGCTTGAGGTCGGTTCCCAGGCAATTCGTTTCAGGAGTGATCCTTGAGCAGTCTTGTAGTAGGCGCCCGGAATATGGATGTAAGGATTGAAGTCGCGCGGCCCTTCCTCCAACAGGAAGACCGAGGCATCGGGGTTCTCCGAGAGCCGCGAGGCAATCACGCAGCCGGTCGAGCCGCCGCCAATGACGATATAGTCGCAATTGGTCTGCATCACTTCGTCCTGCGGACGTATACCCCAGAGGGCCGAGCCATGCGCTGTCATGGGTCAAGATCCTACAAAAGCGGCCCCGGTTTCAGGGCCAGTGCGCCACCGTCAATGTTCGATTGACCGCGGCGGACCTCGACAATACCGAGGCATCGGCGGCTAGTAGGCAAACATCGAGTACCCCTGACAAGTTCGCAGGGCCGCGAACTTAGACGCAACATGAAGCGCGCGAGAGACGTTGCGCTTTGGCGCAAGCATCGGGCCACCGGCACGGCGAGCGCCAAAGAAGGCGATGGTTGGAAAGCTGATAGGTGCCGGTGCCAGGCCAACCGAGTTTGAGATACTCAGGCCTTCGCGGTTTGACGCACCAAAGGCGTCAAGTCACGACCATAATCGTCAGAACGCGCACTTCTTTCAACTGCCGCATTATGGTCTGGTATGGCGAAAGTCACCCTCAGGATGGACGACAAAACCGTGCCCAACCAAACGAGAGACCTTTCGTTTGCCGACGACTTCATCTTGGCCAAACTCGTGGAAGATGTCCGCGACTATGCCGTTGAAGATGCCGTCGTTGTGAATATCAGCCCCAACGCCATGATCACCGGGGAGGAGCATCCGGCAATCGTGCCTGCCTGGAAATCGACATGGCTGAAGGGCGGGCAAATCAAGTCCGCGGAGCGCGCGGCTATCCTCAAGGTGCGAAGAGCCACCAATCTTGGCGGGTGCATGTTTCGCGGTTGGGATTGGCTGGGCAATCGCATCAAAAGCTTTCCACGCGATACGCCGCTTTTCATTTCGTCGCAGGACGAGATCGGCACGGTGTCGACCGACCCGCTGGTCTTCACCAATGAGCGTGCCGCCCCAGGATCGCCGCAGACGTTCACGCTCAAGCTCAATCTGTGGTGGTCGCCGGGAGACACGGACTGCTTCATCCACAATGAGCACCCATTCCTGGAAACGCATACCCAAATCCATGGCAGTGGCCGCATGCAGAAATTTAAACTGCGCGACGAAACCACGATTTACGAGGACGTGGTGATGCCTGTCGGTTATTCGCATGACCCGTTCTGCCGGGTTACAGGCAAAAACCAGTGGAGTTACCCCTGGCATCGCTACTACGCGGATACCGACTCGGTCTGGCTGGCTATAGAACTCCATCCATAACAGTAGTCACGCCATGGTCTCCCACGAGCCTTTCTCGTCTAGCGCCGTCGCGACCACCAGCCCTGTTTTCGTCGGCCATACAAAGGTGGACGAACCTGCATGAGAGCGGGACGACGGGGCTTTGGATCGCGCCCGGCTCTGGTCGCCGGCTGTCGGCCTTTAAGAGCAGGACATGATCAAAACGGCGCTCCACTCGGCGCAATCTCGCAAAGTGAAAGGAAGCACTAATGAAACTCGACAGCTTGCTCGTTGAAGGCACCGACAACGGCACGGCGACGATCCAGGACGATGTGGTGCGGCTTCGCGTCAATGGAAAAACGGATTGGTTCTTCGCTCCAAGCGGCAACAGCCGGATGGCAAATGTCACGCGACTGGTGGGGGAGGTCGAAGACAAGCATTTTGCATTGTCCGCAAAGGTCTCCGTCGAATTCGCGTCCGCCTTTGACGGTGGCGCTCTCTTCATCGAATGCGATGGTGACAACTGGGCGAAGATCGCTTTCGAGTTCTCAGCCGCGCGCAAGCCGACCATCGTCAGCGTGGTCACGCGGACTACATCAGACGATTCTGACGGCCCGGCCTTTCCCGGCGACCATGCGTGGCTGCGGGTCTACAGCGATGGGGAAGCAATCGCCCTCCATTTTTCGACCGACGGCAAATATTGGAACTTCCTGCGCTGGTTCACGCTGCCTGGCATTGCAAAGCGACCCATCCGTATCGGCATGGGGGTTCAATCGCCCACGGGCGAGGGGACGACCGCTGTCTTCTCGGACATCAAACTTTCCGTTGGCAAGATCGATGATCTGCGCAACGGACAATAGTCGAGCCGGCACTCATTGACGACGCCGGGCCGTAATCCGCAACGGCCCGGTTCCTCCTTCCGTAGGTCCTGGAAAAGTGCCCATTGCGGCGGCGGTCGCTTTGTCGGCTGGTTGATACCAGGAGAGCGGGCCGGCACATTCGGCGCCGCGACTTCCTGCGGGAGCAAATACGGGAGCGCGTCGGCCGCATCTCGGGCGGTGACCCGGATCTTGACGCGATATCTCTCGTTGACCTCGCCTGCTTCCAGATTGGCATTCGGATCTAGAGCCCGCAAAGCGGTTCCAAGCCAGGAGAAGGCCGGAATCATCCGCGTTTCCGCGTCTTCCATTGAACAAAAGACCGGCGATCCGCCTCGATGGACGACCATCCGAGGCTTCAAAAACCCGGCTGCGAAAATGTCGTTCGAGCCCGTTGCGCAAAACGCTCTTGACAAGCGGATCACTTCACGGGATGTTCATTCAGTAATAGCGACTTTCACTGAGTGAAATAAGGAATGGCAATGGCGACTGTGCTTCAAAAGGACGAGATCAAGGGGATCATCCCGCCGCTCGTTTCGACCTTCAAACCCGATGGTGATCTGGACCTTGACCTGTTCAAGGACGAACTGAAATTCATGGAGAGCGCGGGTATCAGCCTCGCCGTGGTCGGCGGCAGCACCGGTTCAGGCGATGAACTTTCCGCCGAAGAACTGGGTATCCTGGTGGGCGCGGCAACAACCAGCAGCAAGCTGCGCGTCATCGCCGGGATAATCACGACCACCACACGCGACGCGATAAAGCGTGGTCAAATCGCCAAGCAGAACGGCGCCTGCGCCCTCATGCTTGGACCGCCCATCTACAATACCCCGTCCGGGGAAGGACTGGACAAGTTCATCCAGGATGTCGGGACGGCAACCTCGCTTCCCATCATCTACTACAATCATTTCTTCAACCCGCCGGCCGTCATGCAGCGCATTGCCGAGCTGCCCGAGGTCATCTGCCTGAAGGAAGTGGCTCTGGAGCCTGTGACGGAGCTGGTCCAGACCGTCGGAGACCGGGTTGTCATCGCCGCGGGTGCCGACAGCGTCAACATTGCGAGCTTCCTGTTCGGGGCAAAGGCCTCGATCTCGGGCATCAACAGCGTCATCCCGAAGCAATATGTGGAGATTCATGCCGCGCATGCGGCGGGCGACTACGCGCTCGGCCGCCGGCTTACGGACAAGATCGCACCGCTCGCCCGCGAAATGACCAAGGGGATCAATTTTCCCGCCCGCATCAAGTTCGCGATCAATGCCCAGGGCCGCAAGGTGGGTGAACCGCGCCTGCCCAATGGCAACCTGGCCAAGGAGGATCAGGACAACATCATCAAGGCACTCAAGCATGCCGGACTGCTTGCCTGAGCCGGGATAGGCTGCAGCTGCCCGTCCGTTGGTCGACTAGCACACAAACAAAACAATCAAAACAGAGGGAATGTGGACATGAGCAAGGACATCAATCGCCCCAACGCTGATCCGGCGCTTATCGGGCGCCGCGATCTATTGAAAACAGGCTTGTTGATGGGCACGGGCATTGTGCTTTCAGGGGTAGGGCTTCGCCCGGCCCTTGCCGACGAACCGAAGCGGGGAGGGACGCTCCGGGTCGGCCTTGGAGCGGCCGGCGCGAAGTCATCGCTCAACCCTTTCATCTCGACCGGCGATATGGATTTCGCCGTCGCCCAGTCGATCTTCGATCGGCTCACCGACTTCGACAAGGATGGCAATCTCTACAACAAGCTGGCCGATGACTTCACCCACAACAGTGAAGGCAACATCTGGAAGATCAAGCTCAAGAATGGTGTCGTATGGCACGACGGCGCGCCCTTCACCGCCAAGGACGTCGCCTACACCATCCAGTACATCCTCAATCCCGACAACAAAGCCGATGCATACCCCAACCTGGCACCGCTCCTGGATTCGAAAGGCGTGCGCGCATTGGATGCAAGCACCGTCGAAATCGAACTGAAGCAGCCTTATGCCCTGTTGCCGCAGGTGTTGGGCAGCAAGGTGATGTTCCTCATCAAGGACGGCACGACCGACTTCGAAAAGCCGATCGGCACCGGACCCTTCAAGTTCGTGTCGTGGTCGCGCGGCCAGCGGGTGACACTGGCACGCAGCGATAATTATCGCACGGCAGGTCAGCCCTATCTGGATGGGGTCGAGTTCATCGCGATAAACGACCCCACCGCCCGCATGAATGCGCTTGTGGCCGGCCAGGTCGACGCTGTGGCACAGCTCGACGGAAGCCTCGCGCGGCTCATCGAAGCGAACCCCGCGCTTGTGCTCCTGCGTTCCAAGAGCGGCGCCACGACCGATCAATTCATGATGACAAACCTGAAACCATTTACCGACGTGAAGGTCCGGCAGGCGTTCAGGCTGATGGTCGATCGCCAGCAATTGCTCGACAATGCGCTGTCCGGCTATGGCAGGATCGGCAACGATCTGCATTGCATCACCGACCCGGACTATGCAGCCGAACTCCCGCAGCGTGCGTACGATCCGGATCAGGCCAAATCGCTGCTCAAGCAGGCGGGCTACGACAACAGCCAGGCAATCACCCTCTACACTTCCGACGCCGCTCCAGGCATGCAGGCGTCGGCCACGCTCATCGCCAACCAGGCGAAGAAAATTGGCGTGAACATCGAGCTCATGGTCGTCCCGCCAGACAGCTACTATTCCGGCCCGAACTTCAAAAAGACCCAGATGGGAAGTTCGGACTGGGGGCAGCACACCCTCGAATCCCAATTCGGCCAAGGCTACGCGCGGGGCGCCTACTGGAACGAACCGGATTGGACCAGCGACGCGTTCGACAAATGGGTAAACAAGGCAAGGGCCACATTCGATGCCCCCAAACGCCGCGAATATTACGTGGAGGCGCAGAAGGTGCTCTGGAACGAAGGAGCCTATATCATCTGGGGCTTCCGCGATCTCCTCGACGCCTCCAGCGCCAAGGTCAAGAACATCGTTCCCTCGACCCAGAGAAACCTCGGCTACTATCAATTCGAAGGTGTCTATCTCGCGTAAGCAGCAAGGCCGCCGTGTCGCCAATCAGGCCACGGCGGCTTCCTCTCCTATGAAGAGTGATAGCCCTTGAACAAGCCGTTGCTGCAGCTTTTGCTGACAAGAATAGCCCTGGCTTTCGTCACGCTATTTGCCGTCTCGGTCGTTGTCTTCACCGCGACCCAATATCTGCCGGGAGATCCGGCCCGTGCGGCTCTCGGCGCCAAGGCCGACCCCTCCGCAGTCGAGGCGCTCAGGCGCGAGTTCGGCATGGATCGGCCTGCGGTCGTGCAGTATTTCAGCTGGATCGAAGGCGCCCTCACTGGCGACTTCGGACGATCAATCCCCTCAGGCCGGCCGGTGTGGGAAGCGATCGGGCCTAGGGCCGTCAACACCATGGTGCTGACGGTCACCTCGCTGCTCTTGCTGATACCGCTCTCGTTCGTACTTGGCATTGTCGCTGCGATCTACAAAGACAGGTTGGCGGATCACCTGATATCTGTCCCGACCATCGTCACGGTTGCCTTGCCCGAGTTCGTCATTGGCACCGTGCTGATCGTGCTTTTCGCAGTCTATTTGCGCTGGTTGCCGCCGGTCTCGCTGATCAACGACAGCCTGCCCCTTTCATCCCAATCCAGCCTCTTCATCTTGCCGGTGCTGACGCTGCTCGGCACGACGCTCGCACAGGTCGTGCGCATGGTTCGGGCAGTGGCCCTCGAAGTGCTAAGCGCCGAGTACATCTACATGGTGCGGCTAAGAGGGATAAGTCCGGCGCGGGTATTGATATGGCATGTCCTTCCAAACACCATCACGCCGACCATTCAGACGATCGCGTTGAATGCGGCCTGGTTGGCGGGTGGGGTCGTGGTCACAGAATCCGTCTTTCAACTGCCCGGAATCGGCAGCGCGCTTTCTGACGCGGTCATCAACCGGGACATGCCGACAGTGCTCGCCATCACGCTGATCATCACGGCTACCTACGTGCTCATCAACCTGGTGTCGGAAGCGCTGATCCTTTTCCTCAACCCAAGACTGCGCGTAGCGCGCGGGAAGAACTGAGCCAGGGAGATCGGTCCATGTCCACCTCTGTCCTGCGCCTTACGCTGGCCAAGCCCGCCGCCCGCATCGCCCTGGTCCTGGTCCTGGTCATCGTCGCCCTTGCAACGCTTGGACCCTATTTCAGCCCATACGCCTTTGATGAAATCGTCGGCGCTCCGTTCGCGCCCATAACGCACGAGCATTGGCTCGGAACCGATTTCCTCGGCCGCGACACTTTCAGCCGTTTCCTCTACGGCGGCAGGACGGTGCTCGTTGTCGCACTGTGCGCGACCGTCGCGGCCTATATAGTGGCCGTGCCGTTGGGCATCTATTCCGGGCTGCGGCGAGGGCCTCTCGATGTCCTGCTGATCGCAATCTCCGATGTCATCTATGCCTTGCCGCCAGCCATCTTCCTTCTGGTGCTTCTCGCCTCGACCGGCCCCAGCCTCCCAACCGTGATTGTGGGCATCGTTATCCTGCATTCGCCCCGCATCTTCCGCATCGTGCGTTTGATCACGATGGATATTTCAAAGAACGAGTACGTGGAGGCGGCCTTCGCCCGCGGAGAAAGCTGGGCGGCGATCTGTTTCCTCGACATCCTTCCAAACGTGCTGACGCCGGTTCTGGCCGACTTCGGTGTGCGGCTTTGCGGATCGATCATTCTTTACGCCTCCCTCAGCTATCTGGGTCTGGGCCTGCCGCCGCCGGCGGCCGACTGGGGCCTGATGATCAGCGAAAACCGGATCGGCATCACCATCTCGCCTTGGATCGCTATCGCGCCGGCCCTTGCGATTGCCGTCTTCTCCGTTGCCGTCAACGTGCTGACCGATAGCTTTGCGCGCTCGGTTGGTCGCTCGAAAGAGATTTGAAATGGCCGAAGCAATTCCGCTCGTCGTGCAGTCGCTTTTCATGCACGATCTCAATGGCCGCGAAATCGTCAGTGACGTATCCATTGCCGTCAAGCGCGGCGAAGTCCTGGCCATCATCGGCGAGTCGGGATCGGGCAAGACCTCCGTCGCGCTGAGTTTGCTTGGCTTTGCGCGACCGGGAATGCGTATTTCGTCTGGCAAGATCATGATTGGCGGTACCGACATCCTCTCGCTTTCCGGACGCGAGAGGCGCGCCTTTCAGGGCGGCAAGGTCTCGCTGGTACCGCAGAATCCGACCACCAGCTTCAGTCCGCGAATGTCCATCGGCAAGCAAATGGCCGAACTTCTTGCCGCGCATGGTCACTCGCAGCCCAGCCTGAAGCCGTTGCTCGCCGAAGCTCTGCGCAACGTCGACCTCCCCGATGACGAGCGTTTTTTGAAACGCTATCCCTTCGAGTTGAGCGGCGGGCAACTTCAACGCATCGCCATTGCGATGGCCTTCATGACGTCTCCGCAAGTGATCGTGATGGACGAGCCAACGACAGGCCTTGATGTCTCGACCCAGCAGACAATCCTTGAACTCATCGCCAGGCTGGTCAAGTCCAGCAACGCCAGCGTGGTCTACGTAACTCACGACCTCGCGGTCGTGAACGTCGTGGCCGACCGGGTGGCGGTCATGCTGTCTGGCAGGATTGTCGAGCAGGGCGGCTGCAAGCAGGTGTTTGCGGAGCCGCGCGACGACTATACGCGCATGCTGCTCGACGCCATACCGCGATTGGTGACCGAAAGCCCGGGTCCGGCGGCGGCTGACACGAGCGACAGCACACTCGAATTCCAGAACGTGCTCGAGGTGAAGAACCTGCGCGCCTCGCATGGCCACGTAGAGGTCGTCCACGGCATCTCATTTTCGGTCGGCAAGGGCGAATGCGTGGGGTTGGTCGGCGGCAGCGGCAGCGGCAAGACCACGACAGGCCGGTGCGTGACGGGTCTGCATGGCAATGCCACCGGCAGCTTGTTGTTTGGAGGCCATTCGATGCCCTTCGCCGTGTCCAGCCGCTCCAAAGCTGATCTGTGCGCCATGCAGATCGTGTTTCAGAACCCCGACCGCTCGCTCAACCCCAAGGAATCGATTTCTCAAAGCATTGGCCGTGCCGTTCGCCTGACCGGGATGACGGACAAGGCGAGGGTCGGCGCGGAAGTCCGGTCGCTGCTCGACCGCGTTCGGCTGCCGCAAAGAGTAATCGACCTCTATCCCGCGGATCTGTCAGGAGGCGAGCGTCAGCGCGTTGCGGTGGCCCGGGCGCTGGCGTTGAAACCGAAGCTCCTGGTCTGCGATGAGATCACCTCGGCTCTCGACGTGTCTGTGCAGGCAGCGGTCGTCGAGCTTCTGCTCGATCTGAAGAAGGATGGCCTTGCGATGTTGTTCATCACGCACAACCTGCCGCTGGTTTCGGAAATTGCACAGTCCATCATAATCATGAAGGACGGGAACATCGTCGAGGCGGGGCCAACGAACGAAGTCCTCCATTCGCCGCAGCATCGCTATACAAGGATGCTGTTGGACGCCGCGCCGCGCCTTAATTGACGGCAACCTCTTCTTGGAGCACCAAGAGGGCGATTGTCATGGAGATTCGCCGGAGCGACCTTGCCCACCGACCTTGCCACCGATGAGCAGAAGAGTGCCCGTTTCGACGCCGTCGATCGGGCGGTTGCCGTTCTGCGCGTTCTCGAACGTGCGGACCAGCCGATGTCGCTGTCCATGATTGCCCGTGAGGTCGGGCTGGGCCAACCAACCACGTCGCGCTATGTCTCCAGCCTTGTCGGTCATGGCCTTGTCGCCAAGGTAAACGGCAACCGCTATGTCCTGGGCATCGGGCTCTATATTCTGGGGCAGAAATCCCTCCATAGACGGGATGTACGAACCGTAGCCCGTCCCTATCTCGAAACCCTGCACGAGCAGTTTAACGAGACGGTCAGCTTCGCGCTGTGGCTACGCGATGAACTCGTTGTCGTCGACTGTATCGAGGCCATGCAAACCTTGCGTCAGGGTGCATCCGTCGGCGTCACGAATCCATGGCACGCCAGCTCCTTGGGAAAGTCCATTCTCGCCTGGCTGGATGCGCATGAAGTCAACAAACTCATCAAGGTATCGGGGTTACCCCGCTACACCCAGAACACCCTCGTCACACTGGACCAGCTGCGTGGCGAATTCCCGCTCATACGGGAGCGGGGCTTTGCGGTCGACAACGAGGAGTCGGCGATAGGTGGCCGCTGTATCGGGGCGCCTGTCTACGACGAGACCGGACGCCCGCTCGGCGCGATCAGCATCAGCGGGCCGATCGCGCGCGTCACCGACAAGGATCTCCCCTCGACAGGCAGGCGCGTTGCCGAGATCGCGGATCAGATATCGCGCGCTATGGGGTATGGGGGAAAGATGTCCGCCTGAGCTCCGGGGCCAGCGATCGGTGGACCAAACTGTTTGGCCGTCATTTCGACAGCCAGGTTCTGCATGTTACTGCCGAATTGCGATCGTTCGGCGCTTTGTTACAGCCGCGGCCACCGCCTCGGCGGCCCGCAGGGCGGCGACGTTATCCGAGCCTCGCGCCAGCCAGGACATCTTTCGCTCCCCGGCGCTGACGAAATCCTCGACAGTCGCGACATGGGAATCGCCGTCACGTACCGGAACGAGCTCATTCTTGGCTCCATGGCGTCGCATGAGTGTGCCCGAAGCCTTGCCGTTCAGCGTGCCGTGGGCGACCAGCGTGCCGCGGTCGCCGGCGACCACGACCATGCTTTCCATGTCCATGATCGTGAAACTCTCGAATGTTTGGAACATGCTGCCGTCGTCGAGCTTGAAAGCATAGGAAATCTGATTGGGAGCATCGCCTTCATTCGCACCGAGGGCGGAAACTTCCTGAGGCTCCGCGCCCGTGAGGAATCTAGCCAGGTCGATGTCATCGACGGACATGTCGAGATAGATGTCGCTGTCGCTTTCGAGATCGTCCATCCTGCGCCTGGCTGTCGGCTTGTATGGTCCCTCGCGTGTTATAAGGGTCGATTGAACCTTGCCGATTTCGCCGTCGACGATCAGCCTGCGCATGGTCTGGTGGATCGCCGAAGCCCGGAACGGGTGATGTACGGCAAGCACGATCCCGGCCGTATCGCACATTCGCACCAAAGCGGCCGCCGTCTTGCTGCTTTCAGAGATGGGACCGTCGCAAAGGACGTTCTTCCTGGCCTGCGCCGCGGCAGCGATATAGTGCCCTCGGCGCCCTATCCGCGCGCTGACATAGATGAACTCGACGTCAGGGTCGCCGAGTGCATTCGACAAGTTGGTTGTCCACTGTGGGATATCCAGGTCCTGGGCGAAATGCGCGGCGTCCAGTTTGCGCCGACTGACCACCCACAGGGGAGTATGCCCTTGCGCCCTGATGCCGGCGACCATCTGCTCCGAGGCGATGGTGCCGGTGCCCATAACCGACCACCCCGTCTTGCCGTGAGTTGCCATGCCGGGCGCTCCTTATTCGGTCCAAGTATGGGCGAATTCGCGTCGCGGAGCCAACTTCGCATCTGATTGAGTTCTGCATTAATGTGGCGTACACAGAGCGTCTAGTCGCGTCACCAGGAAGGCCGCCAGATTGAACCACCTCGCAGGGGATAATGCCGCGCTGGCGGCGAATTTGAGAACCCTCTGCGACCGTCACGGGTCTGTGGCTGCCGTTTGTCGCAAATTAAACGTCAACCGGCAACAATTTAACAAATATTTGTCCGGCGCCCACGTGCCGTCGAGCGCCAACCTGCGCACGATCGCCAACTTCTTCGGGCTGAGCGTCCCGATCCTTTTCTCCAACCCGGAGGAATTTCGGACGCTGATCGACGGCAATTTTTTTCATGCAATGTCGACTGCCCGGCATTTGCCTGAGTTTGTGAATTTCCTCTCCAACATTGTTTTTGACAGCACCGTTCAGGATTCCGAGATCCTGGGTGTTTATGACCGGTATCAGTTTTCTTCGATCTACAAAGGCTTCATCCTGAAATCGGCATTCTGCTTGTACAGATCGGATAAGTTTCTGCAGCATTACTATATTGAACGGTTTCCGAGCTTCGACAAGCCGGGAAAAACCGAATATGTCTTTAAGTACTATGGTTTTAGTTTCCCGGTGGCGGACAGGCTATTCACAGCAGATTTCGAAGGCATTCAGAGCAATGAGCTCACCTTCGGCGTCTACGCGCAGGTCAAGCGAAATGCCAAGCGCTTCATGTTCGGCATTGCTAGCGGCATCGCGGCCAATGCCTTTCGTCAACCCTACTCAACGAAGGTCGCTTTGCACTACAAGGGACCGGGCCTGCTTCAGCGCCGTCACCTGAAGGAGCTTACAGTGATCGACAGGGGTGATCCGAGCATTCCCAGGGAAGTGCTGCAGTACCTCGGGGACGGGTCCGACATGATACAGATGTAGTCTCGAGCCGTTCAGGTTGCGAGGCTGTAGTCCGATGCTACCCGCGAAGCTGGCCTATGCCGTGCCGAGAAGCGCACTCAGCGCCAGCCGATGGAGCGCAGGCGTGGCCGAGGCAAGGACCGGCCCTCCCTCTTCGGCGCGGCCACCATCGATGCGTGTGACGACGCCGCCCGCTTTCTCGATGATCGGTATCAGGGCGACAATGTCGTAGGGCTGCAGGGATGGCTCAAGCGACAGATCGATCCGACCCGCCGCCAGCATGGCGAAGGCGTAGCATTCCCCGCCATACCGGGTCATCTTTACAGCGCTGTCCAGCCGTTCGAAACCGGCCTTGAGATCACCATGAAAATGCTCGGGTGAGTTGGTATGGAGAATGGCGTCGGAAAGGTTGTCGATTTTGCGCGTCCTGAGCGCCTTTCGCTCGCCGGCGCGCTGGCGCCATGCGCCCGTTGCGTCCGCCCAGAACCGTTCGCCGATATAGGGCTGGCTGAGCATCCCCATTTCGGCATGGCCGCGATTGGTCAGACCGATGAGCGTCCCCCAGACCGGAATGCCGCAGATGAAAGGTCGCGTTCCGTCAACGGGATCGAGGACCCATCGCCAGTCGCTGCCGCCGCCCGTCTCGCCGAATTCCTCGCCGAGTACCGCGTGGTCCGGGAACTCTTTCACTATGGCGGCACGCAACGCGATTTCGGCCTCGCGATCTGCCTCGGTCACCGGATCGAACCTGTATCCAGCCTTCACCTTTGTCTCTACGGCGAGGTCGACCAGATAGCGGGGCAGGGTCTCGGCGTCCGCCAAATCAGCCAGATGGTGCAGGAAGGACGAGTCCGGGAGCTTTGACATGGGTTCCATCTCCAACTAGTCGAATGCGGCTGCCGCCTTGGGTCAAACGCTGGATCGAGTTTCAATTTTGAGGTGCGCCCTCTTGTCTGTCTAGAACAAGCACCGGGCAATTTCATCCAGCGCAGGCTTGCGCGACCGGTCGGTCCTCAGGCCGCCTGCAAGGACAGAGCAGAATCCCCAGCCAGCAGACGCACCGCGCTCGCCGCACGGGCAACGACACCTCGTTCGAGTTTGCCGGCGCGGACACTGGCGATGATAGTGTTTGCCACCTCATCGACCTGGGGCCCGCCCGCCAACAGAAGAAGGTCGACGCCGGCTTTGAGCGACGCCATCGCGGCTTCCGGAACCGTGCGGCCGCGCAACGTTCCAGGCAGATCGAGATCGTCCGAAACAATCAGGCCACGGAACCTGTGGGCACCGCGAAGCATCGCGACCACCTTTGCGGAAGTCGACGAAGGCTCGGTCGGATCGATTGCATCGACCGGTATGGGCCCGGTCATGATGGCGCGCACACCCGCCGCAATGGCCGCGTCGAAGCATTTCAGATTGGGTTTGAGCTCGTCCAGCGAGGCAGTGACCGACACAGTCGCGCTGTCGTGCGGGTCTTCAGGCACATGGGGATGGCCGGGAAAGTGCTTTGCTGTTGCCGCCACCCCCTGGCTCTGTACGCCTCTAATGAATGCCGACGCGGCGCGACTGACTATGTCGCTATCCACGGAAAAGGTGCGGTCAAGCAGCCAGGGATTGCTTCCGGTTACCAGGTCTACGACGGGGGCCAGGAAGAAGTTGATGCCGCAGGATTTGGCGGCGCGAGCGGCCTCAACACCAAAGTGCTCGATCTCGGTCTCCTTCATCTCCAGAACTTCGCGCGGATGAGGAAGTTGGGGTCCGAGGGTGTGGAGGCGGTGTACCCCTCCCAGTTCGTAATCGATTGCGATCAGCACGTCGCCGGCAAGCGCCCGCGCGCGATCGTGGTAATCCAGGAGAAGCTGCTGCGTTTCCGATTGCTGCCTAACTGGCGACATGCGACGTGCCACATATTCCTCGCGCGTCGATCCGAGAAGGGAAGCGACGCCGCCGGCACTGAAGAAAGAGGTCGATCCTTCGGTGAACTCGACCTTGTCATAGGCGGGCAGGAGCACTGCATAAGCGTCGCGGGAGAGGTCATCCATTTTTTCAGTCCTGATGTTTTTGCTTTGAGAGGACAGGGTCCAATTATTTGGTGTTTGTCTACGTCAGGAAGCCGGGAACGCGACCCAGGATTTCGACGCTGACGACGTGACGCTGATCTCGGACAGCAGGACGCCCCTTAGCCCTTCGTAGATATCGGGAACCGGCACCTGCAGCGCTTTTCGCCAGTTTCGGCCTGCCTCAAGCGCCGTCGCATAGTCGCTGTACAAGACAGCGAGCGCTTCGAGGTAGCCTTCGGGAGAGCCGGCCGGCAGGCTGGTCGCCAGTTTCGCGTCGGCCGACAGGTCGCCGTTTCCGCGACGATAGGTGAGGTCGCCTTGGCCAAGACGGAAGACGCTAAGCGTTTCCGGCGCCTCCTGCCGCCATTCCATGGTGGCCTTGGAGCCGACGATCTTGAAGCGCAGGCCGTTGCGATGGCCAGGAGCGGCAAAGGAGGACCACAAGACGCCGTTGGCGTTGCCCTCGAATTCCAGCTGGATCAAGTCAGTGTCGTCCAACCCAAAGGAATCGACGGTTCGCATCAGGTTGGCGCTGAGTGCTGTGCATCGGAGCCCGGACACAAACTCGAGGATATTGAAAGCGTGCGTGCCGATATCCCCCAGCGCGCCCGTCGGTCCCGCCTTTGCCGGATCGCCGCGCCATATCCCGCCCTTGCCCAGTTTCGAGGGGTCGTTGACCAACCATTCGAGCAGATACTCAACGTGCATGAAGCGAACCTGCCCGATCTCGCCCGCGCGAATACGAGCGCGCGCGTCTCGGACGATGGGATAGCCTGTATAGGTGTATGTCACGGCAAAGAACGTGTCATTGGCCGCCGCTATCCGCTGAAGCTCGCGCGCCTGCTCCGACGAGTGGACCAGCGGCTTTTCGCAGATGACAGGAATGCCCGCGTCGAGAAACGCTTTGCACGGTTCGAAATGCAGATGATTGGGCGTGACGATGATCGCGACTTCGATCGCATCGTCGCGTGCTGCTTCGGAGGCCGCCATGTCTTGGAAGCTGAGGTAATTGCGGTCCGCAGCCACCCCAAGCGCGTCGCCCGCTTCAACGCATGTTTGCGGGTCGGACGAGAAAGCGCCAGCTACAAGTTCGAAACGATTGGTAAGCCGCATGGCAGTTCGGTGGCGACTTGCAAAGAATGAACCACGACCGCCTCCCACCATTCCGGCGCGAAGACGACGTTTGCGGGGGATGTCATTCGTTAGAAGGCTCATAGGTACCCATTGCGCATTTCGGCCACTGTCTGGACCGGTCGGAGACGGATGTTGTACTCTTCCAATTCGACAGCGGCGGCGCCGAGGAAAAGTCCCAGGGTACCCTTCCACTCGCTAGATCAAGCGACAAGTTCGCACGGTTCCAATCTGTGACGCACAGTGACGCGATGCGCCTAGATCGCTGTCCATCGTGCATCGAGTCCAGACTCCCATTTGAGCGCCGCTCAGCCGCGATGGTATCCGCGCCCCGTAAGCGGTCGGACAGCACGGGTTGGTATGGTGGATACGATGTTCCGCGACCCGTTCCCCCTTTTCCCGCGTCGGAGATGGACGTCCAAATGCGTCAGGAATGATGACTGTGCGAAATTGCGTCGGTGAGCGGCAGGTAGTGAGACTTGTCGACCACATGATCGATGAGCAGCGCCCTTGGCTCGACAGGCAGCGCCGGTTCATGATGACATTGTGGCTTGGGACGGTAGGGAGTTATATCCTCTAGCGATGAAGACGAAATTGGAAGCTGCCCATGATCTGCCTGGGAGGTCTGGATGATGCTTTCGGAAGAGCGTCAGGCGATCATACGCGATAGATTGGCCGAGCAAGGCAAGGTCCTGGCCAATGCGCTAGCGCTTGAGTTCCGCGTGTCGGAAGACACCGTACGCCGCGATCTTCGCGACCTTGCCAAAGCCGGGATTTGCCGCAGGGTCTACGGCGGAGCGCTCGCCAAGGCATCGGCGGCCGGCACCGGAGGTGAGCGGTTGAAAATTTCCGCCACCGATCTCGCGGTGCTGACTGCTGCCGCAACTAGGCTCGTGCGACCGGGCGCAGTGATCCTGATGGATCAAGCAGCCCTAAACGTCGCCTGCGCTGGCGCTTTGCCCCGTGACATGACCTTGACGGTTGTGACGAACGCTCCGTCTGTCGCGACGGCATTGGCAGGGCATCGTCAAGCGCGCGTGGTTCTGTTGGGCGGCCTATACGACCAGGACAGAGGATGCTCTTTCGGACCCGTCTGCCTCTCGCAGTTGGAGCAGTTCCATGCCGATCTCTTCATTGCCGCCGATTGTGCCATAGATGCTTCCGTCGGCTTGACCGCGTTCGACCTTGCCGAGGCTGAAATCAAACGCGTCATGTGCAGGCGAAGTGCCGCTCGGGTGGTTTTTGCTACCGTCGACAGGATGTCGAGGGTTGCGCCCTTTCAGGTTTCGGGACCTGGAGAGATCGACCATTTGGTGGTTGGGCGCCAGCTAACTGCGGAGACCCTCGAATTGTTTAGCAAGCAGGGCACGGTGATCCACCGCGCATAGGGCGGTCCACATCGAAGCCTCCACGATTAAGGACCTCCGACAAGATCCTGCATGAGAGTTTTGAGATCGCGTGCGACCTCATAGCTGTTCATCTGATGCTGCTTGTTGCAGAACAGCTCGCAGCTCCACCAGCCATCGTAGCCGGTGGACTTCACGGCAGTCACCCACTCTCTGAGATCTAGGGCGCCTTTGCCTGTTTCCACGTCGCGCAGTACGGGCTCGTTGGGGACTCCACCCGCAAACGGGAGAGAGTCGCAGATGTGCACGCCGTAAATCAGATCCTTGTCCAATCGCGAGATTTGTTCGGGACCGTCGCCTGAGGTGTAACAGTGCCAGAAGTCGACGACGAGACGTATGTTGTCGCGCGCTGCTTTCCTGATGGTGCGAAGCTGCCTGTCGAGGGTGTTGAGCGGCGTCCAGGACAGCGCTTCGTGGTAGATGACCAGATTGCGCTGGGCGGCAATGTCGGCGACCGCGGCCAATCCAGACGCCGTAATGTCGATCTGCTCCTCTATCGGCAGGCCAACAACGCCTCGGTAGAGATCAGGTCGCCGCGTAACGCTGGTGGGATCCAGCGCCTCGAGACTGATTGGACCCGTAATGACCTGAATGCCCCTTGCTCCAACCGCCGCGGCAAGGTCAGTCAACGCTTCCGCGTCTTTTAGCAGGTCCTTTCGGGCGTCGCCGTAGCGTTCCACGTCGAGAAGAAAACCAATGCCTGGAATGAAGGTGTCACCGACAAGGCGCCGCAACTCCTGGGGACTGAAACCAGCGTCCAGGAAAGCGCGAATCTTGGCACTGGATGCTTCCAGCCCGTCGAAACCGATCTGGTGCGCGATATCGAGATCAAGTGCTAGCGTGCCGTATCGCGCGACAAGGGCATGCAGGACAATCTGGTTGCGCTTCGACATGGGTTCGACCGTCGTAAGTGGTTGACATTGCCAGCAAGCAAGCCATACGCCCTGTTGAGACGGAATTGCGCGGCGGTGCGAATTCTTGCGCGATATGCAGCACATATCGCGTTACATCGCGTCGAAAATCGCCAGGAATCGTGACGCATGTTGCGCTTGGCTGGAGCCTGTATCGGCACATATCGCCCACCGGCCTCTGGAAGTGGTTAACCCCTACTGTCGCAACTCTTCTCTGATAGCGCGTCACATTGCTTCGAATAAACCTACCCTGCGAACTTGTCGCAGGGCCATGCTTGGCTGCTTACTAAGAGCATGGACGAGGAGCATATCTCGCAACCGCCTCGTCAGCCAAAAACATAAGAGGGTCGAACAATGAAACTGACCGGTGGGCAGATCGTCGCAAGAGCGCTCAAGGAATATGGCGTCGAATATGTGGCTGGCGTACCTGGACACGGCATCTGGGCCTTGTTCGATGCTTTTCTAGAAGACGGCTCGCAGTTACCCTTTATCCAGGTCATGCATGAACAGAGCGCCGTTCACATGGCGGACGGCTATTTCCGCGCCAGCGGCAAGCCCATGGCATGTTCGACGTCGGTAGGACCCGGCGCTACCAATACGATCATTGGTCTTGCGACAGCCTACTGCGACTCAACGTCATTGTTCTATGTCTCGGGCTCGCCACAGACCTACATGCATGGCCACGGCACCATGCAGGAGATCGAGCGCCAGCAGGACAACGCCTTTGCGCGCATCACCGAGCAGGTGACCAAACGCGCCTGGCAGGCGCAATCTGTCGAGGTTCTGCCGAGCATCATGCATCGCGCCTTCAACGAGATGCTCACCGGCCGTCCGGGCCCCGTGCATGTCGAGGTACCGATGGACGTGCAGGTCGAGGCGGCGGACGTTACCATTCATCCGCTGGACAAGCGCCTGCCGATCGGTGTGGCTTACCCGGATCCGAGCGCGATCGAGGCGGCGGTAAAGCTTCTGTTGACTGCCGAACGGCCGGTCATCGTCGCCGGTGGCGGCGCCATCACGGCCAACGCTTCGAATGAATTGACGCGTTTGGCCGAGCAGCTCGGCGCGGCGGTTTCAATCACCTGGAACGGCAAGGGCGCCATCTCGGAAGATCATGAGCTCTTCATCGGCGCGGTCGGCCAGACCGGCACGACCTGCGGCAACAAGATCACCGCGTCCGCGGACGTCGTGATCTCCGTCGGTTGCCGCTTCACAGATTGGTCGGCTTCTTCCTACGCCAAGGGCGTTTCGTTCTCGATCCCCCCGGGCAAGCTGATCCACATCGATCTTGACCCGCGCGAGATTGGCAAAACCTATCCGACCGAGGTGGGCATCGTTTCCGACGCAAAGGTGGCGTTGGAGGCAATCCTGGCGTTGATCTCGGAGGCTGATGCAAAGAAGGCCTTGGCGAAACGCGAGAAGTTCCTGGCCGACGTCCAGAAAGCGAAGGCTGACTGGATCGCTCTAGTGTCGCCGCGCGAAAACAGCCGCGAAACGCCCTTCACGTCGCAGCGCCCCCTGGTCGCTTTGCGCAAGGTACTCGACCGCAATGGCATCGTGGTTGTCGGTTCGGGCAACACCCAGGGTTCGGTGAAGCAAAGCTTCCCGGTCTACGAGCCGCGCACTCATCTGACCTCCGGCTCCTATTCGCCGATGGGCTGGGCGGTGCCGGCGGCGTTGGGCGCCAAGCTCGCATGCCCGGATCGTCAGGTCGTGGCGATCGTTGGCGACGGCGACTTCATGATGTCGCTGCCCGAAATGGGCACTGCCGTGATGAACGGCATCAACGTGGTGTTCCTGGTGTTGAACAACTCGGGCTACATGTCGATCCGCGGTGGCCAGCGCAAGTTCATGGGTCGCCACATCGCATCCGAATTTACCCATCACTCCGGCAATGGCCAGCCTTACTCGGCCGATATCGTGGCTTCCGCCCGCGCATTCGGGCTTGAGGCCTGGAAAGTCGAGAAGGATGAAGATCTCGAAAGCAGCCTGAAGGCAGCTTTGGATTGCGGCGGGCCGGCTCTCGTCGAAGTCATCGTCTCGCGCGACGCGGCGGGCCCGTTCGCGACCGGCTGGTGGGATTTTCCGTCGCCGGCCTACTACGAAAAAGAACAGGCCGGATACGCCGAGATGCGCGCCCGCGAGCAGCACCTCTAGCAGGACCGACGTGAGGGCGGGCCGTCCCCGCCCTCAAACTTCGCCACCCATCTCGTTGAGGATGCGGCGCCCACGCGCTCGCGAACGAAGAGCTATTGCCATGATACGCACCGTCAAATCCGCCCGAGGCAGTACCGCAGACGATGGTCAGCCGGCAGTTACCACGACGGTTCAGGCCTTGCTGGCCCAGGTGGAGAAGGGCGGCGACAAGGCGGTGCGCGAATTGTCCGTCCGCTTCGACAAGTTCGACAGGGATGACTATCGCCTGACCAAGGCCGAGATCGACGGATGCATCAACGCGTTGACCAAGCGCGAACGCGAGGATCTCGATTTCGCGCAGGATCAGGTGCGCAGGTTCGCCGAAGCCCAGCGCGCGACCCTTCTTGATCTGGAGATCGAAACGCTGCCTGGGGTCGTTTTGGGCCACAAGAACGTACCGATCCAGAATGTCGGATGCTATGTCCCGGGCGGTAAATATCCGCTGCTTGCGTCCGCCCACATGACCGTCTTGACCGCCCGAGTGGCTGGCTGCGAGCGCGTCATCACTTGCGCCCCGCCGTTTCAGGGCAAGATCGCCGAAAAGATTGTCGCCGCCCAGGCGCTCGCCGGTGCCGACGAAATTTACTGCCTCGGTGGCGTCCAGGCGATTGCCGCCATGGCCTACGGCACGGAGACGATCGCTCCCGTCGATATGCTCGCCGGCCCGGGCAATGCCTACGTCGCGGAAGCCAAACGGCTGCTGTTCGGCAAGGTCGGCATCGACCTCTTCGCCGGTCCGACCGAGACGCTCGTGATTGCCGACGACAGTGTCGACGGCGAGATCGTGGCCACCGATCTGCTTGGCCAGGCGGAGCATGGCGTCAACTCGCCTGCTTTGCTGATCACCAACTCGGAGAAACTTGCCCGCGACACGCTCGATGAAATCGAGCGTCTGCTGAAAATCCTGCCGACCGCGGCTGTCGCGGCCAAAGCCTGGGAG
Source organism: Mesorhizobium sp. M8A.F.Ca.ET.161.01.1.1 (assembly GCF_004792105.1). Classification (NCBI taxonomy): domain Bacteria; kingdom Pseudomonadati; phylum Pseudomonadota; class Alphaproteobacteria; order Hyphomicrobiales; family Phyllobacteriaceae; genus Mesorhizobium; species Mesorhizobium sp. M8A.F.Ca.ET.161.01.1.1. The sequence goes on along the minus strand of NZ_SRTD01000006.1, from coordinate 92,293 downwards.
GATTTCGGCGAGATCATCCTGTGCGATACGATTGACGAGATGGTGGCCGAGGCCGATCGCATCGCCTCCGAGCATGTCCAGGTCATGACACGTGATCCGGACTACTTCCTCGAGAAGATGAAGAACTACGGCGCGCTGTTTCTGGGTGCCCGCACGAATGTGTCGTTTGGCGACAAGGTCATCGGCACCAACCATACGCTGCCCACCAACAAAGCCGCGCGCTACACCGGCGGGCTCTGGGTCGGCAAGTTCCTCAAGACTTGCACCTATCAGCGCATCCTGACCGACGAGGCCTCGGCCCTGATCGGTGAGTACGGCTCGCGTCTGTGCCTGATGGAAGGGTTCGCCGGGCACGCCGAGCAAGCCAACATCCGGGTCCGCCGCTACGGCAGAAAAAACGTCGGCTATGCCATGCCGGCCGATCCAACCTGACTCCAACCCGCCCGATAACAGCGAAAATGCGACCGGGCATTTCAACCTCGATAGGGGAATAACGATGACCAAACTCAAGAGAATACTGCTCGCCGCCGCGCTGGGACTGCCCTTTGCGGGTCAGGCAATGGCACAGACCAAAATCGAAGGCCTGCATGTCTGGACGTCGGCGAGCGAGGTCGGGGCCCTGAAGGTGATTACCGACAAGCTCAAGACCATGGGCTTCGAATGGCAGGATAGCGCGGTCGGCGGCGCCAACGGTGCCAACGCCCAGCAGGCACTGCGCACTCGTGTCGCCGCCGGCAATCCGCCTGCGGTGATGCAGTTCCTCGGCTTCGAAGGACTGGGCTGGGCCAAGGAAGGCGTGCTGCGTTCGCTGAATGCCCTGTATGCCAAGAACAACTGGAAAGCCGCCCTTCCGCCGGTGATGCTGCAATTCCTGCAGCAGGATGACACCTTCTTCTCGACCCCAATCAACATGCATCGCCAGAACTGGGTTTGGGCGAACAAGGCCGTCTTCGACAAGGCCGGAATCGCCATTCCCACAACCTGGGACGAGCTTATTGCCAGTGCCGAAAAGCTGAAGGCGATTGGCGTTACGCCGATCGCAATGAGCGACGAGAGCTGGCAGATCGAAGAGCTGTTCGAGTCCATGCTCATCGACGTGAACGGCCCGGATTTCTACAAGAAAGCCGCTATCGATCTCGATGAAACGGCGCTGTCCAGCCCGGAGATGATCAAGACGTTTGAACTGCTGGGCAAGGTGCGTGGATTGCATGACGCCGGCTTCACCGGCCGTGACTGGGCGGCTGCGACCAATCTGGTCGCCAACGGCCAGGCAGGCATGCAGATCATGGGCGACTGGGCGAAGGGCGAATTCCTTGCCAAGGGGATGAAGCCGGGTGTCGATTTCCTCTGCTTCCCGACACCGACCGCAACGCCGAACTACAAGTTCGTGTTCGATACTTTCGGCGGCTTCAAGATCAAAAATGCCGATATCGAAAAAGGGCAGGACGCGGTCGCCGAAGCGATCATGGACCCCGAGGTTCAGAAGAAGTTCAATCTGATCAAGGGCTCGATCCCGGCTCGTCTCGATGTGGCGATGGACGATTTTGACGACTGCGCCAAGCGCAGCTTTTCGGACCGCGTCGCTGCCATAAAGAACAACGCCATCTACGGATCGCTCACCGACGGCTTTGCCGTCGAGCCCCGGTTCTCCGGCGTGTTCCAGGACGTCGTCGGAAAGTTTTTCGTCACCGATATGAGCGCGGAAGACGCGGTCAAATCCCTGGTCGACGGGATCAACAACGCACGCTGAGGCGTGCGTTCGCTGCCGGGGCAATGCCTCCCATGAGGTCCCGGCAGCGCTTCCTCGCAGCTCCATTGACCCAACCTGAGGGCAAGCCGATGAGCAGATCCACCCCTTTGTCGAACCGTATCGAGAATTGGTTGCCACGGCTGGTGTTGGCGCCCAGCCTCTTGGTTGTGCTGGTTGCGGTCTACCTGTTCATCTGCTGGACGGGTTGGATTTCGCTCTCGTCTTCCATGATCGTGCCGAAATACGATTTCGTCGGCCTGAACCAGTATGTCCGTCTGTGGTCGACGCCGCGCTGGCACACGGCGGTGTTCAACCTGTTCGTCTTTTCAACACTGTTCCTGGCACTGACAACCGGCCTCGGACTGTTGATGGCAATCCTTCTCGATCAGAAGATCCGCGTTGAAGGCACATTGCGGGCGATTTTTCTCTATCCGATGGCGCTGTCCTTCATCGTCACCGGCACGGCCTGGAAGTGGATTCTCAACCCCGCTCTGGGCGTGCAGAAAGTGGTCAATGATTTGGGCTGGACCAGCTTCGTGTTTGACTGGATCGCACAGCCGACCTTCGCGATCTATTGCGTGGTGATTGCCGCTGTATGGCAATCGACCGGCTTCGCCATGGCGATCTTTCTGGCGGGCCTGCGCGGCATCGACAATTCGGTCATCAAGGCCGCCCAGATCGAGGGTGCAAGCCTGCCGCGGATCTACCGGACCATCGTCGTGCCGATGCTGCGCCCCGCCTTCCTGAGCGTGATCGTCCTGCTCAGCTATATCGCAATCAAGAGCTTCGATCTTATTCTGGCGCTAACCAACACCGGCCCCGGTTCCGCAACCGAAATGCCTTCCACCTTCATGTACTCCGCCACCTTCCGGCGTGACCAGATGGGCGTCGGTGCAGCCAGTGCGATGATGATGCTGATGACCGTCGCCGCGATCATCGTTCCGTATCTCTATTCAGAGCTGAAGGAGACCCGCGATGGCCACTAATACCGCGTCCTTGGCCACCAATCCCGCGCCCTTGGCTACTAAAGCCGCATCCTTCCGTCGGCAGCATCGAATCGGTCGTGCCGTCATCTACGGCAGCCTGTTCTTCATGGCCGCGTTCTACCTGATGCCGCTGTGGGTGATGATCACCACTTCGGTGAAGCATCTGGACGAGATCTATGCCGGCTCTTTTATCGGTCTGCCGCAGCAAATCACCTTCGACGCCTGGCGCACCGCCTGGTCGGAGGCTTGCAACGGGACCGCCTGCAAAGGACTGAAACCCTATTTCATCAACTCGCTGCTGTTGACGATCCCGGCCGTGATTATGTCGACCGGCATCGGCGCGATCAACGGCTACGTCATTACCAAATGGCGGTTTCCCGGCTCAAACGTGATTTTCGGGCTGCTGTTGTTCGGTTGCTTCCTGCCTTTTCAAGCCGTGATTCTTCCCATGGCGCAAACTTTGGGAATCCTTGGTCTCGCCGGGTCTCTGCCGGGGCTCGTTCTGGTCCACACGGTCTACGGCATCGCGTTCACGACACTCTTCTTCCGCAACTATTTCGTCAGCATTCCCGATGAACTTGTCAGGGCGGCGAAGATCGACGGTGCCGGCTTCATCAGGATCTTCGTATCGATCATGCTGCCGGCGGCCCTGCCGATCATCGTCGTGTCCTGCATCTGGCAGTTCACCCAGATCTGGAACGACTACCTGTTTGGTGCCTCATTCACCGCCGGTGAGAATGCCCCCATCACCGTAGCCCTCAACAACATCGTCAACGTCTCGATGGGGCGCAAGGAATACAACGTCGACATGGCTGCCGCCATGATCGCCGCGCTGCCGACCCTTTTTGTCTACGTCGTCGCTGGACGATATTTCGTGCGCGGCCTTACCGCCGGCGCCGTGAAAGGCTGATGCTATGTCAACTCTTGAAATCGATCGTGCCCGCAAGCTCTATGGTGACCTCGAAGTTCTGAAAGAGGTCAGCATCTCCATCGGAACCGGTGACTTCCTGGTACTGCTCGGCCCTTCGGGCTGCGGCAAGTCCACCCTGCTCAACATGATCGCGGGCCTGGAAGAGATATCGGGCGGAGAAATCCGTATCGCCGGCAAGGTGGTCAACGACCTCTCGCCGAAAGACCGGGATATCGCGATGGTGTTCCAGTCCTACGCGCTGTACCCCACCATGACTGTGCGCCAGAACATCGAGTTCGGCATGAAGATACGCGGAGTGTCGCAGGCCGAGCGGGATAAAGCCGTGAAGACCGCGGCCGACCTGCTCCAGATGACACATCTTTTGGAGAGGAAGCCGTCGCAACTGTCCGGTGGCCAGCGACAGCGTGTAGCGATGGGTCGCGCGATCGTGCGTCAACCCAAGCTGTTCTTGTTCGACGAACCTCTCTCCAACCTGGACGCCAAGTTACGCGTCGACATGCGCACGGAGATCAAGCGTCTCCACGCACGATTGGGAACAACCATCGTATACGTCACCCACGACCAGATCGAGGCCATGACGCTCGCAACGCGCGTCGCCGTGATGAAGGACGGCGTGGTCCAGCACCTCGACGATCCGCAGTCGGTCTACGACCGGCCGGCAAACGTGTACGTGGCCAAGTTCGTTGGCTCGCCATCGATGAACATCATTCCGGCGAAGCTCGAGGTGAAAGAAGGTCGCGCGGTGGCTGTGATCGACATCCCTGGAGCGGCGCCAACTCAACTCGCCGGAATTCCGGTCTCATCGCAGGCGGCCGCCAAATACGCCGGGCGCAGTGTCCTTGTCGGGATCCGTCCTGAACTTTTCAGCGTCGCCGGCGCGCAGTCTGCGGAAAAGTTGTCAGTAAACATCGACGTTGTCGAGCCCACCGGACCCGACACGCTTGCCCTGTTCCAGGCAGGCGGCGTCGAGGTCACGGCGCGCGTGCCACCACGGGCCGTCGCAGCCCGCACGCCCGCGACCCTCGCTGTCGAAACTGCCAAGATCGTGCTGTTCGATGCTGAGACCGAACAACGAATAGATTGAGGCGCCGACTTGGATCAGACAGCAGATATCGTCATCATCGGGTCAGGGATCGGAGGCGCGTCCCTGGCCTACAGCCTTGCCGATAGCGGCAGGCGCATCGTAATCCTGGAACGTGGCGAGCACCTTCGGGATACCCCCGAGGCGCGCGACGACAAAGCGATATTCCTCAAGGGATTTTACCGATCGAGCGAAGAGTGGGTTGGGACCGACGGCGAGGCCTTCCTTCCGGGCAATTATTACTATGTCGGCGGTAATTCCAAGTTCTTTGGCGCGGTCTTGTACCGCTACAGACTGGAAGATTTCTCGCCTCGCCCTCACATGGATGGCGCCTCGCCAGGGTGGCCAATCACCTATAACGAACTCGAGCCGTGGTACGAGCGGGCCGAGACGATCTTCAAGGTGCGCGGCGATGCCTCACAGGATCCGACCGAGCCGCCGCGCTCAAGCCCCTACCGCTTTCCCCCGGTGCAGGACGAGCCGGCCATCGCCGCTGTGCGGGCTCGCCTGAACGGGGCAGGAGTGCACCCCTCCAGTCTTCCTCTGGCCATCGACATCGATGAATGGCTTCGCCGCGCCAAGACCGGATGGGATGCGTTTCCCAATACCGGATCCGGCAAGATCGATGCCGAGGCCGGCCCGCTGGCGGCGGCGCTCAAGCATGGCAATGTCAGCCTCTTGACTGGGGCCAATGTCTTGCGCCTGGAGACTGATCCGGCCGGTCAGCAGGTGATTGCCGCGGTGTTTGTGAAGGATGGCGTTGAGCAGCGCATCAGCGCTGGCGTTTTCGCCGTTGCGGCCGGCGCCGTCCAGACCGCGGCGCTGCTGTTGCGGTCTGCCAATGCCGCGCACCGGCGCGGGCTGGCCAACGGCTCCGACCAACTCGGCCGCAATTTCATGAACCACAACACCACCGCCATGCTGGCGATCGATCCGCTATCCGCTAATACATCGGTTTATCAGAAGACGCTTGCGTTCAACGACTTCTACAATGCCGATCCGGAGACCGGATTTCCGCTGGGAAACGTCCAGTTGCTTGGACACATTACGGGAAACATCCTGAAGGCCAACGCACCATTGCTGCCGCGCTGGCTGGCCGGACTGATTGCCCGCAATTGCTATGGCTGGTTCCTGACCAGCGAGGACCTGCCCAATCCCGACAGCCGCGTCACGGTCAGCAACGGCCGCATCGTCATGCATTGGGTGCGCAGCAACATGCGGGCGCACGAGACCCTCATCCGCAAAACGCGTCACATCATGCGCACGGCTGGCTTCCCCATCGTGCTCACCCGAACCTTCGGCAGGAAGACGACCTCGCATCAGTGCGGCACCGCTAGACTTGGAAACGATCCGCAGACGTCGGTCGTGTCCACGGATTGCCGTTCGCACGAAATCTCAAACCTCTATGTAACCGATGCTTCGGTGCTGCCTACATCGGCGGCTGTGAATCCCGCACTGACCGTCGCGGCCCTCGCCATCAAAGCTGGCGCCGCAATAAAGCAGAGGTGAAGGCGTCGCCTGCGGTCGTCAAGCCGATCTGCTGTCCAGAGGCAAGTGATGAGGCGGTGCGTCGTGCCGGGATTTTGTGCTGAGAGAGGTAGCAATCATGTTTGTCGAACGCATCGAATCCGATCTGATCGGACCGCTCGCTATCCCTGGCAATGTGCTCTACGGCGTGCACACCCGTCGGGCGGAACAGAACTTTGATGTATCCGGGCTGCGCCTGAGGGATTTCCCCGAGCTCATCCAGTCGATGGCCATGGTGAAAAAGGCCGCCGGCCTGGCGAACATGGAACTCGGCCTGCTTTCGCCCGAAAAGACAGAGGCCATATCGGACGCCTGTGACGAACTGATCGGACTCCGTGCGATCGAAGAGAATTTCCCCGTGGACATGATGCAGGGCGGAGCCGGCACGTCCACGAACATGAACGTCAACGAAGTTGTGACGAACCTGGCCTTGATCAAGCTCGGCGCAGCCGTTGGCGACTATACAAGACTCCACCCCAACGACGACGTAAACCTCTCCCAGTCGACCAACGATGTGTATCCGACCGCGATCCGCCTCACTGTGCTGCGAGCCTGCGAGGGGCTGGTATCCGCACAGGTCGGTTTGCGTGAGGCCTTCCGCGCGAAAGCGCTGCAGCACGCAAATGCTCTGAAGGTCGGCAGAACTCAGCTTCAGGATGCCGTTCCGATGACAGTCGGGCAGGAGTTCGGGGCCTTTGCCGAACTGATCGACGAGGACATCATCCAGCTTCAATCGGCATCGAGGTTGTTGCTGGAAATCAACCTCGGCGGATCGGCGATCGGCACGTCGATCAACGTGCCCCGCGAATTCCCCGGCATCGTTTGCCGTCATCTGTCGCAGATATCCGGAATCCAGCTTATCGCCGCGCGCAACTTTATCGAGGCAACGTCCGACACCGGCGGGTTTGTCTCCTTTTCAGGCATGCTGAAGCGCATTGCGGTCAAGCTGACCAAGATCTGCAACGATCTGCGTCTTCTGAGCAGCGGACCGCTCGGCGGCCTTGGGGAGATTCGTTTGCCGCCGGTGCAGGCCGGCTCTTCCATCATGCCTGGCAAGATCAACCCGGTCATTCCGGAGATGATGAATCAGCTCAGTTTCCAGGTCATTGGGAATGATCTTGCCGTAACGCTCGCCGCGAGCGCCGGGCAGCTCCAGTTGAATGCGATGGAGCCGGTGATCGTCTTGAATATCCTGCAGTCCATGCGGTTGTTGACCAAAGGAATGCGGATTTTCAAAGAGCGCTGCATCGACGGGATCGAAGTCGATGAGGATCGCTGCAAAGCCTTGCTGGACCAATCCCTTGCTTTGGCCACGCCGTTGGCGAAGCTCATCGGCTACAGCAAGGCTGCCGAATTGTCGAAGCGCGCTTTGGCTGGCAAGAGAAATTTGCGCCAAGTCGTTGAAGACGAGGGTGTTCTGCTGCCTGAACAAATTGAGCAGATATTCGGTAACAGTGCCGAGTTCGCGGGTCTCTCGAACGCCGCCTCGGCTTGAAGCGCAATCGGCCTCGCTGCGATAAACGATAGAGAAGGAAAAGGCCGGCGCCCTGCGCGTCGGGTGGCGGTCAGACAATCATCGACTCTTGTTCGACTGTGTTGCCTGATGTTTCGGTGAGTGATATCGTTGTTTGGCAGGTGTAAAATACGAGTCGCTTCACCCATTGTCGAGGTTTCCCGTTCGGGCATTGGGGCAGCGGGACCGCTTCAGCACTGAATATCTCTGATTGAGCGCTTGCTGACTTAGGCAACGGCCAATTTTGCTGGCGTCTGCCCATGCCTCATTCGGAGTTGGCTAGTTGACAGAACCATCACAAAATTTGACCGAGAAAGTCCGTTTCGACGCTGTTGATCGGACGATGGCGATCCTGCGCGTCCTTGAGAAGGCGGAAGGGCCATTGTCTCTATCCGCGATCGCCAGGGAGGTTGACCTCGGTAAACCAACGACGTTGCGATATCTGGCAAGCTTGGTCGGCCATGGGGTCATCGAGCGCGTCGACGGAAATGGCTACACGTTGGGTATCGACCTGTTTATGCTGGGACAGAAAGCGTTGCACCGCCGTGACATTCGCGCCGTGGCTCGCCCTTATCTGCAGAAATTGTATGAACACTTCAATGAAACCATAAACTTGGCACTGCTAGTCCGCCAGGAAGTCGTGGTCGTCGACAGTATCGAGACAACACAGATGCTGAGGCAGGGCGGGGCGGTTGGTTCAGTGAATCCCTGGCATGCGTCATCCCTGTCCAAAAGCATATTGGCGTGGCTCGATCGCGGCGAGGCCAACCGGTTGCTTCAGCGGTGCAGTTTTGACCGTTACACGCCGCGGACATTGACCAGCGCAGCCAAGGTCCTGGCCGAATTGCCGGAGATCGTCGAACTTGGTTACGCCGTGGACAATGAAGAGGCCACGATAGGCAGCAGGTGTGTCGGGGCAGCGATATTCGATGCCTCGGGTCGACCGATCGGAGCAATTAGCATCTCCGGTCCGACGACCCGCGTTGTTGACGATGCGATCCCGTCCGTGGGGGCCCATCTGGTCGAGGTTACTGCGCAACTGTCGCGAGCAATTGGATTCCCCGGCAGAAGGGATTCCCGCGTCGGCGCTTGAGAATCGGACGCCATCGCTAGCGGAAAAATCGCGTACTGTAGAGAGGCGGGATCGTCTACCTCGAGAGTGAGACGACCCGCCCAGAAAATCTTCTTATCGCAGTCCGGCGACCCTGAGAGCGTCGTCGATGGCCGCTTTATCAGTTTCGCCAATCCGGTCCAGCGGACGGATGGGCGTCCCGACATCCCGGCCAAGCATGCCGATCGCGTACTTTATGCGGGTGGGAAAATTGGTTGCCTGACTGACTTCGCGGCAAATCGGGCCGATGGCTTTGGTCAACTGCATCGCTTCTGCGATATTGCCGTCCTTGAACGCCCGATAGATATCGACGTTCTGCTTCGGCAATACCGCGTGAACGCCGCAGATCGAAGCCTCCGCGCCCATCACATAGCCGGCAAGTGTGATCGGGTCATAGCCGGCAGCTATAGTCACGTGATCGCCGACAGTCTGCACAAGCTCCCCTATGTTCTGGAATACACACTTGATTGCAATGACTTCAGGCAGGCGAGCAATCGTCTTCAAGAGATCGACGGAATAATTGAAGTGGTCGTAAAAGACGATTGGCAACTCGGATGCGGCAGCCACATCTGTGATAAATGCAAGCGCCGATTCGTCTGTCATGCCGTTGTAAGTCGGTGGGCAGAGTAGCAACGCGGCGGCGCCTGCCTCTTTCGCAAGCAGAGACCGGTGAATGGCGTCCTTGGTCGTATCGGGGATGATGCCGGCGATGACGCGCAGATTGCTCTTGGTCGTCGCGGTGCGGATCAAGGTCGCCAGCTCCTCGGCGTTCAGCTCGTTGCCGGATCCGGTGCTGCCGCCAATGATGATTACCCTGATGCCGGATGCTTCCATGAACGAAAGTTCGCGTTCAAAGCAATCGAAATCGATTGTCTCATCGCGGTTAAACGGCGTGACGATCGGTGTAATAACGCCTCTGACTTCTTCGCGCCTTAGTGCCTCAACCATTTGCATTTCCTGCTGAGAGGGATCGTTGTGAAACCAGCGGACCGCTCGGCCCCGGCGTCGATGATGTGCTCGGGCGGTCGCCAATGTTTCATTCAATGAAACTGTATATTGACTAGCGCAAAATCGCTCTGCCGTGGAGCCTTTGTCAAGAAGAATTTCGATGAGTGATTCTGCCGGAAATCCTCGGCTATCGCAGTGGCTGCGCCTTTGTGCATCACATAGCGTCAGTTTCCTGCCGAGTGCGCAATTGCTGGCACTGTTCCGTTGTATGAACCTCTATACCGGTGAGCGGAAAACCTACATGGCGAGCTTACCGGGGCAGGCGCGGGACGCAGGTTGCAAGCGCTCTGTACTCATCGCAATTCGGAGATAGTTGGGGAGAGGAAATGCGTAGTCGGACTCTGTTACTGGCCGCCGCCATATGCGGCATGATGTCTGCCACGGCCCAAGCGGAAGAAAAGTCCATTGAGGTCATTCACCATTGGGTGTCCGACAGCGAAGTGGCCGCGGTCAATACGATCAAGCAGGAGCTGGAAAAGCGCGGTGTCATCTGGAAGGACGCCGCTATAGGTGGAGCAAATGGTGTCAATGCGGAGCAATCGCTCCGCGCACGAATCGTCGCCGGCAACCCACCGGGCGCGATGCAGATGCTGGGCTACGACGCCTCGACCTGGGCCAAGGAAGGCGTTCTGCGGGACCTGACCGATTTGGAAACCGCGAATGGCGGCGCTGACTTGATCCCGCCCGACTATAAGCGTCTTGCGGCGCCCGACGGCAAGTGGGTCGAGGTGCCGATCAATCTGCATCGTTCCAACTGGATCTGGGCAAACAAGAAGGCGTTCGACGCCGCGGGTATAGGCATTCCGAAAACCTGGGACGAGCTCATCGCGTCGGGCGAAAAGTTGCGCAAGGCGGGTATCATCCCTCTGGCAGCCAGCGACGAGGCATGGCAGGTCGCCAAAATCTTCGACAGCCTTATCATCGATTTGAATGGACCCGAGTTTTACACGCGGGTCGCGCTCAAGGTTGACGACAAGGCCATTCGCAGCCCGGAAATGGTCAAGGTTTTCGAAAAGCTGCGCCAGGTAAGGGGTCTCGTCGACGACAATTTTGTCGGCCGTGACTGGGCTGTTGCGAGTGAAATGGTGGCGAGCGGTAAAGCCGGCATGCAGATCATGGGAGATTGGGCGAAGGGCGAGTTTCTCGCAAAGAACCTGAAGCCCGGCGTGGACTTCCTGTGTTTCCCGACCCCCACGTCAACGCCGAATTTCCTTTGGGCGATGGACTCGTTCAGCATGTTCGAGACCACCGATCCGAACCTTCGGGCCGCGCAGGACGAACTGGTCAAGGTGATCCTCGATCCGGAAGTGCAGATAAAGTTCAACTTGATCAAGGGGTCGATCCCGCCTCGGCTCGGTGTCGACATGTCGAAGTTTGACGAATGCGCCAAGCAGGCCGCAGCGGACCTCAAGACGGCGATCGACAACAGATCGTTCCTCGGCACCCTGTCTGGCGGCTATGCCGCCGAACCTCAATTCGCTGCGATTTTCAAGGAAGTTGCAGGGAAGTTCTTCGTGTCGGACATGAGCGCGCAAGATGCGGTGACGCTTCTCGCTGACGAAATCGATAACGCTCGTTAGGCGTGATTGACAACGACCGGAAGGCCGCCGATGGCCTTCCGGCTGGCGTTCTGCTTGAACCTGAATTGGCCGGGCAATTCGAGGAATGACATGGTTCGAAGGACGGATATCAAGCGATACTTCGCCGCCCAGTTGCCAAAAATCATTCTGGCTCCGAGCGGATTGATTATACTCGTAATTACGTACGGATTCATCGCGTGGACTGCAAGTATTTCGCTTAGTTCATCCAGGGTGATGCCGATATACGATTTTGTGGGTCTGGAGCAGTTCATCCGTCTTTGGTCGACCCCGCGGTGGTACATAGCCGTCAAGAACTTGTTTATCTTCTCGGCACTCTACCTGTCGATCGCGACTTTCTTTGGCCTTTTCATCGCCATTCTCCTCGATCAGCGAATTCGGGCGGAAGGCTTTCTCAGAACCGTCTTCCTCTATCCGATGGCGCTGTCATTCATCGTTTCCGGCGTCGCCTGGAAATGGGTCTTGAACCCCGGTCTCGGCATCCAGAATGTGGTTCGGAGCTGGGGCTGGACCTCCTTCACATTCGATTGGCTGGTGAATCCCAACTACGCCCTCTACACCGTCGTCATTGCCGCGGTATGGCAGTCGTCCGGCTTCGCGATGGCCATTTTTCTCGCCGGCCTGAGGGGGATCGACAATTCGATCATAAAAGCCGCTCAGATGGAGGGCGCTTCTCAGGTCCGCATCTATGTCAGCGTCGTCGTGCCGATGCTTCGACCGGCGTTTCTCAGCGTCGTCGTCCTGCTTGGCCAGATCGCCATCAAGACGTTCGACCTCACATTCGCCCTGACGAATGGCGGGCCGGGCGGGGCAACCGAGATGCCGTCGATGTTCATGTTTTCCGCGACGTTCGAAAGAAACCAGATGGCAGTCGGCGCGGCGAGCGCGATGATGATGCTGGCCGCGGTGGTGGCGATTATCGTTCCGTATCTTTACACCGAACTTCGGAAGCCAGCCAATGATCATTAAGATGCGCAAATTCGAGCGCTACGGCGGCAGGCTGTTTGTCTATGGCTGCCTGGCTTTCCTGGCTACGCTCTACCTGGTGCCGCTCTGGGTCATGTTGATTACGTCGTTCAAGCCACTGGATGAAATCTATTCCGGCTCGCTTATCGGCCTCCCAAAGCAATTCACGTTCGAAGCGTGGTCGAAAGCCTGGAGCACGGCTTGTATCGGCACCAACTGTGTCGGCCTTTCGCCCTTCTTTCTGAACTCGCTGATCATTACTGTCCCGGCGGTTTTCGTGTCCACGGCCATCGGCGCCATCAATGGCTACACGCTGGCCAAGTGGAAATTCCGCGGATCAGACCTTTTCTTCGCCTTCATGTTGTTTGGGTGCTTCCTTCCGCTGCAAGCGGTCCTGCTGCCTATTGCACGAGTGCTCGGCATGTTGCATTTGTCGGGGTCCACCGCGGGCCTCATACTGGTTCACACGGTCTATGGTATCGCATTCACGACAATGTTTTTCAGGAACTACTTTGTCTCGTTCCCTGATGAGTTGACCAAGGCGGCTTTGGTCGACGGCGCTGGCTTCTTCAGGATATTCTTCAGCATTGCCCTGCCTACGGCCATTCCTATCGCCGTTGTGTGCTGCATCTGGCAGTTCACGTCGATATGGAACGATTTCCTGTTTGGCGTATCGTTTTCCGCCGGTGGAAGTTCACCGATCACTGTTGCATTGAACAACGTCGTGAACGTAACCCTTGGGCGCAAGCAGTATAACGTGGACATGGCGGCGGCACTGATAGCCGCGCTTCCGACGCTGATCGTCTATGTCCTGTCCGGAAGGTACTTCGTCCGGGGCCTGACGGCCGGCGCGGTCAAAGGATAATCGCGCCGCCAACAGCCAGCCTGCGATCTCTCCAACCGGTCAAATGAGCCAGCACAGGCATACTCAGTCGATGGGATTTCCAATGTCAGTGTCGAAGCAGCCGCTGCCGACTGCCTTTGTCCAAGAGATCGCAAAGCTGCTTGTCGACCGCTTCACCACCAACACGGCGCTCAGGCAGCAGCACTGCGGTGGAGAGGGGTTCCACGCGGTTGAAGCACCAGACGCCGTCTGCTTTGCCGAGAGCGAAGCGGAGGTCGCGGCGATCCTCAAGAACGCCAATGCCCATCGCGTAGCGGTCATTCCCTTCGGAGCCGGAACGTCGTTGGAAGGCCATTTGAGCGCCGTCCACGGCGGAGTAAGCCTAGATGTCAGCCGCATGAATCGAATACTTGCTGTGCATCCCGACGATCTGGACGTGGTCATCGAACCTGGCGTTACGCGACAGGCGCTTGATAGGCATCTGAAGGATCTGGGGCTGTTTTTCCCCATCGATCCCGGCGCGGAGGCAACGATTGGCGGGATGGCAGCTACGCGTGCGTCCGGCACCAATGCCGTGCGCTATGGAACGATCCGCGAGAACGTACTGTCCTTGCGTGTGGTATTGCCCGATGGGCGGGTCATCAAGACGGGGAGCCGGGCTCGGAAATCGTCGACAGGCTACGACCTGACCAAGCTTTTCATCGGCTCGGAAGGCACTCTCGGCATCATCACGCAACTCACCATCCGCGTGCATGGCGTCCCAGAGGAGACGGTTGCGGCCGTGTGCGGCTATCCATCTTTAAAGGCCGCGGTCGATACGGTCACTCAAATAATTCAGCTGGGCTTGCCGATTGCGCGAGCGGAGTTGATGGACGAGCCGGCCATGCGGGCATGCGTCGAGTACTTCAAGCTCGATTATGAAATACGGCCTACCTTGTTTTTCGAATTCGCCGGCGCGTCCCAAGCCGTTGCCGAACAGATAGCCACTGTCGGGGCGATATCCACGGAAATGGGCGGAGGCGAGTTTCGCTGGGCCAGGGATCAGGAGAGCCGGGCTGCGCTGTGGCGCGCGCGCCATCGCATGCACAATGCCTTGTTGGCCAGCCGGCCCGGCGCGAAAGTGATGCCGACGGATACTTGTGTGCCGATCTCCCGCCTGACCGAATGTGTCGTGGAAACCAAGGCCGACATCGAAACGGCCCCGTTCTTCGTGTGTCTGAACGGACATGCGGGAGACGGGAACTTCCACCTTGGTCTGGTGATCGATCCGGATAGCCAGGAAGAATACGAGATCGCGAGCGGCATCAGTTCCCGCTTGGCCTATCGCGCCCTGGCAATGGAAGGGACCTGCTCCGGGGAACATGGCATAGGATTGGGCAAACTCAGATACATGGAAGCCGAACATGGGCCAGCCCTGGACATCATGCGCGCTATCAAGGGTCTTTTTGACCCGAACGGCATCATGAATCCCGGCAAACTCATTCCCGGGTTGGCTCCGCGGGGCTCAACAACGTCGTAAGCCGGCAGGGATGTAATTAATAGGCGTCTGGATGCTCACGGCGCGGTTCTAGAACCCGGGTCGCGCCCACTTTGCAGGCTGTAAGATATAGCGATTGAAAGCTGGGGGCCGAGGACGCTTCCGGCAAATCCGCGATGCGTGGACTCAAAATCCAAGCAGTCGGGTAGCATCAGTCAGGTCGGGAAGGGGCAGGACTTCTTCCGGGAAATTCGTTGGCGATGGGCCGTTGCGGATTCCCAGGAACGGTATTCCCAGTTCTATCGCAGCCGAACATTCGGTGATGGAATCGCCGACAGCCACCACCGTTTCCCGGGCCAGGCCCAAGGCAAGGATCCGGGTAAAAGCCTCATGCTTTTTGGTAGGCGCGCCGATGACGATTTCGAAATAGGAATCCAGGGCGCGTTGTCGGACGATCTCGACAAGTTCTTCCTGTGGCGTACCCGAGACGACAAAAAGCCGAGAGTGATCGCGAGCCGCATCCAGCAGCGATCTGGCTCCCGGAATGAAAGGTGCGGAAAGTACCTTCTTGAAGACGATATCCGTGAACCTTTGGGATAGGAAAGAAAGCCTCTCCTCGGTCGGCTCTTGGCCGAGTATCGTTTTGTCAAAATGTTTGAACTTTTCCCGGCGCGATACGCCTCCATGCATGCGCTGATAATCCAGGATGAAAGCAGCCCATTCTTCGCCGTGCCCGGAATAGATTTCTGCAAAAGCCTGAGCCTTGATCTCGGCCGAATCCAAGATGACGCCGTCGAAATCGAAAATTATTGCCGCAGGGCGGGCCGGAAGAAGTGTCTTATGGGGCAACGCCTTACCTCTTGATCACACTGTTTCCGGGGCAGCAGCGCCGATGGTCTACACGGCGCTGGCGAGGCGCAGTTGCTTCAGGCCTCGTGGTGGGCAGGCGGATTTTCTCACGATTAGATGAGAGTCCAGCCGCACAAAGCGAGGAGACTCCCCTGTCGAGAGCGACATGTGAAGCATATCGGCGCTCAGGCGCCCCATCTCTTCGGCAGGTACGGCAATCGTCGTCAGCGGCGGGTCCAACTGTGCAGCATACTCTGCGTCGTCGAACCCCACGACGGAGATATCCTGGGGAATGCGAATCCCAAGCCGGCGGCTTTCGCTGAGAGCACCGAAGGCAACCACGTCGGTATTGCAAACCAATGCGGTTGTGTCGGGATATTTATCCAGCAGGGCGCGCATCGCTTCGGCGCCGTCGCGAATGGTAAAGTCGCGAATAATAATGTTCTCCTCACCCTCCAGTTGCCTCGCCGCGATGAAATCCCTGTAGGCGGCAATTCGGGTGCGCTGACGATCGCTCCCCTTAGGACTGCCGGCGATCATGGCAAAATTTCTATGACCAAGATCCGCGAGATATTCCATCGCGCTCTGGGTAGCGGCGTAGTTGTCGAAGCCGATGCAGGGCACGATCTCCTCTGGAATATAGGAGTAGGTCGTGACGACCGGAATATGCGGCTCCTTCAGGTAGCGCACCAATGCCGGATCCTCTATCGCGCCAACCAGCAGCAGCGCTTCGGCGCCGCGATCGACCAGCGTCTTGACCTTCTCGAACACGTTGGCGTGCTCGAAACCTGTCGTGGCGACAATCGTGATGTAGCCATGCTGGGCGAACGTATCCTGGAAGTGATTGATCATCTTTGCAAAGATGGCGTAGTCGAGCGTGGGAATGGCAGCGCCGACAATGTGTGTCTTGCGCGAACGAAGCGCCTTGGCGGCCGGATTGGCGGCGTAGCCGAGGCGTTGCGCGGTCGCCAGCACACGCCGGCGCACATCCTCGCTGACTACATCGGGCAGGTTGAAGGCTCTCGACACTGTCGCGACGGATACGCCTGCCTCCCGGGCAACATCGAACACACCAGCTCGTTTCTTGAGCCTTGGCTGTTTCGTCTTTTTACCGGGCATACGCCGCCACCGTGATCGTTGGTTTCATCGACCTTCAGCCTTTGTCTTCGACTTCGCCCGCCTTGACAAGTCTTAAAGCGCTTTTGGTGAAATCGTTTACATATTTCAGGAATGGCGCTTGACAAGGGGTAGCAGGGTCGTAAAAATGAAAACGTTTACACGATTTGGGAACGCTAAGGCGTACTCGTTTCGCCTTGCATGAAAACAGGAGGAGCAACAAGTGACCGCCCCGATCAGACTGCCCTTTTCCCGTCGCAGCTTTTTGAAGGCTTCCGCCGGTCTCGCCGCGGCGATGGCAGCGTATCGCGCTTCATCCGCCTATGCGGAGGAGGTGACACTCAACATCCTCAACAGCAACTCGGTGTGGGCCGGTGCCCTGACCGACCAGGTGGCGAAGGCCTATACGGCCGCAAAGATCACGGGGGAGTCCAACCCATATGAGTCCCACTACGAAAAAATGCTGATCGAACTCTCGCAGGGGTCGGAGACGTTCGACATCATCACCACCGACAGCCTCTGGGTTCGCCAGCCGCAGCGCAACAAGTGGGCGCCGACGATGGAAGACATCAAGGCCGCAACCCCGGGTCTTCCCGACATCAACTACGGGAACGTCACCGAAGGCTCGCTCCAGTACTCGATCTATCAGGGCAAGCACTACGGCCTGCCGCTTGCCATGACAATTCCTGTGTTCATCTATCGCCGGGACCTGTTCGAAAAGGCCGGCATCGACAAGGTGCCTGTCACCTGGGATGAGTATGTCGCGGCCGCCAAGAAGCTGCACAGTTCGGATGTGGCCGGAAACACTCTGTGTCTGGGAGGGCAGGACGCCCACATGTCCGGCGACTGGATGACCCGTGTCATGGGCATGACGAAGCTGGCGCCCACGGATGACGGTTGCTTCAACGATGCCAATGAACCCGTCTTCAATTCGGAAGGGCAGGGCGAGCATGCCATCGAGCGGCTGAAGGAGGTCTTGCAGTATTGCCCGCAGGGCGTGTCCGGGTTCGACTATCCTGAAGGCCAGTCGGCGATCGGCCAAGGCACGGCAGCCATGATCATATCCTGGTCGGACGCGCTCTCCGGAATTGAAAGTGGTCCGCATGCTGGCAAGTTCGGCTACGCCGTGGCGCCCACGGAGAAGTTCCAGCAGTCGATGATTGGCGGCTGGACCGTGGTGTTGAACGCCGCGAGCAAGAAGCAGGCCGAAGGCTACAAGTTCCTGGCTTGGCTTGCCGATGGTGGCTACAAATATTTCTCGGAGGCTGGCGAAACCTCGATTTGCTACAAGCCGGATCTGGAAAATCCCGAGATGATCAAGAAGATCCCCGGGCTCCATGTCTTCGAGGACTTCAAGACCCGTGGCACGCAGCCGATCGCTATCCCGCCGTATCGCCTCACCAACGCGGTGGAAGTGCAGCGGGCAATCTACGAGGAAGTCCTCGCCGGCGTGACCGGGCGAAAGACGCCCAAGACAGCCATGGTCGATGCCGTTGATCGAGCGGCTAAGCTCGTCAAGGGCTGAAGTCGCAGCACCGGTGCGTCGGGATATCCCGACGTTCGTTGAACAGGAAAGCGCCGCGGGCGGATGCCCGCGTGCGCCCTGGAGACCAAGGAAACATGACAGCCAGCTTAGAGAGTTTGCCAATCGCAAGCGACCGCGCTCAGCGCGCCGGGGAGCGCTACACGGGCATGGTCCTGCTTGCGCCGACCATGATCATCATGACTGTCGTCGGCCTGTTTCCGCTCCTCCACTCCCTCTACATGAGCATCACTGGCTACAGGCCGGCGGATCCTGACAAGTTTCAGGGATTTGTCGGTCTCGGCAACTATGCGGATGCGCTCACCGACGCCCAGTTCCTGCATTCAATCCTGCTGACGTTGCTGTTCACGGTGCTCTCGGTCGGACTGTCCCTCACCTTGGCGATTCTGCTGGCCCTGCTCTTCAACCTCAGGCTCAGGGGTTTCACCGTTCTAAGGACCATCATCATCGTGCCGATGCTGATCACGCCGATCGCGGTCGGCATCACATGGCGCATCATGATGATGCCCGACCTCGGGGTGCTCAACTACTTGCTCAGCCTCGCAGGTATCCCGCCGCAGCCGTGGGCCGGTGAGAAAATCAGCGCCATGGCTTCCATGGTGCTGGTCGACGTCTGGCAGTGGACGCCGTTCATGTTCCTCATCATCTTTGCCGGCCTGTCGGCGCTGCCGAAGAGCCCGTTTGAGGCAGCGGCAATTGACGGCGCCTCGCCCGTTCAGACCTTCTTCATGGTCACGCTTCCGATGCTGAAGCCGGTAATCGTCATCGCCAGTCTGCTGCGGATCGTCGACGCCATCCGAACCTACGATACCGTCTACATCATCACCCGAGGCGGGCCTGACTTCGCCACCGATCTGCTCAGCATCTATCTGGCGCGCGTCAATTTCCGTTTCTTCAATCTCGGATATGGCGCGGCACTGTCCTGGCTCACGCTGCTGATAATCCTGGCCGTGGTTCTGATCTTCGTGAAGTACACCGGCTTCATGCGCATGGTGAACGAAAAGGAGGCACGCTGATGTCGAGTTCGACTGCGCCACGTGGATCCCTCTTCGGCGGCATCGGCTACTATCTGCTGGCCCTGATCGCGACTGCTTTCTTCGCCTTTCCCATCGTCTGGATGACGCTGTCTTCGCTCAAGTCGGATGTCGACATATCGGCCTATCCGCCGAAATGGATCTTTTCGCCGACACTGGAGAGCTTTCGCAAGCTTTTCACCGAGCTGAATGCGATGGATGCCTTGATCAACAGCACCTTCATCGTATGCCTCGCCACGCTGTTTGCAATGATCGCAGGCACGCTCGCTGCCTACGGGCTGGCCCGGTTTGACGTGAAGAACAAGAACTTCATCGCCTTCGAGGTGCTGTCGATCCGCATGCTGCCGCCCATGGTGAGCGTCATCCCGCTGTTCATCATCGCCAAGCAACTCGGCATCTTCGACACACCGTGGCTGTTGATCGCCGTCTATACGCTGAACGGCTTGCCGTTCGTGGTCTGGGTCATGCGCGTCTTCATCCAGGAGATTCCGCAGTCGATCGAAGAGGCCGCGCTGATCGACGGTTGCAGCCGCTTCGAGTGTTTCTGGCGCGTAACCTTGCCGCTGCTTTTGCCGGGCCTCGCGGCGACCATGGTCATCATCTTCATGTTCGCCTGGAACGAATTCCTGCTCGCCAGCATCCTGACCTCTTCGGAGGCGCGCACCTTGCCTGTGATCGCGGCCAGTTCGATCAAGGCCAAGGCCATATCGTGGGGGTTGGGATCGGCCGCGGGCGTGCTGATGTCGTTGCCGGTCGTCGTGCTCGTGCTGTTGATGCAAAAATACCTGGTCAGGGGTTTGACCCTCGGCGCCGTGAAGGGATGAGGAAGAGATAATGGGTATCGAAGTCAAATCCGTATACAAGCGCTTTGGCGCCTTTACCGCCGTCAACGGCGTCTCGGTCGACATCAAGGACGGTGAGTTCTTCGTCATGCTTGGCCCCTCCGGCTGCGGCAAGACCACGACCTTGCGGATGATCGCCGGACTGGAGCTCCCCAGCGACGGCCAGATAAAGATCAATGGCCGTGACGTCACCTATGAGGAACCTCGCCATCGCGATATCGCGATGGCGTTCCAGGACTACGGGCTTTATCCGCACCTGTCGGTATTCCAAAACATCGAGTTCCCGCTGAAGGTGCGCAAGATTGCCGAGGGCGAGCGTAAAAAGAAGGTGCAGGCGACCGCGGAGAAACTAGGAATTGCCGAGTATCTGGACCGCAAACCGGGGCAGATTTCCGGCGGGCAGAGGCAGCGCGTCTCGCTGGCTCGGGCCTTGGTTCGCAACCCCCGTGTCTTCCTGATGGACGAGCCGCTCTCGAATCTCGATGCGAAGCTGCGTGCCACAATGCGCACCGAGATCAAGAAATTGGTGACGAGCCTCGGCATCACGACCGTCTACGTGACACACGATCAGATCGAGGCCATGTCGATGGCTGACAGGATCGCCGTCATGCGCCGCGGCGACATGGTGCAGGTCGCAACCCCGCTCGAAATCTATGACAGGCCGAGGACCGAATTCGTCGCCGACTTCATCGGGTCGCCTCCCATGAACCTGTTTCCTGCCCACTTTGACGGCAAGAAGGGAATCGCCGCTTCCGTGCAGCCATTTGCCGACAGTCTGTCGGGCGAGGTCGCCGATAGGGCAAGCAGCTTTGCCGACGCCCAGGGACAGTTCTATGTCGGCGTACGACCCGAGCACCTCATGATCGTCCGCGATGGCGTTGAAGGCGCAGCCTCGGCAAATGTCGACTTCGTGGAGCCCCTGGGACAGACAACCAATGTCTACGTCGATTGCGATGGTCACAAATTCATCGTCGTGACAGATCGCACTGAAGCCAAGATCGGCGACGTTGTCGGTGTAGCCGTAACGCCCGGCAAGAGCCGGCTCGTCGCGCGCAACTGACCGGGGACGTGAACTGATGAACGTGCGCGAATACGAGAACTGGATCGATGGCGCCTGGGCGACCACCGCTCGCAAGGTGGAACGCAAGTCACCGGCCCATGGCGAACTGCTGGCGCGATTCGCGCAAAGCGACGAGAACGCCGTCAACGCCGCGATCGAAGCTGCCCGAAAGGCCTTCGATAGCCGATCCGTGTGGTCAGCCATTCCCGGCGCCGACAGGGCAAAGGCTCTCGGGCGCTGGGTGGATTTGCTGACCCGTGAGATCGACAGGGTTGCCTTGATTGAGGCCGAAGAGGTTGGCAAGCCGGTCCGCTTCGCCAAAGCCGAAGTCGAATGGTCGATTGAGCTTGCGCGCTACGCTGCAGCGCTCGCCTGGCAAATCCCCGGAGATCTGGTCTCCAATATAGGGGACGCAAATCTAGGCCTTGTGACCCGTGAGCCGCGCGGCGTGATCGGAATGATAACGCCATGGAACTTCCCCCTGGTAACGCTGTTCCAAAAGCTGCCCTTCGCGCTCGCGGCCGGCTGCACGGTTGTGATCAAGCCATCCGAGCTGACCTCAGGGTCGACGCTGGAAATCGCCAGGCTGGCAAAAGAAGCGGGCATTCCCGACGGTGTTATCAACGTGGTCACCGGTTCAGGCCGCACCGTCGGCGAAATGCTGACCGGGCATCAAAAGGTCGACATGATCTCGTTTACTGGCTCGACCGCGGTCGGCATCAGGATAGCACAGCGCGCTGCCGAACAGGTAAAGCGCGTTGGCCTCGAACTGGGTGGCAAGGCGGCAAATATTGTCTTTGCCGATGCCGATATCGACGCCGCGCTGGATGGCATCCTGCTTGGCTATGTCCTCAACCAAGGCGAGGAATGCGTTCAAGGGACCAGGCTGCTGGTCGAGGACAGCGTCGCGGATACCTTCCTGGATAAGTTGGTCGAGCGCTCCAGGAAGATCCGGCTCGGCCTGCCGACGGATGAAAAGGCGGATGTCGGAGCGCTGATCCATGAAAAGCACATGGAACAGGTGCTATCCTACATCCAGAGCGGCATAGATGAGGGCGCTACACTTTTGCTCGGCGGCAGTCGGGTCACGGATAACGGCCTGGGCAGGGGCTTTTATATTGCCCCCACGATCTTTTCCGATGTCACCCCGGATATGACGATCTTCCGTGAAGAGATTTTCGGGCCGGTTCTGGCTGTCACCCGTTTCAACAGCGTGGACCAGGCGATCGCCCTTGCCAACGACACGAACTATGGCCTCGGCAATGGTGTCTGGACGAAGGATATCGACAAGGCAATTCGCGTTTCCCGCGAACTCCGCAGCGGGACGGTGTACGTCAATACCTTTCTTGAGACCGCCGTTCAGCTGCCGTTCGGAGGGTTCAAGGAGAGCGGGATCGGTCGTGAAAACGGCCTGGACGGATTGCTCGAGTTCACCGAGGTAAAGTCGACCTTTATCAAGCTAGGGCAGCGCCCGCACGCCTTGCCGCACACCGTGGCGAACTAAACAGTAGGGAGTGCCTTCAGGTGGTAGACAAGAAGACGTTCGACTACATCGTCATCGGCTCCGGCTCGGCAGGTTCGGTAATCGCTTCTCGCCTCGCCGAAGACCCTTCCACGACTGTCCTTCTTTTGGAAGCAGGGCCTTCGGATCAGCATATCTACATCCGCATGCCGGCGGCCCTCGGCTTCCCGTTGATGAACGACCGCTTCAACTGGTTCTACAATTCGGAGCCAGAACCACATCTGCAGGGACGGATCGTTCATGAGGCGAGGGGGCGCGTGCTGGGCGGCTCGTCCTCCATCAATGGCATGAATTGGGTCCGTGGCAATCCATGGGACTATGACAATTGGGCGAGCATCGGAGCTGGCGGGTGGTCGTATGCCGAATGCCTGCCTTACTTCAAGAAAGCCGAGACATTCGACAAGGGAGCGAACGCCTATCGCGGCGGGGCAGGGCCAATGCAGATCGAAACCTGCAAGGCGGAAAATCCCCTCTATCACGCCTTCCTCAACGCCGGAGTTGAAAGCGGGCTGAAGCATGTTGCTGATCACAATGCGTACCAGCAGGAAGGTGTGCACATCACTCAGCGTAACGTCCATGACGGCATCCGTTGGAGCACCTCACAGGGCTATATCCATGCGCAACCGCGCAAACCCAATCTCACCGTGCTGACCGGTGCAAGGGTCACGGGCATAGAGACAAGCAACAAGCGCGTCGTAAGAGTTGCGGTTACCACGAAATCCGGCGCTCAGCGGTTCGAGCCGGAGCGTGAGACGATTCTGTGCGGCGGTGCTCTCAACTCGCCGCAGCTCCTGCTCCTTTCCGGCATCGGGCCGGCCGAGGATCTCAAAAACGCCGGCATAGCTGTGAAGCATCATCTGCCGGGCGTCGGCCGCGGGCTGAAGGATCACGTCGCGGCGCCGGTCATGTATCGCGCGACCAAGGACGTCTCGGCCGCAAAGGACTTGTCGACCTTTGGCAAGGCCAGGATTGGCCTCCAGTGGCTGCTGTTCAAAAAGGGGCTCGGCGCGACGAATTTCTTCGAGGTGGGCACGTTTATGCGCACGCGCGACGAAGAGGCCGTACCCAACGTCCAGTTCGAATTCGTCCCGATGCTGGGAGAATTCCAGCACGGCAATGTCAAGCTCGAGAACGGCTTTCAGTACTTTCTGAGCCTTATGCGTCCCAAGAGCGAAGGACGCGTCTGGGTGGATTCGGCGGATCCGGCTGCCGCGCCAAAATTCGTTTTCAACTATCTGCAGCATCCCGACGACATGGTGCAGGCTGTCCAGGCCGTGAAGGCAATTCGCAATGTGGTCCGTCAGCAGGCCTGGGACGAATTCCGGGGCGTTGAAGAAATGCCCGGGTCGTCTGTTTCGACCGACGATGACATCGCCAATTGGCTGCGCGGCGTTGCCGGCACGAACTACCACCCGTGCTGCACCTGCCGAATGGGCGAGGGCGACGACGCGGTCGTCGACAAGGACGCGAAAGTGCACGGCATCGAGGGGCTCAGAGTTGTCGATGCCTCGATCATGCCAGAGATCGTCAGCGGCAATCTCAATGCGCCGGTCATCATGATGGCGGAAAAGGTCGCGGACGCCATCCGAGGTCGCGTCGCGTTGCCTGCGGATCCACAGCCTTATCACACTGCCTGAGCTAGCGGGGATACCATGTCGAGGGCGCTTGATATCTTATGTGAAAACGATTACATAAACTCAACATTCGCTGAGATAAATATTGCTGTAGAAAAATGGCAATGAAAAAGAAGTATATTGGCCGTTTATGTTTGCGGCGGCTACCAAGGCAGTCGTTTCAAGCCACGGTCCTCGTTGAAATCTTGAACAAATCCGATCTCGAAAAAGGAGCATGGACGTGAGCGAACTAAAAGGAATCTGCGTGCCGATTTGCACGCCATTCAAGGACAAGGGTGCGGCACTCGATGAGGGGGCTCTGGGCGCAAACATCGATTCGCTGATCGATGCGGGCATTCACATCATCGCGGTCAATGGCGGGACGGGTGAGTTCCCGTTTCTGACTGAAAGCGAGAAGCGGCGTATCGCGGAGGTTGCCGGCAAGCGCATCAACGGCCGCGCCAAGCTGATCGTCCAGACATCTGCCTTGCGCACCGAAGACGCCATCGAAAACTCGAAACATGCGAGCGACGCTGGCGCCGACGCTTTGCTCATACTCCCGCCCTTCTTCGAGGGGCCGGGCGAGCCAGGTGTTCGCTATCACTACGAACAGATATCCAGCGCCGTGAACACCCCGATCATGGTCTATAATATTCCTCAGTACACCGGTTTCGACATCACGCCTGACGTCTACAAGCGCTTCAGCGAGATCGATACCGTCAAGTACATCAAGGACAGCACCTCCAACATGATGCGCATCGACCAGCTGTCGGCACAGGGTGCGAAGGTGTTCAACGGCTGCGACTATCTGAATTTCTACAGCCTGCTGAGCGGCGCGCCGGGTGTTTTTACCGGCTCCGGCAACGCTGTTCCGCAGCAACTCGTGCGGCTCTATGATCTGGTTCAGAACAAGAACCTGGCCGAAGCGACCGCGCTGTGGCTCAAGCTGCGTCCCCTGTCACTGCTGCTCTGGACCGCCCCGTTCAATCCAGTCGCCAAGGCCGCAAGCACCAAGACGGGTCGGCCTGTCGGTGAGTGCCGCCTCCCGGTCCTCCCCTTGACCGCCGAGGAGGTTAAACTGGTTGACAAGGCGCTTGCTGCGGCAGCTGCCTGACGCGATCCGGTCGTCCTCGGGGCTTCGTTGCCCCGGGGATCCGGCTGCTGCAACTGGTTCTGGACATTCGTTTTTCCTCGTCCAGCATCGGATTGCACGATTTCAGGGCCGGCCCGGCAGAAAGGATTGAGGAATGCGGTTGTCGCGGATGATCAACGTTGTGGGCGCCCACGCAGAGGGCGAGCCGAACGACGTCATTACCGGCGGTGTCATCGATGTTCCCGGCAAGACCATGTTCGAGAAAGCGCGATGGCTGGAGACCAAAGGCGACGACCTGCGAGCCTTTCTCCTGCATGAGCCCCGCGGGAAGGTCACGCTCTGCACCAACCTTGTGCTGCCTTCGTCTCACCCTGACGCCCAGATGGGTTTCGTCATCATCGAACCGGCTTCCTATCCGCCGATGTCGGGCACGAACACGATATGCACGGTGACCGTTCTCCTGGAGACAGGAATTATCCCGATGCAGGAGCCCGTCACCAGGCTGACGCTCGAGGCGCCGGCCGGCCTTATTGAGGTCGAAGCACGGTGCCGGGACGGAAAGTGCGAAAGCGTCAAGTTCAGGAATCAGCCGTCTTTTGTCATGCACCGGGACCGGATGATCGAGGTCGAAGGCATAGGCTCGCTCCGCGTCGACGTTTCCTACGGGGGGATGATCTACGTGATTGTCGATGCTCAGGACTGCGGCTTCGAGATCGAGCCGTCCGAAGCGCGCGATCTTTCGGACGTTGGCGAAAAAATCAAGCGAGCGGCGGCCGAGCAACTACCATCCGTCCACCCCGAGAATCCAGAGATACACACAATCAACCAGACGCTTTTTGCCGGTCCGCTCGCGGTAGTCGACGGGATCAAGACATCCAGGAATGGGGTCATCGTCTCACCAGGCAGACTGGACCGCTCGCCATGCGGGACCGGCACCTGCGCGCGATTGGCGTTGCTGCACGCGCGTGGTGAAATCGCTGCCGGCGAACAATTCATCCATGAGTCGATCATAGGCACGAAATTCGTCGGCGAGATATTCGAGACGTCCAAGGTCGGAGGTCTCGACGCCGTGTCTGTCGCCATCACCGGACGGGCCTGGATCACCGGCTTCCATCAGTTCGTGCTCGACCCGAGCGATCCGTTTCCGAGGGGCTACACACTTTCCGATACCTGGCCCGGAGCCTGACCAATATCCATCATTGTCATTTGCAGGAGTTCAAGATGAACGTGCACGCAGACTTCCACGCCCAAGCCGAAAGGCTGAAATTCGAAACGCGGGCCTTTATCGACGGCGCCTATGTGGCGGCAAAATCGGGGGAGACGTTCGAAACCGTCAATCCTGCCACCGGCAAGCTCCTTGCTAATGTCGCCGCCGGCGGCGCTGCGGACGTCGACCTTGCGGTCAGTGCCGCACGCCGCAGTTTCGAGGCCGGCAGTTGGTCGGGCATGCCGCCGCGGGAGCGCAAGAAAGTCTTGCTGCGCTTTGCCGATCTGATCGAGAAGCACAGCGCCGAACTCGCGCTCATCGAAACGCTCGATTGCGGCAAGCCGATCAACGATTCCCTCAGTGTCGACCTGCCAGACTCCGTCGAGACGCTGCGCTGGCATGCGGAGGCGACGGACAAGATCTACGATCAGATGTCGCCGGCCCCGCGCGACGTCGTGTCGATGATCGTGCGCGAGCCGATCGGCGTCGTCGGGGGCGTCATTCCCTGGAACTTCCCTCTGTTCGTCGCGATGTGGAAGTTGGCGCCCGCCCTGGCGGGAGGAAATTCCCTCGTGCTGAAGCCGGCCGAACAGACGTCTTTGTCGCTGATCAGGCTGGCAGCGCTGGCATCCGAGGCAGGCATTCCGGACGGCGTCTTCAATGTCGTCCCGGGTCTGGGGCCGACTGCCGGCCAGGCTATCGGCCTGCACCGGGATATCGACTGCGTGAGCTTCACGGGCTCTGGCGAGGTCGGTCGGCTCTTCCTGAAATATTCCGCCGATTCCAACATGAAGAGGATCATCCTCGAGTGCGGCGGCAAGAGCCCGGCAATCGTCATGAGCGACGTCAAGAACTTCGCCCCGATCGTCGAAAATGTCGCGACGGGCATTCTGTTTTGCCAGGGCGAGAACTGCTCTGCCGGCTCCCGCCTCATCGTCCACGAGAGCATCAAGGACCGTCTCCTTGATGAGCTGAAGCCGGTGTTCGAATCCTGGACGGTCGGCGATCCGCTCGAGCGCTCGACGCGCATCGGCGCGATGATCGAGGAGGATCATCTCGCCAAGGTCTTGTCCTACATCGAGACCGGACGCAGTGAAGGCGCCAAAGTAGCATTGGGCGGAAATCGCGTGCTGGCCGAAACAGGTGGTAGCTTCGTTGAGCCGACGATCTTTGACGGCGTCTCCAACACCATGAAGATTGCCCGTGAAGAGATCTTCGGGCCTGTCCTGTCGGTGATCTCGTTCAAGGACGAGGCCGAAGCTGTTCGCATCGCGAACGACACCAACTACGGCCTTGCTGCGTCCCTCTACACCGACGATCTCAACACGGCGCATCGCGTCGCCAAGTCGATCCGCGCCGGTACGGTTTCCGTGAACTGCTATTCGGAAGGTGACTTCGCCGTGCCCTTCGGTGGCTACAAGGAATCCGGCTTCGGCGGCAAGGACAAGGGCCTTGCTGCGCACGATCAATACACCGAGACAAAAGCCGTCTGGATCCAGCTGCGCTGACGGCATGCAGGCGCCTGGCCCTTTCGGCCCGGCCGTCAGCCCGTCGCGGGAAATCGGCGTGCCCGCGGGTTTGCGGGCGCCCTGCCGGTTCTGAGGGAAGTCAATGACATCCGTTGTAGCGTTGAGGGAAGAATGACTGAGCGCCCTGCGTTTTTGACGGCGGCCCCGAAGACGACCCAGATGGCGTTCGGGCTAGGCGGTGGCCACAAGACCTTCCAGCAGGGCGCCTTCTGATGGCCAGGCAAGCCTCACTTCGCAAGCTCAGTGTTGCATCCCAACGGGACGGGGACCTGCTGCCCAACTTCGAGTTTTTCCGCAAACTAGCGGATGCGGCTGCCGCGGAGATTATGCCGACGTTTCGCAACAGGTTGGTGGTCGAAGCCGAGGTCAAACCCGGCCTGCCATACGATCCGGTCACGGAGGCCGACCGCAATGCTGAAAGAGCTATCCGCGACATGATATCGGCCAATTATCCGATGCACGCGATATTGGGCGAGGAACTCAGTCCGTCGGGATCCGGGCCCCTCAAATGGGTGATTGACCCGATCAACGGGATGAAACCCTACCTGTGCGGGCTTCCGGTCTGGGGAACTCTGATAGGGTTCACTGTCGATGGCCGCTCCGCAATGGGAATGATGAACCAGCCCCAAACCGGGGAATGCTTCTGGTCCGACGGTACGAAATCGATCTGTCATTCAGCCCTTGGCGAGACCGTTTTGAGGACGAGCGGCACTCAACGTCTTTCCGATGCGATTTGCCACACGAATTCTCCAGAACCGTTCGCACGCCGTCCAGGCCGAGGGTTTGCCCGGCTGGCGTCGTCGGTCAAATTCACTCGCTACGGCGGCGAATGCTACGCATTCGCCATGCTTGCCGCCGGCCAGATCGACCTTTGCGTCGAGCTCGCCCTGAAAGCCTACGACATCGTTGCGCTTATTCCGCTCATCGAGGCCGCCGGTGGTGTCGTCACTCGCTTCGACGGCGGTCGCCCGGAGCGGGGCGGCAACGTCCTGGCCTCGGCAAACGCCATCCTGCATGAGGCTGCGTTGCGGATGCTCAACGACATCTGAACCCTGCCGTGGAATCTTGATATGGACAGCAAGAACGAGATCGAGCGAAGGGATGAGGATAGCGCTGCCGAGCGACGAGCCCGTTTGTGGGGCTGGTTTTGGATGGCTGTCGCGACAGCGGCCATGTACCTTCTGGTCTGGGTAACCCGTTGAAGAGAAGAGTCGCCCCCCACCGTTGACGCCTCAATCCAATCACGCATTCGCGCTTTGCGTGTGTCAAAGGGCGCGTAATTGCTTCCATGTCTCGGCCTCGATGGCGATGCCGCGCTCGGCCGCCAATTTGCGGGCGGCGAGCCTGCGTTCACCTGGAAGGCGCGTCTGCCCGGCTTCGGCTATCGCCTCGACCAATTCCTCGATCCGCCCTGTGAACATTCCCAGGCTACCATTTCCTTTCGTCGGGTCGATCAGGATAATCGTTTGACCGGTATGAGCGGAGTCCGCCCCCGGATAGGCCGACGAATTGACTTGATGGGAGAAGTTGCTGCCAGTCAGCGCACCGCCAAGGATGTCGATCATCATGGCGATGGAGGAACCCTTGTGTCCGCCGAAAGGCAGCAGCGCGCCCCCGTCAAGTATGGCCTGCGGGCTGCTGGTTGGCAGCCCCGAGGCGTCGAGGCCTATCCCTTCGGGAAGGACCTTGTTTTCACGCGCTGCAGCCTTCACTTCGCCATGAGCCATCGCTGCCGTCGCTTGGTCGAACAGGAGAACCTGTCCATCGGCGCGCGGTACGGCGAAGGCCATCGGATTGGTTCCGTAGAGCCGCTTGTGACCGCCATGAGGGACGACATA
This sequence comes from Mesorhizobium sp. M8A.F.Ca.ET.161.01.1.1, assembly GCF_004792105.1. Lineage (NCBI taxonomy): Bacteria > Pseudomonadati > Pseudomonadota > Alphaproteobacteria > Hyphomicrobiales > Phyllobacteriaceae > Mesorhizobium > Mesorhizobium sp. M8A.F.Ca.ET.161.01.1.1. Next base: position 62,255 of record NZ_SRTD01000006.1, on the reverse strand, counting down.
AGTGACGCTGTTGACGACACTGAGGGCGATCAGTCTCGCCTCCGCGAATGGCTCGACATCCAGCCAGAGCGGACCGTTATGATGGGCATTGCCGATGGCGAGCACACAGGCGCCGGCCGACCGCGTCTTGTCGATGGCTTGTGGCATGGCCGCCTCCAGCGCCGGTCTGGCATAGCCATTGCCGGCGTCGGCGCGAAGGAAGGCGGCTCCAGCGTCCTGGATTTGTGGAACGGCGCGGCCGTCGACGAAGCCGCTCTTCAGATTGCTCACATAGCCCGCCATCCGGAACAAGCCATGGCTTCGCGAGCCGTCGCGTTCGGCGCTCGCGCAGTTCGCCGCCAGCACTCGGGCGACGCTGTCGGACGTTCCGTTGCGCACGAAGATAGTTTCCAGCATGCCGATGAGCTCGGGCAGGCTGCAATAGATGGCTGGCTCATGCGACAACGATGGGGTCATGACAAATCACGCATTTCAACAAAGCAACGCGCCTCCCTGCGTGACTCGCCTATCGGGGCCGCCAACGGCTGCATAGCAATGCCCGTTGGCGGCAGAGTGCCTTGCGTAGGCTGGGGGCGGGCCTGTGCTTCAGCACTCAACGCCATGGCACGTGCTATTCGTTGACGTAACGCCGCGCACAGCCATGGCCTAGTGAAATCAAGACTTCATGCTCGATCGTTCCGCAAGCCTTCGCCAGATCGTGATCACGAACATGGGGGCCGAGGATTTCGACCGGACTGCCTGGTACTAGCGCCCAGTCGGGGACCCCCGATACGTCGACGGTCAGCAGATCCATGGAAACGCGTCCGACAACCTGGGCGGCAAAACCCGCAACGGACACGGGTGCGCGGCTTGAGCCGGCCCGGGAATAGCCGTTCGCGTATCCGATCGCGACCGTCGCGATCTTGGCTTGCTCGGTCAGGCGGTAGGTCGAGCTGTAGCCGACAGGGGCACCGCGCTTCATCGTCTTGACCTGAATGATCGGCGCGACGACGCGAGCTGGCTGCAACATGGGATTTGGGCGCCCTGTCAGCGGGTTTATCCCGAATGTCGCCTTGCCGGGCCGGACCATGTCGAACGCGTAGTCCGCGCCCAGATAGGTGCCAGCCGAATTGGCCAGCGACATTTTCGCGATGGGAAGCCCGCTCACCGCGCTCAGGAAAGCCCCGCGCTGGAATTCGCACCTGTCGAAATCGAGGTCGTCGGCTGCCGAAAGGTGCGACATGTAGAGGATAGGCGGGATACGCGACAGCAGCGGCAAGTTCTGGCGAAGCCACGCGACATCATCGGCCAGCAGTCCGAGCCGGTTCATTCCCGTGTCGAAATGGATAATCGAGGCGAGAGGACGCTCCACCCCGACGGCAACCTTTTCCCATTCCTCGATCTGATTGCGACTGTTGAGGACGGGTACCAGGTTGGCGCCGACGAATGCCCCTCTTTCCTCGGGCAGGAAGCCGCCGAGCACGCAAATCTCTGCTTCTTGAAGAGCAGCTCGGAGGGCCACGCCGTCATTGGCCGTTGCCACGAAAAACGTCCTGGCGCCTGCTTGCCTCAGTGCCAGCGCGCTCGGGATCATGCCATGGCCGTAGGCGTCGCCCTTCACGACGGCAGCGCAATCGGCTCCGCCCGCCATGGCGCTCAGTCGCCTGTAATTTTCCCGCACTGCCTCTAGGTCGACGATCATCTCAGCCTGATTGATCAGACCCTGAATTCCGCCTTGAAAGGACGAGGGATGACTTCCGATCGTATCGAGATGCACTCACGCCTCCAGGTTTGTGCTAGTAAACGTTTACACGTCTCAAAGGCTACCGCGCCAAATTTGGTTGGTGCGTACCGCAGCTCGTGCGTTTGCCAAGGCGTGCCACCGGTCTTGCGTCTACTAAGGGCAATCGCGTTCGACGGGGCACGTCACCGGATCGAAGCGCGCTTGGATTTAGTTCAGCAGGATCGACAGATAATGCTCCGCCGCCTTGGACTGCTCCTGGGCGATCATGCCGCGCTGAACACTTTGGTCGGCAAGTATCGCCATCGCCGTCGGGCTAAGCTCTGCAAACATAAAAAGCGCGAGAAGAGCGGTGCAAAACTTCACTAGCTGCAGGAACACATTACGCGTTTGATTGTGATCGTGCATAGCGCGCCCTTGAGGTTTTTCCACTAAATGCCTCTCGATCATGAGCCGACCGGTGCCGACAATGTCGCTTGGACAGTGTAAACGTTTACAAATTCGTGTCAATGAGTCTGGGACGATATAGGGTCGGCTCGATCAAACATGCCTTTGCCTTGGAGGCGACAGCCACTTGCTTAAGAACCGCCAGCGATGGAGAGGAATTTCCACAATTCAGAAGCGACTGGCGACGCGGACGAAAGCCGTTCCGGTAAGCAGGAACAACACGGCCAGCAACAAGTAGATATTGGACAAGGCGGTTGCCTCGGCGAGGATCCCGAAGCTGGGCGCTGTGGCCAGGGCAACTATGTAGCCCGTCGCGAAGACCACCACTATGTTTGATGCGTCGCCGCGTCGCCCCGCCATGCTCAACAGTGTGGGAAAAATATTCGATACGCCGATGCCCAACAGGACAAACCCGAACAGCGCCACAGGCACGATCTTGGCGAAGGCGACAATCGAGAGACCGACGATCACCAAGCCTGTCGAGATTGCAAGAAGTTGTTTCTCGCCCACGACCGTTCTGACGCGATCGCCAGCCAGCCGACAGATTGCCATGGAACTGGCGAACGCCGCATAGCCTAGTCCCGAGAAGCTGAAATCAAGCGCAAAATGGCCAGTGAGATAGAGGGGGCCCCAGTCACGGACCGCTGCGTCTGTCGACATGCACACACCGGCAAGCAGGCCCGCGACAACCAGCAGCCACATTGGGCTGATTGGCCGAGCGCCCGTGGCGCCCTCACTTGGCCTTGCGGCAAGAAGCTTGCTCTGGTTTGCCACGAAGAGAAGCGAGAGTAATAGCGCAGCTATCAGCGCGCCCATCGAACTCCCCGCAAATTTGACAAGCAGGCCTCCCGAGGCAGCACCTGTAAGCCCGCCAAGGCTCCACATGGCGTGGAACGTGGACATTAGGGCTTTTTGGGATAAGCGCTCTGCCTCGACCGCCTGCGCGTTCATGGCGACATCCATGAAATTGCCGGCAAGCCCCAGCATCAGCAGCACCAGGGGGAACAAGGTTGGGACATTCGTGAACGAGGCCAGCACGACTGTCGCCAAGAGAATGGGCGCCGACACTCGAACCACTTGTTTGCTGCCGAAACGCGTGATGAGAGACCGGCTCGCCAGCATGGCGAAGAGTGAGCCCACGACAATCATGAACAGCGACCAGCCGAATTGACTGTCTGGTATCGAGAGACGCGCCTTGATTGTCGGCACAAGGGAGGACCAGGTGCCGAAGATGCAGCCATGCAGGAAGAAGATGGAGAAAATAGCCGTGCGGCTCTTGCGGTGGTCTATTGAGGGCCAGGCAGGTTGATCTGCGAAGCGCTTCGGAATTTCTAACACGGTTTGGTTCTCCAGTGACGCCTAGCGCCTAGGTCAATGCGACCCGACGGGATGCCGGGCTCGGCCAACGCGTTCCGACTGCCCGCCTCGTCTACGAAGGTGGAACTTTGGATACACGCTGAGAACGCCTGCATGCATCATGTGCTGGTCCGCTCAGCGGACCTATGTTTACATCGGGGTGGCCACATCACGATTTCGCATCTAGAGCTTTGCATGCGCGATCTGAAGCGCGGGAAACGTCAGTCCGAGAATTTAGGCTCGAGGGATGTCGCGAGACATCGTGCCGCCTTCAACGGCAATGCGAGCATGGCGAAATGCACCTCCACCCAGATCGGTCCGTAATGGAAATAGTTGGTTTCGCGCATTTCTGATGCGCCCCGAAATGATCTGACTTCTTCGTTAGGGCGAACCCTCCGATCAATCTCGCCATGACTCTGACTCATAGACGCTTTCCCGGACTGCCGTTGCTCAAGCCGGTCATTTCGGCAATCTAGGCACCTCACAGAGTATCGGGGCATTCAGGAAGTATGCGCGAAGCTGATTTGAACTTCGATTTCATCGTCGTAGGCGGCGGGTCGGCGGGGTGCGTGCTGGCCAGCAGATTGAGTGCCGACCCAGCCAACCGGGTTCTACTGCTCGAGGCAGGCAACAGCGGTCGCGATCCGAGCTACGATCTGCCGTTCATCGCTGGCAAGCTGTTCGAGTTCGAACGCAACAACTGGGCTTTCCGGAGCCAGCCGCAGGAAAATCTGAATGGCAGAAGCATGTACTTTCCCCGCGGCAAGATGCTGGGCGGATCGTTCATCTTCAACGGCGCCCAGTACATCCGAGGCAACAGGTCGGATTTCGATCATTGGCGTCAGCTCGGCAACGCCGGCTGGTCCTACGACGACGTGCTGCCCTATTTCACGAAGAGCGAGAGTTACGAGGGCGGCAAGAGTGCCTACCACAATGACTGCGGCGGCCTGCCGGTGGGCAAGCCACCGACCGTCTCGCCGTTGACGGCCCCCTATCTGGAGGCCTGCAGGCAGGCGGGATATCGCCTCAACGACGATTTCAACGGGCCCGAGCAGGAAGGCTTTGGTATTTATGATTTCAACATCCGCGGCGGGCGCCGTGTCACCACGGCCAAGGCGTTCCTGCGGCAGGCGATGAAGCGGCCCAATCTGCGGGTCATTGTCAACGCGCTTGTCGCCCGAATTGTCATCGACGAGGCGCGCGCCTCGGGCGTCGAGTTCTTCGAGAACGGCGGGATCCGGCGAGCGTCCGCCACGCGCGAGATTGTCCTGTCGGCTGGTTCGTTCAATTCACCGAAATTGCTGATGCTGTCGGGCCTCGGCGATGCGAGGGATCTGCAATCGCACGGGATAGCCGTAGTCAACGACCTCAGGGGCGTCGGCAAGAATCTCCAGGATCATGTCAATGCATCGGTCGCCTATGAGGCCACACAACCGGTTTCACTTGCCAGGACATTGCGCTGGCACACGCTAACGGCAGAAATGATCAACGCGCTGGTTTTCCGCCGCGGACAGATCACGCGCAGCCCGTTGGAAGCCGGTGGGTTTTTCAACATTAAGACGGATGCCGTGGCGCCGGAATGCCAAGCGGTGTTCATCCCCTATTACCCCGGACAGGGCTTGAAGGTGCGGATGCCATGGGCGGACCGGATGGCCGGACATTCTTTCGTGGTGCATGTTTGGCCCAACAGGCCGGAGAGCCGAGGGATGCTGACGCTGAAGTCGTCAGATCCCCGGGAGGCTCCCATCTTCGATCCGCACTTTCTCTCGTCGAAAAACGATCTTGCGCTCACCCGCGATGCGATACGCGCCACCCGCAGGATCCTTCAGCAGGAAGCCTTGGCGCCCTACCGTGGTACGGAACTGGCGCCCGGCGCGGATATCCGTTCGGATGACGAACTCGACAGCTATATTCGCACAACGTGCGGCATCGGCCATCATACATGCGGCACGGCCAAGATGGGGCACGACGCGATGGCGGTCGTCGATGATCAGTTGAAGGTTCATGGCGTCGACGGCCTCAGGGTGGCCGATGCCTCGATCATGCCGACAATGGTGAGCGGCAACACCAATGCCGCCACGATCATGATTGCGGAGAAAGCGGCCTCGATGCTATTGCGCGGAAATTAGCGCTCCTGCCTGACTTCGTCGGCAATGGTCCGATCCGGCCTCTCATTTCCCGCCTTTGGCGCCGAGATGGGAGGCTTTCGGCTTTCCCCAGGAAGCCCGCAAGCCGCACATCAACCTCGACGCATATCGCTTGCCCATGAGTTGAAGTCATGGAGAAATGCGTGCAGCCCTATTGGCGGCCGCCATTACTCTCAATAGCGTCATAGCCACCATGAGCAAAGTTCATGGACAGACAGTGCAAGAGGAGCAGCCAAGCTCGCCATCCATACTGTCGGGTTTGGCGGCACAGCCGATCAGCTCCACGCAACTTCAGGGGATTGGAACACATGAAACTATCGCTTAAGGGGCTGCTGCTTTCAGGCGTCGCGGCGCTTGCCAGCAGCGGCGCGCTCGCCAAGGACCTCAGTGGCCCCATCTACTTGCTGGTCAACAACGTCACGACTTCGCGCATTGCACAGTTCGATATACCAAACATCACGAAAGCCCTGGAAAAGCAGGCGCCCGGTAGCAAGCTGGTCGTGCTGAATGCGAACGACGACATGCAGCAGCAGGTCTCGCAGACAGACGCCGCGCTGGCCAGCGGCGCTGCCGGCATCGTCCTGATCGCCGTCGATCCCCTGCGTTCGGCCAGCATTCTTGCCAAGGCGGCAGGTGATGGCGTCCCGGTTGTGACCTATGCACACGATCCAGGCGAGGGCCCGGTCGCCTATCACGTATCCGTGCCGTTCGCGGATATCGGCGAGGCGCAGGCCAAGTACCTGGTCGAACATCTGCCGCAACACAGGCCGGTGCGCCTGGCATACATGCTCGGCGATCCGAAGTTCGCCTTCTACACCGAGCAGATGAAAGGTTTCGACCGTTACATCGCTCCGCTTGTGGCGGACGGCACCATCCAGATTGTCTGCCGGGCCGACGCGCTGCTTTACCTCGCGGCCAACGCGCAGAAGAACATGGAGCAATGCCTGACCCAAACCAACAACGAGGTCGACGGAGCCGTGGTGATGAACGACGACACCGGCGGCGGCGTGATCGCCGCCCTGACCGGCCAAGGTCTGGTTGGCAAAGTCGAGCTGTTCGGAGGCTACGATGCCACACTCGAAGGCGTCCAGCGTGTTCTGGCCGGATGGCAGGCGGCCGACATGTCGCCACCCTATGCGGGGATGGCGGACGCCGCCGTGACGTTGGTTCTGGCTGCTGCCCGTGGCGAGCAGCCGCCTTCCGGTTTGGTCAATGGCACCTGGGACAACAAGTTCGTCAAGGGTGGTGTTCCGGCTCACCTGGCCCCAAACGTTTTTATCACCGCCGACAACGTTCAGAAAACCGTGGTCGATGCCGGTCTTTACACCAAGCAGCAGCTCTGCACCGGCATTGCGGCCAAGTCCGATTTCTGCACCAAATAGAGCGTCAGGCGCTGCCGTCCCACGCGGTAGCGCCTTGTCGGCTTGTCTTGAAGGCATGCGATGACCAGATCAGATCCACCCATTCTCGAAATCCGCAATGTTTCAAAACACTTCGGCGCCATATCCGCGCTGACAGATGTGTCATTCAGTGTTTGGCCAGGCGAAGTCGTTGCACTGGTGGGCGACAATGGCGCCGGCAAATCGACGCTGGTCAAGATCATCTCCGGCATCCAGTCTCCCAGCGAGGGCGAGATTTTCTGTGCCGGCCTCGGCGTCGCGCTGCGATCGCCGCACGACGCGGGCCATGCCGGCATCCAGACCGTCTACCAGGACCTGGCGCTGTGCGATAATCTCGACACCGTTCAGAACCTCTTCCTCGGGCGTGAGCTGCACAATCCTTGGTACCTCGGCCGGCGTCTCCAGCGCGGCGCAATGGAAGCGCGAGCTAGAGAGATTCTGGCCAGCCTCGACGTCAAGATCCGCGACGTCAGCAACCCCATAAGTTCGCTCTCCGGCGGTCAGCGCCAGTCGGTAGCCATCTGCCGCTCCATCCTCAGTGACCCCAGGATCGTCTTGCTCGATGAGCCGACAGCGGCATTGGGCGTCGCCCAGCGCAAGCAGGTTCTGGCGTTGATCGACCGGTTGCGAGGGCAGGGGCGCGCCGTCGTGGTGGTGTCTCACGACCTAGGCGACGTCCAGCAGGTCGCCGACCGTGTTGTCGTGCTTCGGCTTGGCAGGAAAGTCGCCGAAGTCTCTCGTGGTGGCTACACCCGCGAGGATCTTATCGGAGCGATAACCGGCGTGATGGACGCCGCCACTCTCGCATCCACCCGCGATTTCAGGGGGGATCTCCATGTCTAGCGCTGCCGATAGTCCTATCGTCGCCAGTCCCAAGACAAGTGTGCAGCACGTCATGAACACGCAGTACATCCTCGAAGCGCTCGCTGGAAAATGGCGCATGGTGCCGGTGCTCATCGTGCTTGCCGTCATCTGGGCCTACTTCTACTCGGCCAATCCGCTGTTCCTGAGCCCACGCAATCTCTCGAACCTGTCGCTGCAGATCGTCGTCACCGGCACACTGGCTCTCGGTCTGATGTTCGTGCTGGTGATCGGAGAAATCGATCTGTCGGTCGCGGCCGTTGGTGCGGTTTCGGCCGCGATCGCCGCGGGTCTGGCGGTGAACTCGGGTGTGGATGCGACGCTCGCCATCGCCCTCGGTCTGCTGACAGGAGGTCTGATCGGAGGCGTTCAAGGTGTGATCGTCACGATCTTTCGGGCACCGGCATTCATCGTGACATTGGGCGTGTCCATGATCTTACAGGGCGTGTTGCTCGATCTGCTGCCGCCAGGATCGAATCTGATCTCACTGGTCGGCCAGCCGATGGGCACGATCTTCTCCCTCTACATGCCGCCGCTGGCGAGCTATGCCATCCTGATCGGCGTCGTTGTCATCTTCGCCATTCTGTGCTTTCAGACCCACGTGACACGGGTCTCGCGTTCGATTGTCTCCAACCTGGGAACCAGCGTCATCGTACCAGTCGTCCTGCTTGCGGTCGTTGGCGCGGCAACCGTGCGGGTGTTCGACGCCTATCGGGGCGTGCCGGTCATGGTCGCATTCCTGCTCTGCATGCTGGGCGTCTTCGCCTATATCACGACGCAGACGCGTTTCGGCCTCCATCTATTCGCCGTCGGCGCCAATGCAGAGGCCGTCCGCCGCTCGGGCATCTCGGTGAACAGGCTCAAGATCACCGCGTTTGTGCTGACGGGCATGTTCGCGGCACTTGCGGGCATGATGGCGGCAGGCCGCGTCCTCGGCGTGTCACCGGACTCGGCGGATACCACCTTGCTGCTTGAAGCGATTGCCGCTGCCGTGATCGGTGGCGTCAGCCTGTTTGGCGGACGCGGATCCGTCTGGGCAGCTCTCACCGGTGCGCTGGTGATGGGCAGTGTTTCGAATGGCATGCTGCTTATCAATGCAACGACCCAGACGCGGCTCGAGGTGCAGGGCGCTATTCTGGTGCTGGCGGTTGTTCTCGATGCACTGTTGAGTCGGCGCGCGACGCGCCGATAAAGCATCCGGGCGGAAAATCGTGAAACGGGTTCCGCCCGGAATTGCGTCAAGGCAACGAGACGACGTTTTGGCCAGCGAAGAAATGGACCTTCGCTGACTGGCTCACTTCACGAAAATGCGCGCCGTCTGTTCTACGGTGCGTTTTGCCTCGGCGCGCAACCATGAACGCATTTTCTGAACGGCGACTTTGCTGCGTTTGGTGCGCGGATAAATCAGGAAGTAGCTCCACGGCGAGCGGACCGGCACGTCGTGCAGCGGCACAAATCGGCCCGACGTCAATTCCTCCAGCACCATGAACGGCGGCATCAGGATTGTGCCCAGGCCTGCCAGAGCTGCCTCGATTCCCATCTGATATTGCTCGAAGACAGGGCCGGCGGTCGGGTTGGGGTGTGACATGCCGATCTCTCGAAACCATTCCCGCCAGGCCGTCGGGCGGTGCGAATGCTGGATCAGCCGCATACCCAAGAGCGCGCTCGGATCTGCCTTGCCGCCAACGATGAGGTCGGGGCGGCACACGGGAATGAGAACCTCGTCCATCAGGAATTCGGACTGCGAGTCCGGCCAAGCGTCGGTGCCATAATGGATGGCGGCGTCGACATCGGTGGCTTCGAACGAAAACTGGCCGATGCTTGCCGTGACGGTCAGCTCGATAGTGGGATTGGCGTTTAGAAACCTGCCGATGCGCGGGGCGAGCCACCGACTTCCAAGGCTGGGCAAGGTGGCGATATGCAGCCGCTCCGAACCACTCTGGAAAGTGCTCAGCCTCAATGTGGCAGCGCCCAGATTGGACAGGATCTCGGTGGCCTCGGTGAGATAGAGGGCACCGGGCTCCGTAAGCACCAGGCCATGGCCGGTGCGTTCGAAGAGCAGGGCGCCCGTCGCATCTTCGATCGACCGGACGGCGCGACTGACGCCACTTTGTGTGATCTCTAGTTCATCGGCGGCCCGGGAGAAGTTGCGATATTGCGCCGACAGCACGAAGGCGCGAAGCGCGGCTATCGTCGGCAGGTTGCTTTCCCGCTCGACGGCGTCGCGATGGGCCGGTTTGCGTCCGCCGGCGCTGCTCTCGGGCACGACATCATCTCCATGACTTTGTGTCATGAAGATACAACTGCCGTCTCCTTGTCAATCGCGCCCGCACTTCGCAAAACTGCGGCCAAGAGAATGCGGAAAAGGCTTTTGCTGACAGTCGATCGAGGTGGGCCGGCTTTGAATTCCATCGTTATAGAACAATCCCCGGCGGCGCCCCTACGATGACTAGCAGTCATGACATACCGATTGTCGACGCCCATCACCACATTTGGGATCTGGCCAATCATCGCTACCCCTGGCTCGATCCCGACATGCCTTCGATCGTTGGGGACACGACGGCCATACGTCAAAGCTATGATCCGGTCGCGTATCGATCGGACACCAGCGCATTCAATGTCGTTGCGACAGTCCATCTGGATGGCGGGTTTGATCCGTCGAACCCGGTCGGTGAAACGCGCATGGTTCATGCCGCGTTCGAAAAGCACGGTTTTCCCAACGCGATTGTCGGGAGCGTACGGCTCGATGCAACCGACCTGGCCGACACAATTGACGGTCATCTCAAGGCCTCGCACCTGTTTCGCGGCATCCGCCACATCGTTGCCTGGCACGAAATCCCGCGGCTGAGTTATGTCGATCGGCCTGATGTTTTGGCAGATGCGTCATGGGTGGCGGGGTACCGCAGCCTCGCGGCGCACGAACTGTCGTGCGATATGCAGATCTATCCGTCACAGATGGCTGATGCGGCTGAACTTGCCGCGTCCACGCCCGACATCCAGATGATCATCAATCAGGCGGGCATGCCAGACGGTCTGGTCACCGGCGATTTCGAGCCTTGGCGGCGTGGCATTCGCCTGATGGCGCAAAGCCCGAATGTCGCGTTCAAGATCTCCGGCTTCGGCATGCTGCGCCCCGACTGGACCCTGGCCGATGTGCGCCCGCTGATCGAAGAGGCCATCGAGGTGTTCGGCACCGATCGGGTGATGTTCGGCTCGAACTTCCCCGTGGACAAGCTGTTCGGTGATTTTGCCCGAAGCTTCGATGTCTTCCTCGCAGCGACCCACGCGCTTTCGCACGCCGACCGCATCAAGGTCTTTGCCGCCAATGCGGTCCGCATCTACCGGATCGGTTCCGTCTCTCATCATTCGAAGCCATAGGATTGCCATGCCGTCGCTGCTCTTGAAAAACTGCGCCATTCTCGACGTTGATGCCGGCGCGTTGCTTGGCGAGCGCGATGTTCTGATCTCGGACGGCCGCATCGCCGAGATTGGCGACAACCCGATCAAAGCAAGCCACGATCGGGAGATCGACCTGCGCGGCAAGGTGCTGATGCCGGGGCTGTGCGATGCCCATGTCCACGCAATCGTGCCGATCAACAGCTTCGCGCAACTGACGCGCTGGTCACCCTTCTACACGGCGATCCGGGCCATGCCGATCCTCGAGGGCATGCTGCAGCGCGGCTTCACCACCGTGCGCGACGCCGGCGGCGCGGATTTCGGCATCGCCCGCGCGGTTGCCGAGAAACTGATCCCCGGACCGCGTATCCTCTACAGCGGCAAGGCGCTATCCCAGACCGGCGGTCACGGCGACATGAGAGGCCCCGGCGAAACCGAATTCGACAGCCATTATTATGTTCCCAGCCTTGGCCGGATAGTCGACGGTGTCAGCGAGATCCGCAAGGCAGCGCGCGACGAGATCCGCCGTGGCGCCCACCAGATCAAGCTGATGGTGGGCGGCGGTATTGCGTCCTACACCGACCCGGTGACGTTTGCGCAATTTTCGGGAGAGGAGATTCGTGCCGCCGTCGAGGAGGCGGAAAACGCTGAGCGCTACGTGATGGCGCATGCCTATACCGATCGCTGCATCCATCATGCCGTGTCGAATGGCGTCCGGTCGGTGGAACACGGCAACTTCCTTGAGGACGAGACCGCCAAGCTGATGGTCGAGCGTGACGCCTTCCTGGTCCCGACGCTTTCGGCCTACATCACCATGTGGGAAGAAGGGCTCGAAATCGGCATGCCGGCCGAACTGCACGCCAAGATCAAATACGTCCTGGACGTCGGCTCCAGGTCGCTCGAAATTGCTCAGCGACGCGGGGTGAAGATGGTTTATGGCACCGATCTGATCGGTCCGTTGCATCGGCACCAGTCGCTGGAATTCTCGATCCGCAGCGAGGTCCTGCCTGCCATAGATGTCATCCGCTCGGCAACCAGCACCGCGGCCGAACTGTTCAACATGACCGCCGAGATCGGTCGTGTTGCTGTCGGACTACGAGCCGACCTGCTGGTGGTCGACGGCAACCCCCTCGACGATCTGTCACTGCTGCAGGATCGGGCCAAGCTCAGGATGATCCTGAAGGACGGCGACATCCATAAGCACGATTTGTGAGATCGTAGGCCTGGCTCGCCTGATTAGAGCAACGCCATGCCGAGCAAGACTGGGGAACCCACGATAATCTTCCGGCACAGCCTCCGCTGTGCAGTGGAGATGACCCAAGATGCGCGTGGCAAGGATGAAAGACATCCCGCCAAAAACCTGAATTCGAAGCTGCTACTCGGAAAGACAAGCTTACAAAGTCAGCGAGCCGTCATCTCTGGAACCGGTAGCGTAGCCGTCCTCGATTTTGGCGGTCAACAGAGGCAATTCGTGGCCGAGGAAATCGAGAAAGGCGCGGACGGCCGGCACAAGGCCGCGCCTTGAGGGGAATATGGCGTGTAGCTGATGCGCCGGCAAAGCATGGTCGGGCAGCAGCCGGACCAGCCGGCCCTTGCGGACGGCATCTCCGCAGAGGTTACGTGGCAATTGAGCGATGCCCATTCCCGCAAGAGCTGCCTGGCCCAGCATATGGATATCATCGGTGGCGAGCGCCGGGACATATTCGATGTCGGTTGCCCGGCCGTCCGGCGTGGTAAGGTGCCATAGATTCCGTTCGCCTCTCACGCCAGCCGGACCCAGTCCTTTTTGCAGGTGCATGGACTTGGGCGCGTCGAAGGGCCCGTGGGATGAGACGTATTCAGGACCCGCCACGAGCCACTGCTCGCTGATCCCCAACCGCCTGATCATCAACTGGGAATCCTCGATGGCCGAGCGGACTCGCAATGCGACGTCGTAGCCTTCTCCGATAGGATCGACCCGGCGGTTTGTCAGATCGAGTTCCAGCCTCACGGCCGGGTGATCCCGCATGAATTTCCATAATACGGGCGCGACGAAAACGTGAGCGAGTCCCACCGGGCAACTTACCCGCAGGCGGCCCGCCGGCGCCTCACCCGCTTGCTCGGCGATCTCGAAAGCCATGCGGGCGGCATCGATCATTTCATTGCAGTGCTTGAGGAATTCCCGCCCCACGGAAGTGAGATTGACTGAGCGGGTCGATCGCTGCAGCAGCCGAACGCCGAGACGGGCCTCCAGGGCTGCTATACGTCGGCTGACGCGCGACTTGGGAATGCCGAGCGCAAGCGCCGCCGACGAAAAGCTGCCGTGACGCGCGATGGCTGCAAACATGGTCAGTTCGTTGAGGTCATCCACGGTAAGCTCCGCTCTCGATTGTCTCGTCAGTAGAACAATCTGTGCCATTTAGCTTACTGGTGCAACACCGGTGCGCCGGGATAGCTATGGCTCAACACTTCAACGGAGCCAAATGCCATGCAAATTCTTCATCTCGACTCAAGCATCCAGGGCGCGGCGTCCGCTTCCCGGACGCTGACGAAAGCTGTGGTAGAGAACCTGCTCGATCAACATCCCGGCGCGGCGGTGACCTATCACGATCTGGTGGAAGAGGCGGTCCCCCATCTCGATGGGCCGATCGGGGCAGGGTTTCGCCCGCTCGCCTTCGAAGTATCGGATGAGGCGACACGCCGTGAACACGCGCGGTCCGACGCGCTTGTGGGCGAGTTGATGGCAAGCGATATCGTTGTCGTCGGCGCTCCGATGTACAATTTCTCCGTGGCCAGCCAGCTCAAGGCGTGGCTCGATCGCGTCATCCAGCCCGGCAAGACCTTCCGCTATACCGAAAATGGCCCGATCGGCCTTGCCGGCGGCAAGAAGGTGGTGATCGTTTCGACGCGCGGAGGTTCTTATCTTTCCGGCCCGCTGACCTCCATGGATTTCCAGGAGAGTTACCTCAGAACGGCTTTGGCCTTCATGGGCATCAAGGACCTCGATTTCATCCGGGCGGAGAACATGTCGCGCGGCGACGATGCCCGCGCCCACTCCATGAGCAGTGCTCTTCAGGCCGTTTCCCCGCTGGTTGCCAGCATGGCAGCTTGATTTCGCGGGCCTGCAGCGCCCGCTTTCAGGGCTGACGCCCGTGCCGCGCCTCGGTTGGCTTCCGACGGGCAACGTCCGAACTTTCATTCGACACAACCAACTTATCGAAACCCTAACTGGCGGGCGAAGCAACGCCGCCAGAAAACGCGGAGCTATGTCCATGTTCATTCTCGACAGACGAAATCTTCTGGCGCTCGGTGCGGCCGGCGCGGCAACGGCAATGGCAAGTAGACTTTCTCGTGCCGCTGCCGCCGATACCAAGGTGTTCACAGCCGATGAAGCCGGCGTGATGGTCGATAGCACGGTGATTGTCGGCGAGAAATCCGCCGTCGTCATCGACGCCCAGTTTACGGTCGCCAATGCCAAAGCGCTCGCCGACGTCATCCAGGCTACGGGCAGGAAAGTCGAGACCATCCTGGTCACCCACTACCATCCAGACCATTTGCTCGGCCTGTCAGTGCTGCTGGAGCGTTTCCCGGAAGCGAAGCCCCTGACCCATCCGAAGGTCCTTGAGATGATCAACAAGGCGTCCGCTCCGACACTCAAGGTGTTGAGCGAACATGCGCCGCAGGGCGTCTTCACCGACAAGCTCATCGTGCCCGACGTCTTGACCCGCGACCATCTGCTGCTGGAGGGCGAGCGCATCGACATTCTGGACCCGATGCATGGCGACACGGAGTTCGTAACGCCGGTTCACATACCTTCCCTGAACACCCTCATTGCAGCGGATGTCGGGTACACCGATACGCATCTCTGGTTGGAGGAAAACATAACTCCCGACCAGATCGGCAAGTGGCGCGAGAGTACCAAAAGGCTGGAGGCGATCGGCGCAGAAACCGTCATTCCTGGACATCGGAAGCCGGAAAGCCGTTCGGACAATTCCATATTCGCCTATACGAGAGCCTATCTCGACAACTGGGAGAAGGCCTTGCTCAAGAGCAAATCGGCCGATGAGCTGAAGGCTGCGCTTGTCAAAGAGCATCCCGATGCAGGGTTCGCCTTTGCGCTTGAGCGTTCGGTCGCTGCGATCTACGGAAAATAGCGTGTCTCAAACCTGCACCGAGCGGCCAGTCCTGGCCGCTTCGCGTGCGGCCACGGCAAATTTCAAGGATTTCAAGCCGTCGCGGCCCGTCACCGTTGGCGACCCATTGCCAGCCATCGCTGCGTTGAAGTCGCTGACGACTTTGTCGTAGGCGTTGACATGGTCGATCTGCTCTTCGACCTTTTCGCCATTCCTGCGCACGAACACGCGTCCACCACCACGCTGGAGCAGAACGTCGTCCGCAAACACCGAAGCCTTCGTGCCAAAGAGCTCAACCGTCGTTCTAGCGTGATCGATGGCAAAGCTCTCGGTGATCTGAACAATCGTCCCGGTCTTCATTCGGGCGACGATCGCGACCGTGTCCTCGACTTCCTTCGACGTTATTCCATTGTTGGCGGTCATCGCGACGACCTCCTGCGCTTCCGTACCCAGGATGTAGTGCAAAAGGTCTGCGTCATGCACGGTAAGGTCGAAGAACACGCCGGCTCCGGCGGTCACGGAATCGGTTCTCCAGCCGCGATTGGCGACCGGAAGCAGCACACCGAACGTCATTCGGGCCGCGACCAGCGTACCCAATTCCCCATTCTTCACCAGATCGTGGAGCCTGATATGGGTCGCCATGTTCCGCAGGTGGTGGTTGATGCCCAAAACGCGATTGTGCGTTTCGGCGGCCGCAATCATGGCTTCGGCCTCGGCGACTGTCATTGCCATCGGCTTTTCCCCGAGCACATGTTTGCCAGCCAGGATTGCCGCAATCGCATCGGGGGCATGCTTTTCATTGGTGTTGCTTATGTAGACGGCATCGACATCCGAGCGAAGCAGCGCTTCGATGGTATCGTAGACCTGAGGAATGCCGTTTCGCTCGGCGTAGGCGTGTCCACGGGCCGTGTCGGAGGAGAAGGCGGCGGCGACCTCGCTGTTCGGATCGCCGTTGATAGCTGGTATCAGCCATTCCTCGGCAATCCGGCTGGCGCCGATCAATCCCCATTTGTAAATTTTGCTCATCGATTTCTTCCTGCTGGAACTCATGGTCATAGAGGGGGGATCTTATCCAAGCTGACACCGGAGAGCGTTCTCCGGACTGCAGAATGGAGAGAAAACTCTGGTCGCGGTCAGCTGATCCGGCTACCGGTTTGCTTGTCGAAGGCGATCAGCTTCGTTGTGTTCAGGCGTAGTCGGGTCGGGCCAAGTCCAATGATCGAACCTGCACGCAGCCGCGCCGTCAGCTCGGCGCCGGCGAATTTGAAGATGATGACGTCGTCTGAACCAGTGGGCTCGATCAACTCGATGACGACGTCGATATCGAGATCGTTCTCACCTGCGCTTCCCGCGACGTTGGAGAAATTCTCGGGGCGGATGCCAAAGGTGCAGGCAGGGGCCGCTGTCGAAAGATGCGTGACCAACGCTGCAGGCAGGGGGATCACATCCGGCGCGTCGCCAAACCTTGCCGTCAGGCTGCTGCCGGTCTTGACCACGCTGCCATCGATCAGGTTTATGCGCGGCGCGCCGATAAAGGTGGCGACGAATGTGTTGGCCGGCCTGTCATAGACCTCGTTGGGCGTCCCGACCTGCTGCAGCGCGCCTTTGTCCAGAATTGCAATGCGCGTTGCCAGCGTCATCGCTTCGATCTGGTCGTGGGTGACGTAGACGGTCGTCTTGCCCATCCGCTGATGAAGCTTCTTCAATTCCGTCCGCATCTCCACCCGCAGCAGCGCGTCGAGATTGGAAAGAGGTTCATCGAACAGGAAGATGCTGGGTTCGCGGACAAGGGCGCGCCCGATGGCAACGCGCTGACGTTGTCCGCCCGACAACTGCGACGGTTTGCGGTCCAGCAGGTGCTCGATTTGCAAAAGCTTGGCGACACCCTGCACGGCATCCGCACGTTTCTCGCTGGAGACTTTCCGCATTTCCAGCGGGAACGAGATGTTCTGGCGCACAGTCATTGATGGATAGAGCGCATAGGACTGAAACACCATTGCGATGTCGCGGTGCTGGCATGGCAAATCGTTGATCACCCTACCATTCAGTTTGATCTCGCCCGAGGTCACTCCATGAAGGCCTGCTATCGCATGCAGCAATGTGGACTTGCCACAGCCGGAAGGGCCAAGCAGGACGAGAAACTCGCCGGAATCTATTTCCAGGTTGATGTCCTTCAGCACCGCGAGGTTCGGGCCGTAGAATTTGTTGATCTGGTTGAGGGCGAGGGATGACATCGACGTACCTTGTGTAAGGGCAACTGGCCTTGTGAACGGGTGGCAACGACAAAACAAAGGCTTCGCGCTCCGCTTGGAGCACGGTTCGGGTATGGCAGCCGATTGGACCAGAATTCGAGGGTGACGCTTGCGGCCGAGAGCGGGATTAGCTGTCAGGCCCTCCCATCTTGTTGATCAGAACGGTCGGTCCGGATCTCTTCCAGTCGAGAACGGCATCGAAGCCCAGCAATCTGCGCCGGGACAAGGTCAAATGGTTGAACATCGCCTCGTAAGCCAGAAGCGGCTCCTTGGCTGCGATAGCATCGACGATCGGTGCGTGCTCGACGCGAACCACCTCCAGCCGGGTCTGGGTCGCTGTGGTCGCGAACTGACCAATCAACCGCATGCCGAAAACGATCTGCTTGTGCAGCATGGACATTGTGCTGGCGTACATGGAGTTCTGTGAGGCCTGCGCGACAGCGATATGAAAATCCAGGTCGAGATCGCCAAAGGCCTCATCGCTCATGCCTTCCTCGAAAGCATTGTGTGCCGCGATGATCACATCCATGTCTTCGTCACGGCGGCGCAGGGCGGCCACGGCCGCCGCGTCGCATTCGATGGTGAGCCGGAACTCGAATGCATGGATGAGATCGGCGATGTTCTCGATGGGGCGGAAACCCTTTGCAGGCGCTTCGGAGCCGTTGAGGACGTAGCTGCCTGAACCACGCTTCGAGTTGATGATGCCGTCATTGCGCAGCCGGATAAGGGCTTCGCGTACCACCGGCCGGGACACTCCATGCTGCTCGGCAAGCTCCATCTCGGTGGGGATACGCGTCCCTTCGGACCATTGCCCGCTGTCGACGAGTTGCCTCATCGTCTCGTAGAGCTTTTCCGAAAGTTTGGTCCTTTGGGCGTAAGCCATTCCAGTGCCTCATTACATATTTGTAAATCTACACGTCATTTGTCAGATTTCAAGCTTGATTTGCGCTTAAAAGTCAGACATTGTCATTTTGTTCGATGCTGAGCTCGGTGTGAGTCCTCCCTCTGCACCAGCTTGCAGGAAACCGCCCGCCGGCACGCATTGCCAGAGGCCTCGCCTGGAGAATCTGCGTTTGGCACAGCATTTGTGCAGGGCGCGGGGCACCGGGCTGTGCACGATGCCGGGCAATCCTGAGCCGGGACCAGGCAATGGCCGGCGGGCGAATTCGTCCTGCCTCAACGGCAACGTCTGTTCGAGGCGCATACGGCCAACCTGAAGACTTTCCCTGATGAACCTGCCACAATCGCTGTATGACGAGGTACTTGGGACGACTCCGCACTGGATTTATCATGCGTGGCTGATGTTCACGATCTGGATCGTGCTGGTGCCGGCCGTCCTGCTGCTGACGCGTTTTGGCAAACCGGCGCCGTCGCTGATCGGCATCCCGAAAGGAAGCCCTAAGCTCGGTCGTAAGCTGTTCTGGTTCACCATGCACCGGGTCGGCTTGTCGGTGCTTGCCATGGCCAGCGTTGTCGCTGGGACTATCGCCATTGCCGCCAGTGGAGGTTTCAGCGCCACGCTTCATTCGGTGTTCGGCATCGCGACAGTGGTCTTTGGCGTAATGCAGATCGTCAGCGCCTGGTTCCGCGGCTCGCACGGCGTCCGTAATCCGGCAGGTTCAGCCACTAATGAGCCTCCTGTTCCGCACGGCGATCACTATGAGATGACGGCACGACGGCGCTGGTTTGAAGCCTATCACAAGACGGCCGGCTGGCTGACGGTTGCCTGCGCGTTGGGCGCCGTCGCCACTGGGCTTTCACAATTTTGGGTGCCTGGCGTAGGGGTAGTTCTGGCGCTTCTTGCCGTGCTCTACGCACTGATCGCTGTCGTCCTTGAGGCGCGCGGTTATCGCCACGACACCTACATGTCGAATTTTGGCACGGGCGCGCATCACCCATTCAATGAGAAAAGAATAGAAGAAATGTCTCGCAGATAGCCCTGGCTATCGCCGTTTGCTGGTTTGGTCAGCACGACTTGCCGGCTGTGGAATATGAAACGGAAGGCTTGCCCCGCTTTTCAGTTGTCGAGCTGGTTGATGCGATCAGCCTCAATTCTGGTGCCGTCGCGTTCCCCGACCGGGCCATATCCACCACCGCCAGGCGTCTGGACAACGAGCGTATCGCCAGCTGGGACGAGTTGCTTGCCTTTGCCGCGCAGCCGCGGTCCCGATTTCAGCCCAACATAGCCGGCGCCGCCCTCCGCGCCGCCAAACCGTCCTTGCGCCGTATGCTCGATGCGATCAAGTGCGGCATAGATATAGAACGGATGGTTGTCGCGATGACCGATCTCGATGATCTGGCCGAGCCCGCCCCGGAAGCGGCCCTGTCCGCCGCTTCCCGGGCGCAGTTCCTTGCGCCAGAAGACCAGCGGCGTCATGGTCTCCAATATCTCGATCGGCACGCCCGAAACGCCGCTCGGAAAGGCGGTGGCGTTGAGCCCGTCGTCATTGGAGCGGGCGCCGGTTCCTCCCGTCTGGACGGACAGTGCCGAGAATCTCGCAGTCTGCCCGATACCTTGGGTCAGACAGGCATCATGCGCGTCCTCGAGGATGAGATTCCAGAGCGAGGATGCACCCTCGGCCAGCACCTTGTCAGGTACGACCTGAGCCAGGCAGCCGTAGACGACGTCGGGAAGCATCTGGCCGATCACATGCCGTGACGAGACCGGGGCAGGGCGCTGCGCGTTGACGATCGTGTCTTCCGGCGCGGTGACCTCTACCACCGACAGCGACCCCGAATTGTTGGGCACCTGGGGAAAGAGCGCGCAAGCGATCGCGTATGTGGAATAGGCCTGTGCGTAGCTCAACGGCACGTTTATGCCACGTGCCGAAAGGCCTGACGTGCCTGTGAAGTCGACTTGGATCAAATCGCTTGAAATGGTCGTCGTCGCAACCAGGGCAACCGGCTTGTCGTAACCGTCTATCACCATTTCCGCGGTGGTCGTTCCGGCCGGCAGGCCCGCAATCGCCGCAATGGCTGCCTCGCGCGAGCGGCTGACGATCTGGTCGCAGAGCGGCGTGAGATTGCCCAGCGGAAATTCGCGCAACATCTCGCGCAAACGGCCCACCCCGATCGCATTGCAGGCGGCAAGCGACATGAGGTCGCCCTCCATTTCGGCGGGATAGCGCGAATTGCCTCGCGCAAGCGTTATTAATGTTTCGTCGAGCTTGCCTTCGGCGATCATCTTCATGGGAGGAACATAAAAACCCTCCTCGAAGACGTCACGGCCGTCAGGTCCGAAGCCGATGCCGCCCACATCCATGAAATGGCAGGTGGAAGCGAATAGCCCCACCATCGACCCTGCAAAGAAAGCTGGCGTGACGGCGACGAAGTCATGCAAATGGCCGGTGCCAAGCCATGGGTCGTTGGTGATATAGACGTCGCCATCCTTCATGGACGACGCGGGAAACCGCGCCAGGAAGTGACGAACCGATGCCGCCATGGTGTTGACATGGCCTGGCGTACCGGTCACCGCCTGCGCGATCATCCGCCCATCCGGGTGAAAGAAGCCGGCGGATAGATCTCCGGACTCCCGCACGATTGGGCTGAAGGCTGTGCGCCGCAGCGCCTGGGCCTGTTCTTCGACGACCGCGATCAAGCGATTCCACATGATCTGGAATTCGATCTCGTCGATAGCGGGGATCGGCCGGTCAGTCTGTTGCATGGAAGTCTCCATTATTCCGCGGCCGCAGCAACGCCGATGGCGGTATTGGTGAGTTCAAGATGGCCCAGCCGGTCGACCGCCACTTCAAAATGCGCAGGCACCACCGTGTTGGTCTCGGATTCGGTAATGACAGCGGGGCCGGCGATCGAATGGCCGCTGCCAAGATCGGCACGCAGATAGACCGGCGCCTTGACGGATTTGCCGTCGAAATCGACAAAATCCGTCCAGCCGCTCGGCTTTGGCTTGGCGCTCGGTGGTCGAACTTCCTTCAGCGTCTCGCGCAAGGGCTGGTGCGCCGTCGCGGTGACCGCCCAGGTCAGGATCTCGATTGCGTGGTTCTCCAGGAAGCGTCCAAACACTGCGCTGTAGTGTTCTTCAAAACGCTGGCGCAGCGTGGTGGGATCGATGTTGGCCGATCTATCAAGCGGCAGGTCGACTTCGAGCTCGTGGCCCTGACCGACATAGCGCAGAAATGCCGACGTGCGCATTTCGACCGGGCGCCCGTTTGCCGCCGGCTCGACCACGGAAATGGCTTCGGCGTGCATTTGCAAGATGAGGTCGTGGATGACACCGTCGTTCACGTCGGCAAGACGGCTGTGGCGGCTACGCACGATCTCGTAGGCCAGCGGCGCTTCCAGGAAACCGATGGCTGAGCCAACGCCCGCGCCTATCGGCACGATGACCTTTTCCAGGCCGAGTTTACGGGCAAGCTGGGCCGCATGCATCGGCGCAGCGCCGCCGAACGCGATCATGGCGCGTTTGCGCAGGTCCTTGCCGTGTTCCGCGGCATGGACGCGGCTGGCGTTCGACATGTTTTCTTCGACGATGGCCGCCACGGCCGAGGCAGCGACCACCGATTTTAGGGATAACGGGGAACCGACATGATCGCCCAACGCCTTTTCAGCAAGGTCGCGGCGCAGTCCGACCTTGCCGCCGGCGAAGTTCGTGGCGTCGATGCGGCCAAGAACCAGATCGGCGTCCGTGACCGTGGGGCGATGGCCGCTGCGATTGTAGCACGCCGGACCTGGTTCCGACGACGCACTTTCCGGCCCGACGGTCAGCCGACCAAGGCTGTCGACTTGGGCAATGGAACCGCCGCCGGCGCCGATCTCGACCATTTCGATGACCGGAATGCGAACCGGAAGGCCGCTGCCTCTCAGGAACCGTTCGGTGCGGTCGACCTCGAAGCTGCGGGACTTCAGGGGCGTGCCGTTGTCGATCAGGCAAAGCTTGGCAGTGGTGCCGCCCATGTCGAAGGACACGATCTCCTTCAGACCGCAGTCGCCGGCGATCTTGGAAGCAAGAATGGCGCCGCCGGCCGGGCCTGATTCCACAAGTCGTATCGGGAATGCTGCCGCTTGGTCGACGGTCGTCAGCCCACCACCCGACGTCATCAGAAGCAGGGGAGCGCGCAGCCCACGACGGGCAAGTTCCGTCTTCAGGCGGCCGAGATAGCCGGCCATGATCGGGCGGATATAGGCATTGGCCACGGTGGTTGACGTACGCTCATACTCCCGAACTTCCGGGCAGACTTCGCAGGACAGTGAGAACGTCACGTCCGGTAAGGAGGCCGACAGGACTTCCCGGACCTTGAGCTCATGTGCCGGGTTCGCGTAGGCGTGGATGAACGAGATGGCAACACTTTCGATGCCGCCCGTTTTGAGCGTTTTGCCGAGTTCTGCCACCTCGTCCTCAGGCAACGGTTTCAGCACCGAACCATCGGCGGCGATACGCTCTGCTATGACGAACCGGTGTTTCCTGCCTACAAGGGGTAGAGGCTTCTTGATGAAAATATCGTATTGGTCGTGACGACTTTCAGAGCCGATCTCGATCGTGTCGCGAAAACCGTCGGTGGTCACAAGGGCTGTGATCGCCCCGCGCCGTTCGATGATGGCGTTCGTCGCCAGCGTCGTTCCGTGCAGGAACAGATCGAGGTCGGCGAATGACAGCCCTTTCTGCTCCAGGAGATTTTCGACTCCTTCCAGCACCGCTTCCTCGGGTGCCCGTTTCGTCGTCAGCACTTTCGTGGAAGAGCGTTCGCCGGCTATTTCCAGCACGACATCTGTGAAGGTACCGCCGATGTCGACGGACACACGGTTGATTTGCGCGTTCATAGCCTACCTTGGGAATGGAGTTGAAGGTACATTGTCTGACTAATATAGCTATGTCAATCCGGTATCTCCGCTCGCGAGGAAGCCGCCGTGAAAAAGCGATCGCTCTGGAATTTTTATAATATTGCATTGAAAACATTGAGTTTATTTGAAAGCGGCGACGTTTTCAGTCAGATTTTTTTGATTTCGACGGGCGATTTTTCGGTGAATTTCGCATGACAAACAGAATCACAATTGACAAATATGTAAATTCAAATGACTGTTGATGTGACCGGCTCTTGACGCAGTGGCTGGGGCGGGCGGGATAAGGCGCCGGAGATGCGGCTTTGCAATGGGCAGCATTGTCGACGTGCTGGGAGCCGGCGGATAGCGCGTTCGTTCCCGTCGCGCTCGGCCTGGCCGCGGGTCCTATGGAGTTCAGGCCGTGGGACAGCAGGGCCGGAAGGAATTCAGAATTGTTTCGGAAATTGACATGACATTTACGACGACAAGAAATTTCGACAACTGGATAGATGGCAGCTGGCGTCAGGCGTCAGGGCGCGAAATCGAGCGTCGCAATCCAAGCAATGGCGCCTTGGTCTCGCGATTTCGCGATTCTACGGTAGCCGACGTCGACATGGCTGTTTTGTCCGCAAAAACAGCGTTCAGGACGAAATGGGCCGGTGCGACAGGAGCAGAGCGTTCGGCGGTTCTCGCGAGAGCGGCCGATATCATCCGACGTCGTGCGGATGAACTCGCTTTTTTCGAAATGGCCGAAAGCGGCAAGCCCGCAAAGCAGGCCCGCGTCGAAATAGAACGCTCTTCAATGCTTTGGGACTATGCGGCAACGCAAGCGCGCTCCATCACTGGCGATAGTTTTGGCCAACTCGGCGACTGTTATTTCGCGGCGACGGTGCGTGCGCCGCTCGGTGTCGCTGCCATCATCACGCCTTGGAACTTCCCGTTTCTCATCATCAGCCAGAAATTGCCATTCGCGCTTGCCGCCGGCTGCGCTGCGGTGGTCAAGCCAAGCGAACTGACCAGCGCGACGACTTTGCTGCTCGGCGAAATCCTTCAAGAGGCGGGCCTGCCGGACGGCGTCCTCAACATCGTCGCCGGGTCGGGGGCGACCTGTGGGGATCTGCTACTGCGTCATCTCGACATCGACATGATCTCGTTTACCGGCTCCACCAGAGTGGGCAAGCATGCCATGCGGGTCGGCGCTGACGGCATGAAGAAGGTGTCGTTGGAATTGGGTGGAAAGAACGCGCACATCGTCATGGCGGATGCCGATCTGGACAATGCGCTGGACGCTGCTCTGCACGGAGCATTTCTCAATGCAGGTCAATCCTGCAACCAGGGCAGCAGACTTCTGCTCCAGTCCTCCATCGCGGCGGAATTCATCCGGAAATTCGTCGATTGCGCCGCGCGGGTGACGGTGGGAGATACCCAAGCTGACGGTATGCTGCTCGGACCGATCATCAACAAGGATCAGTACGACAAGATCGTCGATTACATCGCCGTCGGCAAGGCGGAGGGCGCGACACTGGCGCTGGGCGGCACACACCGGGAAGAGAATGGTGGGTATTTCATCCACCCTACGGTCTTCACCGGCGTGCGACCGCATATGCGCATAGCGCGGGAAGAGATTTTTGGTCCGGTCGTATCGATCCTCGAATTCGAGACGCTGGAGGACGCGATCGCTTTGGCAAACGAGTCCGTCTACGGCCTGTCCGCTGGCATCTGGACCGGAAATGTGTCGCACGCGATGAAGGCGGTGCAATCGCTCAACGCTGGCACTGTATGGGTCAACACCTATCTCGATGGCCCGGCCGAGCTTCCTTTCGGCGGCGTGGGCGAAAGCGGCATCGGTCGTGAAGTCGGCAGGCTTGGCGTCGAGGAATTCACAGACATTAAAACAGTCCAGATACGCAGCGGCGGTTATGGCCGTCGCTGGATTGGACAGGCGATTGAGGCCCCCAATGCCTGACACGACGATCAAGCCCGAATATGACTACATCGTTGTCGGCGGCGGTTCAGCCGGCTGTGTGGTCGCCTCCCGCCTGAGCGAGAACCCTCACGTGACGGTGCTGCTGTTGGAAGCCGGCGCCAGGAACGATACACCGCTGGTGCGCTGGCCGGCCGGCTATTCCCGCTTGCAAGGCAACAAGGTACGCTGGGAATGGTCGACGGTTCCGCAGAAGCACCTCAACAACCGGAAGCTTCTGTTCCCGCAAGGCAAGCTTCTCGGCGGCGGCAGTTCGGTCAACTCGATGGTGTACATCAGAGGCAACCGGAAAGACTACGATTCCTGGCGTGAGCAGGGTAACGACGGCTGGGGCTATGACGATCTGCTGCCCTATTTCCGCCGCTCGGAAGACAATGAGCGCTTTGCCGACGCTTTCCACGGCACCGATGGGCCGATGGGAGTTTCGGACCAGCGCCTGCCGATAGATCTGACCCGGAAATTCGTCCGCGCGGCCCAGGAGGCAGGGTTCGATCACAACCCGGATTTCAATGGGCGTGAGCAGTATGGCGTCGGCTACTATCAGGTGACGCAGCGAGCCGTTCGCCGCAGCAGCACGGCTGCCGCCTTCATTTACCCAAACTTGTCACGGCCAAACCTGACCGTGGTGACGGAAACGCGGGTCACCAGGATTGGCATGGAACATGGCCGGGCACGGTCGGTCACCTATCTCGCACCAGGTTCCAATCGCGCCGCGATTGTTCGGGCGGGCAGTGAGATCATCGTTTCCGCCGGCGCGATCAATTCGCCGAAGTTGCTGCTTCTTTCGGGAATCGGACCAGCTTCGGAACTGCGCCAAACAGGCGTGGATACGGTCGTCGACCTGCCAGGCGTTGGCAAGAACCTCCAGGACCACATGGATGTATATTGCTGCGTCAGCCTGAAGGAGCGCGCGTCTTACAACGGCCATGACCGGGGCCCGATGGCCGCCTGGCACGGCCTGCAGTTCCTGATGTTTGGAACCGGTCCGCTCACCAGCAATGTGTGTGAGGGCGGCGCATTTGTCAGTACAACCGGCGACCATGACTGGCCCGACATCCAGATGCATTTCCTGCCGGCCTATGTAATCGATCACGGCCGCGTGCGCGTTGCCGGGCATGGCATGACATTGAACACCGCCTATCTTCGCCCGGAAAGCCGCGGCCAGGTGACGCTGGCATCGACAGATCCCATGGACGATCCTCTTATTGACCCGGATTTCCTGTCCAATCCGAATGATCTTCGACACAGCATCGAAGGCTTCAAGCTGGCGCGTGAAATCTTGTCGCAGCCAAGTTTCAGCAGACTTTACAAGGCGGAGCATCTGCCCGGCAAAGATGTGCGCTCGGACCAGCAAATCACCGAGTACATAAGGCAATGGTCCAAGACCGATTTCCATCCGGCAGGTACCTGCAAGATGGGAAGCGACGATATGGCAGTCGTCGATAAGGACCTGAAGGTGCGTGGCGTCGACGCCCTGCGGGTCATCGACGCATCGATCATGCCGACGCTTGTCAGCGGCAATACCAACGCCCCCTCCATCATGATCGGAGAGCGCGGCGCGGATGCCATCCTTGGAAGGCGGGAACAGACGACACAGCCGCCGATCGAAATCGGACACGCTGCCCAGGTACTCCGTCAGCATGGATTGAGAGGGTGACTGTGAGCCAAGCCCGCCCCTTGATCCTTCATATGTTTCATACGGCGCCTGCGTTGGTTGCTGTGTTCGACGGACTTGCGAAGGAGCTCGGTGCCGGCATAGCGCTGAAGCACACGGTGCGGGAAGATCTGCTGAAGTCGGCGATCGAGTGCGGCAGTGCCACGCCCGAGATCATAGCCGCGGCCGCCGAAGCCATGCTGGCGGAGTTCCGGCTGGGGACGGATGCCGTGATCTGCACCTGCTCCACGATCGGGGCAGCCGCCGACGTCGCCAACTCGACATCGGACAGGCCTGTGTTGCGCATCGACCGGCCCATGGCTCGCGAAAGCGTCAGGACTGCGAGCCGCATTCTGGTCCTGGCTACGCTCGGCACCACGATTGCCCCCACCGCTGCGCTGATCGAGACGGAAGCCAGGGCCGCAGGACGCAAGCCCGATATCGATTCCGTCGTGCTCGACAGAGCGAGACAGCTTTTTCTGAGCGGCAACATCGATGCTTATCTCCAAGCGGTGGCGGAGGGCATCACCGCAGCCACTCTCGACGCCGACGTGGTTGTGCTGGCACAGGCCTCGATGGCTGCCGCATTGCCCCTCGTCGGCAAGACCGAGGTTCCGATCCTGACCAGTCCCCGCATCGGGTTCATCGCTGCGCTTCGGGATCTCCAGCCCGGCGGCGCATGGGGAGCTTAGACAACATGAAGGCTTCCAATAAAATGATCGACTTGCGCAGCGACACGGTCACCACTCCGACCCCTGAAATGATCGAGGCGATGTCGCGCGCCGAGCTCGGGGATGATTTCTTCCGCGACGATCCGACCGTGCTCGACTTCGAGGCGGAGGTCGCGGATCTGCTTGGCGTCGAAAGTGCGATGCTGGTGATCAGCGGCACGATGGGAAATGTCGTATCAGCCATGGCGCTGGCGCCGCGCGGCACCTCGATCATCCTCGAAGCGGCCGCGCATATCCACATCAAGGAAAGCGGCTGGCCGTCGACGATCGCCGGTCTGACACCACGCCCTGTCCAGGGAATAGGCGGCATGATCTCCCCGACGGCGCTCGCGGACGCCATCGCCGTGGGGCAGTCGCGGCTGAGCGCACCTGCAAGCTTGCTCTGCCTTGAAAACACCCACAATGCGGCCGGCGGCAGGGTCATGAGCCCGGAGGATCTCTCCGTTCTGGCTGGCATCGCCCATGAAAGCGGCCTCAATGTCCATCTCGATGGCGCGCGCATCTTCAATGCCGCCATATCCCTTGGCAGATCGGTCAGCGATTTCGTTCAGCCTGTGGACACGACCACGTTCTGCCTGTGCAAGGGCTTGAGTTGCCCGCTCGGTGCGGTCGTTGCTGCGAGTTCCGAGATCATCGAGCAGACCCGGCGGTGGCGGCAGATTCTTGGTGGTGGCATGCGTCAGGCCGGGGTGATAGCCGCGGCCGGGCGGGTCGCGCTACGCACTATGGTCGATCGCCTCGCGGAAGATCACCAGAACGCAAAACTTCTGGCCACACGATTGAGAGACGCCGGCCTGGATGTCGACCCATCCACCGTCGATACCAACATCGTGTTTGTCAATCTGCCCCAAGCTGACTTCGACGTGGACTACCTGCATTCCGAATTGCTCGAAAGCGGCGTGCGCATCTCGCCGGTGAAGGCAGGGCGCTTGCGCCTCCTGACCCACCGGGAGGTTACGCAACGCGAGGCTCTATTGGCCTCTGACCTCATCGCAAAGTCTTGCGCCGCGGCGCGAGGTCGACAGCCGTCTGACGTGAACAAGGCCGGCGTCGACGCGATTTACTAGAAGCGGGCGTCGCTGCCTTCATTTCACGAATTTTGGTCTCGCGGAGTACCTCATGCTTCTGGGTGTCATCGCCGACGATTTTACCGGCGCGAGCGATATCGCCAACACGATCGCCAAGGGCCTTCCCGGCCAGGGCGGGCTCAAGACGTCCCAGTTTCTCGGCGTTCCGGTGCGAGATGCCAAGCCCGACATCGAGGCCGGCGTCATTTCGCTGAAGACCAGGTCTGTGCCGGCCGAGGAGGCAATCGACCAGTCGTTGGCAGCCCTTGCATGGTTGCGGAAACAGGGATGTGAGCAGTTCGTGTTCAAATACTGCTCGACCTTCGATTCCACGCCGGAGGGCAATATAGGGCCGGTCGCAGAGGCGATCGCAGAGGCGCTTTCGGTCAGGGGCGTCGTCGCCTGTCCTGCGTTCCCGACAGCGGGCAGAACCGTCTATCAGGGCCATCTGTTTGTCGGACGTCGGCTTCTTCATGAATCGGGCATGCAGCATCATCCCCTGAACCCGATGACCGACCCGGACCTGAGGCGTTGGCTCCAGCAGCAGTGCGCAACTCCGGTCGGTCATATCGCCTGGCCTAAGGTCAAGGCGGGCAGCGACGCGATCGCGAATGCGCTCAGGGCGTCGGCTGCAAGCGGCGAGGTGCTGGCGATTGTCGACGCCATCGACGATGCGGATTTGCTTGCGATAGGCGCCGCCGTCCGGGACAGCCTGTTTGTAACCGGCGGATCGGGTATCGCTCTCGGCCTGCCCGCCAATTTCATAGCGCAGGAAAAGGCTTCGGGCGCGCTGCCCGAGAAATCGAACGTCGACGGTCCCGAGGCGATCCTTGCCGGCAGTTGCTCCAGTGCGACGCGCGGGCAGATCGACTTCCACCTTCAGTCACATCCCGGCCTCGCGGTGGCGGTCGACGACGTGATGGCCGGGACGATGACCAAGCGTGACATCGTGGCATTCGCCTTGGCAAACATAGGGCGCGAGCCCATTGCCTACTCATCCGCCACGCCGGCCGACGTGGAAGCGGCGCAAGCCCGGTACAGCCGGCAGGCAGTCGCCGATAGACTGGATCGATTGTTTGCCGATGCTGCCCGCGACCTCGTCGATGCCGGGGTTCGGCGGCTGGTCGTCGCTGGCGGTGAAACCTCCGGCGCGGTTGTCAGCGCGCTGGCGGTCGATAGCGTCGCGATTGGCATGGAAATCGATCCAGGCGTGCCTGTGCTTTCCGTTACAGGGCCGGTTACCATGGCGCTCGCGTTGAAATCGGGCAACTTCGGATCGCTCGACTTCTTTTCCAAGGCACTTCAACGAATGGCGGGACGATGACTAGCGAAGAACAGGTTCGGGCCAGCATTGTCAGGCTGGCAAAGTCGCTTTTCGACCGCGGTTTTTCCGTCGGGTCGGCGGGGAACATTTCCTGTGCGGTGGAAGACGGCATTCTCATCACTCCTACCAATTCCTCCCTAGGATCGCTCAACCCGGGCAGGATTTCCAAGATCGGCCGGGATGGGCGCCACATATCCGGTGACAAACCGTCAAAGGAGGTCTTCCTGCATCGCGCCTTTTACGAAAGCCGGCCGTCGACTGGCGCAGTCGTCCATCTCCATTCGACCTACTGCACCGCGCTCTCATGCCTGGCCGACGTCGACCCTGACGATTGCATTCCTCCGCTGACGCCCTACGTCATCATGAGGGTCGGGCAGGTTCCGATTCTTCCCTATGTCAGGCCTGGAGACCAAAAGGCGGGCAAGTTGATCGATGATCTGGGCGGGAGATTTGCCGCGGTCCTGCTCGCCAATCATGGACCTGTCGTCGCGGGCTGGGATCTGGAATCCGCGGTGTTCGCCGCCGAGGAACTCGAAGAGACTGCCAAACTGCTCATCGTGCTGCGATCGATGAAGTTGCGCTATCTTACCGACGCCCAGGTCGAGGAACTGGGGACGGTCTTTGGAAAGCCGTAGGGACACGATGGCTGCAGCTCGCGGCTAAGTCAGCCCTGCAAGATCGCGTCCACCCCCTTTTTTGCCAGATCGATGTCTTACTGCGTGGAAAGGCCGCTGACCGCGACGGCCCCGACCACCTTTCCATCGACAATGACAGGAAGCCCGCCGCCAAAGCCGGTGTAGCGGCTGTCGCCATAGGAGCCCATGTCAAAGCCCGCGCCTGGCGCTCTTGCTGCCTGCCCTACATCCATCGAGGGCCGGCGCTCGCGTGCGGCCGTCCATGCCTTATTGGCTGCGATCAGGATGGATGGATAGGGTGCGCCATCGAGGCGAGACAGGGCGATCAATTCGCCCTGTTGATCCACCACGGCGATGACGGCGCATTTTCCATCGGCTAGGATTGAATCAGCGATAACCCTGATCGCGCGCTCCGCGTCGGCGTGGCCAAGTGTAGGAATGGTCAGCATGATGCGGTCACCCAGATTCAGGTCTGTTCTATCGAAATCGTTCGCCCCGTCTCTGCCGATTCGGCAACCGCCTTTGCCAGCTTCAGGCTCCAGACGCCATCGTCGCCAGACGAGGAGGGCTTACCCCTGTTTTGGATAGCCGCGATGAAATCGGAGATGCCCCTGTCATAGGTCACTTTCAGTTCCAGCGGAATTTCGCGGTCGCCGTCCTTCGTGCGCAGGATCACGCGGCCGCCGGGTGCTTGGGACATGACGTCGATACCCAGGATGCTGCCCCCGCAGCCATGCACTTCGACGCCACGCGGTCCGTGACCGACAACAAAGCTGTCATGGCATTGAACCAAGATGTCGCCCGGAAATTCCCAGACCGACATCACGCTGTCCTCGATGCGTTTCGAGCCTGTTCCGGAAGTCGCGGCGATGGCCGATATCCTGATCGGGTTGGCGTTAAGGTAAAAACGAAGAAGGTCGCCATTGTGAACGGTAATGTCATAGATCACGCCGCCGCCGGCAGCCTTGTCGTGCAGCCGCCAGGTCTTCAGGCTGTCTGGAAGTTCCCCGGCGTGGAAGACGCGGATCGAATTCACCTTTCCGATCGCGCCCTGGTCGATCAGGCTCTTGATGGCACGGTGGCTCTCCATGTTCCGAAGATGGTGGTTGGTCGCCAGAACGACGCCCTTGTTTCGGGCCGCATTGACGATCTTCTGGGCGTCCGCGATCTCCAGTGCCAATGGTTTCTCGCACAGCACGTGCTTGCCGGCCTCGATTGCGGCCAAGGCGTCCGGCACGTGCCGGTCGTTGGTCGTGCTTATATAGACGGCGGTAATTTCAGTGTCCGCAAGCATGGATTCGACTGACGCATAGCTGGCGGCAATAGCCTTGTCGCTGGCGAAGGCCTTGGCTCTGTCCAAATCCGAACTGACGATCGCCTTTACCTTTCCGGACGGATGTTTGCGGATGGAATCCACCATCCACTCGCGTGCGATCGTGCTTGCGCCGATCAGACCCCAGACAACGGTATCGACCATCCTGTTTCCTTCCCTGTTGGTTTCCGCGGACGCTCAGCCCGTGTCGCGGCTTGACCGCGCAATTGTCTGACAACAGATGCATTTGTCAATAAGCCTTACATAAAGGCAGGCGGACCAATGAAATCAAAATTTGCGGCGTTATCTCATAAATTTCAGATTGTTAATGGGCTTTAGGCGCTGGAAGCCACCAAAAAATTGCGCCTGAGGCGATTTTAGTGAGCCGTGATTGTTGACAGATATGTAATATATAAACATGATGGTCAGACATTTGTTGCCAACTGGAGGGTGCGGCTCGCTGGTGCAATGCGAGCACATTGACCGAGCCGATAGAAAATCAGGACAGAACTGGAAACATCGCGAACGAGCCATGCCTGTTTCGACGAAACAAATGTCGTCGGCTGCAGGCTTTGAATCGATGATCGAGATCGAAAATTGTCAGAAAACTAAACAGGGGAATTCAGATGATCACACGTAGTCTTGTCATTGCTTCCATCATGTTGTCGGCATCCTCAACGATGTCGTTTGCCGGGGGAGAGAACGTTGAAGTCATGCATTACTGGACCAGCGGCAGCGAGGCCGCAGGTCTGGACGTATTGAAACAGCTGCTCGAAAAGCGTGGCGTCACATGGGCGGATTCTCCGGTTGCCGGGGGCACCGGAATGAACATGGTACAGGTCCTTCGTGCGCGCATCGCATCCGATACCGCGCCTTCGGCTGCGCAGATGCACGCACAGCAGGTTCAGGCCTGGGCTGCCGAGGGCGTGCTCACCGATCTCAGCGATCTGGCCAAAAAAGAGGACTGGGCCAAGATTATCGCTCCGGAACTGGTGCCGCTTATATCGTACAACGGCAAGACCGTCGCCGTGCCGGTCAATGTCCATCGGTCGAACTGGCTCTGGTACAACAAGAAGGTGTTCGACAAGGCCGGCGTCCAGCCGCCGACCACCTGGGACGAATTCAATCAGGTCTCCGAAAAGCTGCTGGCCGCGGGTGTGACGCCACTGGCCCTTGGCGGTCAGCCCTGGCAGGAAGCTGATCTGTTCGAGAACGTTGTGCTTGGCCTGGGCGGTCCTGACTTCTACCGCAAGGCGCTGATCGAGCAGGATCAGGACGCGATCAAGAGCGAAACGATGGTCAAGGTGTTCGACCAGCTTCGCGTCATGAACAAATTCGTCGACAAGAACTACCCCGGCCGCGACTGGAACCTGGCGACCCAGATGGTGATCAAGGGCGAAGCCGGCATGCAGATTATGGGCGACTGGGCAAAGGGCGAATTGTCGCTCGCCAAGATGGAGCCGAATGTCGACTATGGCTGTTCGCCGGCGCCCGGCACCAAGGGCAATTACGTCTGGCTTACCGACAATTTCGGTTTCTTCACGACGAAGGACGAAAACCGCGTCAAGGGCCAGATGGAGATGGCGTCCGCCATTCTCGACAAGGATTTCCAGGAGGCCTTCAACATCAAGAAAGGGTCGATCCCGTCGCGTGTGGACGTTTCGATGGACAAGTTCGATTTCTGCGGCAAGGCGGCTTATGCCGATCGCGCCGAAGCGCAGAAGACCAACACGTCGCTTCCGTCGCTTACGCACAATGCTGCGACAGGAGCTACCAAGACCGGCGTCTTCCTCGACGTGGTCTCGACCTTCTTCGAAACGCCCACGATGACCTCTCAGCAGGCCATCGATCAACTCGTGGCCGGGTTGAAGTCGGCCGAGTAGCAGCAATCGAGCCGAAGCAACGCCCCCGAACCGGAGTTTCGGAGGCGTTGCCTCAACTACTTCGCATATCGGCCCGCAACCGCCCCTCGCCGCATGGCAGGGGCCGTTATCCGGAGCATGCAGAAAGGCCATACTGTGGCGATGAGTTTTCCCGATGCAGGCGCTTTCGCCGACCGTAGCGCGCCAAAGTCCGATCTTCGGCTGTGGCTGGCCAAGAACGCCTCTCAACTGGCGCTCGCTCCGTCGGTGGTCATCGTGCTGGTTGTCATCTACGGCTTCATGGTCTGGACCGGCGTGATCTCGCTTACTGCTTCCAAAATGCTGCCGAACTACAGCTTTGTCGGATTAGCCCAGTACGGTCGTCTCTGGTCAAATCCGATATGGCAGATCGCCGTGTCCAACATCTTTATATTTGGCTTTCTGTTCATTGGTTTCTCGACGGCAATCGGTCTCGCTCTGGCGATCCTGATCGACCAGAAGATCCGCGCGGAAGGCTTCCTCAGGACCGTCTATCTCTACCCGATGGCGCTGTCCTTCATCGTCACCGGGACGGCGTGGAAGTGGATCCTCAATCCGGGTCTCGGATTGGAGCGTATGCTCCATTTATGGGGCTGGGAAAGCTTCAGGTTCGACTGGCTGGTCAACACCGAATACGCGATTTACACCTTGGTCATCGCCGGCGTGTGGCAGTCTTCGGGCTTTGTAATGGCCCTGTTCCTGGCGGCGTTGCGGGGCATCGATGAGGATCTCGTCAAAGCTGCAAGGCTCGACGGGGCAGGGGCGAGGCAAATCTATCGGCGCATCATCATACCTCAGCTTGGGCCGACCTTCATGACCGTCGGCGTCATCCTGATGCAACAGGCCGTAAAGAGCTTCGACCTCGTCGTCGCCCTGACGTCAGGCGGCCCCGGAAACAGCACCAATCTGCCAGCAACCTTCATGTACACCCAGACCTTCGGGCGCGATCAGATGGCGGTGGGTGCGGCCAGCGCCATCATGATCCTCATGACGGTGGCTGCGATCGTCGTTCCCTATCTTTATATCGACATCAGGAACAACCGCAATGAGCGCTGATGCCATCATCCTGCAGCGAGGCGCGTCGCATCAAGTCGCCCGCATCTTTATCTATGTTTGCCTTATCCTCTTCGCAGCCGTGTATCTTATGCCGCTGCTGGTCGTGGTCCTGACTTCCGTGAAGGACCTTGACGATATCCGCAACGGATCGATCCTTTCGCTTCCGCGGCGTGTTACCTTTGAGCCTTGGCGCCAGGCGTGGTCCGAGGCTTGCATAGGATTGCGCTGCGCCGGCCTCAGGGATTTCTTCATCAACTCCGTGGTGATGATCGTGCCCTCCGTCGCGATTTCCACGGCGGTTGGGGCGATCAATGGCTACGCACTGACACAGTGGAAATTCCGCGGTGCGGATCTGATTTTCGCGATCCTGCTGTTCGGCGTGTTCATTCCATTCCAGATCATCCTGATTCCAATGGCGCGGACCCTGGGCGCTATCGGCGTCGCCAACACCATGGCCGGACTCATAATGGTCCATGTGGTTTACGGCATTCCGTTCACCACGTTGTTCTTCCGGAATTTTTTCCTGTCGCTGCCGTCGGATCTGGTTAAGGCGGCTCGGGTTGACGGCGCCGGTTTCTACCAGACTCTTTGGCGCATCATCCTGCCGATTTCGGTTCCCTGTTTCGTCGTGTCGATCATCTGGCAGTTCACCAACATCTGGAACGATTTCATCTTCGGCACGACCTTTACGTCGGGCGAAAATGTTCCGGTCACCGTGGCGCTAAACAATGTCGTGAACACGACGACGGGCGTCAAAGCCTACAATGTCGATATGGCTTCGGTGATCATGACCGCGCTGCCCACTCTGGCGATATATGTGTTCGCTGGCAGGTATTTCCTGCGAGGTCTGATGGCCGGTTCGATCAAGGGATAACGAAGGGACTGGTCGGCGCTGCTATTCGTGGCCCGCAGATCAATTCCTTCTTTGGGGAACAACACCAACGGGGAGATTTCTAGGAAGGACCAGCAGCCGGTGTTTCCCTGACTGTTTTATCAAAGCCAGGCACGGAGCCTGAAAACCATCACTGAACTGGAGCCCGTGTGAGGCCTCGCATCAAGCTACGCGACCTACAGCAACGTCTTTTGTATGAGACCAAAGTGCAGGCGATAGCGACGCGCTTGGTAGACAAATGGGGTTCTGCGAAGGCTCAGGCGCGTGCCCAGGCGGTGGCGCGACGCTCTGCGGGAACGCGAGCGAAAGTCGCCTGGGATATCGCTATGTCGGTCAGAGACTGCAATCGCCTGGATATTTACTATCACTGACAGGGGGGCGATTAAACTCGTCAATCGGCGCTCCGCCCCTCGCTGACCCAGGTTCCAATTGTCGAATCGTGCAAGACATCCTCCGAGCCTACCAAAAGTATTGCGCTTGCGATCTGAAAATGCGCTACTTAGGGCGGTGACGGTACTTTTCGGGATGGCTTTGGTACGCAGTCGAGTGCCGTAGGGTGAGAAAAATCGCCCGATTGGTCCCGATAGTTGGTGAAACTTCCAAATATTTTTTGCGGCAATTTTCCTTTTAAAATCAAAAGCGTAACTTTTTGACGGGCCATGCGTCGGGTTTCTTGCTTCGCAAGCAAGAAAAAACCCAGCTAGAACAATGGCATAGCTGGGTTGAAAACAATCGAGTGGGAATAGGGGTTAGGCGGCAATAGCGTGGTTTGCCGAACCATTTCCGGCGCGATCGCCTCTTTCGCTGTTTGGTTTAGATAGACCTCTTTCGATCTCCTGGCAAAAAACAGGATTGATCTGAACGAAGTTGGGAACGGTTGTAAGTGCAGTCGGCGCGTCGGAGAGTTGCGGCGTGCAACGGCGTGCAAATAGGCGGGTTCCTTTGCGCTCAGAGACCGTCGTTCAAGGGCAGCTTAGTCCCTGGGCACTTGGTTAGGCTGACCAAAATCGTCACCCTCTACGCTTGGCCATGATCCTGTTGCATCAGCATTATGTGGCCCGATCCGCCTCCGGATTTCGCACGCTCGTCCTTCTTGCAAATGATCACGCGGATGGCTACTTCGACTGACGTATTTCTGGCGGTTTCAGTCAGCGGGCGTTCGCCGTGCGCCCTTCATTGGTTCGTGTCTGTGACTGTAATGCAGCGCGGTCCTTCCAAGCGAGAACGACCATTCAGACTGGCAACGGCGAGCGTCCTTCATTTGCTTGATCTCAAGCTGGAAATTATCACGGACACTTCAAAAAAT
This sequence comes from Mesorhizobium sp. M8A.F.Ca.ET.161.01.1.1, assembly GCF_004792105.1. Taxonomy (NCBI): domain Bacteria; kingdom Pseudomonadati; phylum Pseudomonadota; class Alphaproteobacteria; order Hyphomicrobiales; family Phyllobacteriaceae; genus Mesorhizobium; species Mesorhizobium sp. M8A.F.Ca.ET.161.01.1.1. The sequence goes on along the minus strand of NZ_SRTD01000006.1, from coordinate 24,924 downwards.
TGACACGGTTCCCGGTCGACCGGGAGCAGCACGCCATGACCCGGCATGGAATGGTCGAGCCTTCAGCCGCAGGCGCTTCGCCTCCGGCAATGGCCCCCGCGCGCGCCCATGGTGACTATCGATGTCGACAGGGCCACACCCAACCGCATGCCGGGTCGGCAATACCGCGCGGAGGCGCAACGAAGCGGCCTGTCCGCATCCACCCCTGCGCTTCCCAGCGGCGGTCGCGCCATCGCCGACATCAGCCGCAGATCGAAATCCCCATAGCCATCGACTTGTGGCCCGCGGGTTCCTTCCTCGGGGACTTTCGTACGCCTGCCGGCGCCCGAAACTCTTCACGTAAGCAGACTTGCGGCTTCGAGGCTCGGAATGTCAGAAACGGACGTTCAGGCATCCCGCGTCTATCGACGCGGCTTGACCTATTTCTCGAAGCGGGTCGTCACCCGTGGAACCGCTTGAGCTCGGCGAGGCCGCATTCGACGGGATGATGCCAGGTAACATGGGAGCGCTGGCAGTCCGTATCGCACGATATGTCCAGGGCCGGTCAAGAGTATCGAGGAGGCAATGTATCGCCTGCTTTATGCCACCGAATGGTTGCACGGTTGGTCGACGGCAAACCGATTCTGTATCAACCGGAAGCGTTTCCCTTGGGGTAAAAGCCCGTCACACTGTTGAGGACGTGGCCAGTGTTCGCAGGTGCCAAAACTGCCGGAGCAAAGGATGCAAGCGCGCCAGCATAGGGTTTCGCCAAGGGATAGGCATATGCCCCCCGTTTTGACGTGCTTAACCCTTGCGCCACTAGCGCCTCGGCCTGTTTCACCGCAGCCGCCACGCCGTCGATCACGGGCACGCCGTATTCGCGGCGCAGCTCATCCATAAGGTCGGCCATGCCGGCGCAGCCGAGTACGATCGCCTCAGCGCGATCCTCAGAGAGTGCGCGGGCGATCTCGCTCCTGAGTTTTGATTTTGCGTCCGATGCTGGATTCTCAAGCGACAGTACCGGAATGTCGGCCGCGCGCACCTTCGCCTTGCTTTGCATCCCGTAGCGCTGCACCAGCGCTTCTAGCGGTACCCGGGAGCGATCCATGGTTGTCACCACGGTAAAACGCTGGGCGATGAAAGCTGCGGTCACCAAGGCGGCTTCGCAGATGCCGATAACGGGAATGGTGGCGAGTGCTCGTGCAGCATCAAGGCCGGTATCGTCGAAACAGGCGATCACCGCAGCGTCAGCCCCATTGCGCTCGCCGCCTGCGATTTCATCAAGCAGACCCGGTACCGCCAGTGCCTCGTCGTAATAACCTTCGATCGAAGCTGGGCCCATGCCGGATGTGGCGGCGAGTATCTCAGTCGAGCTCGCCGCGACCGCGGATGCAGCCCTGGCGATCGTCGCGGTCATGCTGGCGGTTGTGTTGGGATTGACGATGAGAATACGCAAGGCGTTACCTCACTTCCATGCGGCGATGATCCCGACTGCTTTGATCCTGCTCAACGCGCATCGCGCTAGAGGGTCGCATGATGGCAGCGCACCAACGTGCCGCCGACAGGGCGGGATTCGGGTGCGTCAGTCCGGCAGGTATCGGTGGCCAGCGGACAGCGCGGATTGTAGGCGCAGCCAGGCGGCGGATCGATCGGGCTCGGCAGGTCGACTGTCGCCGGCACGCGATCGCGGTTTGGGCGATCTAGATTGGGCACGGTATCGAGCAGGAAGCGCGTATAGGGATGTTGCGGCCGTTCGAAGATTTCATCGGTTGCGGCTTCCTCCACGATCCGGCCGAGATACATGACGGCGACACGATCCGACACGTGCCTCACGGCCGCCAGATTGTGGCTGATGAACAAATAGGTGAGGCCGAGTTCACGCTGCAGGTCTTTGAGCAGATTGAGGATCTGCGCCTGCACCGACACATCGAGAGCCGAGGTCGGCTCGTCACAGACCAGAAACTCCGGTTCGGCAGCCAATGCCCGGGCGATAGAGATGCGCTGGCGCTGGCCACCGGAGAATTCGTGCGGATAGCGGTTGGAATCCTGACCGGAAAGGCCGACCGTCTCCAGCAATTGTCTGACGCGTGTCTGCGTCTCCGCGCCCGAGGGGCGCAAACCCATTTGTTTGATTGGCTCGGCGATGATGGCGCCGACGCGCCAACGCGGATTGAGGCTGGCGAAGGGGTCCTGGAAGATCATCTGGGTGCGCACCAAACCATCGCGACCGCTGCCGTTCGCAAACGAAAGCCTGCCGCGCGTCGGCTGATACAGTCCGACCACCAGGCGCGCCAATGTCGATTTCCCACAGCCGGATTCGCCGACGATCGAAAACGTGGTGCCGCGCGGGATCACAAAACTCAGGCCGTCGACCGCCTTGAGCGTGCGTTGCGGCTTGCGCATCACCGTGCGGTCGAACCAGGAGGGCGAGACATTGAAGAAGCAAGCGACGTCGTCGACCCGCAGCGTCGGCTTGGTGAGCGCGTTTGTCATGCCGCCTCCACGGCATTGCCGGCGGCAAGGGTCCAACACGCAGCCATACCGGAAACGTTTTTCTGCAAGGGCGGCAGAGCGGTACGGCAGCGCGTATCCGCCAGAACGCAGCGCGGATGGAAAGCACAGCCGGGCGGCATGGAATTCAAACGCGGCATCGCGCCGTCAATCTGGACGAGACGCTCGTGACGCGTCACCAGGCTCGGGATCGAGCCGATCAATCCGCGCGTGTAGGGATGTTGCGGCCGGCGGATGATGTCATCGACCGGCCCGATTTCGACGATGCGCCCGGCATACATTACCGCCACGCGGTCGGCGGTTTCCGCGATCACGCCCATGTCGTGGGTAACCAGCATCACGGCGGTTCCCCTGTCGCGGCAGATGCGTTTCAGCAGCGCGGTGATCTGTGCCTGGATCGAAAGCGTCGGAATATCGATGCAATAGCCAGGTCCACTCGCACATATGGCCGGGATCCAGCCTTTCGGATTGGAGTTTTGGGCCTCTTTCCCAAGCCGGCCCGAAGAATTCACACAAGGGACCCGCGCCCCGATTGTAAAACTGTTCGAGGAACAGCGTATAGAGCCCGTCCAGGCGGCGGCGATGCGAAGCGTCCCGCGTTTTCGTTGCAAGCACCAGGCAGGCTTCGAACAGATGCATATGTGGATTTTGCCGCCGGGGCAACGTCCCATGCTCGTCCTCGGCCCAGCCGCCCGCCGGATCGGCGAGAGTCGTGTCGATGGCCGTGAGCAAAATTTCGATCTGCTTGCGATAGGCGATGCGGTCCGTGGCTGCGAAAAGGGCGGCGAGCGCTAATAGCACGCAGGCATTGTCGTAAAGGTCGCGGGTCTCGTCCACAGCCGAGCGGGCGACGCGATCAATCGTTCTGGCATAACCCGGCCGAGAGCCGCCGATTCAGGCCGCAGAATGAAGATTGGCGGCATCGCGCCGCGGGGCTGGACGTCGTTCGATCCTGGGCCGCCAACAGACACCTGGACAATCTTAGGCAGATGTCGTGACAGCGCAGATTTTGGCTGTGGGTTGCGTCGAACCGGGCCGACCCCGCTCTCTCGCCTTTTTTGCGGTGGATCAAAGCGTGCGCGATCCAGCGCTACTACTGATGTCACGAACAGCAGTTATCGCAAGTCCTTAGGTGCCGGTGGCCGGTTGACCGTGAACCAAACAGCGCGGGAAGCGTTTGTGTCCATTCACTGCAGATCGATGGCACAGGCGCATGTCGCGGTACGGCGAGATGCACCAAGAGGCAATGGAGCCAGACATGACCCAACACACCTCTCTACTTGCCCAATCGAGCCAGCCTTCCGAGCATGAATTGCAGGACATCGATGCCTATTGGCGCGCTGCCAACTATCTGACGATTGGCCAGATCTACCTGCTCGACAATCCGCTGCTGCGCGAGCCGTTGCGGCTGGAGCACGTCAAGCCGCGTCTCCTCGGCCACTGGGGAACGTCGCCCGGCTTAAGCTTCATCTATGCGCACCTCAATCGCGCGATCCGGCTCAGGGACGCGAATGTGATCTATGTCTGCGGCCCCGGCCATGGCGGCCCGGCAATGGTGGCGAATACCTATCTGGAGGGCACCTACAGCGAGCTCAATCCCGACATCGCAATGGACGAGCAGGGGATGCGCAAGCTGTTCCGGCAGTTTTCGTTTCCCGGCGGTATCCCGAGCCATGCAGCACCAGATGTGCCCGGCTCGATCCATGAGGGTGGTGAGTTGGGCTATTCGCTGTCGCACGCCTATGGCGCCGCCTTTGACAATCCGGATCTCGTAGTCGCCTGTATCGTCGGTGACGGCGAGGCTGAAACGGGACCACTGGCAGCCGCGTGGCATTCCAACAAATTCCTCAACCCTGCGCGCGACGGGGCGGTGCTGCCGATCCTGCATCTGAACGGCTACAAGATCGCCAATCCAACCATTCTGGCTCGCATTCCCGAAGACGAATTGCGCGCGCTGTTTGCTGGCTACGGCTATGAGCCGCTGTTCGTGGAAGGCGACGAGCCGGCTCTGATGCATGAGCGGATGGCGAGCGTTCTCGACGATGCGTTTGATCAGATCCAGGCTATCCAGCATGCCGCACGCAACGGACCTGCGGCGACCGCGTCACGACCAAAATGGCCGATGATCGTGTTGCGCAGCCCCAAGGGCTGGACCGGCCCGAAAGAGGTCGACGGCCTGAAGACCGAGGGCTTCTGGCGCTCGCATCAGGTTCCCTTATCAGGCCTTGCGGAAAACCCCGCGCATCTCAAGCTGCTCGAGGAATGGCTGAAAAGCTACCGGCCCGAGGAGCTGTTCGACGCTGCCGGCGCTCCTGTCGCCGCGATCCGTGCCACGGCACCCCAGGCAACGAAACGAATGAGTGCAAACCCGCACGCCAATGGCGGCCTGCTGCGCAGGTCTCTCGAACTGCCCGGGTTGCATGACCACGCCATTGCGCTCGAGCGCCCCGGCGCCATCAAGGCCGAGTCGACGCGGGCCATGGGCAGTTTCTTGCGAGATGTCATGCAGTTGAACGAGGCTTCGAAGAACTTCCGGATCGTCGGCCCTGACGAGACTGCCTCGAACCGCCTTCAGGACGTGTTTGAGGTGACCGAACGTGGCTGGATGGAAAAGATCCTGCGCGAAGACGTTCATCTGGGACGCGATGGCCGGGTTCTCGAAATCCTCTCTGAGCACACCTGCCAAGGTTGGCTGGAAGGCTACCTGCTTACCGGGCGCCATGGCCTGTTTTCCTGCTACGAGGCGTTTATCCACATCGTCGATTCCATGTTCAACCAGCATGCGAAATGGCTTGACGCCTGCCGTGACATCCCATGGCGGCGGCCGGTCGCATCACTGAACTATCTGCTGTCGAGCCATGTCTGGCATCAGGAACACAACGGTTTCAGCCATCAGGATCCCGGATTCATCGACGTCGCCCTCAACAAGAAGGCGGACATCGTGCGAGTCTACCTGCCACCGGACGCCAACACTTTGCTGTGCGTGACCGACCATGTGCTGCAGACCTGGAACCGCATCAACATCATCGTCGCCGGCAAGCCGCCATCTTGGCAGTGGCTGTCGATGGACAAGGCAATCGTTCACTGCAGGGCGGGGATCGGCGTCTGGGACTGGGCGTCAACGGACGATGGAGCTGAGCCCGACGTCGTGATGGCTTGCGCTGGCGACGTCCCGACCCTCGAAACGCTGGCCGCAGTGCAGATCCTTAGGCAACAGGCTCCTGATCTCAGGATCAGGGTGGTCAATGTTGTCGACCTGATGACCCTTCAGCCTAAGGAATATCATCCGCACGGCCTGTCGGACCGCGAGTTCGATTCGCTGTTCACCTCCGACAAGCCGGTGATCTTCGCCTATCACGGCTATCCCTGGACCATCCATCGCCTGACCTATCGACGCACCAACCACGACAACATCCATGTGCGCGGCTACAATGAGGAGGGCACGACCACGACGCCCTTCGACATGACGGTGCTGAACGGCCTTGACCGCTTTCATATCGTCCAAAGCGTCGTAGATTGGGTTCCACGACTGAAGAGGATGCGGGTCGGGGTTAAGCAGGCGATGGACAGCAAGCTGCTTGAACATCGAGCCTATATTCGCGCCCAAGGGCAGGATATGCCGGAAATCCTTGAGTGGAAGTGGGAACAGGATGCCGATGCGGGGCCGAGGCGTCCAGATTGAGCGGATGCCCGTTCGCAAGCGCAAGGAAACGGCAACATATAGGATGGCTTCATGACCGATGCGATCCTTGTCCTGAACGGCGGTTCTTCGAGCCTGAAGTTCGCCGTTTTCGAGCGACGCGGTGAGCTCCCGCTGCTGCTGCGCGGCAATGTCTCCTCTCTCGGTCAACAACCGCGGCTGCGAGTCGAGGCTGCGGCCGGCAGGTCAAAGTTCGACAAGAGCTTGGGCGAAGCACCGATCGGTATGGGCAAGGCGTTCGCGGCGGTTGCATCCGTGCTCGCCGAAAACGATCTCCTGCGCCGCATCGACAGGGTAGGACACAGGATCGTTCACGGTGGGCGTGACTTCACCGAAGCGACGCTGCTCGACGAACGCACGCTCAAAGCACTGCGCCTGCTGGAGCCGCTGGCGCCCATCCACCAGCGGATCAATCTCGAGATTGTCGCGCTGGCCGCTGAAATCTTGCCGCAGGCCCTCCAGGTCGGTTGCTTTGACACGGCGTTTCATTCGACCAGACCGGAGCTCGCCAAAATCTACGGGCTGCCGTGCGCGATGACTGACGCGGGCATCGTTTCCTACGGCTTTCATGGGCTGTCCTACAGTCACATCGCTGCGAAGCTGCGTGACCGATACGGCGCGCACGCCGGCGGTCGGGCGATCGTTGCCCATCTCGGCAGTGGCGCCAGCCTGTGCGCGATGGCCGCCGGACGAAGCATCGCCACGACGATGGGGTTTTCGACGCTCGACGGCCTGGTGATGAGCACGCGCTGTGGCGCGCTCGACCCGGGGATTATCCTTCACTTGCTGCAGGAACGGCGACTGTCTGGAGACGAAATGGTCACGCTTCTCTACGAGCAATCGGGCCTGCTCGGAGTGTCTGGAATATCGGGTGATATGCGGACGTTGATCGCCTCGGACGATCCCGCCGCCGCCGAGGCTGTCGCGCTCTTCGTTTATCGGATCGGACGTGAGATTGGATCGTTGGCCGCTGCCATGGGAGGACTGGACACGCTGGTGTTCACGGCTGGCATCGGCGAAAACGCGCCGTTGGTCCGGGAGAGGATTTGCGGTGCCGCTGCCTGGCTTGGAGTCGATCTCGACGAGAAGCGAAACCGAGAGGGCGAGGAACTGGCCAGCAACGCGACTTCCCGCGTCGATGTCCTTGTCATTCCTGCGGATGAAGAATGCGCTGTGGCCGCGGAGATGCTCGTCTTTTGACCTGCCGCGCCCACAACGGCCCGGAAGGGGCCAAGGCAGCTAAGCGGCTGATCGCGCCCCCAGCTCCCGTCGAACCAGGACCAGCGTCGCATCGTCGGGATCGGTCGTGACGGTGAAGCCCATGTCGCGCTCGACCTCGATCGCGGCACGGTTCTCGCGGCTCTCGATCGACTCGATCGCTTCCAGGCCGAGGTCTTCGGCATAGTTCGCGATATAAGCGAGCAACTCCCAACCAACGCCCAGATGCTTGCGATCCGCACGAATGCAGATCGCGACCTCACCGTTTCGATCGGCGGCATCGCTTGCCAGCGTTGCAACCGCGATCAGCATTCCGTCGGTGGAGAAGGCTAGAAAATTATGGATGTGGGCGTCGTCTGAACGCGTCATCGCGACCAGCCGTTCATGCGAGACCTCCTTCACAGCGCCGAGAAAGCGAAAGCGCAGGTCGTCCGGGGTCACATGGGTGAAGAACTCGGCCAGCGTTGGCTCATCCTCAGGGTACGCGCGGCGCACTTCGAAGCGAAATCCGGTGTGGGTGGTAAGTGTATGGTGCATGACAACAGGGTCCTGATCTGAGGCTGACGTTACGCTGTCTGCTTGGGAGGGCTCATACGCCCATGGTCTGCAACACATCCTGCTTGAGGATTTCGACGCTGCGCAGGTTGAGCAGGCGGATCACGCCCTTATCCTTCAGCCGGGTGAAAACCCGCGACACGGTCTCGATAGTGAGTCCGAGATAGTCGCCGATGTCCATGCGCGACATCGGCAGCTCCACCTGCCGCAATCCACCTTGCCGCTCCATCATGTCGACCAGGAAGGCGGCGACACGTTCGATGGCGTTCTGACGACCGAGGACAAGGAGGTGCTCCTGTGCCCTCGTCAGGCCCTTGAGTGCCAGGGGAAGCAACTGATGGGACATGTCCGCTCCAGCGCTGAAGCGGAAGGCGCGTACCCCGGTGGCATTGATCGCTTCGGCGAAGAAATGATGCGTCGTGTCGCCTTCGAAGCCGAACGTCTCTCCGGCGAGGTGGAAGGCGCTAATCTGCCGGCGGCCGTCCGCGAGCAGGCGATAGATGCGTACGGCGCCGAATTCGACCTGGTAGAAAGCGCCAGCCTTCTCGCCTTGAGCATAAATCTCCGAACCGGCGGGAAAGAAGCTGACCGGCTGTTGCGTTTCCGAGTCGAGGGCCACTGGCAGGCTTGGCTGAGCAGAATGCGACGGCAATGAAATTCTGGAGGCGGTGTAAGCGTGCATGGCTGTTGTCCAGGTTGTTTCGCGACACAGCAATCGCGCGAATCCGCGGGTCGCGAAATTCGGTTTTGTCCCTACGGGAAACTACCTAGGCACGCGCCGGCCCGCTCATGTCCAGAGCAGATTCGATGCGCCGGCTTGGCCGGAGGGTGTCGCCTCTTCCGGCCCTGTCTCCACTGTCAGCCTGTTGTCAGCTTGGCCGCGCTAGCCCGGCGCTGCGACCGGAAATGATTCTTCAAAACCATCGGCTGCGGGGTCGCCGCACGCGATCAGGAGCAATTCTAACATGCAGTTTTTCAAGTCCGGACTGGTCTTGGTCCTCTTGACGGCGTCGGTGCCAGCCTTCGCCAACACGACCGTCAACGTAAAGCTTTGGGACAAGGACGGTGCCGTGAACCCGGACGCCAAGATGGGGATGGGCATGCCGGCAAACATGAGCATGGCGACGATGGCCATCAAGCTGGACAAGACCGTCGTACCCGCGGGCGAGGTTACCTTCAAAGTCAGCAATACGTCCAAGGACACGGTTCACGAAATGATCGTCGTGCCGGCCGCGGATGCGAAAAAGACCGCATTGCCGTATGTGAAAAATGAAAATCGCGTCAACGAGGATGCGGCCGGCCATCTCGGCGAGGTTTCCGAACTCGATCCAGGCAAAACCGGATCGCTGACCCTGGACCTCAAGCCGGGCAGCTATGCCGTTTTTTGCAATATCCCCGGTCATTTCATGAATGGAATGTGGGCAACGATCCTGGTCAAGTAGACGGTGATCCAACGCTGCAACCCGCCCGCCAAAAGGCGCGGCGGGTTGCTGTTCATTGCTTCCCCGATCGAGACCGCTACCGCTTGCGCCCGATACGGCGCCGGGTTGATGATTGGCCGATCGTCAAGCGATGTCCGCCGGTTCGGCGCTGCGTTTTCGTCCGGTGATCATGGCTCGGACCAGGTTTTCGCGGTGGCGAAAGCTTGCCAGGGCGACACCGCCAATATGAAGCAAGACGAGGAGCAACAGGCCGTGCGCCGCCAGGCTATGTGCGGCTTCGACCCAGGGCACACCGAAATAGGCGTCGGTCGTCATCAGCCAGCCGGTAAGAGCGGTTGAAGCCATCGCCGCGATCAAGACGATCACCATCGCGCCGCCAGCCGGATTGTGGCCGATATATCGGGCCTCGCGGCCGCTCAGTATTGCCGAGAGATAACGCGCGACAGTCGCCGGATCACGCACGAATTGGGAGAACCGCGCATAGCGGGTACCAAGAACACCCCACAGAAGCCTTATGCCGATGAGGGCGGCGGCGGCGTATCCGGCCCAGTGGTGGATACCCTCCGAGGAATGGGAGGTGAGCCAGGCCGTGACGAAGCTGAGCACCAATGCCCAATGGAAACTCCGCACGGCCCGATCCCAGACGCGCACCATCGGCGGCGATGGGTGCGCGCCTGCTGCTGCCGGAACGTTCTGATCAATTTTCGCCGGCTTCGGCATTGTCGAGCTTTTCAAGGGTCTCGGCATTGTAGGCCAGATTGACCTTTTTGCCCGCCTTGTCGACCGCGTAGACCTCATAGCAGCCCTTCTCGACCTTGATCTGCCGCACGGTGAGGCCTTCGCCAGTCAATTGTGCTTCCAGTGTTGCCTTGGGCTTGAATTGCGATTTTGGGGCGGTGCTGCAGCTGCCGCCGGCGGCGAGCGCCGGTCCCGCGATCATGCCAGCCAAAGCGGCGAAAACGAGTGTGCGATACATGATGACTCCATTCGGAAGGTTGGGCGCCGATGTTGCGCCCGCAGGTGGATCTTCGATCGTCCAGACGGCGATTCTCACCGCCATTGGAGCGAAATAATCAATTCAAGCTGACAACTGGCTGACAATTGTATCATCGGCACCGATCGGGGCCGCGCCGATCAATTTGATCTGGCGCAAGGACGGCGGGTGACGTCGCGAGCAGGATGACGGCCGGATGTAGAGCACTTCTGCTGCCCACCCGGAAAGAGGATCGCCATGAAAACCGTATTGAGGAAAGCAACATTTGGGCTTGCTGCTGCAATGCTCATGGCTAGCCATGCCGGCGCCGCCCAGGCTGACGCGCTCGTCCAGGTTTCGCTCTGGGACAAGGGCGCGAGCACGGAGATGCCGATGGGTCTTGCGTATGCAGCGCCGGGCCTCGATCTCGCCAAGGCGACCATGGGCATCAAGGCTTTGCCAAGTGTGGCAAAGGCCGGAGAGGTCACATTCAATGTGAAGAATGACTCCAAGGACACCGTCCACGAAATGATCGTGATGCACCTTGCCGATCCCGGCAAGCCGCTTCCTTACCTTGAAGCCGAGAACCGCGTCGACGAAGACAAGGCTGGCGACAAGGGCGAAGTTTCGGAGCTTGATCCGGGAAAATCAGGCACGTTGACCGTCGAGCTGAAGGCTGGAAAATACCTGCTTATCTGCAACGTGCCAGGTCACTATGGAGCCGGCATGTGGGCCGAATTCACCGTCGAGCCATAGATAATGAAGCAGGCAGCCGCCTGGCCGGAACCTGTGACTGCCGCAGTTTTCGAAAGCCTGCCGGGATCGCCGGCCTTGTCGGTTTGGCCGCGCCACGGCGGAGGCTGGGCAGTCACGGCATTTGTTTTTCCGGGGCAACATGGAGCACGTCATGAGAGCGATGGTGCTCGAAAACATCGGCGTGCCATTGAAGCTGGTCGACAGGCCTGATCCCATAGCGAGACCCGGTGAGATCAGGTTGAGGATCGAGGCATGCGCTGTCTGCCGGACCGATCTGCATGTCATTGATGGCGATCTGCGTCATCCAAAACTGCCGCTCATTCCGGGTCACGAAATCGTCGGCACTATCGATTCCGTCGGCAAAGGCGTGGCGCGTTCCAGGATCGGGCGCAGGGTTGGCGTGCCTTGGCTTGGGCACACTTGCGGGCATTGTCCCTACTGTGTCGCGGAGAATGAAAATCTCTGCGATCAGCCAGATTTCACGGGTTATACACGCGATGGCGGCTTCGCCAGCCATGTCATTGCCGACGCGCAATTCGCCTTCGATCTGGACACGGATGCCGACCCCGTATCGCAGGCGCCGTTGCTTTGCGCTGGCCTGATCGGCTGGCGATGCCTGAAGAAGGCCGGTGACGGCAAGCGGCTCGGGATCTACGGCTTCGGTGCCGCTGCACATATCGTTGCGCAGATCGCAATCTGGCAGGGTCGTGACATCTTCGCTTTCACCCGGCCCGGCGACAGTGAAGCACGGGAATTCGCCCGCTCGCTCGGCGCGACGTGGGCGGGCGGGTCGGAGGAGCTTCCGCCCAGGCAGCTCGATGCCGCGATCATCTTCGCTCCTGTGGGTGACCTGGTGCCGATCGCACTTGGTGCCGTGCGCAAGGGCGGCCGGGTGGTTTGCGGCGGCATCCACATGAGCGACATTCCGGCGATGGCCTACGAGTTGCTCTGGGAAGAGCGTGAACTGGTGTCGGTTGCAAACCTGACGCGCCGCGACGCCGAAGAGTTCTTTCCCATTGCCAGGCGCGCTCGGGTGCACACGTACACCAAGGTCTACCCGCTGGAACAGGCCAATCAGGCATTGGACGATGTGAGGCAAGGCAGATTGAGCGGCGCCGCCGTCCTGGTGCCGTGATCGGCATTCAACGAGCGTTATGTGGGAGCGTTATCTGGCCCGTCCACCCAGTTCGCGCATATGCCGGATCCACTTCGCACGGGTCGCATCGCTGGCTCCAGCGACCATGCCGAACAAGGTCTCGCGTACCGGACTGATGCCGACAAATTGCAGAATGCTTCGCTTCAGGCCGGCGATGCCGTGTCCGAGGAACCATAGCCGATACACTACGGAAGGCATGCCCATCGTCACCACGACGCGCGCCGAGCGGCCACGAAGCAATGTCTTGGTGAAGCCGCCGCCCTTGTCCGGATAGGCAAAGGCCGTTCCCGGCCGCATGACCTGTTCCAGAAATGCCTTGAGTATGGCCGGCATGGTTCCAAGCCACAGCGGAAAGACAAAGACGATATGCTCAGCCCACACGATCGCCTCGGCTGCTTCTTTCAACTCATCGGGAACCGCACCATGCTCGAACTCCTGCATCGTCCGAAGCATCGGAAAATCGATTGCCCCCAGATCGACCCGGCGGACACCATGCCCTGCCTTTCCCGCGCCCTCGCCATAGGCGTCGGCAAGACCGCGGCAGAGCCGATCCGGGGACGGGTCTGGATGGCCGACCACTATCAGGATGCGTCGCGACATGGTCTACTCCCAGGGAGCCAGGCGTTGCCGCGTCATGGCCGCTCGACCCTTGCCACCTGGTAGGTGTGCATGGTGCCGTTGCGCTCGATCGACACATATTCACCGGTCACGAACCGTTCGTCGCCGAGATGAAAGCCGATTTCGTCATCGCGGTCGCCTTCGGCGTAGTCGAAATACCACTGCCCGCCGGGCTTGCGTCTCAGCCGGCCGATCAGATCCTCCTCGCCAGTCCGAAAGCGGCGAACTCGACATGAGGCCCTGTGCGATTTCCATTCTTCGGCATCGATACGCCCTTCGCCGTTCAGCGGAGCCAGCACGTCGTAACCCTCTTCACGATCTCCTCCCGGGTGATCCTTCTCGCGGGCTAGCAGCAGCCGGACATGGCGGAATTTCGGGGTAAGGTCCTTCAAACTGGTCATGGCGAACTCCTTTTAAGGAGTCCCATAGAGCCGTAGCTGGGCCTGCCCCTTGATCCGCATCAAAGATGGCTCAAGAACCGCGCTTCTATCCCGGGCCAGGCGACAACATGGCGCCATAGCCGGCGGTCGCAGCGGTCAGGGTTGCGCCGGCCAGCGGCACCCAGAACCTGATCGGACCGGCAAATACCGCCAGTGACAGGCGGCCGATCGCATTTGCCGCCAGTGCCGCCAGCACAGCCTGACCGACAGTCTCGACGGGGACCGAATACTTGACCAGCCGCAAGGCACTGAGCACCGAGACGTCGACATCGAACGTGCCTGCCAGCGCTGAGGTAACCAGCAAGCCGCGGCTGCCGAATTGAGCTGCCAATCCAGCGCTTGCGGTCGCGACAAGCGCGAAGAGCAGCGCGAACAGCAACAGCGGACCCAGCTCGAATGGATTGCGCGCAATAGCGCTGCGTTCCTCATTCCCGCTGTCGCGAGTCATCAGCAATGCGCCGCAGACAGCGAAGGCGAGCGCGGCTGCCATCGCCGCTATAGCGACCGAAGCGAACACGCCTGGCTCTATGATCAGAATCACGGCGCAGACGCGGAGCACCGAAACCATTGCAGCCAGGGATGCCGCCCCGGCGAGCGGCAGTGGATTGCCGCCCGACGCGGCATTGCGGGCAAGCGCCAAGGTCACCGCTGTGGAAGAGACGATCGCACCGACGAGCGAACTGACCAGCAGCCCACGCGTATTTCCCAGAATGCGAACAGCCACGTAGCCGGCGAACGATATCGAGGCCATCAGCACCGTCAGGAACCAAACTTCCCAAGGATTGAAACCGCCCCACGGGTCCATCGTCCGGTTTGGCAACAGGGGTAAGACGATCGCCGTCATCACTGCCAGGATCAGCGCCGAACGCAGTTCGACCCAGGTCAGTCGCTTCAAAAGACCGTGCAGGACTTCTCGGCTGGCCAGGATTGCCGCCAGTGCCGCCCCGCCCGCAGCAGCAGCCCGATAATCGCCGGCTACGGAAAGCGCGCCAAGGGCGAAAACGCCCAGGCCTGCGATCACGCTCGTGACGCTGAAATCCTCGTCATGGGCAGCCTCACGCGCCTTGTACCAGGCAAAGATTGCCGCAAAGGCGATGAAGCCTCCGACGAGCACCGATACGGAGCCTAGTGCACTGGCCAGCGCCGCGAGCACGCCACCAAGCAGCCCGGATATGCCGAATGTCCGGATGCCAGCTGTGCGACTGCGGTCGGGCGCATCCCGCTCTTGCCAACCACGCTCCAAGCCTACAAGGAGACCTATTGCGAGGGCCAGTCCAAGCCGGGCGATGAGCGGATCCATTGGCGCGACGACTTCAGGCGGTCACCGTCGGCAGGCGGTCGCGAACCCACCTGACGATCTGGCCTGCCGTCATTGCGCCAGATGTGCGCGCGAGTTCGCGTCCGCCATGGAACAGAATCATGGTCGGGATGCCGCGAATGCCGAGCCTTGCCGCGACAGATTGCTCATTTTCGGAATTGAGTTTGATCAGGCGAACATGTGGCTCCAGTTCGATTGCCGCCGCTTCATAGGCCGGCGCCATCATCTTGCAGGGGCCGCACCAAGGTGCCCAGATGTCGACGACAACGGGAATACTGCTTCGCGTAATCTGGTGATCGAACGTCTTGGCGTCGACGTCCGGGGGGTGACCTGAAAACAGTCTGGTCCCGCACTTTCCACATTTTGCCTCACTGGCATTTCGTGACGGCGGCAGGCGATTGACTCCGCCGCATTTGCTGCAAACCACCAGATTTTGCTGTGCCATGGCCATTCACCGAACTTGTTCTCGACCACTATGCGCGCCACAGATGTCCATCGCCAAGGGTCCGCAAAGCGTTCAGGATAACCGCCACGTCAATCCCTTCCTGAAGTAGCGCTCCGGCAACCGGCGTGATCTGCCCCATGGCCGCTGCGATCATTGCCAGCCCCGACAGCGCCAGTCCGGCAATGATGCTTTGCAACGCGATCGATCGCGTTCGCCGTGCAATCCGGACGGCATCGGCGACAGGCAGCAGCCTGTCGGTCAGCACGATGACGTCCGCCGCCTCGGAAGAGGCCGTCGCCCCACGCGCGCCCATGGCGACGCCGACCGTCGCGGCGGCAAGAGCGGGTGCATCGTTGATGCCGTCGCCGACCATCATCGTCGGCGCCAAGGCTTTCTCGGCTGTGACCGTCGCGACTTTTTCGGCAGGGGTCGCATCGGCGACCAGGGCGTCGAGGTCGAGCCGGGCGGAGATGCGCTTGGCCGCCACGCCGTCGTCGCCTGTGAGCATGATCATGCGATCAATGCCAGCGGAGCGCAGCTTGCCGAGTGCGTCATGCGCATCAACACGCAGGGCGTCGCCGAACGTGAAAACACCGGCAAGCTGCCCGCCGAGTGCTACAAAGACCCTGAGCACCGCCTCGTCCCGGTATTTTTCTTCGCCCCCTTTCGCCCAGTTGGGCAGGGGACTGTCGGCGAGCACAAGAGCCCGCGATCCGGAGGCGATCGCAATGTTCTCGACCCGGCCCTTCAGGCCTGCGCCGCGATGCTCGCGGACATCACGCGGATGCGAAAGCATCAGCTGTCTGCCGCGCGCCTCCCGGATGATCGAGTCGGCGAGCACATGGTGTGAGGCCTGTTCCAGGGATGCCAACAGCTGCAGCAGATGGTTCGCGTCACGGCCGGGTGCGGCTTCGATTTCGATGAGCTCGGCGCCACCGATGGTCAAGGTCCCCGTCTTGTCGAAGATCGCGGTTCGGACTTGCGCTAGAGCCTCCAGCGCCGTGCTGCCTTTCATAAGGATGCCGGCACGCGCGGCACGCGAGACGCCGCCGATGAATGCAACGGGGGCAGCAAGGATGAGCGGGCAAGGCGTTGCGACGACCAGCACCGCAAGCGCTCTGATTGGGTCGCCGGAAACATACCAGGCGGCGCCGGAAACCAGCAGAGTGGCTGGCAGAAGGAACAGGGCAAACCGGTCGGCCATGCGAATGAATGGAGATTTCGCGGTCTGCGCTGCAGCGACCATGCGTACGATCGCGGCATAAGTGCTCTGCTCCGCAAGGGCAGAAGCCCGCATGCTGAAGGTCTCGCCCGCATTGACGGTGCCGCTGCGCAGCACATCCCCCGCGCGGCGCCGTTCCGGCAGGGGTTCTCCGCTCACTGCGGACTCGTCGAGAGAGGCCGAAGCATCAAGCAGGATGCCATCGACGGGGAGCAGTTCGCCGGCCCGGACCAGAATCTCGTCGCCGACATCAACGTCCTCGACGGAGATGGTTTCTGTCCCCAGCGTTGACGTTCGGTGGGCGATACGCGGCGATCGGTCGGTCAATGCCTTGAGGTTCCGTTCCGCGCGGCCGCGAGCGAAATCCTCAAGCACCGTGCCGCCGGCATACATAATCGCGACCACCACTGCCGCCAAGGGTTGGCCAAGAAACAGCGCGGCGGACATCGACACCAGCGCAATAGCATCGACACCGAAGCGGCCGATCCAGAAATCGCGCAGGATGGAGATGGCGAGAGCCGCTACCACGGGCAACGTCGCCACCGTCCAGATCGTGTCGGCCTCAAGGGGCCCGAGCCCGGTTCGCCACGCTCCGATCCCAACGGCGAGACCCAGGATGGCAATCACCAGCAATGCGCGTCGCAGGATGGACTCGTTCATGCGATGCCTTCCGATCTGATCGATGCTCGCCAATTTTCGTCAGCGCTGACGAGCGCGTCGAACTCGGGCAACAGCTAGTCGCGAGAACCACAGAACGCTTTGATCCAACGCAACGAACGGGCAAGATCGACCGGCGATTATCGCCGCTAACAGGAGACACAAGGGGTGACGATCCGAAATCTCGAACATGCGTTCGCCCCGAAGTCCGTTGCTGTCTTCGGTGCGTCGGTGCGCGAAGGCTCCGTCGGCCATGTCGTTTTCGACAACATCGTCAGCGGTGGCTTCGAGGGCGACATCTGGCCGGTCAACCCGAAATATTCGCAGATCGCCGATCGGCAATGCTATGCTGAAGCGGCGGATCTGCCTGACGTCCCAGACCTTGGTGTCATCGTTACGCCGCCTGAGACAGTTCCCGGCATCGTGCGCGACCTTGCTGAAAAGGGCACGCGGACGGCGGTCGTGATCACTGCCGGGCTTACGCGCGAGAATGGCCTGCGTCAGGCGATGCTGGACGCTGCCAAGCCCACGCTCTTCCGCATCATCGGGCCGAACACGGTCGGGCTGATGATCCCGCCGATGAAGCTAAATGCCGGATTTGCGCATATGGCCGCGAAGTCCGGCAACATCGCACTGCTGTCGCAATCCGGCGCCATTGCCACATCGCTGATCGACTGGGCGGCCGACAACAATGTCGGCTTCTCGCAGATCGTCTCCCTTGGCGACATGGCCGATGTCGATGTGGGGGACTGCCTCGACATGCTGGCGGGCGACATGCACACCCACGCCATCGTGATGTATCTCGAAACCATTCCCAATCCGCGCAAGTTCATGTCGGCGGCGCGCGCCGCCGCGCGCCTCAAGCCGGTGATCGTCATCAAGTCGGGCCGGCACGAGCAGGCGGCCAAAGCGGCCGCGACCCATACCGGCGCGCTGTCGGGCGCGGATCGTGTCGTCGATGCCGCATTGCGGCGCGCGGGCATCCTGCGCGTCGAAGGCCTGGCCGAGTTGTTCGACGCGGTTGAAACGACCGCCCGCTTTGCTCCGCTGGAGCGAGCCCGCGTCGGCATCGTCACCAATGGCGGTGGCGCCGGCGTGCTTGCCGTCGACCAACTTATCGACTGCAACGGGGAGTTGGCCGAACTCGCGCCGGGAACGATTGCCCGCCTGGATGCCGTCCTGCCGGCCACATGGTCGCATGCCAATCCGGTCGACATCATCGGCGACGCTCCGCCTGAGCGCTACCGGGTCGCGGTCGAGGCCATCGCGGCCGATGCCGGGACCGACGTTGTCCTGGTCATGAACTGCCCGACCGGGCTCGGCTCGCCGCTCGGCGCGGCAAGCGCGGTGGCAACGCTCGCGCAGGACGGCAAGATCGGCGGCAAACCGGTCCTGACCTGCTGGCTTGGCGAACACACGGCGCGCGAAGGGCGACGTATCCTTCAGGACGCGGGGATTGCCAGCCTCGAGACACCCGCCGATGCCGCGACGGCCGTATCCTACCTCGCCGACTGGTCGCGAGCCCAGCGGGCCCTGCTACGTACGCCGTCGAGCCACGGCGAGGCCGCCACGAGCGGTCGAGAAGCGGTGCTTGCCCTATTCAGGCAGGTCGCCAGGGAAGGCCGGCGCATGCTGACCGAGCCCGAGGCCAAGGCGGCGATTTCCGCCTACGGCATCCCGGTGCCCGAAACGATCATCGCCAGATCCCCTGCCAAAGTGGGGCAGGCGGCCGGCCGACTTCTCAAGACATCCGAGCAGGTCGTCGTCAAGCTGCTGTCAAAGGCGATCTCGCACAAGTCGGACGTTGGCGGGGTGGTGCTCGGCATTGCAGCCGCGGCGGCAGCCGAGGAGGCAGCACGCGCAATCGAGGCCCGGTTGCATAAGCACGATCCTCAGGCCGATATCGAGGGTTATGCCGTACAGCCGATGGTGGTGCGAAAACAGGCTCAGGAACTGATCCTTGGTGTCAGCCATGATTCGATTTTCGGTCCGGTTCTCCTGTTCGGGGCGGGTGGCGTCGCCGTTGAGGTGATGGACGATACCGCGATCGCGTTGCCTCCGCTTGACGACGTTCTTGCCGGTGACCTGATCGGGCAAACGCGGATCGGTCGGCTGCTCGACGGATTCCGCGATCGCAAACCCGCGGATCAGCAGGCGATCGTTGCGGCGCTCAACGGCCTATCGCAGATGGTTGTCGACTTTCCGTGCCTCGTATCAATGGACATCAATCCGTTGCTCGCGGACACCGCCGGCGTGATCGCGCTCGATGCACGCATCGAGATCGAACCGAAGCGGGTGGAGGAACCTGGGCCGAATCCTGCACTGTGCATCCGGCCCTACCCGTCAGGTTGGGAGAAGGAAACGTCGGCAGGTGGCGCGCATTATCACGTCCGGCCGATCAAGCCGACCGACATCGCGCTCTATCCCGAATTCCTGGCCAAAATTTCGTCTGACGATTTGCGCCTGCGTTTCCTTTCGCCGCGAAAAAGCTTCTCCGATCAGGTGTTGAAGCGGCTCACCCAGCTCGACTACGACCGCAATATGGCTTTCGTAGCATTGGACAAGAGCACTGGCGCGCTGGCTGGCATCAGCCGGTTGTCCTGCGATCCCGACCACGTCAGCGCCGAATACGCATTGCTGGTGCGGACGGACTTGCAGGGTCATGGCCTAGGTTGGGAGTTGCTCAGCCAGATCATCGATTATGCAAAGGCCGATGGGATCCGCCGCATCGGAGGTATCGTGCTCAGTGAAAACAGCAAGATGCTGGCAATGTGCCGTGAATTCGGCTTCTCCTTGATGCATCTTCCGAACGAGCCAGGGCTTGTCGAGGCCAAGCTCGAACTCGGTTGAGGTCAATCATCCGCAACAGTCAGGAGGCCGTGCACAGGGTTTCGGAAGCATCGCGCTGCCAACATCTCCTCAGTTCCGCGGCAATGTCGACGGGCTTTCGATCGGAATCGGTCCTGCGCCAGCTGGCCTGGCCGGCTTTTCGCTGCAGTTGACGCGAAAGGATATCGACCGTTGCATCCGAGGGACCGCCCTTGCGTTCGCTGACCCGTCGCCAAAGGACGAGTGGATCCGCCTCCAGCCAGAAACCGAAGAATGGAATACCCCGGTCTCGCGCCGCCTTCTCGATCCGCTCACGATCGGCCGGTCTGTCGAAAACCGCATCAGCTACAACCGAGCCACCCTCGGAGAGAATCAAGCCGGCGCGCCATGCCATTTCGTTGTAGACGCGATCGGACACATCAGGACGATAGGCCTTGTCCGGCAGCCTGGCCTCGGCGGGCACGCCGTGCATCGCTTTGCGGATGCGGTCGCTTTCGATTATGCGCGCACCGGGCGGCGCCCCGATATGGGCGGCGAGCGCCTCGGCAATGGTCGTCTTGCCTGAACCACTGAGACCGCCGATGGCAACGAGCCTGGGCGGCGTTTGCTGCAGAAATGTTCGGGCCAGTTCGAAATAGGATCGGGCCTCGGCAGTCAATTTGCCGGAATCGGCGCTGCCTTCCTCGACTTGGGTGGCGGTGACATGCGCGCGCACAGCCGCCCGCACCGCCATGAAGAAAGGCAGCAGGACAAAGCCATCCTCGTCATCGGCCTCGTCGAGGTAGCGGTTCATCACGAGATTGGCGAGCTCTGGGAAACGGCGATGCCAAAGGTCCATCAGCAAGAAGGCAAGGTCGTACAGAACATCGATGCTGGCGATCTGGTCATTGAATTCGATGCAATCGAAGAGGCGAGGCTCGCCATCGAAAAGGCAGATGTTGCGCAGGTGCAGATCGCCATGACACTGGCGGATCTTGCCCGCGGCCTCCCGGCGATCCAGCAATCCGGAATGGCGCGCGAGTGCGGTGCGGAAAGCCCGGGCAAACGTCTCGATCTCCCGTTTTGTAAAAACGTGACTGGTGCCAAAGCCGGCCTCGTTGATGTCGAGCACGCCCATCAAATTGAATGAGCCGGTTCCGTTGTGGATCTTCGGCGCCGCACGGTGATGTCCCACGATCATGCGTGCGACCGCCGTCATCAGCGCTGGCGTCAGTTCTCCCGCGGTCGCCATCCGATCAAGGAGCCTCGACTGATCAAACCGGACCATCTCGATCACCGCATCGACCATTTGGCCAGCGCCATCGAAAACGAGTTTGCCGTCGACTTCGCGGGTAATGCGCCGCACGCCCAGATAGAGGCCGGGTGCGGTCCTGGCGTTGAGTTCCACCTCTTTTTCGCAAGCGGCCAGCCTTAGTGCTGGCGTCGAGAAATCGACATAGGGCAGCTTGACCGCCCGTTTCATCTTAAAGGCACGTCCATCGATCAAGAAAATTCGCGAGATATGAGTCTCGATCGCTTCGACCTGTCCGGCCATGCCATAGGAGGCGGGATCAAGCAGGAACGCCGTAGCGGATTGCTGCTCGTCAACGACCATGTCCGGCCTCATCGATGCCTGTGTCGTGCGGAGACTGTTTGCGCCCTCTGTTTTCATTGCTGCAACGTCTCGACATAACCGGCCAGATCATGGATCCGTTCCCTGGTGACGATTTCCCCGGCATTCGGGCCATATTTCTTCACGTCACCCGGAAGGAATTGCCGACCCCAGACCGGCATGTCGCGATTGCCATGCGCCGGCACCATGCCGCGGCCGTCGATGACGGCAAAGACGCGCCAATAAGGGAATTCGCCGCCATTGCGCCTGGAGAGGCGCGTCAGGTCGCTTGGCCGCTTCAACAACTCGTCGCCCAACGGGCCGTCCCCCTTGCCTTCAAGGCCATGGCAGACGGCGCATGAGTTCATGTATTCCGCCTTGCCGTTGCCGAGTTCCTGGGCGCCAGCTGCGTTGAGGGCCAATCCCCCCAAAATCGCCGCGATCAGGAATTTCATCTGCGTTTCCCCGATTGATCGACTGAAACCTACAGCCCTGGTTTGCTAGTGCGTTGATGCGGATCAAATGCCGCCGCGGTCACGGTATTTGATTCAGCGCAATGAACGCATCGGGCAGCCTCGCTAATGACTGAAACCACGACTGATCCTTCAATCGAAATCAGGAGTTGTCGCCGTGACTTTCAGGACATTGCTTACGGTTACCGGGCCGAACCAGGGTGAAGGTGATCTAAAGCTAGCCGCCTCGCTGTGCGAACAGGTCGGCGCCCATCTCTCCGTGCTCGTTCTCGAGCTTGCCGCGCCGCCCTCAGGCGGCGAGTATGCCGCTGTCGTTTCGCCTGCCTGGCTGGAGGAACGCCAGGCCGAGCTGAAAAGGCTCGAGAAGAGAATTTCGGATGTCGCCGGCTTTCTCTCCCAGAGCGCCGTATCGGCCGATCTGAGCGACGACTATCCCGACACGGGGTGGGCGGACGACGTCATCGGAAGGCGTGCCCGCTACGCCGATCTGACCATTCTCGGGCCAGATTTGCTGGCAAGCCATACGCTGAAGGATAAAGTCATCGAGGGCACGCTGTTCTCGTCGGGAAAGCCTATTCTGCTCGTTCCCGAGGGCACGCGGCCGACGCTGAAGCCGAAACGCGTCCTCGTTGCATGGGACGCCCGCCTTGAGTCATCGCGCGCCGTCCGCCAGTCCCTCGATATGCTGAAGGGCGCCGAAGATGTGCGCCTTGTCATCGTCGATCCCATTGAAGATGAGTTCCATCATGGCGAGGAGCCGGGTGCAGATGCCGCGGCCTATCTTGCCCGGCATGGCGTGAAGGTTACGGTCGACCGGCTGCCGAGCGCGAACCATTCGGTTGCCGATGTGCTTCGCCAGCATGCCGGCGACGTTGCGGCTGAGCTGATGGTCATGGGCGCCTACGGTCATTCCCGGTTGCGCGAACGGATTTTCGGTGGGGTCACCAAGTCGATGCTTGAAGGTCAATCGTTGCCGGTCTTCATGGCGCGATAGCAATTCACAGGGAAGAGCGGGCCGGCGCAGTTTGCGCCGGCCCGCTCTCGTTCCTGTAGCGAAGGGTTGCGGACTTACTCGCTCGCCTCTCGACCGGACACCTGCTCGATCAGAATCCGGAAGAAAACATGCGGTGCATTGTCGGCCGCGGGAGGAGTGACCGGCTTGAGTGCGCCGGGCTCCCACCAGTCGGTGTGCTTGCTCAACACCGACCAGGCATGGTCCCTTTGAAGCTTGTGGCCGATTCGGTCGGGCAGCTCTTCATATCGGCCATCGACAATGACACTTCTCCATCCTCGGCCCTGGCCATGTTCGTCCACCTGGACGGACACCAGCGGATTGGACCGCATCCATTCGATCTTTTTGCCCGGCATGGAAAACGCGTAAAGATGAGCGTCCGAATGGGCGTAGTGGAAGGGCACGACATAGGGCTGCCCATCCTTAGCGCATGCCAGATGGCCAACACGATTGGCCGTCAGCAATTTGGTACATTCCAAAGCCGAAAGCGTGCGGATCTGCATTAGTGCGATCTCCTGTTCTTTACGGCTAGGCCGGAAACGTGCCGCTGGCCAGTTTTGTACAGTTGGGCAGCCTCGTCCATAGCGAAGACAACGTCGTTGTCAGAGAGCCGCGGGAACCGCAGATAGTGGTGGCCCAAGGCCCGGAACTGTCCTGGCTGACTAAGGCAAACCACACGGTCCGCTTCCTGTTCCAGTTCAACGACCGTCTCTTGCGGTGAAACAGGAATTGCCACGACGATTTCCCTCGGTGACCGGCGCTTGAGGGCGCGGATCGCGATTTTCATGGTCGTACCGGTCGCGGCCCCGTCATCGACGATGATCGCGGTCTTTCCCGCAATCGAGATCGGTCTGGTCTTCCAGCGATAGGCAGCGCGCCGGCGTTCGAGTTCTGGCCGCTCATTTGCAATCAAGACACGTAGCTCGCTTTCGTCGAGTGCATAGGTCTCGACAATCTCACGGTTCAGCACGACCTCCCCAGGGTCGCCATCGACGATTGCGGCAACAGCCAGCTCGGGATTGCCCGGGGCGCCCACCTTGCGGATGATAAGCAGATCAAGAGGAGCGTGGAGGGCTTTGGCCACTTCCACTGCGACGGGCACGCCGCCGCGCGGTAATGCCAGTACGATCGGGTGATGCAATTGAAGCCTGCTCAGTTCCAGGCCAAGCTTGACTCCAGCCTCTTCCCGGTCGCGGAACATCGGTCAATCCACCGGCCACAGTTTTCGCAGCGACTTCTTCATCGAGTTTCTGACCTGTACGATCTCGCCATGCGAAATGTGACGGTCGAGAAGCTTGAAAACGGCACTGATCGCGACATCGAAATCGATCTCCTCATCGTAGCCGAAACTGTTTCTGACGCTGATAATAAAGTCGCGCTTGGTGCGCTCATGCGCAGGCACCGCGGGGTTCCAGCCTTCGAAATAGATGCCGCGGACCAAAACAGGCAGTTGCGCCGAGAGATCGGCCATTTCTGCTGGCGAAAGCCAATCCCGCACCGTGTGTAGAACGGATCTCAGGAGACGGCACGCGCTCGGTTCGCTCCAGCAGAGGTCCTTGGCGAGCTCCTTGACCCATTGTTGCGCCTGCTGGCCAGCGTGCGTGAAGTCAGCAAAGGACGTGTGGGAAATATGACCCATGGCGGATGCTCCTCGAAGATTTGAACTCCATTCTCAGGCATCGAAAGGCTTTGAGCATTGAGCAGGATCAAATCGTTCAAAAGTGCATCGCCCCGATTGTTTTCTACAGCCGCCTCGACCAGTTCGAGGGGGCCGCGCACCAGCTGGCAAAGGGGACGAACACCGTTTGCGCAAGCGGCGGGTTTCAGCCGCCGGATTTTTGCACCAGCAGCGGAATGATCCGGTCGCTTTTCGCGACGGCCGGCCGTCCCGCCGAACCGTAGGGGATGCCGAGCGCGTCCCAGGTCTCGACCAGCGCGTCCTGAAGTTCGGCGATCAGCGCATCGGAATGGAAGGGCGTCGGCGTGATGCGCAGCCGCTCGGTGCCGCGCGGCACGGTCGGGTAGTTGA